>NZ_JARICI010000057.1 GCF_029257255.1 Sporosarcina sp. | reverse complement strand
GTTGTACGACATGTATCGGTAACTCGGGTCCATTACTTCCGGAAATCGAAAAGACAATCGGCGACGAAGATCTTCTAGTTACATCTGTACTTTCAGGTAACCGTAACTTCGAAGGACGCGTACACCCATTCGTTAAAGCGAACTACTTGGCTTCACCTCCACTCGTTGTTGCTTATGCACTAGCTGGAACAGTGAATATCGACTTCGCTAAAGATGCAATCGGACAAGACAAAGATGGTAACGACGTATTCTTCAAAGATATCTGGCCTTCTACTCAAGAAGTTAACGATGTATTGAACGCTACAGTTACTCCTGAATTGTTCCGTAAAGAATATGCCCGCGTATTCACAGAAAACGAAGCGTGGAATGCAATTGAAACAACTGATGATTCTTTATATGATTTCGACGAGTCATCTACTTATATACAAAATCCACCGTTCTTCGAAAATCTTTCGAAAGAACCAACGGATATCGAGCAGCTTCAAGGCTTGCGTGTAATCGGTAAGTTCGGCGATTCTATCACGACTGACCATATCTCACCTGCTGGAGCGATTGGTTTGAACACACCTGCTGGAATCTATTTGCGTGAAAATGGCGTTGAGCCACGTAACTTTAACTCTTACGGATCACGCCGTGGTAACCACGAAGTCATGATGCGCGGAACGTTTGCGAATATCCGTATCCGTAACCAAATCGCAGCTGGTACTGAAGGTGGGTTCACTACGTACTGGCCGACTAAAGAAGTTATGCCGATCTATGATGCTGCTATGAAATATCAGCAGGACGGAACTGGCCTGGCTATCCTTGGCGGTAAAGACTACGGAATGGGATCTTCACGTGACTGGGCAGCAAAGGGTACAAACTTGCTTGGAATCAAAACAGTTATCGTAGAAAGCTTTGAACGTATCCACCGTTCGAACCTAGTGATGATGGGTGTACTTCCACTACAATTCATCAATGGCGAAAACGTTGAGTCTCTAGGCTTAACTGGTGAGGAAGAAATCTGTGTTAATATCGCTGAAGGCGTAAAACCACGTTCAATCCTTAAAGTAATTGCGAAAGCTCCAGACGGCAAGGAAACTGAATTTGAAGTTCTAGCACGTTTCGACTCTGAAGTTGAAATCGACTACTACCGTCATGGCGGAATCCTGCAAATGGTTCTTCGTGACAAGTTGAAAACAAAATAATTATCATGTAAGAAAAAGATGTCCGACTGACTTTGTTGGGCATCTTTTTCTATGATTGACATGCTATTACAAGCAAAGTCATTTTTCGTTCGCTATACTGGATAAAGAGGTGAATAAAAATGTTTACAAGTGAAAAAGAAATTGAAGTACGTTACGCAGAAACCGATCAGATGGGTGTTGTCTACCACGCAAACTATTTAGTTTGGATGGAGATTGGACGGACATCGCTTATTCAGGATCTGGGTTTTCATTACGCACAACTAGAGAAGGACGGCTATTTATCGCCGGTTACCGAGCTGTCTGTGAAGTATAAGACATCAATTACATATGGAGAGACCGTCACTGTGCGGACATGGGTAGAATCGCACGGCAAGCTGCGTACAGTATATGGCTATGAGATTCTCCATGCCGATGGTTCTATCGCAGCGACGGCTGTATCCGAACACGTTCTAGTGAAAAAAGAGAGTTTTCGACCTGTTTCATTGAGCAAAATCGATCCTCAATGGGATGCGAAGTATGCTGAAATCCAGCGGAGCGAAACCTGATGGCATTCGGTATTAAGCGACAGGAGTTGCAGGCCTGGAAAGAGGCAGTCAGTCAGGGAGAGATCGCGTTCTTGACGCATTATTGGCTTGATGATCGATTTCCAGGGATCAATACGGTCACAAAAGCAGGATGCAGTGACATGGAGAAGCTGACTAGTTGGGGAAAACAGTATGGGTTGCGTCCTGAATGGATTCATGCAAGAGAGCAGTATCCGCATTTTGATCTGCTGGGAGAACGGCAAGAGGAAATTTTGAAGGCAGAAAAGCGTCTGGACCAGTTGTTTCGATTTAAAAACGGCAAGAATAACCTTTGAGTTATTCTTGCCGTTTAGTGTGCTGTTCTGTTAGGATTGCTTGTTGTATTTGAATGCTAATTCTTCACTCGCGGGGTCGGTATCCACCTGCAAGTCATGGTCATCAAAAAACCAAATATCACGTTCTTCAATATAAAAGTGGATGCCGTTAATAACAGTTTCCACGGCTATTTCATCAGGTGTTTCCTTCGTGATGCCTAATGAAAAACCTTCATGAAGCGGACTTGGACCGCCATAACGTGCAAAAAACTTTACATAATCACCTGATAAAGCTTCCATTTCATCTTTAAACCAGTGTTCTGCGTTTTCGGATACGCTGATGTTCATGAAGTAAAACGCCCTTTCTCCTAAAACAGCCTACAGCCATTTTATTTTTGGTTCTGTTCCATCTTTTATACGGGTAATATTGGCTCTGTGCCGATAAAAAATGAAAAAGCCCATTAGTGAAACAACTAGGAATAAGTACAAATCACCTGTTAGTAAATAATAGATCAGGCAGTAAATAGGCCCGAGCACCGAAACGATGATAGAAGTTAAAGATACCATCTTTGTCAGCTTTAATGCGATTAAAAAGGTAATGACGACCAAAAGGAAGACTGGCCAATTATATCCGAGTAAAACACCGCCGGAAGTAGCCACTGCCTTCCCGCCTCTAAGGTTTGCGAAAAGAGGGAAGATATGGCCGAGAACTGCTGCAATCCCGAGTAACAGTGGATGTATCATGTTGTCTTGAAAATAAGGAAGAAACGGCAGCAGAACAGCTGCTGTACCTTTAAGAATATCGAGCAGCGTGACGACGATTCCTGCTTTTTTCCCTAGCACACGAAACGTATTGGTCGCGCCCATATTTCCGCTACCGTGCTCTCTGACGTCTGTATGATAAAAGAGTTTCCCGATCCATAACGCAGAGGGAATCGAACCAAGTAGGTAGGCCGCCAGAATGATTAAATAAGTTTCCATAATGAACCCCTTTTGCATGATTACTTGTTTGCATTAAGTTTAGCAGAAGAGTAAGTTTGGAACAATAACAGTTTTACACAAGCCGTAGCTAAGACAGTTAATCGAAATGTCGGAAGTTGTCGTTCATTAGGTTGTCATCTTTTCTGCATTGCAATCCTGAGATTTCTTCTATACAATAAGTTGACTGCAAGAAAACGTTGATTTGACAGCATTTATCAGAAGAGGTATGATTAAATTAAGAGAACATTTGTTTGACGGGGGTTTCATTTTGGCGAAAGAGAAAATTCAAAATACGTATGATGATAGTTCCATTCAAATTTTAGAAGGCTTAGAAGCCGTACGCAAAAGACCGGGTATGTATATAGGTTCGACGGATAGCCGCGGGCTGCATCACTTGGTTTATGAAATAGTCGACAACTCTGTGGATGAGGCATTAGCAGGCTTCGGATCAGAGATCGATGTGACGATTCATTCCGACGGCAGTGTCAGTGTCCGCGATTACGGACGGGGTATGCCGACAGGAAAGCACCAGTCAGGAAAGCCGACTGCAGAAGTCATTTTGACTGTATTACACGCAGGTGGAAAGTTTGGACAGGGCGGTTATAAAACATCCGGCGGTCTGCACGGTGTAGGTGCATCTGTTGTTAACGCTTTATCAGAATGGCTAGAAGTAACAATTTTTCGTGACGGCAAGAAATTCCGTCAGCGTTTTGAGAACGGCGGACATCCTGCTACGACGCTTGAACAGATTGGCACAACGAAAGAAACGGGCACAATCATTCATTTCAAACCGGATCGCACAATCTTTTCAACGATTAAATATCAATACGACACACTAGCTGAAAGATTACGTGAGTCTGCGTTTCTTTTGAAAGGCTTAAAAATTGTTCTGCAAGAAGAGGGTACCGATAAAAAAGATGTTTTCCATTACGAATCAGGTATTGAAGCGTTTATCGAGTATTTGAACGAAGAGAAGGACGTCCTGCATGAAGTAGCGTATCTAGAAGGCGAAATAGATGGTATTGAAGTCGAATTTGCTTTCCAATTCAGTGACGGCTATGCGGAAACGATTCTTTCATTCGTCAATAATGTCCGGACGAAAGATGGAGGAACGCATGAAACCGGTGCGAAAGCTGCGATGACGCGCGTTGTGAATGAATATGCACGTAAAGCAGGCTTGTTGAAGGAAAAAGATAAGAACTTGGACGGAGCGGATATCCGGGAAGGAATCGCTGCGATCGTTTCTGTGCGTATACCAGAGGGAATTCTGCAGTTTGAAGGACAGACGAAAGGCAAGCTTGGTACCAGTGAAGCACGTACGATCACAGATGCAGTTGTCTCTCAAAAATTGCTGTATTTCCTAGAAGAAAATGCGGAACTAAGCGCGAATCTTGTACGTAAAGCAATTCGTGCCCATCAAGCACGCGAAGCAGCCCGAAAAGCAAGAGAAGATGCGCGTTCCGGTAAAAAGCGACGCAAATCGGATACATTGCTGTCTGGGAAATTGACACCGGCACAATCACGAAATGCCGCGAAAAACGAATTATATCTGGTCGAAGGTGACTCGGCGGGCGGATCTGCAAAGCAAGGGCGCGACCGGACATTCCAAGCGATCCTGCCGTTGCGAGGTAAGGTCATTAATACGGAAAAAGCCAAACTCGAAGACATCATGAAAAATGAAGAGATCAATACGATCATTCATGCGATCGGTGCGGGTGTTGGTGCAGATTTCCAAATAGAAAATGCTGCATATGACAAGATCATCATCATGACAGATGCCGATACAGACGGTGCACATATTCAAGTATTACTGTTGACATTCTTTTACCGCTATATGAAACCTTTGATTGAGGCAGGTAAAGTATATATTGCACTTCCGCCGCTGTTCAAAGTGTTTAAAGGTTCCGGAAAAAGCGAAAAGCTCGCATATGCCTGGACAGAAAATGATCTGGATGAAGCGATGCAGAAAATCGGTAAAGGCTATATGCTCCAGCGCTATAAAGGACTTGGAGAAATGAATGCCGATCAATTATGGGAAACGACGATGAATCCTGAAACACGTACCCTAATTCGTGTAACGATTGAAGACGGTGCTAAATCAGAGCGCCGTGTGACGACATTGATGGGGGATAAAGTCGAACCGCGCCGGAGATGGATTGAAGAAAATGTCGATTTTGGCTTAATTGAAGAACATAATATTTTAGATAATGCATTTATACAGGTTGAGGGGGATATGAAATGACCCATTCAGAAACTTTTCAAGATCTTCCCTTAGAAGAAGTGATCGGCGACCGTTTTGGGCGGTACAGTAAGTACATTATTCAAGACCGTGCAATTCCGGATGCTCGTGACGGTTTAAAGCCGGTTCAGCGCCGGATTTTGTATGCGATGTTCCATGAAGGAAATACACATGAGAAAGCGTTCCGTAAATCTGCTAAAACAGTCGGTAACGTTATCGGTAACTATCACCCGCACGGTGATACATCTGTTTATGATGCAATGGTGCGGATGAGCCAATCTTGGAAACTGCGCCATGAAATGATTGACATGCACGGAAACAATGGATCGGTCGATGGAGACTCCGCGGCTGCTATGCGTTACACGGAAGCTCGTTTATCTGCAATCGCTAGCGAGATGCTGCGTGATATCCGTAAAGAAACGGTGGATTTTGCACCGAACTTTGATGATACAGAACTCGAGCCGGCGGTATTGCCTGGACGCTTCCCGAACCTGTTAGTCAATGGATCAACGGGTATTTCAGCAGGATATGCAACGGACATCCCGCCTCACGCACTGCATGAGGTGATTGATGCCGTTTTAATGCGCCTGAAAAACCCGGATGTTAGCGTGGAAGAATTGATGACGGTCATTCCGGGGCCGGATTTTCCGACTGGAGCCATTATTCAAGGAACCGATGGTATTAAAACCGCTTATGAAACAGGCAAGGGACGTTTTGTAATTCGTGCAAAGTGGGAAACAGAGCAGCTAAAAGCCGGTAAAACCCAAATCGTTATTACGGAGATTCCATATGATGTGAATAAAGCCAACTTAGTCAAAAAAATGGATGAGCTGCGTCATGATCGTAAATTGGATGCGATTGCTGAAATTCGGGATGAATCGGACCGTACGGGTATGCGGATTGTCGTAGAGTTGAAGAAAGATATGGACAGCCATGCCATCATGCAATATTTATTAAAGAACACCGATCTTCAGATTACGTATAACTTCAACATGATTGCTATTGCAGGCAGACGGCCGATGCTTATGTCACTCCCGATGCTGCTTGATGCGTATATCGATCATCAGAAAGATGTCATTACCAGACGTTCTAATTTCGATATCCGCAAGGCTAAAGACCGCCTGCATATCGTTGACGGCTTAATGAAAGCTTTGTCTATTCTCGATGAAGTGATCAAGACTATCCGAGCATCAAAAGACAAAAAAGATGCGAAGCAAAATTTGATCTCGGCGTATGAATTTACGGAAGTTCAGGCAGAAGCCATTGTTTCCTTGCAGTTATATAGACTAACAAACACGGATATTACAGAATTGAAACAAGAAGAAGAAGAGCTGCGTAAGTTGATAGCTGAACTGGAAGAAATCCTGGCAAGCGAGTCGAAATTAATTGCTGTGCTCGTGAAGGAGATTAAGGCAATCCGTAAACAGTTTGCGGAGCCGCGCCGTTCCGTAATCGTTGAAAAGATTGAAGAGCTGAAAGTGGACCTGGATATTTTAATTCCTAGTGAGGAAGTTATGGTATCCGTTACAAAAGGCGGCTATATTAAACGTACAAGCATGCGCTCTTATTCGGCGTCTAACGGTGTTGGCCAGGAAATGAAAGAATCCGATTATTATTTATTGGAATCTGCGATGAATACGCAGCATCATCTCCTGCTGTTCACATCGTTCGGAAATTATATCTATCAGCCTGTCCACGAGCTTCCTGACATCCGCTGGCGTGATTTAGGTCAGCATGTATCGAGTATTGTGGGCCTTGAGCCAAACGAAGAACTGGTGGACGTCATCGGTATCGAGACATTTGACGAAAACCTGAGTGTATTAACAGCAGCGTCAAATGGTAATGTGAAGTTATCCAAACTGACTGATTTCCAAGTACAACGCTATAACCGCTCATATAAAGCAATGAATGTTAAAAAAGGTGAAACATTGATAGGTGCACAAGTCGTTACTGGTGAAGAAGATGTGTTATTAGTCAGCAAACAGGCATATTCACTGCGTTTCGGCTTATCTGAACTGGCGATTACCGGCATACGCACCGGCGGCGTCAGAGGCATTCATTTGAAGCCTGAAGATGAACTGGCAGCGTTTGAAGTCATTACGGAGCAGACAAGAAATGTCTTCCTCGCGACACAGCGAGGATCTGTCAAGCGAATGAATATTTCAGAGTTTGAAACCGCATCACGAGCGAACAGAGGCGTGACGGTTATTAAAGAACTAAAGTCAAATCCACATCGAATTGTGGCAATGAAAGCTGTAAAAGATGACGAAGAATTCGTATTGCTGACATCTAAAGATCATAAAATTGAAGTTGATCCGATGGCATTAAAAAATACGAACCGACAATCAACTGGCAGCGCTGTTGTAGATGAAGCGAAAGACGGACAGATTGTGCAGGTTGCTTCTGTTAAGAAGGAAAATAAGTAAGACAATTGTTAGGCGGATTGCAACCATTGAGGCTGCAATCCGTTTTTTTATATCATTCCTCAAGCAAACGTTATCTATAGCATGGTAGACTGTATATGAATAATTAATGGAAAGGAGGTAAAATATTGAAAAAGCGGCATATTAGATTTTTACTATACTTTGTGTTTATTTTCTCTATTAATCTAATGACTAATTTCGTTTTCAAAGATGCTATCAATGTTTTGACTGCATTTTCCATTGCGCTTGGTGTTAGTGCAGGAATTGTCTACTTAAGTCCCTACTTGATCAAGCGATAAACAACGAGCATAAACCAAACGGGGAGGAAGCTGTAGAATGTCCTCCATAAAACGTTTAATTTCAGTCTTTATCTATGCATACGAACTACTTTATCGTTGAGAAACTGCTTATTTACTATATTTAAAACCGAGGAGGGAAGTTATGAAGTTATTAGGGTGTATTTTAGTTGCCGGCCTTCTAGGTATTTTAGTTTTCATTGGACCTATTGGTTGGTATATCTTATCGGCAATTATTGTCGGAGTAATTTTTAGGTCGTTTATCTTATTGCTTGATATACATAAACAAACCGTACCAGTTGATGACGGGGTGAATGATGCATATGAAAGATATATGAAAGATATATGAAAGAGAGAGAAGAAAGAGAGCGCGCTAATAATGATTGAAGTCACTAAAGATATAGTGGCGGTAATCTGTCTGGAGATCAGTGTATTATCCGCTTGAAAAAGCCCTTACTAAAAGAACAGGCTGAACGTCTTTGTTGTTTTTATTTAATTAAAGATCAAGAAGGTTCGATTCTTGGAAGGATAAATTATTCTTGGAGTAATCAGGAATTGTCATATTAAATTGTATCTGCAAGATATTGAATGGATGTGGACACACTGTGGGGAAATTCGATGGAGCAACTCGTTGGAAGCTAGATAATCTTCAGTATGGTTTCAAGTTGGACGAGTATACTATGTATTTAAGCGAAATGAATAATAAATTGATAGATCTAGAAAGCTATTCAGAGTTAACTACCTTATTTGAAAGTGATTTAGTTTTAATTGCTCAATTTATACAACAGATTGACTCAGCAGATTCCTTTTACTACTGCTTAACTACAGAAGATGTGGAGCCAAATTATCTGAGTTCATTAAACGAAACGATCTTAACACTGAAAAATCGAGTTTATTCAATACTGTCCAATTTGCAGGAAAGTCTACATAATAGGAGTGAACAACAATATTCAGAATGGGAAAATGGCGTTAAACAGTCACATTTTCTTTCCGAACTAGTAAACTATGCAAAAGTACAACATGAAATTTCTGAACCTTCTAATGAAACAGTAAACAGTCTGGAAGCCCATTACCTGCAAGTCCGCAATAACTTAAGAATAAAAGTTGAAGAATTGGACGCACTAACTTTTGGTGAAGCAATAGATTTAGCTGAGTCGCATCCTGCTCAATCTGATAGGACTCTTATATTCCAGGAACTTAACAAAACTCTTGAGAGACAATCGAACAGCTTTGCTTCGATTTATAATCAAATGGTGGGGCTGAGACTTCATGAGGCGAAGGTGAAAGGAGTAAATTGCCTTGACGAATCATTAAAAGTAAATGGAATATCCAGACAAACACTGGATGTGGTATGGGAAACAATAGACGCGAAATTGGATGCTCTGACCAGATATTTTAAACTGAAATTACATAAAGGTGACAATGAACGACTTGATTGGCATGAATTTATGATTTCATCTCAAAATGATCCTGCGAAACTAACTTTCAATCAAGCTGTTGACACAATTACAAAGTCTCTTGAAAGTATCGACGCTAATATGAGTGAGTTTGTTAAGAACGCCGTTGCTAACGGCTGGGTGGATGCGGAGCAACGTACAACAAAGCAACCTGGGGGATTTTGTGTTCCATTCATTTCAGAAGGAGAGTCACGAATTTCTTTAAATTTTGACAATACAATCAATAGTGTCAGGATACTTGCCCACGAACTTGGTCATGCTTGGCATTTTAAACAAATGACAGCAGTGCCTTCCCTGCGTTTTTTAGATGACACGTTAGAAATGACAGTAGCGGAAACGTCCTCCATCTTCTTTGAAACGGTATGTATTGATTATCTCATTGAAAATACCAGCGATATTTCATTAAGGAAATCAATTCTTGGAGAGAAGATAGAGCGAAGTCTAACTTATTTGATGTCTATAAGAGGTGCTTTTGATTTTGAAGAAAAATTTTATGAGTGCAGAGAGACCGGGGAGGTAGATGCAGAACAGATAGAAGAACTTTCGTTACGTTGTCAGAAAGAAGCTTATGGAGGGAGTTTACGTAATTATGAGCCTTTCGTGTGGATTAAGTATGGACAGTTTTATCAAGCGAATACCCCTTTTTATAATTATCCCTATACGGTTGGGTTCTTATTAAGTATAGGACTTCTTGATCTGGCTAAAAAAGATCAACAATTTGACCACAAGTTTCAAAGCTTTCTGAGTGAAACCAGAATGGTACCCTTGGAACAACTTATGAAGAAGCATTTCAATATAGATCTGTCGCTGCAAAGCTTTTGGCAGCAATCATTACAAAAGATTGTACAGGATATAGATCTGTATCAGGAACTATGATAAAGAAATAGTTCTGTTTTGTAACGAAAGGTAATGAATGATGATGAGATTATGGGGGAATGTCAAATGGCGACGATCAATAGATTAACGGCGAAAGAGGCTGCCAAGCTCTTTATCGATAAGCATTTCCCTGACTGTCAAGGGGCTTTATTGGCTGGGAGCACTGTCAGAGGGGAAGGGACTGCCACCTCCGACCTGGATATCGTAATTTTTACTGAAGCTGTCAAATTGTCTTATAGAGAGTCTCTAATTGACTTTGGCTGGCCAATTGAAGTATTTGTACATACAACAACTTCCTACAAACATTTTTTTGAAATGGATTATCACAATGCTAAACCTTCTATGCAGCGAATGGTCGTGGAAGGAATCGTTCTAAAGGATGAAGGCATTATCGAGGCGATCAAGTTGGAAGCTAAAGAGATTTTAGATCAAGGACCTGAAACATGGACAGATGAAATCATTACGGTAAAACGTTATTTTATCACGGATGTTCTGGATGATTTTATAGGAAGTACTAATCGTGCGGAAGAGCTCTTTACAGCAAATACGTTAGCTGACTTGATCCAAGAATTTGTGTTACGCACCAATGGTCATTGGACAGGTTCATCGAAGTGGGTTATTCGATCTTTGCAGCAATACGACAAAAAATTCACCGCGGAATTTGTTGAGTCTTTTGACGAATATTATAAGAATGGCGTGAAAAGCAAAGTGATCAGTTTAACGGAGACTGTCCTTGCGCCATATGGCGGCAGGTTATTTGAAGGGTTTTCATTAGGGAAGAATGAAGCAGCTGGAGGTACTGTAATTGAATAAGCTTACTCTCAGTAGACAGGATGAAGGGGTGCAATATATTTGTGATAGAGATCCTGTAATGAAGAAGTTAATAGTAGCCGCCGGTGATATTGAAATTTCATTAAGAACAGATCATTTGGCCTCGGTTGTCCGCTCTATTGTCGGACAGCAAATTTCGGTCAGTGCAGCCAGCGCTATTTACAATAGGCTTCAAAAGTTGCTTGGCGGGCAAATCACTGTGGAAGGATTGCTGACAAATACTGATGATCATTTGAAACAGGTAGGATTAACGCAGAGAAAAGTACAGTATGTGAAGGATCTGGCAGAGAAAGTAGCAGTAAAGGAGCTGGACCTTGAGAGTATTGATCGATATAGTAATGAATCTGTTATGGAGCAGTTGATAAATGTCAAAGGTATTGGCAAGTGGACAGCAGAGATGTTTCTGCTTCTGTCACTTGGGCGGCAAGACGTTCTAGCTGTAAATGACGTAGGTATCCAGCGGGCTGCTCAGTGGCTATATGGGGTGGAGAAGTTAGAACGGCAGGGGATCTTGGTTGAGAAGTTACCACTTTGGAAACCTCACCGTTCGATTGTGTCGTTTTATTTGTGGGAGGCAATTCATTTGGGATTTGTTACGGACTATCATACGATAGATAATATTACTGTGGTAGAGTGACACTCTGGTATGAAACGAAAACGCCAGTATATCGACAACCCAACCGTTTTTTTATACAGTTTTGGCTGTAAAATACGTTCGTATGTAGTGTGGTTGATTCTTTATCTTCATCAAAGAGAAATAAAACTCAATTGCAGCAGTATGTGGAGCGATAGGAGTTAGAATAAACATTAAAATAATCGCATGATTGTCCATCGTAACGAAACGCCCGATTTCTCAACCGAAAATTGAGAAATCGGGCGTTTTCCTATGTACCTCACCGTGCACTATACCCGTTGGAACAGAAATACTCATACGCTGTTAGTTGGTAATTTTACAAATCGTGCGGCTATCCTTCTCGAATGTCGCGGTCATCCTACACGATAGTCGGGTGTATCTATACTAATCAGAAAATATCGAAAACTAAATTCGTTGCTATATCATCACTTCGTTAATCCTGACATTCACTTATCCAGTGCTAATACTATTAATTATTTAATCCACAAATAATAAAATAGGAAATAAAACCGTTTGCTATGATTCTAGTCAAGTTAGGTAAGCCAGCAAAATACAGGAAGTGGAGAGGTGAAGAGAAGATGAAATTGTTGAATGAAAAAGTTGTCTCAAATTTAGAATTAGATCCATTATTCCATCCACGTGCAATAGCGGTTCTGGGTACTTCTGAGAACACGAATAAAATAGGGTACTTGCAATTGATGGCGTTGCTCGACGGAGGATTTGAAGGGGAAATTTATCCGATCCACCGCAGCGCCAAAAAGATTGCGGACTTGACGTGCTACGCAAGTGTCAAGGACGTACCGAGCCAAGTCGATCTTGCTATCCTCTGCGTCGGCATCGAACAAGTGGAAAAATGTTTGATCGAGTGTGGTGAAAGCGGTGTCAAAACGGCGATCGTCTTCGCTTCCGGTTATTCTGAAATCGGTGAAGCGGGCATCGTCGCTCAACAACGTCTCAAAGACATATGCGACCAATATCAAATCCGCATTATCGGTCCGAACTGTGTCGGGCTGCTCAATACGACCAACGGCTTGATGGGCACATTCTCGCCGGGACTGACTCATGTGCCGCTCAACAAAAAACGTGAAGCCGGCTTCGTTACACAAAGTGGCGCATTCGGTGTCTTGACATATATTGCAGCTGCCCAGCAAGGCCTGACATTCAACTATTTCGTCAGCGTAGGAAACGAAGCGGATATTGGCTTCTCAGATGTTATCGAATACATGCTGCATGACCCGAACACTACGATCGCGAGTGGCTATCTTGAAGGCGAGAAGAACCCTGAAAAGTTACGCAAGCTTGCAAAATACGCGCTGGAAATCAATAAACCGATCGTCATCATGAAATCCGGACGAAGCACTGCAGGCAGCCGTGCTGCAGCATCGCATACCGGTTCACTGGCCGGTGCCGATCAAGTATATGACGGCTTCTTCAAACAAACCGGCATCGTACGTGCAGATGATTACACCGATATTATCTCTTTTTCCAAATTGTTCATGTCGAATAAAATGCCTAAAGGCAGAAATACCGTAATCGTTACAAGCTCAGGAGGACGAGGGATCAATGAAGCCGATCGTTGTGAATCATACGGCCTAAACATCCATCCCCTTAGCGACAATGTGAAGCAACAGATTGAAAAAACTATCCCGAGTTTTGCGAGCGCTTCCAACCCAATCGATTTGACGGCGGCCGCGGCAATCACGCATCCACAGTTGTTTCTCGAGCCCCTAAAAGCACTCGTCCATGATCCAGAGACTGATATTATCATTTTCTCGGAATTCCCTATGAGTTGGGATGAGAACACGCCTGAACTGCAAGAGTTTGTAGAGCTGTGCAAGAACTCCGATAAGTTCATTCTCGTTACGACGTTCCCACTTGAAGGCATGTCTTCTCCAAAAGGAATCAGTTATCTAGAAGAACATGGTATTCCATTCGTCAAGGGGGATATGAATCCTGTTCGATCGCTCGCAAAGCTCGTCGACTATAGAGAAGCGTATGACAAAGCAAAGAAGGAGCAAGCGAAGCCGAAGGAAATCTATAAATCGAACATCCGTCACCTGTTACTTGAAAACCAGACGCTGAGTGAATCACAGTCAATGGAGATCTTGAATGCATATGGAATCCGTACCGTAAGACGCAAAATTGCCCGTTCGGCAGAAGAGGCAGTAGCGATTGCGGAAAGCATCGGCTACCCGGTCGTGCTGAAAATTGACTCGCCCGATATTCCACACAAGACAGAAGTAAACGGAATCCGATTGAATGTACAAAACGCGCAACAAGTGACGCTAGCTTTTGATGAAATCTCCAAAAACGCTACGACCCATTGTCCTACAGCCGATATCCACGGAGTATCCGTGCAGGAAATGTTAGCGGAAGGCGTGGAAGTCATTATAGGTGTCACAAATGATGAGACATTTGGACCGGTGATCATGTTCGGCCTAGGCGGCGTCTTCGTTGAAGTATTCAAAGATGTGTCTTTCCGCGTAGCACCGATCACAAGGCAAGACGCCATCGATAAGATGGAGAGTTTGGCAGGCTATCAACTTTTGCAAGGTGTGCGAAATAAAAAACCGGTCGATCAAGAAGCAATTATCGACGTGTTACTGAAAGTTTCCGAGTTAATTCAGGATTATTCGGATGCAATCAAAGAAATCGATATTAACCCGCTCATCGTCTATGAAAACGGTATTGTAGCGGCGGACGCATTGATCATTACGAAGTAACGAGGAGGATGAGAAATGAACTTGGATAAAAGTGTCATCGGGCTGATGAGCAATGAATACGTATTTGAGATAGAAGGACGGCATGTGGGCCAATTCGCTGCTGCAGTCGGGGATGACAACCCGCTCTATAGCGACGAGCAATACGCTGCTCAGTCGGCTTATGCAGGATTGATTGTACCTCCAACATTCCCTATAGCGATGAACGATGGCAAAGTCGAACTGCCGATTCAGCTCGACCAGCGGAGAATGTTACACGGCGAGCAGGAATTCCTCTACTATCAACCGATCCGCATAGGCGATCGACTACATTGCCGGATCAAAGTAAGTGATCTGTACGATAAGGAAGGTAAAAGCGGAAATATGCAGTTTTTGAAGCTTGATACCGAAATGAAAGATGAAACAGGCGAACTCGTCTGTATCAGCCGGATGAATATTGTCTATCGCGCAGCGAATAACTAGCAGGAGGGTCTTGAGATGATAAAAGATTGGGTATTGGAAGAACTGACCGTAGACCAGAAACTCGAACCGATGGTCAAGCCGCCGATTACGAAAGTACAGATTGCCCAGTATGCAGGTGCTTCTAGTGATTTTAACCCGTTGCACCTTGACGATGACTTCGCAAAAAAAATAGGCCTCGACGGTGTCATTGTACATGGCATGCTGGTGATGGCATTTCTCGGTGAATATGTAATGAAAATTGCGGGTAATGAAGCGTGGCTTGCAAATTTTAAGATGCGTTTCGGAAAGATGACTGTACCGGGCGATGAAATTCGCTGCTCGGGTGCGGTGGCACGGACATATGAAGAACAGGGTAAGCGCTGTATCGCACTGGAGCTGACGGCCGAGAAAGTATCAGGAGAAATCGTCGGGGCAGGAAGCGCGATTTTACACTTACATGCAATCGTGAAATAGGAGGAATAGATTTATGGGAATTATTAAGGACCGCTATGCCATTGTCGGTGTAGGAGAGAGCGAACGCTCAAGAAAGTCGGGAACAACGCCTCTTCATTTGGCACTAGATGCTGCCCGCGCAGCAATTGAAGACGCAGGTTTGAAAGCTACGGACATTGACGGCTTTATGAACTACAACGAAGGTGATTCTTGTACATCCCACCAACTAGCCACCTATCTCGGCGTACGGCCGAAGTACGTTAAGGATATCCAAGGTGGCGGAGCAAGTACGGAGATGTTGATCGCGGATGCGGTGGCGCTCATTGAAGCGGGACAATTAAACACCGTATTGATCTACCGTTCACTAAACGGCAGCTCAGGAACCCGCGTAGGGCGTGGCTATGATCCGGATATGCTGCAAGGTGCACTAGCGGGCGGAAGCTTCGTTATTCCGTATGGATCGGCAAGCCCGTCCCAGTGGTTCGGTATGTACGCGACACGCCATATGCACGAAACCGGTATTACGAAAGAACATCTCGGGCATGTGTGCTTAAGTTTCTATGAACACGCACAAAGAAATCCGAAAGCATTCTTAAACGGAAAGCCGTTGACGATGGAACACTATCTTGCAACACCGGACATCAGTTCACCTTTCAACATCCATGATTCCTGTCTCGAGTTGGATGAAGGCAATGCGATCATTGTGACGTCTGTCGAAAAAGCGAAAGACTGTACTTCGAAGCCGGTCTATATTATGGGCATGTCAGCAAGACAATGCCATCCACACGCACACTACTGGAATGATATCGACCAAGTCGCTTCCGATTACGTGGCGAAAGAACTATATGAAAATGCAGGCGTGACTCCGGAAGATATCGACGTGGCGGCAATCTATGACTGTTTCAGTTGGGTTGTATTGCGACAGCTAGAAGCATACGGCTTTGCGAAACGCGGGGAGGTAGGAGAGTTCGTCGCGCAGGGTAATTTGAAGATCGGCGGCAAACTTCCAACGAATACAGCTGGCGGCATGTTGTCTGAAGGGTACACGCACGGAATGAACAATGCCATTGAAATCGTCAGACAGCTACGTCATGACTATGCAGGAACCGATCGCCAAGTGGAAGATTGCCAAATCGGAATTTGTACCGGCTGGGCGGGACCGGATATTGCCGGTGCAATGATTTTACGAAACTAGGAGGAATAGTATGACGTACCCAAAACCAATTCCATTGAAAGACCAAATTAATCAAGCGTACTGGGACGCAGCGGATCAGCATACGCTTGTGCTGCAAAAATGCAATGACTGCCAAGCATACGCACAACCGCCAGGCCCAACTTGCGCAACATGTGGCAGTGTGAATGTAGGATGGGAAGAGATGGGCAACGACGTAAAAGCGAGCGTCTACTCTTATGTCATCTCCTATCGTCCCTTTCTGCCGGGCTTCCAGGACGATTTGCCAACCGTGATCGTTCTGGCACAACTTGACGATGTACCGGAAGTGAAAATCATGGGCAATATATTAAATTGCGATGAAAAAGCTGTACAGATCGGCATGCCGATTCAAATGACGTGGATTGATATAACGGAAGACCGTGCGTTGCCGCAGTGGGTGCCCGTCATGAACTGATTGATAAAAGCGGAAGAAAGGATGATGGATGATGGATTTCACGTTCAGCAAAAAGGAAGAAAAATTCAGAACAGAGCTGCGGACATGGCTAGAAGAGAATTTGCCGGAAGGATGGCTAGAAGGCAAACGTGAGTTGCCGGAAGATGTTGAAGAATATTCCCGTGTGTTACGGCAGTGGCAAAACACGTTATACGAAGGCGGATGGGCAGCGATCGCGTGGCCGAAAGAATACGGCGGACGGGATGCTAGTTTGATGGAAGAGATTATCTATCATCAGGAAATGGTCAAAGTCAAAGCACCGCCACTGATTAATTACATAGGCATCCATATGGTGGGGCCTACGCTAATCGATGTAGGCACAGATGAACAAAAAGAGAAATATTTGAAGAAAATACTGACTGGTGAAGAAATCTGGTGTCAAGGATATTCGGAGCCTAACGCCGGATCCGACTTAACCGCTATCAAGACAAGTGCCGTAAAGGACGGAGACCGCTGGCTGATCAATGGTCAGAAAGTGTGGACGAGCTACGGTCATGTGGCGGATAAGTGTTTCCTGCTTGCACGGACGAGCACGCATCCCGAGAAGAAACACCGCGGTATCACCGTATTCTTAATGAATATGGATCAGCCTGGAGTAGAAACAGTGCCGATTGTACAAATGGACGGTCATAAGGATTTTAACGAAGTCTATATGACGGATGCGGTAGCGACCGATGCGGATATCGTCGGTCAACTGGATTCCGGTTGGCATGTACTCATCGCACTCATGCTGCATGAACGTTCAGGAATTGGTGCCGAACTGTTTACGCTCGAGCAACAGTTCAACGATACGGTCAAGATGGCCCAGCAATACAAGGTCAACGGACAGTCGTTATTAATGGATCCACAGATCAGACAGAAGATGGCGAGCTTCTATGCACGTGTTCGCGGGTCTTTATTGAATTATTACCGCAACTTGACCACGACGTTGAAGAATGGTCAACCAGGACCGGAAAGTTCGATCGATAAACTCGTCGTCAGTGAATTGACCAAAGAATTGTCATCATTTGCAGTAGAGATTCAAGGACATCAAGGCATGCTGTGGCAAGAAGATGCACCAGTAGACGCCAAATGGCAAAGCTTGTTCTTATCGTCATTCGGTCATACGATCGGCGGCGGTACGAGCGAAGTGCAACGTAATACGATTGGCGAAAGAGTACTCGGACTACCGAAAGACATGGGACGTTAATAGACGGAGGGATGAAATATGGACTTTTCATTAACAGAAGATCAAGAAACGTTTCGCGGACATATTCGAAAAATGCTGGATAAATTCGGCGGTACGCAAGTAGCACGTGAAATGATCGTCAATAAAACCGAAAATTTACAGAAACTTTATAGCATGCTAGCTGAACTTGGTTGTACGGCTATCAATATACCAGAAGTCTACGATGGCCTCGATCTTGATTCGCTCGACCTCGTTCCGACATATGAAGAACTCGGACGTTCACTCGTTCCGGGATTGTTCATGGAAACGAACGCGCTCGCCGTACCGATTCTGAAGAAGTACGGAACAACGCAACAGCAACAAACGTATTTGTCGGCAATTGTTACCGGACAGAAACAGATCTCTTTTGCGGCGCTTGAGCCATTCAACGACTTCTCGCCATCCGGCATAGAATGTTCACTGGAGAGCAGAGATGGACAGTACGTGCTAAACGGTACGAAAACTTTAGTGCCAGAAGCGGGATTTGCGGATGCTTTTTTAGTAGTGGCGCGAACAAATGACGATCAACAAGATGGCTTGACGCTTCTGTTGATCGACAAGACCGATGAACTGACAATCACGCCCCAAACCTCTTTTGACGAAGCGAAGCATGTAGCGAAACTCGACTTCTACGATTTTAAGATTACACAGCAGCAAATTATTGGTGAAGTGGATAAGGGCTGGGACAACTTGCAAGAAGGTTTGCTGTATTTCAACGCGGCGCTTAGTTCGTACTTAGTCGGTGCAATGGAGAGCGTAGTCCATATGGCGACAGAGTATGCGAATATGCGTGAACAGTTCGGACAAAAGATTGGACGTTTCCAAGCGATTAAACACAGTATCGTTGATATGAAAGTGAATTTGGAAATTGCTCGTTCACTCAGCCATTATGCCAACTGGGTAGTAGACACAGACGAAGTAGATCGTGAAGCGGCCGTCTACAGCGCGCGTTCATATGCGACGGAAAAGTTCATTGAAGTGGCATCCCATAATATTCAAATTCACGGTGGGATCGGTTTTACGGAAGAAATTGATTGCCATTTATTCGTCAAGCGCGCTCGTTATTATGATCAATATTTAGGCTCCACTTCGTTCTATCAAGAAAAAGTAGTTGCTTCATTAGGCTGGTAATTTGAAGGAGGAAAATATATGGCGAACGTATCCGAGCAATCCAAATTGAAAACATACGGCAATATTATTAACGGCAAGACCGTACAGGCGCAAGACGGAGCCGTGACGGACAGTATCGATCCTTCAACTGGCGAAGTATGGGCAAAAGTTCCGTCAAGCAAGAAAGAAGATGCCGAGCTTGTGATCCAGGCGGCTCGCGGAGCATTTGAAAACTGGGCGGATCTGCCGGCACGTACACGCGGTGATTATATGCGTAAAATTGGGGACATCATACCCAAATACGCTGAAGAGTTACTAAAACTGGAGACGCGGAACAATGGCTGGGTACTTGATGAATACGGCTATCTGGCGGAAGTGTTGAAACAAGTTTGGTACGACGCAGCGGGTGCTGCAGCATTAGTAGGTGGGCAAGGTCGAACGGTACAAATGGGTACAGGGGATTTTGGATTCACTGTACGCAAACCAATCGGTGTAGTCGTCGGTATTTTACCGTGGAATGCACCGCTGTTTACGTTTACGATCAAGGCGGCTTATGCGCTGGCAGCTGGAAACACAGTAGTGATCAAGCCGGCTGAGAGTGGAGCGGTTGGATCTTTGCGCTACGGAGAACTGATATCAGAAATCCTTCCTCCCGGTGTACTCAATGTCATCTCTGGGGCGGGCCGTGAAATCGGCGATTATCTCGTTGGTCATAAAGAAGTCAATAAAGTTAGTATGACGGGATCGAAAGCAACGGCGGAGCGCATTACGAAAGCGACTGCCCATTCTCCGAAGTCACTAATTTTTGAACTAGGTGGCAAGTCGCCGAATATCGTCTTTGAAGATGCGGATATTGATCAAGCGGTCTACGGATTGATTAACGGTATCTTTACTCCAAACTCCGGCCAGATTTGTGTCGGTGGTTCACGCATGTTGATCCAGCGCACTATTTACGAAGAAGTGATCGGTCGATTGAAAGAGTTGATGACTGACAATGAATTCGTCAAGCACGGCAATACGCTCGATACGGCGAATACGATGGGCCCAATCGCCAATGAAGCGCAATTCAAGTCAGTTTGTGGCTATATAGATGAAGCGGCAAAAGACGGCTATGAAGTAGTGTTCGGCGGGAAATACGGCGGTCAACACGTTCTGCCCGGTCAACCGGAATTTGCGAAAGGTTACTGGGTACAGCCGACACTCGTCAAAGTGGCGGACAATAGTACGAAATTAGCCCGTGAAGAAATTTTTGGCCCGGTGGCAGTCGCTATTCCTTTCGATACGGAAGAAGAAGCCATTCAAATCGCCAATGACACGAACTTCGGACTAGCAGCGGGTGTTTGGACACAAAACCTCGGACTTGCTCACCGCATGATTGACAAGTTGCAGGCGGGCAATGTATGGGTCAATACGTACGCTAGAGTAGGAGCCGACCTGCCGTTTAGCGGGGTAAAGGAAAGTGGCTATGGTACGGATTCGATTTTTGATTACACGCAAGAAAAAGCCTGCATCATCAATATCCGCTAACTAGCCAAACATGTGTGGTCCGTGGCGGGAGGGTTTCAGTTTTGCTTGAGGCATGCTGAAAACTCCTGCCACGGATTTTTTAAGTTACTGCTATATTTGACATAATAAATAATTTGGAAATTAACTGTTGTTTATTGATAGGGGAGGCCACAAAATGAGTGAAGTGGCATTCAAAAAATCGATTATTTTAGGTTTCTTGTTCATCGGTATTGGCGGATTGAGAGGGTTCCATCGAGGCTAGTAATCATCACAGCATTGGTCATCAGGATTTTTAGTTTCAACGACGAGTTAGGTCTTCCTTGGGACTTCGGACGTCGTCGATAACCGGTCGTTTTGACTGGGAAGACGATGGATAATTCTGTGAATTCATGTTATACTACTTGAAGATTACGGTTATCGGGGGGACTACTTTTGATCAATAACGATTTACTGTTGAATGATACGAACGGCGAACTCATCCACCACCAAACGATTGCAAATAAAATCGACCACTTCCAAGTCATCATCATCCATGATCATCAGCCCAATTTCTTTGACTATAATTACTTAATCAACTTTCCATCTGAAAATGTACGGAAGAAAGTGAATGCCAACCGGATTTTTCCCAGAGTCAAAAACGAGACATTCATCGTCCGTCAGCAAATCTACGAAGATAATATTGATTTATTTTTCAAATTGCGTGTAAACGCGAGACGTGAAGTGCTCAAGAAAGCTACAGAGTTCATGATTGCTAAATTCTATAGTGCATATGAAGGGCATCTTGCACCGTTGCTCGAAAACAAACCGACACTCAAATGGGAAATCATCAATAAACTATATGATAAATACCATAAAATGTTGAATGCACACGTCGGACTGAATGACGAAAAGTCCTGGACAGTATTCAGTACATGGTACAGGACGTATGTGATGAACCATAGCGTCAATGAAATGATCACAAAGCATGGCTACGATACATTGAACGCTCTTGACAGAGAGCAATTGAACATACTATTCCTCAAGAAATTGAAACATAGTTTCACTTCTAACGACAGCTTCCTCAATTCATTCACCGCCGCCGTCAATATCTATCTTGATAAAATGATTTCGGAAATACTCATAGCGTTCGAGTCGGAAAAAAACTCAATGGAGCAAATCAATGAATTGCTCAGTGTTCAAAAGCGGATTTCCGGTCATCAACTAGTCGAATCACCAGTAAAAAAGAATAATCTTCGCGTCATGAGCAATGTTGTCTATCAATTCATTACGGAAGCGATTTCCAATCAACAATTCGTTTGTGAGCCAGATCAATGGCCGCTTGCGACGATACAAAGCCCAACACTGTCGGGGCGTTTGCTGCTGTTGCCGGATGAAGCGGATAGAACAGTAAGCCAGATGCATCAACTGCATGAAGCTGCACATAATTTATCTGAAGTAGAAGTGGATGTACTAGATTCGTTGTGTCATATGTATTTAGCGCAGTCTCCGCAGGCGAACAAACGTGTAGAAATACAAATAGATGATTTATTGGCGATTCGTGGATTGAAAACGAAACTCGGTGGAACTGGTCGGCGGGGAGGCTATGAAAAAGAGCAACGCAGACTAGTATTGAAAGCGCTTTCTATATTGCGGTCGCTATGGATACAGTTGGATTCCGTCTTACTATACGACCAAGGAAAGCCGATTACTAAGAAAATGGAAGGTCGCGCATTCACTTTTTGTACTGAAGACGGAAGTCCGTGTGAGTTGACTGTCGGAAAGTCGCCTGAGCGTATCTATGTAGCAATCGGCAACGTATTCGACCATCTCTTGAAGGGTTCCGTGAGACAGGTGAAATTATTGCCAAAGCAAGCAATCGAATTCAATCCATATCAGCGTAAATGGGAGAAGAAATTAATCCGTTATATTAGCTGGAGGTGGCGTACACAAGCTCGGAAAGCCAGTTATTTGCAGCCGCATAAAATCAGTACATTACTCGAAAAAATAGGTGTACAAGCAGAATCTCAGGCTCCGTCACGCATTCGCGATCGACTGGAGAAAGCTTTAGATATATTGGAAGAAGAAGGTGTCATCTCATTTTGGCAGTATAATCAGTGGGATGAAGACAGTATGTCGAAAAAAGGTTGGCTGCGCGTTTGGCTAGAAACAACGATCATCATAGCACCACCGGATGAAATTATTAGTTATTATCAACCCATTGAAAGAAAAAATGCTGTGAATACCCCCAAAAACCTATCGTTAACTAAGGGGGAGGAACATACTGGTAAAGAGATCGGTCAAGAGTTTAAAGCGAAGCGGAAAAAGATTGGTTATACCTTGCAGCAAGTATCCGATGAATTGAAAATATCGACATCGTATTTAAGCAATATCGAGAGAGGTTCATCAAAACCGTCCCAACGTATATATAATCGCATGCAGGAGTGGATGGATTGAAGGAACCGAAATGTATAGTAAACAGAGCGATTGGTCGAAATAAGATCAATCGCTTAACTAAAGATTCGTCTTGGATTAGTTAATAAACTCAAATAAATCTCTTATATCTCAATATCACAAGTATACTTATCAGTGATACGCAACTTCCTATAATTTATATTATGTTCGGGGCGTTCTATGATTGAACTATTTTATTCACTCTTCTTTGGCCTCTCACACCGTTATTCAATACGATTCTTATAATCCTTCGTTTTTAAATCATCAAAGTCTATATGTTCTACACTGTACTCGATCACATCATTAATAAACAGCTTCTGTTCTTTAGCCAGCTGTTTGATTGATTCGAGCAATTCCTGATCATATGTTGTTTTATATTGCACACGGTCTTTGGGACGCAGATTTTTGTCATACTCAACAAATCCTTGTTCTAAAACATTCCGTAATCCATTCTCCAATAAATAATTACTGTATGTATGATGTTCTTCAGACAATTCCTCTAATTGCTGTAAAATCTCCTGACTGATATTGGTACGGAATTTTATTCGCGTTTCGTCTGTTGTCTGGACCATTTTACCGTTTACTAATTTCCACATGACGATTCCTCCTTAACTAGAAAATAAATCCGTGAACAACCACTCACGGATTTATTTTCTGCAGTCGATCTGTTTGTTGTAATTCTGAGAGATTCTTCGCACCAACCGCAAACATTGCCATTCGAAGCTCTAATTCTCTAACTTCCATAGTTTGTAATACGCTATCAGCAGAAATCGTAGCTTGCTCTAAGATGGCTCTGCCGAAGCCTGCAAAATCTGCACCCAGTGCGATACATTTTGCAGCATCTACACCTGAATGCAATCCACCGCTTGCAATAAGCATTCTTTCATTCATAACCGGTTTTACTGATGCTAAAGAAGCTGCGGTAGGTATTCCCCACTCACTGAATGCCCCTGCGGCCTGCTGTTTAATGGGATCCGTTCGGTGTTTTTCTACTTGGCTCCAAGAAGTGCCTCCAGCTCCTGCAGTATCAATGAATGAAATACCGACGTTCACAAGTTTTTCAGCAGTCGAACGATCAATTCCCCAGCCAACTTCTTTCACACCGACTGGAATCGATAAATCAGTGCAAAGTTTCCCAATCTTTGATAACAAATTACTGAAATCTGTATTTCCTTCCGGCTGAATTACTTCCTGCAGGACATTCACGTGCAAAACCAGAGCATCAGCATCTGTATATTCAATAATCTTTCTGCACTCTTTCTCTGTAAATCCATAGTTAAGCTGCACAGCACCCAGATTTGCAATAATTGGTATCGTAGGAGCGTACTGTCTGAGATCAAACGATTGGCGATAAGCCTTGCTTTCAATCAAAGCACGTGTCGACCCGAGGGCCAGCGCCCAACCTTTTTCTTCTGCTGCAAGCGCTAAATTCCGATTGATTGTTTCAGCAAAGTTGGCTCCTCCGGTCATTGAGCTGATCAGGAATGGAGTTTTACAAGCTTTAGAGAAGAAGTTTTGCTCTGTATTTATGTCGTCGAACGACAATTCGGGTAAAGCATTATGTATAAAATGAAAGTTCTCTAATCCCGTCGTGATCCTGTGGCCTGTGACGTGCTCGTCCAGCACAATCCGGATATGTTCTGCTTTGCGGTCATTCAGCTGTTTGCCCACGTTTTTAACTCCTCTTTGGTTGATAAACATTAATCTCTAAATTACTTAAAGATCTTATTCATTTTCATAATGAAACTGTAAACTGTTTGTTTTCTTTCCTACAGTATACCCGTTTCCCTGTTGATTCACAAAAACAAAAAGCTCTGTTCCACTGAACCAGAGCTGGGTTTTGCTATTCAATGATAAGTTAATTGTTTCTTCCATTTCTCATCAGCAATTGTACCCTGATCCAAATAAATAATTCGATCACCGAGACGTTCTGCTTCATCAAGATCATGCGTGACGATAATAAACGGGATCTTCCATATATCATGGAGCCTGAGCAGTTCATTCTGGCACTGCTGTCTCGTTTCCTTATCAAGTGCTGACAATGGTTCATCAAGCAATAAAACGGACGGTCGCGCAGCAAGAGCTCTCGCTAAACCAACACGCTGCTTTTCT
This sequence comes from Sporosarcina sp., assembly GCF_029257255.1. Classification (GTDB taxonomy): domain Bacteria; phylum Bacillota; class Bacilli; order Bacillales_A; family Planococcaceae; genus Sporosarcina. Next base: position 23,596 of record NZ_JARICI010000057.1, on the reverse strand, counting down.
CCTCCAGATACTTGATGCGGATATTTCTGCAACAAATGTTCAATACCGAGAACCTGCAGCAGTTGCGTGATCATCTCTCTGCTTTCATTCCTTTGAGCCTTTTTAACACCGTACCAGATATTTTTCTCAACCGTCATATGCGGAAATAAGGCGTAGTCCTGGAATAAGTAACCGATTTGACGTTCTCTGGCCGGCATAGGTTTTTCATTGGTTTCAAAAAATATGCGTTTCTTGGACGTAATCATGCCGCAGTCGGGATGTATCAGACCAGCAACCATGTGTAAAATCGTGGTCTTCCCTGAGCCCGACGGCCCGACCAGTACAAGTATTTCATGAGCCATCTCAAAACTAATTTTCATCTCATAATGCGCCAGCTGTTTATGTATTTGTACATTCAGCATATTGATTCCTACTACGGTTAAGATCGCGTGAATCGGCGGATATTGCGTTTGCTCCACCAGTTGACCCATAAAATCAAACTAAATCCGAAGACGATGATGATGACAACCCAAAATGTCGCCTTTTCCATCTGACCAGATTCCACTGCGAAATAAATCGCCATCGGAATGGTATCTGTCTTGCCCGGTATGTAGCCTGCAAGCATCAAGGTCGCACCAAATTCCCCAAGCCCCCTGGCGAATGAAAGCACAAGACCCGCAAGAAGTCCAGGCCACGCCAGCGGAAAAACGACTGACCAAAATACTCTCCATTCTGAAGCACCCATTGTACGTGCAGCATTGGACAAGCGTTCATCAAGACTCTCAAATGCTGCAGCCGCACTCTGATACATCAGCGGAAATGACACGACGATCGAAGCAATAACGGCACCGATCCATGTAAAGACAATCTGAAAATCGAACCATTCTACTAACCAGCTGCCGATCCAGCCTTTCTTGCCGAATAAAATGAGCAGTCCAAAACCCACAACAGTCGGTGGCAGTACAAGCGGCAGTAAAAACAGTGCTTCCAATATACTTTTGCCGAAGAAATCACGTTTAGCCAACAGATATGCGATGAAAACGCCTGCCAGAAATACGAAGAAAGTGGAGATGGCTGCCACTTTCAGCGATAACAACAAAGGTGAATAATCCATCTCAAGCAAGCCTTCTCCCCCTTTTCTTCTTACTTAAATCCGAACTTCTGCAATACTTCTTTACCTGCATCACTTGTTAAATAGTCCAAGAAATTCTGTGCAGCTTCCCGATGTTTTGAAGCCTCAACCACAGCCCCTGGATAAACAATCGGTGCATGCCATTCTGGATTTGATTCAGCCAGAACCTTCACATCATCTGAAACAAATGCATCACTGGAATACACAATGCCAAGATCCGCATTGCCCATTTCCACATGCGTTAAGACCTGACGTACATCAGAACCCATCACAAGCTTATTCTGAAGAGGTTCCCATAGATTCAGATTTTCAAAGGTTTCTTTTGTATATCGCCCGACAGGCACGGATTCAGGTTCTCCCACCGCAAAATGATCAACTTTTTCCGGGTCAATCGCTTTAAATGAATCAATTGTGCTGTTAGAATCTTTATGTGCAATCAATACTAGCACATTTGACGTGAAATCTTTGCGAGTACCGTCACGGATCAGTCCTTTTTCTTCCATGTCGTTCATATCTTTCGAGCTGGCAGACAGAAAGACATCAGAAGGAGCGCCGTTTTCAATATTTGTCGCGAGCTTCCCCGAGCTTCCGAAGTTATATGTCAGCTTTACTCCTTCATGTTCCTCTTCATATGTAGCTTTCAGATCTTCCAGTGCATCCGTCAGACTCGCTGCAGCTGAAATTAAGAGCTCAACCTCTTCAGCAGGCTTGTCCACGACAGGTGTCTCCTGATCGGTTCCATCCGTTTTTTTAGGCCCTGTACTATCCGAACAACCAACCAGCATGATCGACAAAACTGCGAATAAAACCATCAGTAAAAATCGTTTCAATTCTCATACCCCCTTTTGTTTAGATATAACTAAACATAACTAGTTATAATTAGTTATATGTAAAAATATCATAGTATGATTTCCTGTACTTGTCAATTTTGCAATTTTGATAAAAATGGTGGAAGATAGTTAGTAATGTTTAACGGAGGTTGAAAAATGAGTAACACAGAAAATGATGTTTCCTATACAACTGAAGAAATTGCACAGCTGTTGAAAGTATCAAAGCTGACAGTTTATGACTTAATTAAAAAAGGGGAAATTCGTGCATACCGCGTCGGGCGTCAGATGCGTGTAGATGCCATCGATTTAACCGCTTATAAGGAACGTTTAAAAAGCGGCGGTGAAATCATTCCGGTGAAGTCAGCTGCTGCTAATCACAAAGAACAGCCTGCTGAGCCTTTGCGTGATCCATCTGTCATCATCAGCGGACAGGATTTGAGTCTAGATATACTGGCAAGCTATATAGAAGAAGCGCACCTCGATTATCGTCCCCTTCGTTCATTCGCAGGCAGTCTGAACAGCTTGATCAAAATGGTGCAGGGCGAAGCGGATATCGTGAGCACACATTTATTCGATGGTGAAACAAATTCGTACAATCTACCATACATTAAACGCCTGCTGACTGGACACTCCTATCTAGTCGTTAATTTACTTGGTAGAACTGCGGGGATCTACGTGCAGAAAGGAAATCCTAAACTGCTGCGTAATTGGTCTGATTTAGGACAGTCGGGATTACGCCTCATCAACCGTGAAAAAGGCTCTGGTGCCCGTGTGCTACTCGATGAACAGTTACGTCTCGCAGACATCTCACCGCGCACGTTAGCAGGTTATGAGGATGAAGAGCTCAATCATATGGCTGTGGCAGCAAGGGTAGCTTCAGGACAGGCAGATGCGGGTGTAGGGATTGAGAAAACATCTCGCCTGATCGATGTCGACTTTATTCCCCTTATTCAAGAGTCATATGATCTGGTCATTTTAAAGACCGATGAAAATGAAGTTTTACGGGAGTTTTTACTCACCACCATACGTTCAGCCGATTTTAAGGCGAAAATCGGAGCAATCGGCGGCTATGATCTGTCAAATACAGGTGCCATCCTATATGAAACTCCATAAAAAATAACCCGCCGATGATGAGCGGGTTATTCTTTGTCTTCTTCCACTACTTCATAATACATATCCTCTTCTATCTCGAATCGATTATAACGCAGCGTGAACAGATAGAACATATGCGTGACGACGACTTTCAGTAAGGCATATGTAGGAATCCCTAGTATGACACCGGCTACACCGAACAGAGATCCTGCTGTCAGCAAGACGAATAGGATGGTAATCGGATGAATATGCAGTGATTTCCCCATTATTTGCGGTGAAATGAACTTGCCTTCGACCACCTGTACAATTGTCCAGACGATTGCGAGCTTGACGAGCATGAATGGAGACGTAACGACCGCAATAATTGCGGCTGGTGTGATCGCGATGACCGGTCCTAAATACGGCACAATACTCGTAAACATCGCAAGAACTCCGAGCAATAGAGCATATTTCATTTTAATGATAAGGAATCCGATGGAAACCATGATGCCGATTGCTATGGCTACAAGTATTTGTCCTTGAATATAAGCACTGATCTGTCTGTCGGCATCTCGGAAAATAGTCATTGCATCATCACGCAAACGGGGCGGCAACATACGCAAAGTCACTTGAGGCAGCTTTTCTCCGTCTTTCAATAGATAAAAAAGAATTAGCGGCACAGTAAATAATCCGAGGATAATTCCTGTTAAAGCAGAAATAAACGAAGTGACGCCGGAAGCAATTCCTCCAAGTGTTTCGGTAAAGAACTTGCCGATACTTTCAAATCCTGAATCTAAGAAGGTATTGACATTGAAGTTAAATCCTTCATAAACAGGAGCGAATAAAGAGTTGCGGAAAAAAGCATCCATATCTAAAATGAGCTGTTTGAAATACGTTGGAAATTCTTCAAAGAGATTGATCGACTGTTCCCGCAAGAATGGCAGCACAAGGAAAATAACCAATGTCAGCAATCCTGCTGCGGCCAGGAAAATGATTAAGATTCCGTAAACTCGCGGGATCCGCAGTCGCATTTCCAAAAAACGAAGAATCGGCCGCATTAAGTAATATAGAATCGTCGCGAGTACAACTGGCAGGACGACCGTTGAAAAAAAGACCCGTATCGGATAGAAAATGAATGAGACCTGTGAAAAGATCAAGATGATCAATCCAATGAGCAACACACAGAGAAGTACGAATAACGTAGATTGACCACCCAGAAATCCAACGATCGGTGATGTCGAACGTGTAGACCAAAAATCCCTTAATGAATTCTTTTTTGGCGGCTGTTTCACAACCACTCTCCCCCTCTGAATAAACAATTATCGTGCCGTTAAGAATGAACGGATCGCTTCCCTATTTTTTTCTAAGTCAATTTCAATGACAGAGCCTGCGTGCTGATACGAACGGAATGAATAACTGTCTTCTACCGGAATTCTCAGTGTGTTTAGATCCAGCTTACGTTTAGCTAGCACCGTCAGTAATTTTGTCAGCTCTTCTTTTGACGTAAGATCAGTTGTAATAAAATTATCCAGCGCACCGGCTACTTTGGGAGCCTGCAATATAGTAGGAACACTGAATAGCTCCCCTTTAACTGCCTGAATAACTTCTTGCTGGCGGTTGACTCGTCCAAAATCTCCTTCTGAATCTGCGCGGAAACGGGCATAACCTAATAACTCTTTGCCGTTCAGCCGCTGAACGCCCGGAGTGAGCGTAACACCAATTTTCTCGGACATCTCTTGTTTAACATCCATTTCCAGTCCTTTTGGAAAGGCAATATCCATGATTGATTCAAAGTTATCGAAGTCCACTACGGCATAATGATGAATCGGAATGTTAAACATGCCCGAGATCGTTTCTTTAGCAGTCTGAACACCACCCAGATAATAGGCAGTATTTAATTTGTAGGATTGGTATCCTGGTATCTGCGCATAAATATCGCGCATAAACGAAATAAGATTCGCTGTTCCATGTGTCTGATCCCATGATAGCACCATCATCGTATCAGTTCGGTACTTTCCTGACCCGTCATTATCTATTCCCAGCAGCAAATAATTTTCTGTTGTCGGGTCTTGAGGATCCAGTAAATCACCATGAAACTCCCCTGGCTCGATTTCATTTCCTGCTGTCAACGCTTTTCCTTGTTTGTACAGTATATAACAATAAGCCGTTACGGCGATTGTGCCGAGTAATAAGACAGTGAAAAATACCCTGCCAATCCGGAGTTTACGTTTCTTTTTTCTGCGCGTGGGCAGCTGTTCCTCCAAATGATCATCCATGTACCCTTCATTCCTCCAATATCGCTGTAGTTCTGTAATAAAGACGTTTCTGTGCACGTCGGGTTGCGTCTTTACTCATGCTTTGCTGGCTGTCCGTCCAATTTGAATTGCCAGTACTAGCATAGCCACAAATAAAAGGAGAAATACGAATAAGGTAACTTGATGATTTGACGTGTAATCATAGAGCATCGCTATAAACAGAGGAAGGATTCCCCCGATAATGAAACCGCCTGTCTGCATCATCGCAGTCCAGGTATTCGTCTCTTCCGCTGTATCCGTTGCATCCATTGGCATTAATAAACAAATCGGAAATAGTCCGCCTAGCGGGATGCCCATCAGCAGCACACCGATTGAAAATAGCAGCGGTTCAGAAGTCCACATGAAGCCGATTGAAACAATGCCGATCAGCAGAATACCGATTAACGCAGGTGTGCGTGATTGGAAACGCTGTAAGGCAATAGGAAAACCTATATTCATGAAGATCTGAACGACTGTCATACTGCTGAGCAGCGTACCTGCCTGCAACAAGGTCATTCCATTCGACACAGCAATTGGGACGAGCCACGTCAATATGGAAAAGAATAAAGCAGTCTGTAATCCGAAAAATACGAGAAAGCTCCAAGCCGTCTTGCTTCGCCAAGGATTTTCTCCTTTTTTCGCAGACTTGCCTGCCGTTTGTTTCACTTCCATTGGATGTTTTGAGCTGACTCGCCAGGCAATCATTCCAAGCACTGCTAGAACAGCCCAAATGGCCAGTGCAAAATGATAGTTTGCTTTTTCATAGAATACCCCAGTAAGACCTGTACTGAGTGTTGCACCCATCCCCATACCGAATGAATAAATTCCGACAACTGCTGCGACTTGCTGCGGGAAGTACTGCTTGATTAGCGCAGACAAGAGTGGCCCAATCACTGCAATCGCAATCCCGACAGCAAGAGCTGTCAACAGTAAAATACTGAACGATGACACACTGAGCCGTATTCCTGTCGCGACTGCCAATAAAAGCAGCATCAGATACATCGATTTATTGAGCCCGATAGCTTTGTTAAGTATCGGTGCGAGCATGGCGAACACACCCATACAAATAACCGGAATAACTGTCAACAAGCTGACTTGCGTGTTTGAAAGCGTCAGATCTACCCTGATAATGTCGAGCATGGGACCAATTGATGTAATAGCGGGACGTAAATTGAGTGCTACTATAAATATAGCTAGCAGTAATAAAATTTGAGTTGGTTTCCAGCGCAATGATAGTTCTCCTTTTATTCAGATGAATTCCAGAATTTCTCTCTCCTTCTTATCGTAAACCGAAAATGCAAACTGTACCAGTCAAAGATTTCATTTCGGCGTATTATCATGTATAATAGGAGCATTGTGAATTTAGGAGGATTTTATTATGTTAGCAGTGAGTAATGTTAGTCTTCGTTTCGGCGACCGCAAACTGTTCGAAGATGTAAATATACAGTTCAATCCAGGTAATTGTTATGGATTAATTGGTGCAAATGGTGCGGGTAAATCAACATTTATAAAAATTGTTTCAGGAGAAATCGAACCGCAGACAGGCAACGTCATTTTAGGAAAAGACGAGCGCTTGGCTGTACTGAAACAGGATCACTTCGAATATGAAGAGTTCGAGGTAATGGAAACGGTGATCATGGGTCACAAAACGCTTTACGAAGTGATGAAAGAAAAAGATGCGATCTATATGAAAGAAGATTTCTCTGATGAAGACGGTATGCGTGCAGCTGAACTCGAAGGCGAATTCGCTGAGCTGAACGGTTGGGAAGCAGAATCTGAAGCTTCAGTGCTTCTTCAAGGTCTTGGAGTTCCTGAAAGCTTGCATCACGTGAAAATGGCTGAACTCGCAGGATCAGATAAAGTGAAAGTTTTGCTTGCACAGGCTTTATTCGGCAAACCAGACGTATTACTGCTGGATGAGCCTACCAACCACCTGGATTTAAAAGCAATCCGCTGGCTTGAAGAATTCCTGATCAACTTTGAAAATACAGTAATCGTTGTCTCTCACGACCGTTATTTCTTAAACAAAGTTTGTACACATATTGCAGACTTGGACTTCAGTAAAATTCAAATTTATGCCGGGAATTATGACTTCTGGTATGAATCCAGCCAACTTGCATTAAAACTTTCACAGGAACAAAACAAGAAAAAAGAAGAGAAAGTCAAAGAACTTCAAGCGTTTATTGCGCGTTTCAGTGCGAATGCATCGAAATCCAAACAAGCGACGTCACGTAAAAAGACTTTGGATAAGATTGAATTGGATGATATTAAGCCATCTTCCCGACGCTATCCTTTCGTAAACTTTTCGATGGGCCGCGAAATTGGAAACGATGTTTTAACAATTAAAGACCTTACAAAGACTGTTGACGGTAAAACATATATTAAAGACGCTACTTTCACACTAGGAAAAGATGATAAAGTAGTACTAATTGGTAATCCATTGGCTAAATCTGCTCTTCTGGATGTTCTTGCAGAAGAAACCGAGCCAGATGCAGGATCGATCAAATGGGGCGTTACGACAACACGTGCCTACTTCCCTATCGATAACTCGAAATTTTTCGAAGGATCTGAGCAGACGCTGGTTGAATGGCTGCGTCAATATTCTCCTGAAGATGAAACGGAGACATTCTTGCGCGGTTTCCTTGGTCGCATGCTGTTCTCGGGTGAAGAAGTAAATAAAAAGCCGAGCGTGTTATCAGGTGGAGAAAAAGTACGCTGTATGCTGTCTAAAATGATGCTGACAAGTGCGAACGTGCTGTTGCTTGACGAGCCGACGAATCACTTGGATTTGGAATCAATTCAAGCATTGAACAATGGTCTGATTGCGTTTAAAGGCGCTATGATCTTTACATCTCATGACCACCAGTTCATCCAGACAATTGCTAACCGGATAATTGAGATCAATGATGACGGTACAATTTTCGATAAAATGATGTCTTATGACGAGTACCTGGAATGGAAAGGTCAAAAAGCATAAGGTGATTAAGCCGTTTTCTCTTAGGAGGAAGCGGCTTTCTGCTGAATAATTAGATCTGTTCAGGGTATAACACAAAATAAAGGAGGTTTTTACATGAAACGTAATGGATTATTCCTGTTTTTTGTGCTTCTGCTTGCATTAGCCGGCTGTTCTTCAAAGCCTGCTACTTCTCTTGACGGTAACAGCAATTCAAATAATGATTCGGTAAAAGATGAACAAACGAATGAAAACCAATCGGGACAAGAAGACGCAGAAAAAACTGACGTATCTCTTCTTGACTATTTTCTGCCTGACGGCTCGAGCGCCCATTATAAAGGTGACGGAAATGAATTTGCAGAACTCGATATCACTGTCGATTCCCCAGCAGAAGATTATGTAGTAGTGCATGAGAATAACGGAGGTTCATTTATTCAGAAGGTCTATAAGCTTGAGGGAGATGAAATTAAGATTCTCCAGGAACAGCCTGTTGAAATTAAAGCTGAAGTACCGAATGGCGAAGATTTAAAGGCAATGCAGCCAATCGGAATTTATCTGAATGGTCCAATTGAAAAAGGGACAGTGTTTGAAGACTGGAAAATCATCGAAACAGATGCGTCCGTCGAAACGCCTTATCAGGAATTCAATGATGCGGTCGTATTGGAACAAAAAGGCGATGATATTATTAATCGGAAGTACTTGGTAAAAGGATTTGGCGAAGTGAAGCGTGAGTCGATCATGACGACAAATAAGGATTTCGTTGTTACCTCTTCACTTGAAACGGTTACGAAATAAAATTACCCATGCAAAAAGGCACCCCGTTAGGATGCCTTTTTTAGTGGATTATAATTTCACAACGTTAGCTGCTTGTAAACCACGGTTACCTTCGACAACTTCAAATTCAACCTGCTGACCTTCGTCAAGAGCTTTGAATCCGTCGCCTTGGATTGCTGAGAAGTGTACGAAAATATCGTCTTCTCCGTCAACTTCGATAAAACCGAAGCCCTTTTCTGCGTTGAACCACTTTACTGTACCTTGTTTCATTCGATTACCTCCAAAATAGATAAGTACTTGTTAATATATGAACTTCCGCATAAAAAAATTCACATATTACAAAAAGTACCGACGATGCCGATCACTTTTGTAATAGGTGAATCCATTCGTGTACGGTTGTTCAATTAATTTACTTACAGCAAGTATACCATGAGTGACGTAAATGTCAATTAAAAACATGTATAAATGACAGAATGTTATCACGATATAAGAGGCTGATTGTTTTGCAGCACTACAATTCCGTGAAAAATCTGCAGATCCCCTTCGCAACCATCGCAATAATGTTTTTCAGAAGCAGACCAAAATGCGTGGAAACATCCTTTGCGCGCTTCGTACCGTTCAAAGTGCTTCTCCATTTTCGTTAGGACTTCATTGAGATGTTGTTGCATGTCATGTTCATTCGAAAATGTTTTTGAAGAAACAGTAAAATCTCTCCATTCCTCAAACATCCACCATGGTTCAAAGTCAGCTTTCATATAAACTACTTCATACATTAGTATGCACTCCTTCATTGGCTCTATGCACGAATGACATTAATTCTAGCAAATCTCTCTGCTGTAGCAAAGTAAAAAGATTGCTGCGCCGAAATATATGAGTTTTTGTCTAATTTCAGCTATAATTAGAATGAGAACATTTATTGATCTACGTCAGCTAGTAACATGATGAAACTTTTTCGATGCTAATCCGTAAATAATGTATAGATACAATGGAAGGTGGCCTGAATAATCATGAACAACGTCAAAAATTTCTTTACAAGGCATTTGCTTATGGCGCCTACCAGTTTCGTGACCTGGTTTATTCTACTGGGAGCAACGAGTCTGAATTTCTTTGTCAGCTCAGCCATTGGAATTGGACTGTATGCCGGCGGTAATGTGGCCATCAAAGAAATACAATTGCGTTCTACGTTAAAAAAATTTGGTATGACAAGATCTGAATATAAACATATTGCATTTCAAGTGTCTGAATCAAAGAAAAAGCTGAAACGGCTTGGCAATATGTACGGACAAGTACGTTCCATCCAAGCCTTCAGACAAGTATATGATATGTCTTCTATGGCCAGAAGAATTATTAAAATTGTTCAAATGAACCCGCGGAAATTTTATCAAGTGGAGAATTTTTTCTATGCACATCTTGATTCTGCTGTAGAATTGACTTCTAAATATGGATTGCTGGTAAATCAGCCATTAAAAGATCAGGAAATCAAAGTGGCTCTCCAACATACACGCGAGACATTGTCCGATCTAAATCTTGAAATGGAAAGAGACTTACGAAATGCGGTGGCGACAGATTTAGAGCAACTGCAAATGGAAATAGATTTTGTGGATGTTACGATTAATAAAGGTAAACCGTTGCTGGAATCGAAAGGGGCACATTCAAATGACAGATAAACATACACAGGCAGAAACGACAATGGATGATTTACTAAACAATCCATTCGATATGGATGCCAGTCTTTTACCGCAGGAAATGGAATCTACACTCGCAGAAAGCACTTCTTCCACTAAGCTGATTGATCGGCTGACTGATGAGGAACAGGTGAAAGCGAAACAGCTCGCTGCACAAATTCCTGTAGGGAATTATGAAGCAGTCATCACCTACGGAGCGAATGCGCAAAACGAACTCTCTCGTTTTTCACATAAAATGCTTGATCATGTTCAAAGCAAAGATATTGGACCTGTCGGAGATGTGTTGAACGAACTGATGAATAAGCTTTCTGAGATTGACCCTGATGACCTGTCGGATAAAAAGAAATCAGGTATCAGCCGTCTGTTCAGCAAAGCTACACGTTCTGTGAATGAAATGATGACCCGTTATCAGAAGCTCGGTACGCAAATTGATAAGATCAGTGTACAGCTGGAACATTCAAAACGTGGTTTAATGGAAGATGTCAAAATGCTCGACAGTTTATACGAGCAAAACAAAACGTATTTTCAGGCGTTGAATGTGTACATTGCTGCTGCTGAATTAAAAGTGGATGAAATTAATAATACAATTATTCCTGAACTTCATAAAAAAGCACAAGAATCAAATGATCAGATGATGGTGCAGGAAGTGAATGATATGGCGCAGTTTGTCGATCGCTTAGAAAAGCGCCTGTATGACCTGCAGCTGTCCCGTCAGATTACGATCCAGAGTGCTCCGCAGATCCGTATGATACAGCAGACGAATCAGACGCTCGCTGAAAAGATCCAGGCCTCGATCATGACGTCTATCCCCCTCTGGAAAAACCAGATCGCGATTGCACTTACACTGAATCGTCAGGCAAAAGCTGTTGAGTCACAGAAGCTAGTGACGAAGACAACGAATGACCTGCTATTACGAAATTCAGAAATGTTGAAAGTGAACAGTATTGAGACGGCGAAAGAGAATGAAAAAGGCATTATTGAGATTGATACGCTGAAGAAAACGCAGGAAAACTTGATTCAAACTATCGAAGAAACGTTGGTTATTCAGGCAGACGGCCGTGCAAAGCGTAAGTCAGCCGAGATAGAAATTGCCCGCATGGAAGAAGATTTGAAAACAAGACTGCTGTCCGTATACGAAGAATCAAAAAACCGTCCTTCTTAAAAGGGCGGTTTTTTCTGTAGAAATGAATGTGTAAGTATACGTTTCCCTACGTTCCAGGCGGACGCGTTCCGGAAGTCGTGCGGTGAACCACAACTTCGCTGCGCTCGTTGGGTGTTTCACCTGTCCCGCTGATCCTCCGGGAATCGCCGCCTTCCACTCCGGTACACTGGGTTAGTTTTCAATAAATTTTACTTGGTAGGTCCATTTCAAAGTGCATAGTAAGATGAAGTGAACTGTAAACCTTGTTCTATTAACTCATTTTTTTAATTTGTGCAGACGTCAGATCAAGTATCACTGTTTATTATATAAGGATTGAAGCGCAGTCAACGGTCTCCTACCACTTACAAATTCACAATCTGCAACAAAAAACCGCCCTTTTTAAAAGGACGGTGTATAACTGCTTATAGCTGCTCGTTAGCAAAGTAGGTTTTGTAGTAGCCCCCTACTTTGCCTGAATTATCAACGACGAATATAAACTCGTCTGTTTCGTTCTTCACTTCATACGTCTTCCCCACTGTCAGCATATTGTTCACCACATACTTCTCAGCATCAGAATGCGTGCAAGTCACCGTCTTTAACGTCGGTTCGTTCAACCAGTTCAAATAAGACATGGAAAAAGCTCCTTTCATTCGTTCTATACAAAAGCGACCCGCGCATATAGCCGCGGGTCGCTTTATGTTTTTATTAATTAAGAGCCTAGAAGAAGATCTTCAGGGTTTTCAATCAATTCTTTAACCATCTTCAAGAATCCTACTGAATCTTTACCATCAATTACACGGTGATCATAAGAAAGTGCAACATACATCATTGGGCGAATTTCGATGTTGTCTCCAACAGCGATTGGACGCTTTTGAATCGTATGCATACCCAAGATACCTACTTGTGTACCGTTAAGGATTGGAGTAGATAATAGTGAACCGAATACTCCGCCGTTTGTAATTGTGAATGAACCGCCTGTCATGTCAGCAATTGTCAACTTGTTGTCGCGTGCTTTTTTAGCAAGCTCTCCAATTGATGCTTCGATTTCAGCGAAGTTTTTACGATCCGCATCCACTACGTTCGGCACAACCAGTCCGCCTTCAGTAGAAACTGCGATACCGATGTCAAAGTAGTTCTTCAACAAAACTTCATCGCCATCGATCTCAGCGTTAACATAAGGATATTTCTTCAGTGCAGCAACTACTGCTTTCGTGAAGAATGACATGAAGCCAAGACGCACGTCGTTTTGATCGAAGAACTGATCCTTCTTGCGTGAACGAAGAGCCATCACGTTTGTCATATCGATTTCGTTAAATGTAGTCAACATAGCTGTAGATTGCTTCACTTCAAGCAAGCGTTTAGCGATAGTCTGACGGCGACGCGTCATTTTTTGACGAGTAATACGTCCATCATCTTTAGACGCTGCTGCCGGCGCCGCTGGAGCTGCAGGTTGTGCTTTAGGAGCGTTTGTGTGAGCTGCAACATCTTGTGCGCGTACACGGCCCATTGGATCTACAGGTGATACAGCTGCAAGATCAATTCCTTTTTCACGCGCTAATTTACGTGCTGCAGGACTTGCAATTGTACGGTCTGAAGAAGATGTTTCTTCTGCTGCTGCCGGAGCAGGTGCTGCTTGTTCTGTTTGAGCAGGAGCTTGTGCTGCTGGCTCTACTTTAGGAGCTTGTTGTGCCGGTGCACCTGCAGAGCCTACAATCGCAATTACTTGGCCGACTTCAACTGTGTCGCCTTCAGCTGCGAGCAGTTCAGATACAACACCTGCTTCTTCTGATATGACTTCAACGTTTACTTTGTCTGTTTCCAACTCAACGATGAATTCGCCTTTATCAACGTTTTCACCTGGTTGTTTTAACCACTTTGCAATTGTACCTTCTGTAATCGATTCTGCTAATTCAGGTACTATAATCTCTGCCACAATAAATTCCTCCTCGTAGGTATCCCATTTTAACGGATTGTTACTTTATCTAAGTAGTTTTTAACTTGTCCTGTAAAGCTTCCTTACTTGTTATATCACTTTTTTAGTGCTTCTTCAATGATTCTATTTTGTTCGATCTTATGAGAAGCGCCGTCGCCTTCAGAAGGGCTTGAACGGTGAATACGTCCAACATACGAAATATCTTTGCCGTCTGCAATTTCCTGCAGATATTTATAAGCAAATGACCAAGTCCCCATGTTTTTCGGCTCTTCCTGTACCCAGACAAGATCTTTCACTTTCGGGAATCGCTTCAGAATTTCTGTAATCTTATCGGATGGGAACGGATATAGCTGCTCTACGCGAATCACGTGCAGATAATCAAATCCTTCGCCGTCTTTAATTTTTTCTGCAAGGTCAATCGCCATCTTACCGCTTGCAAACAAGATTTTCTTAACCTTTTCAGGCTTCGTACCTGTACCAGGCTGCTCAAGAACCGTCTTGAAGTGGCCTTCAGTTAAGTCTTCGACATCTGCTCCAACTAACGGGTGACGCAATAATGATTTCGGTGTAGCAATAACCAACGGGCGCTCTGCTTCGCTTCCAAGAATCTTCGACTGACGGCGAAGTACGTGGAAGTAGTTCGCTGCACTTGAAATATTCGCAACTGTCCAGTTGTTTTCTGCACATAGCTGTAAATATCTCTCGATCCGGGAACTGGAGTGTTCAGGTCCCTGTCCTTCGAATGCGTGAGGCAACAATAGAACGAGTCCTGACTGCTGACCCCATTTAGAATAGCTGGATGAAACGAACTGGTCGAACATAACCTGTGCCATGTTCGAGAAGTCACCGTACTGTGCTTCCCAGATGGACATTGTTTTGTCTTCTTCCAGGTTATAACCGAACTCGTAACCGACAATTCCTGCTTCTGTCAGCGGACTGTTGTACGCGACGAATGAAGCATTCGATCCGCCGATGTGATGAAGCGGAACAAACTCTTCACCTGACTTTTCATCATGAAGTACCAGGTGACGCTGTGCGAACGTACCGCGCTGGATATCCTGACCTGACATGCGGATTGGCTTGCCGTCCTGCAAGATGGAACCGAATGCTAATTGTTCAGCATGTGCCCAGTCAATCTTCCCTTTACCGTTGAAAGGTTCTTCACGGCGCTTAAGGATTTTATCCAGTTTACTGAACACAGTGAAGTCTGATGGGTAAGTCAGTAACTCTTCATTCATTTTGCGCAGACGGTCTTCGGAAACACCAGTTTCCAAGTCGCGAGGCAATCCCGCAAGAACAACTTCCGGAGTCGCATTTGAAGTTTTTGGCGCATTTACAGATTCTTCTTTTACACGGTCATATGCAGCCTGCATAGTCGCGATCACTGATGCATCCATTTGTTTTACTTCTTCATCCGTCATGATGTTCTGCTCCACAAGACGCTGTCCGTATAATTGACGTACTGTCGGGTGCTTGTGAATTTCATGATACATCACTGGATTCGTCACCAAAGGCTCGTCCATTTCGTTATGCCCGAAACGGCGATAGCCGATCAGGTCGATCAGAACATCTTTGCCGAATTGCTGACGGTACTCGAATGCAAGCTTAGCAACAGCTAAGACTTCTTCAGGGTGGTCTGCATTCACGTGGAACACAGGCACTTCGAAGCCCTTCGCCGGGTCTGATGCATAGTGTGTAGAACGGGAATCATAATATTCAGTCGTGAAACCAATTGTATTGTTGGCGATGACATGAATAGATCCGCCTGTCTGGAAACCGCGAACACGGCTGTAGTTAAATGATTCAGGTACGATCCCTTGTCCAGGGAATGCTGCGTCGCCGTGTACAAGCACTGCATAAGCTGCGTTTGTATCCTGCTTAGGAATTCCTGGGCTGTCCGTGTTTTCCTGAGCTGCTCTTGTCTGGCCAGTGATGACCGGATTTACAACTTCCAAGTGTGACGGGTTATATCCTAAGAAACGGTTTAAGCCGGACTCCCCTTTGTAAAGAGCGCCCATGTGATATTTTACGTCGCCAAACCAGCCGCGTGTTACTTCCAATGAATCGTCTTTTGGCAAGAACGGAGAAGCAGGTACGCCGGCAAATTCAGCAAACATCATTTCATATGGTTTGTTTAAGTTATGTGTTAAGACGTTCAAACGTCCACGGTGTGCCATACCAATCAGCATTTTTTTCATTTGAGCTTCTTCAGAGCGGCGCACGAGCTCATCGATTAATACGACAAGAGTGTCTACCCCTTCGATTGAGAACCGTTTTGCACCGACGAATGTACGGTGAATAAATTTCTCGAAGCCTTCAATTTTCGTCAAACGCTCAAGAAGATCTTTTTTCTCATCTCCTTGCAGGCTTGACATAACGTCACCGTTTTCAATTTTCGATTGAATCCAAGTACGCTCTGTTTCATCAATAAGGTGTGAAAATTCATATGCGATGGACCCAGTGTACAATGATTTTAAATAATTCATTGCATCAAGTCCGTTTTCTACTGATGATGGAACGTTTTTCAAGAACAAAGTTGCTGGCAATCCGACCAGATCGCTTTCTGTCAGTCCGTGATAAGACAATTCAAGACGTGACGTATCTTTCGGTCGATCGTTTAATGGATAAATGTCAGCAGCAAGGTGTCCGTATGAACGGATCGCTTCCAATAAAGAATACACAGCTAGAACTTTGCGAAGATCCGTTCCAGAACCTTGAGCAACTACTGCCGCGTCTTCGCCTTCTGCCATCGTAGGCGCACCAAAATTCCTGAATAGCTCAGCTAACTCAGGATCTACTGCATTAGGATCTGTTTTGAACAGATCGTACATTTCCATTACATACCCAAGGTTTGGACCCGAAAATGCTGCATACGGGGAACGATGGGAATCCACATTGTTCGACATGTAATATGACCTCCACATTTGCCTATTGGCTTGTTGTGATTATTTTAAATACTTCTTTACAATAATAGCACGCAAATCCTAGAACTGAAAGGGATTAATACGAAGTTGTAAACATTTATAAGAAGATAATAAAAAATCAATGAAAACAGTGTTAATTATTAGGTTTTACTGTTGGTTGTTATCTGTTATTTCTGAAAAAACAATATCATTTCTGCCATTTTTTCGGGTGTTTTTGGTTCAGTTGTCTGCTCGATATTCGACAGTAGCCGACTTTTTTCTTGTTCCAGACTTCTGAAGCGTTCAATCATTGGTTGATCCAAAAGCTCTTCCTCTTTTACTTGTAAAGCTAATCCTTTAGAAGCAAAATAGGTTGCATTTAATATTTGGTCTCCACGGCTTTTAGAAGCAGCAAGCGGAACGAGTAGCATCGGCTTATGAATAGCCAGCAATTCGAATATTGCATTGGAGCCGGCGCGTGATACAGCATAGTCCGCAGCCGCCAGCAAATCAGGAAGTTCATCAGTTACATATTCATACTGAACGTAACCGGATATATCATCTAACGAACGTTCTTCATTTCCTTTTCCGCATAGATGAATGATCTGATATCTTTCTAGCAGCTCAGGCAGCGCTTTCCGAACCGCTTCATTCAAAACAGCTGATCCTTGACTTCCACCCATAACAATGAAAATAGGACGTTCTCTAGTCAGTCCGGTACGTTTCATGCCTTCTTCCCTGCTCCCTCGGAAAAGTTCCGGCCGGATAATAGGTCCTGTGCAAACGGATTTCCCTGAAGGCACATATTGCAAAGTCTGTTCAAAGACCGTAAAGATCTGTGAGGAGAAAGGTAATGCTAGTTTATTCGCAAGTCCCGGAGTGACGTCTGATTCATGTATGACAACAGGAACTTTTGCAAGTTTTGCCGCCATCACGACGGGAACTGAAACAAAACCACCCTTTGAAAAGATTATCTCAGGCTTCAGTTTACGTAGAATACGTAATGCCTGAAGAGTCCCTGCACCTACCCGGAAAGGATCTGTGAAGTTTTTCATAGAAACATAGCGCCGTAGCTTGCCACTTTGTATCGCATGATAGATTACTTCAGGATGACCTTCTCCAATTAATTCTTTCTCGATTCCTTCATGTGAACCAATATAATGCACTTCATATCCTTTACCCAAAAAAACGGGAATTAACGCTTGATTTACAGAAACGTGTCCTGCAGTACCGCCACCTGTTAACACAATCACCGGTCGCTTCATTCTTTACATCCTTCCCCTATAAGTTATGTACGATCATTTTCCTTCTGTTTTTCATGATACAATGACTGTTGTCAAAAGAACCTAAGATAAAGTTGAGGGAATAACAATCATGTCTTCTGCTACAAATACAGTACAGCATAAAATCTCATTGTTCATTAAAATTATGATTCCTATCTTAATTACCCAAGTGGCCCTGTACTTAATGTCATTCTTCGATATTTTAATGACAGGCCGCTATGACACCTATCATCTGGCAGGTGTCACCATTGGTACTTCCTTCTGGACACCAGTGTATACCGGACTTGCAGGGATCTTGATGGGACTAACTCCTATTATCGCACAGCAGATCGGCGCGAGGAATAAATCAAGTGTACGCCCTACTGTCCAGCAAGCATTATACGTATCTCTTACTCTTTCGGCAATCATTTTTATTCTGATCAAATGGGCGGTGCTCCCTGCCATCATGAATATGCCGCTTGATGAACAGGTAAAGCAGGTGGCAGCAAGTTATCTGACCGGAATGAGTATCGGTCTTGTTCCACTGATGGCCTATACCGTACTGCGTTCGTTCTTTGATGCACTCGGAGCCACGCGTGTTTCGATGCTGATTATTTTAATTTCTGCTCCTATTAATATCGGGCTGAACTACTTATTGATCTTCGGTAATTTTGGCTTTCCTGAATTAGGCGGTGCGGGTGCAGGGTACGCTTCAGGATTTACCTATTGGCTCGTGTTTTTTATCGCTGCATTCATTGCCTGGTCTTCCCGTCATTTTAAGGAATTCGATTTGTTCAGAGATTGGCCGAAGATTTCATTTGTCAAATGGAAAGAAATATTGGCGGTCGGGGTGCCAATCGGTCTCTCGATCTTTGTCGAGATCAGTATCTTCTCTGTTGTTACTCTATTAATGAGCAGTTATACTGCGCAAGTCATTTCTGCGCATCAAATCGCGTTGAACTTTACGTCACTGCTTTATATGGTTCCTCTCAGTGTCTCTATGGGCACGACCATACTTGTGGGGCAGTCAATCGGCGGAGGCCGTCCGAAAGATGCGCGGCACTATACGTATTTGGGAATTGGGTTCGCGGTTCTCTTCAGTTTCCTATCCATATTCATCTTACTGATGTTGCGTGAACAGATTGCTTCTATGTATACGCCTGATCCTGAAATAATTACACTCGCTATGCATTTCTTCATCTATGCCGCGTTCTTCCAGCTGTCAGATGCCGTTCAGGCACCGATACAGGGCGCGTTGCGAGGGTATAAAGATGTCACAATGACATTCTTGGTTGGTGTGATTTCATTCTGGATTATCGGCCTGCCTACAGGTTATCTACTTGCTGCCTATACGAACCTTGACGCGTACGGCTATTGGATTGGACTGATCGCTGGCTTGACAGTCGGCGCAATCATTCTTTCATTCCGCCTACGATTTATTCAGGGTAAACAAACCGGGCAGTTTCTCGAGTGATTAAAATATACAAAAAGACGATGGCTAATGTGCCACCGTCTTTTTTGTTTATTTCTGGATGAATTGCTGTGTCCAGTAATTTCCGTTTGCATCATAGCCGATACCGATATGCGTGAATCCAGGTGTTAGGATATTCTGTCTGTGACCTGGAGAATTCATCCATCCTGTAACGACTTCCTGCGCGCTTCGCTGACCCATCGCAATATTCTCTGCTGCTGCACGATACGTAACACCATTCATCTTCATTTGATCAAAGGGTGATCCATATGTGGGGCTCGTATGGGAGAAGTAATTGTTCTTCGCCATATCGGCAGATTTTTGTTTCGCTGACTTTTGCAGTGCGCTGTCAATTTGCAATGGCTTCAGACCTGCTTTCGTGCGTTCTGCATTCGTTAGATCTAAAACAGCTTGCTCAGTTGCGGAGACATTCGCATTGACAGACGGCTGTTGCTGTTGTGGTTTCTCAGCTGTTGGTGGTGTGCTTGGCTGTTGTGGCTTTTCAGTTGGAACATTTGGTTTTTGTACTGGCTTTTCAACAGGCTTGCTTGGTTTCTCAACAGGCTTTTGCTCAGGCTTCTCAACAGGTTTATTTGGTTGTTGAGGCTGCTGCGGCTTTACCTCCGGCTTGCTTGGCTTTTCAGGCTGAGGCTTTTGTAGCTCGCCATTCAAATAGCAATTATATGTTTTCCAAATATAAGCATAGAGATCTTTAGTCTCCATATTTTCGATCTTCCACTTATACGTATGCGCCTGTGTCTGAACGGTATTGGTCGTGCTTGCCTCTGTTGCATGAGTAGGCAATAAAATAGCTGAACTTAATAAGATGATGGATAACGATTTTTTCATCTTGGTCCCTCCTTTTCTACGTGACCAATCATAACGTTTAAGAAAAGGAGGATTTCTGATGAATATTACCAGTCTTACCAATGAAAGCGTCAAACCTGTCAGATTCAAGTTTTCACTTCATTACTTTTGGTAATATTGTCCGTCTCGTGAGGTTATTGCCATTCAAATGGGGTTGACAGTTATCTATTAGGGCTATATTCGATATCTTTAATCTGTTCACCGATGATGACTAGTTTAGAAGGAATCTGCATATATTCCGGTATCCAGTTGACCATGCCGTAAGCATATTGGAACAAATGCGAGTATCTGGAACCTTCGAGCTGAATATATCCTTTCATACGGTAGACTGAGTCGGGCAGAGAACGTACCCACTCTTCAAAATGTTCCTGATTAATTGGACTGTCGAACGCCAGTACTTTAGACGACAAAGGTAGTCCTTTGCCAGAAGTGATGGGTTGTTTTGGTGCAGAAGCCGCATTGATCATTTTCACAACATAGCTGAAGTCTACTTTGGCATTAGTTGTCTGAACGAGCGGTGCATAGCTGTTGAACTGCGTCACCTGCATCGTCACAGTTGCCAGTTCATCCGCAGTGAGCAGGTCTGTTTTATTCAGTAGCATAAAGTGCGCATGGCGTATTTGTTCGAGAAATAGTGCATGCATCCGCGGAGACAGCTTATCACGGTCGATCCAGCGCTTCGCATCAACAACCGTGATAATCCCTTTGACATCTAATTGATCAGCAAATAAAGGAGAATAAACGGCATCTAACGCTTCAACAGGATGTGCGGCACCTGTTGTTTCAATGAACAGTACATCGATTTCCGGATAATCTGTCAGTAATCCCTGTAATTGCGCCTCTGTTGATTCAGCACCAGTGCAGCAGATGCAGCCGTTCAGAAGTTCTTTCAGCGGTACCTCGCTTGCCTCTTCTACAATTTGGCTGTCTATATTCATTTCGCCAAACTCATTCATTAAGACGGCTGGCTGCTTCCCTTGTTTTTTTACTTGTTCAATCAGTTGTACGAGCAATGAGGTTTTCCCGCTGCCGAGAAATCCGCTCAGTAAATAGACATCAATCATGTTTCATCATCCTTTTCTCCCGTAAAAACGCGTCCTAGCTCAAATCAGCTGGACGCGTTTTCTGGTCCGTAGTCATACGGATTATTTTTTTATTTCTTTTAAGACGACTTCCTTCGCTTTCAATAACTGAGGATCATCTGTTTTCATTTTGTCACGCAGTTTCTGCATTAAGCCGATTGTTGTATCGCCAGTCAGTACACCTGTCTGTTCAACTGACAGATCCTTCTGAAGTGCTTTGACCGCCTGTGAAGTGCTTTTGTCATATAGACCATCTGCTTCTCCAGGATCATATCCTACTGCTTCAAGCATCTCTTCGGCTGCTTGTACGGTAGGTGATACTTGTCCTTCTGTCATTTTCTCTGATGAATCGAGGAAAGGAAGGCTTGCGTATGGAGGATACGGCACCTTGACATCAGGCTCGATTCCTTTTTTGTGTATCCAATTGCCATCAGGTGTCAGCCATTTCGCAGTTGTCAGTTTGAGATTAGAACCGTCCTGCAGCTGTGTTGGTGTCTGTACCGTTCCTTTACCGAACGTTTTCACGCCGACAATCGGAATATGTGCAGACTCTTTCAAAGCACCAGCTAAAATCTCAGAAGCCGACGCACTGCCGTCATCTACGATTAACGCAACTGGAATTTCAACTTTTTGGCCATCTGAAGCCGGGAAGATCTCAGGCTGGCGTCCTTTTTCTTGCGTTTGGAATAATGCCTTGCCTTCATCGACAAATAAATCGGAAATATCAATAGCTGCGCTCAAAATACCACCCGGATTTTGGCGTACATCAATCAGCACACCTTGCATGCCTTTTTCCGTCATTTCATTTAATGATTCCAATAACTCTTTATAGGTATTTTCAGAGAAAGACGTAATATTGATATGTGCAATCTTATCATCCAGCATTTCTGCATAAACAGTATGGATTGGAATGACATCTCGTACAATTTTCACATTAAACGGTTCTTGACGTTTACCGCGCTGGACTGATAACGTTACGGTCGATCCTTTTTCTCCTCGAATTAACAGCACTGCTTCTGAAGAAGACATGCCCTGAATACTTTTTCCGTCTACAGACAGAATCGTATCATTCGGAAGTAGACCTACTTTTTCAGCTGGTGAATTCTTTATCGGCGAAACGATACTAATATAGCCGTTTGACTCTTGTATCTCCGCACCAATTCCTTCAAAGCTCGAAGAAATACTTTCATTCAGCTGTTTCGCTTCTTTTTCATTCAGATAGTCGGAATACGGATCGCCGAGTGCATCGACCATACCGTTAATTGCGCCGTCTATTACTTCTGTGTCATCTACATCATCAAAATAACTTTGTTTCAATTGATCGTATGCATCGAAAAGTTTCTTAAATTCTTTCCGTTCATTGCCCACTTGTTGGGGTTTGACAACCTCTACTACTTTATCCTCGCCGACTGTCAATGCGACAAAGGTGACCGCTGCTGTCGTCAGGACAAGTGCAAAGATGAGCATGATCAACGAAAATGGTTTAATACGGATATACCGGCTTGGTTCCGGTTTTTTTTCCGGTTCAGGCTCAGGCATTCCGTGTTCTTGAGGATCGTTCTCGCTCATCGTCTTCCCTACTTTCTATACTCTCATGAAAAGAACCGCTGCCAAGAGCGGTCTTTTCGAGAAAGTTCTGTTTCTGTTCCGTATAGATTACTCAGCAATTGCTGTTTCTAGTGCTACTTCGATCATTTCATTGAAAGTAGTTTGACGCTCATCAGGTGTCGTAATTTCACCTGTCAGAATGTGGTCACTTACTGTTAATACAGCAAGCGCCTGGCAGCCGTAGCGTGCAGCTAGTGTATAAAGAGCCGCCGCTTCCATCTCTACAGCCAGAACGCCATGACGTGCAAGGTTCTCGTGCTGACTGTCTTCATTATAGAAGAAGTCTTCTGTATAAACGTTACCTACCTGCAAATGAAGGCCTTTTTCTTTCCCTGCATTGTAAGCTTTCATCAGCAAATCAAAGTTTGCAATCGGTGCATAACGGATTGGTCCAAATGACACGTCATTTAATGAAGAGTTTGTTGTAGCCGCCTGTGCCAAAATTACGTCGCGAACTTTTACGTCTTTTTGAATCGCACCGCATGTTCCCACACGAATCAATTTTTTTACGCCGAATTCCTGCATTAATTCCGTTGTGTAAATGGAAATAGAAGGAACACCCATGCCTGTCCCTTGAACAGAAACGCGCTTTCCTTTGTATGTGCCCGTAA
>NZ_JARICI010000049.1 GCF_029257255.1 Sporosarcina sp. | reverse complement strand
AAGTTTTCGTCAATGACTACTACTTCTCCTTTGGCAATAAACCGGTTATTAACTAAAATATCAACAGGTTCACCGGCCAATTTATCCAGTTCAATAATAGAGCCTCCGGACATTTCCAAAATCTCTTGAACGGAACGCTTCGTACGGCCTAATTCTACCGTTACTTGAAGGGGTATATCAAGTAGCATATTTAAATTATTTGCTTCTTCCTTATTCAAGCTCGGGGCCTCGAAACTGGCAAACTGTGCCTGTTGTACTTGAACCTGAGGCTGTGCCGATCTCTGCGGCGGTGCTTGTTGAACCTGCTGCTGTGGAGGTGCTTGATAAGCAGGCTCTGGCTGCGGTGCAGGCTGCTGATATTCTGGTTGTGGCTCTGGAGCCGATTGCATTGGTGCAGGTGGTTCTTCCGTTATAGTTGCCGCCTCTTCCTCTCCCATCAGTGAAGAAACTAGTTTCTTACCGAACTCAAGAGGGAATAGCTGCATAATATTTGAATCTATCAATTCGCCAACTTTTAGATTGAAAGACACACGAATCAGCAGATTATGCGGCGGAATATGTTCTGTCCCTTGATCCAGCTGAATATTCATCAAATCAATTGTCGGAGGTGAAATATCTACTTTTTTATTGAAGATGGTAGACATTGATGTCGCAGAAGAACCCATCATCTGATTCATGGCTTCCTGTACGGCACTTAGATGTATATCACCCAAATCTTCATTCGGAGAAGTTCCGTCTCCACCCAGCATCAAGTCTGCGATAATTGCTGCGTCACTCTGCTTAATCACAAGCAGGTTCACGCCGCTAATACCTTCTGTATATTCCACTTTAATTGCCACATAAGGATGGACAAACTCTTGATCCAATTCATCACGATTGATCAGTGTGATTTGTGGTGTCGTAATCTCTACTTTCTGTCCAAGTAGTGCGGATAGTGCAGTGGCCGAACTGCCAAATGAAATGTTCCCTACTTCTCCAAGCGCATCTTGCTCCATCTCCGTCAAATAATCATTGATTTCAATTTCACTTGATTCAGGTGCAGCTTCTTCTGCCGGTTCTAACGTTTCACCTCGCAGTAACGCTTCGATTTCTTCCTGTGAGAGAATGTTATCACTCATCATCCTCATCCCCTCCCGTCTCCAAAATATCCAGTATTTGAACAGCCATGCGGTTTCGCAGTTTTCCAGGCTGTGCGGTGAATTTAGGCGTATCACCAACTCGGATCGTCAATGGTTCTTCAATCTTTGTATTTAATGAAATCACATCGCCCATCTGCAAGTATAAGAAGTCCTCAATAGAGATTTCTCCTTTTCCTAGTTCTGCAATAATCGGCAGTGACGCTTTTTTAACACGCTTTTCAAGCAATACACTCTGTTCTGGTGTAGGCTCTTTTTTATTCGTCTGCATCCAATAACTAACAGACAAGTTTGGAATAATTGGTTCCAATACTATATGCGGAATACAGATATTGATCATGCCGCTTGATTCACCAATAACGATATTGAATGAAATGACAATAACCGTTTCATTGGGAGAAATCATCTGCAGGAACTGCGGATTGACTTCCATTTCTGCAAGATACGGATCGATATCAATCAAACCTGACCAAGCTTCACGCAAGCTGTCAAATGACCGCTCAAATAAGTTCGTTAAAATTTTCGTCTCGATCTCCGTCATATTGTCTACTTTTCCAGAGCTGGAGCCAAAGCCCCCCATCAGACGCTCAAGCATTGAGTATGCTACATTCGGATTCACTTCCATTAGGATATTGCCTTCAAGCGGTGACACATCAAATATATTAATCAGCGTCATATGTGGAATTGAGCTGATAAACTCCTCAAACGGAATCTGATCGACCGATACGACATTGATCTGGATGTATGTACGCAGCTGAGCCGAAAAATAGGTCGTCAGCAATCTTGCGAAGTTTTCATGAATCCGTGTCAGACTGCGAATCTGGTCTTTCGAGAACCGCAACGCACGTTTAAAATCATAGACGCGTACTTTGCGAGTTTCTTCTTCCTTCTTCATTTCCTCCGCTGACATTTCACCTGTCGATAAGGCAGATAGAAGCGCATCTATTTCATTTTGGGACAATACATCTCCCGACATTAGCCCACCTCCTCTTGCGTAAGCACCTCTTACAGATCATAATGCCCGTCACTGAATAATGTAAGAGACAATATACACTTTCTCTATTTTACCATCTTGCATCAGTTCATTCAGCTGAGCTTTTATGGAATCTTCAAACTGCTGTTTCCCTGCTTTACCTTCAAAGTCTTTTGCTGTCATTTCAGAAAGCTCTTGTATAACAAGGTTTTTCACTTGGAAGTCACGCTTCGTCAATTCTTCAGCAGCTTTCTTGCTGTCAGTCTGGATTTTTAATGACATGCGGATAAAATTGCGTCCTGACAGATTCGTTGTTATTTCTTCGACATCGACAGAGGACTCTATAATTTCATCGATGTTCGGACCCTTCTCTGCCTCTTCGTCACCCTTATTGAAATTCAGAATCAATACAACTGCCACAACACCAATCAGCGTAATACTTACTAAAATAATTAATGAAATCGTCAATAACTTATTCTTCATCTTCTTCACCTCGGATATGCGGATTCGACAACAACTGGACCGCTTGATAAAATTCAATGATCCGGCTGTTCACTTCCTCAACCGTATCAAGAACGATGTACTTCGACCCTGAAGTCAACGTGATCGTCGTGTCAGGAAACGACTCGACCTTCTCTATGTATAAAGCGTTTAACGTGAATGTCGTGTTATTCAATCTAGTTACCTTAATCATATGTAAGGGGCCAGGCCAAGGCCGGCCCGACCCTCCTTTTCACACTATGCTATTTTTATCGTTTCAAGTTTACTAGTTCTTGCAAGATTTCGTCTGATGTTGTGATGATCAGTGTGTTGGACTGGAATCCACGTTGTGCAACGATCATTTCTGTGAATTCTTCTGATAGGTCTACGTTGGACATTTCTAGGGAACCGGATTTGAGTGCACCGCGGCCTTCCCCTTGAGGTGCTCCCGTTGCTCCATCTGCATCTGCTAGACCCGAGTTAGCACTTGGTTCGTAAAGATTACCCCCGACCTTGTTTAAACCACTAGGGTTACTAAACTTTGTTATAGCAACAAATCCTGCATCTGCTTCTTCCAACATTCCATCTTCATCAACATAATTTACAACTCCATTTTGACCAATTGATAACGAGGTAGCTGTTAGGGGAATATTTATCACTTGGCTAGCGTCATCCCCTCCTAGTAAGTACCTTCCGTCACCGTCAACGATATCTCCGTTCTCGTCCATATAAAAAGTTCCATTCCTAGTATATAACTTCTCAGATCCGTCTTGATTACCAACTACAAAAAAACCGTCACCTTCAATTGCTAAGTCTAGTGTATTGCCTGTGAATTGTGTTGAACCTGGGCTATGAATAGTATCAATTGCAGCTAATTGTCCACCCAACCCCACTTGCTTCGGATTCACTCCACCACGAGTATCTCCAGGTCCAGTTGCCCCGGCCACCGTCTGTGAATACAAATCCTTAAAAACCGTACGGCCCTTCTTAAATCCATAAGTATTGACGTTAGCAATATTATTACCAATAACGTCTAATTTCGTTTGAAAGTTTTTTAATCCTGATATTCCTGAGTACATTGAGCGTAACATAATGTAGTTTCCCCTCTCGGTTTTAAAGTGTACCGCTTCATTCAGTCGGCGGTACGGTGGCATCCTGTTAAGGTCCTGCCGTTTTAGCTAAGTAATATCGTGCCGTCAATATTCGTAAATAGTTGATCTTTCGCTTCCATGCGGTTCATCGCAGTGATAACGGTTGAGTTTTTCGCACTTACTATGAGTGCGGCTTGATCAGTCAACACGAGTGATTCACGGATTCCCTTCCTCTTCGCCTCGTCCACTTTTTCTGAGATGCGCGCCCATTCTGCTTCTGACATTTGTATTCCGCGTTCCTGCAGACGATCATTGGCATGTTTGCTAATCTTCAGTTTTTCAGGCTGTACTGCTTGCTGCAGATGTGCTGAGAATGACTGATTGGGCTGGATTTTCTGCTGTGTCTGTCCTTGGCGTATGAGTGGCTGTGATGGAATGCGATGAAGTTCAATTTTGTTCATGTCATCGCCCCATTCATTTTTATTCACTAATTGAAGTGAATTGATTACCTTCAATCTTACTGTCATTATCTAAAACGTAATGCAACTTACCTTCTTTATTTGTAACTGAAATAACTTTAGCTGTCTTTTCCTCTTCGCCATCCATATAACTAACCTTCTTACCAATCAACATGCTTGCCTGTACGAGATTATTTGGCTGGCTTCCACCAGTTGCGCCTGTCCCGTTTGCGAGCACTTCAGAAATATTGCCGGGTGAAAGTTCCTTCCCGTCCGCCAGTGTAAATACTACTGAACCGTCTACATATTTAATGGACTGGATAGTGCCGGTTCCTTCATTAATAATCGGCTTGCCCTCTTCATCTTTTTTATCAGTAACTTCGTGCCATTTCACATCTTTACCAATGAAGCTATTATACTGAATTAGTTGACTTTGAGACTGAGCATCTGCGAACTTATCAAAAGCTTTCGCCATGTTCATTGTTTGCTCAAGTGCAGAGAACTGTGCCATCTGCGCCATGAATTCCGTATCCTTCATCGGATTCGTCGGATCCTGATTCGTCAGCTGTGTGATCAATATTTTCATGAACGCGTCCTTGCCCATCGTATCTGGACCGGTTTTTCGCTCATCCCGCTGCTTGTTAATTAGATAATCCGAATCTGTAATTGGTTTTTGTGCTGAAGTGGTATTATTTACTTCCGGCATTCTCTATACCTCCAGTTCAATCATGAACTCCTGGAAAGTCTGTTCATGTTCATCCTGCTTATCATTTTGCTCGGTCTGCTGCTCTTTACTTTGTTCATTTTGTTTGTTAAAAGCCTGTTCCCGTTCATTCTTGCCCGGATCCTGTATCGTCTGTGACAGATCAATTCGTTCCACCTGCAAGTTCTGCTGGTTAAATGCGTGTCGCAATTGATGCATTTGACTATCAAGCATCTCACGTGCCATAGCGGATGATGCCAGGATTCTGGCTGTCATTATGCCGTTGACCTCGAGCAATTCAATGCGGACTTGTCCTAAATGCTCCGGATATAGTTTGACCAATAATCTGTTTGTTCCACCTGTCTGACCAAAGTTCGCCCGGTTCAATATTGCCTGGAACTCACGCATCAACGCTTCACTGCGACTTTCCGGTGCCTTTTCAGTCTGTGTCATCTGAAATACAGGTCTTGATTCAATCTGCGGCAATACAGATTGCAAAGTCGACGACTCGTTAGACTTTGTTTGCTCGCCCTGCTGTTTAGTATCTGCAGCTGAGTGTTCCGTCGTGAAACGAATCATATGCTGAACTGCGGTCGGCAGCTGGATTGTCTGTTTAATTTCTGGCTGAACAGTTTTCTCTTCTAAATGTCCCGCAAATTGTGACAACAACGGTTGAATTGTCTTAATCAGTTCTTCCTGTTTCACATGCAGATCCATTTTTGGTGCGGCTAGTTCAATTGCTTTGAATAAAGCAGTTATTTCAACTGTAACTTTTTCAGGCAGTTTCTCTATCGCAATCTGTATTTGTTCAGGAGGAAGTTTCTGCAATGTATCCAATACGAACCAAATATCACCTGTTGCCTGCAGTTGCTCAATATCTTTTTCAGAAACGCCTGCTTCTGCTAGTGCCTTAGTCATTACTTCTACTAGTTTATCAGGATTTTCTGTAATTAGAGCAGCTAATTGTTGCAGACTTGGAAACTTATTTAAGTTCGAAAGTTCTGTAATTGACATATTTTCAGAGACTTGCTTACTGCCCAACCCCTTCAATAACTGATCCATCGCAGAAGTCGTCTTACCATCCTGCTGCCACTCTTCCAAAATAACTGCCAACTCTTCTAAACTGTCGGCCTGCATAATATCCTGTATCATCTTAGCCAAAGCGCCATCCGCTCCAACTTGTCCAGTATCGGTAATTTCGGAAGCTCCCATCAAACTCTGATAAACACTTCCAAATCCAGCACCACTTGTTCCATTTGAAGAACCGCCAGACGAGACAGAAGGTACACTCGGTGCTCCAACATTCATCAATAGTCCTAAATTCATTTTTTCACCTCCCTCAATTACTATTATACTACTTTGTAAGCATAGTTGTATATTTCGCCGCTTCTTCTGGGGACATTTTCTCAAGTATCGCTGCCAAAGTCGCAGGTTTTAGACTGGATAAAATCTGTACCGCTTCTGCATCGCCCATTTTTGTAATGACAGGGGCTGCCGATTTAGCTGACATTTGCTCATAAGTTGTTATAATTTCTTTAAAGTCACGCTTCGTTTCACTTTGCGCGAGCTTCAGTTTCTCAATTTCTTCATTTAGCTTCTCTTTTTCGATCTCTAACGTTTCATTGGAATCTTTCACTTTCGTCAGCTCATCCTGCACTTCGAACAGTTGCGCTTCTTTTTCCTGAATTTCAGCCTGCAGAGAAATGACGCGTTCTTCCAAGATTAAATCGCCTTCCGCTTGTTCGTCAGGTGCTTTCTCTTCAAGAAATGGTACTTTCGAAGTCCATTCTTTAGCCTGGTCAAAGACGTTGACGTCCGCGACTTTCGCAATAATCAAAACGACGGCCGTTGTGAACATGAGAGGAATGATAATCCAAGCTAATAAAATCTGAAAAAAACCAGCGGACCCCTTCTCTTGCACTTCTACAGATTCTACTTCTTTTTTCTTCTTAGCTTTTGCCACTTTACCACCTGTCTTCTTTTGAGCGAAATTTCATCGTGGCCAGTTCGTCAATTCGATTTGCCTCCGCATGTTCCATTTCGGCATCATATTGTTGTTTATTTATTTCTCTCATTTTTTCAAACTTCTTCACTTCAATATTCTTTTCCAGCAGCTGTGACTCATACCAGCTCATTTTAGAACGGGATTTCATCACTTCTTGCTGGATCTGGTCAATTTTCACATCGAGAGTGCCAATAAAGCGTGAGTAATGATGCAAATCGTCGATAGAGAAACCTGTGCTCATTCGCTGTTGCTGTTCCTCTAATGTGTCTTCCTTCTTTTTCAGCTGATCATACAGCTCCCTTGCCACTTCTTCAAATTGCTCAATGGCTTCTTTATAAGCCATTTCCGTTTCATCACGCTCTTGTTCTCGCAATGTCAGCACTTTTTCAAATCGGTAGCGGTAAGAAGTCATATGTTGCCTCCTCCTCCAGAAGCCAAAGCGATCATTTCATTCACTGTATCTTCGAGCTGTATATTATCTTTATAGCTCTGCTTCAAAAAGTTTGTAATGATTGGTTCATATTCAATCGCTTCATCAATTTCTTTCGATGTCCCTTTTTTATAAGCACCGATGTTAATCAAGTCTTCCGATTTGTCATATGTGTAGTAAAGCTCCCGCAGTTTTTCTGCTGCTTTGACGTGTTCAGGATCTGCAATGTGATTCATCAGACGACTGACACTTTTCAATACATTGATCGCTGGATACTGACCTTTATTAGCTAGGGTTCGGTCGAGCACAATATGTCCGTCCAAAATCCCTCGTACTGCATCCGCAATCGGTTCATTCATATCATCACCGTCAACTAACACGGTATAAAACGCAGTAATCGCACCTTGTTCATTGGTGCCTGTCCGTTCTAGAAGCTTGGGCAAGATAGCAAATACGGACGGTGTGTACCCTCTCGTTGCAGGGGGTTCACCGACAGCAAGACCGATTTCCCTTTGTGCCATTGCGACACGGGTTACGGAATCCATCATCAGCATGACACGCATACCACGGTCTCTGAAGTACTCAGCAATCGCAGTTGCTGTAAAGGCTCCTTTGATCCGCATCAACGCGGGCTGGTCTGACGTAGCTGCAACAACAATCGTTTTCTTCATGCCTTCGGGCCCAAGATCGCGGTCAATAAACTCCCGAACTTCCCTGCCCCGCTCTCCGATTAACGCAATAATATTGATATCAGCTTCTGTATTGCGGGCTATCATTCCGAGCAACGTACTTTTACCAACTCCGGAACCGGCGAAGATCCCGACACGCTGCCCGTTTCCTACTGTAAGCATTCCGTCAATTGCTTTAACGCCGACCGCCAATTTATCATTAATAGTCGGACGGGTCAGCACATTCGGCGGGCTATTTTCCGTCCGGACAGTCGCCAGTCCTTTTGGCAACACACTGTGGTCAATAGGATTTCCCATCGAATCCAGCACCTTGCCGATCAAGTTCATGCCCACTTTTACTTCAAGCGGCTTGCCTAGCGATTCTACTAAGCAGCCGCTGGAAATGTTACTGATATCCGTGTAAGGCATAAGCATGACGATTTCTTCTCGGAAACCGACTACTTCTGCTTTAATAATAGCCCTGCCTGCATCCGGCACATTCAAATGAATTAAACATACATCTCCAATAGAAGATTCCGGTCCCTGTGACTCAATCAGTAAACCGACTACCCGAATAACCCGGCCATATTTTTTCATCGTATTAATATTAGGAATGATTCGAATTAAATCTTCTGCTTTTCTCAAAATTACACACCACTTTCCATAATTTCGACAAGCTGCTCCTTCAGTTCATTCAATTGTTCATCGACACTTACCACAATGCGTCCAGAATTAGTTTCGACAAAACAATCCGTTGCATCGAAGTCTTCGTTGACAAAAATCATAAATGGCGTTTCAGGAGGGAAGATCGAAGCCAATTCGGCCCGGCTGGCTGTCACCATTTTAAAATGCTCGGTTGGGACATACAGTTTAATTTCTTTCATTTCCTGTGCTTCTTTTATGCCTTTTCTAACGATGGATAGATACGCTTCTTCATCATCTTCCATCGTCTTATTAATAATTTGCTCAGCTGAACGAATCGCAATATCGAGAATGACCCGCTCCTGATTGATTAAATACTGCGTAGCATTCTGATATGACAAAGTTGTCGTTTCATTCGCAGCTTCGATCGTTTCCTGCATATCAGACTGTGCCTTATTGCGCCCATCCTCAAATCCTGCTTGAAACCCTTCGTCATACGCCTGTTGCTGCAACTGTTCTTTTTCTTCAGCCCACGCTGCACGCATCGTTTCAATATCCGCTGCTGCATTTTCCATGCGTTGCTGAATGTCTGCATTTACCATGGCGCTGCGTTGCTCCATCTCCTGCAGCATACGACTCCGTTCAGCAAACATTGCACCTGTATTTACAGGCGTTTCAGCAAGAGTCTGATCCGGTAGCGGCGGCTGCAGACTGCGGATTGAAATTTCTTTTGCGCCGCTTTGGTTCACTACTGTACGATCTGAACGAAACAGATTAGACAATGATGTCATCTCCTCCGCCGCGAGCAATAATAATCTCACCCGCATCTTCCAGTCGACGAATAATGCCAACGATTCTTGACTGTGCTTCTTCTACATCACGCAATCTGACAGGCCCCATGATTTCCATTT
Source organism: Sporosarcina sp. (assembly GCF_029257255.1). Classification (GTDB taxonomy): domain Bacteria; phylum Bacillota; class Bacilli; order Bacillales_A; family Planococcaceae; genus Sporosarcina. Next base: position 59,684 of record NZ_JARICI010000049.1, on the reverse strand, counting down.
CTTCCTGGAAAGATTCAGCCATTCGCTGCGACATGTTTTTAAATAGAATATCTTTTACTTCTTCACTGGATACTTTCATCGACAAAATGAGGTCTTCATTTTCACATTCGCGAACCACGCGCTGAATCGAACGGTTATCCAATGTAATAATATCTTCGAAGACAAACATTCTCTTGCGGATCTCTTCTGCCAGTTCCGGATCTTGTATTTCGAGTGCATCGAGAATCGTTTTCTCTGTCGCACGGTCTACTCCGTTCAGCACTTCGACAACCGCGTCAACTCCGCCCGTTTCTGTGAAGTCCTGTGTAACTGTCGAAGAAAGTTTACGTTCAAGAACCGCTTCAATTTCACTGATTACTTCAGGTGAAGTAGATTCCATAGTCGCAATACGCTTAGCTATGTCAGCCTGCATTTCTTGTGGAAGCGAAGAAAGGATCAATCCTGCCTGCTCTGCCTCCAAATAGGAAAGGATAAGCGCAATCGTTTGCGGATGTTCATTTTGAATAAAGTTTAAAATCTGCGACGGTTCTGCACGTCTGGCAAAGTCAAACGGCCGTACTTGCAGTGAAGACGTCAGACGGTTAATCACTGCCTGTGCATGCTCTTTACCGAGTGCCTTCTCAAGTATTGTTTTCGCGTAGCCGATTCCACCCTGTGAAATATAATCTTGTGCCAGTGCAATGTTATGGAATTCTTCAATAATCTCTTCTTTCACTGAAGAATCGACCTTTTTCACGCCCGATATTTCTAATGTCAAGCGCTCAATCTCATCTTCGTTCAAGTGCTTATAAACCGCTGCTGAGACTTCAGGCCCCAGAGAGATGAGAAGTAAGGCAGCCTTTTGTTTGCCGGACATATCTTTATCTTTCTTTACCAACTTGCATCCCTCCGTTACTCCTCAGCAATCCACGTTCTCAATAGCTTGGCAAACTCTTCTGGTTTATCTTTCGCCATTTTCTCGAGTTGTTTTCTGCGTGCTGTTGCTTCTGTCTCTTGTTCCAGATTAATATCATCCACTTGGATTGCATCAAGTTGCTGCTCCAATACAAGTTCATCTTCCATCTCCGCTTCACGGCGTCGCTTACGCAGGAATAGTACGAGAACTACGATCAATGCCAGCAGCAGTACGCCGCCAATTACGTATGCCCACCAAGGAATAACCGTTTTCGGCTCATCAAACAGAACGTTCTTACCTTTTAGCGGCTGTACAGACACAGCGATCTTTTCAGCAAGCAGTTCATCTGTCAGCTCACCTGCTGCTTCCTTATCCAACGAAGTCCGGATAATGGTTTCCAGAATCTGTTCTACATCCTGCTGAACTTCAGGCGCCAATGAAGTCGGATCATCCGCTGTTGGCGGCTCAATCATTACTTGGATGCCTAGATCGCGGATTTTATAAGGACTTTCTATAATATCTTTACTAATACGGTTTACTTCATTATTAATGGTTTCTTCGAGACGCTCATAATCACCGTTGCCCATATCACCTTCTACATAGGTTGTACGGTTATCAGTCGGATCTTCAGCTTCAGGTGTTCCGCCAACCGCCGGATTCGTTCCCGAAAACGATTCGGTAATCCGCTGTACACTTAAAGCGATTCCTTCCATATTCTCTTCATCAACCGGTGTTACCAGATCTTCTTTTCGTTTTTCCACTTTAAAGTCAATATCAGTCGTAACTGAAACAACTACTTTATCCTGTCCCATCATGGTACCGAGCATCATCTGCACTTGTCTCTGCAAGTCGCGCTCTATCGTTTTCTTTAGGCCCATTTGATCTGTAACACTCTGACCGTAAGAGTTTTCTGAACCCTTTAAATCAAAGTACTCAAAATACTGGTTCTGAATGACGATATTATCATTAGATAAGTTCGGTAAGCTTTTGGAAACCAAATTATATAAAGATGCAATCTGCTGATCCGAGAAGTTTTGACCCGGATTAGTCTTCAGCATAATCGCTGCACTTGCTTCCTGCGTGGAATCATTGACGAAAATACCTTCTGTTGGCAACGTCAGCATGACTTTCGCATCCTTAATACCTTCTATACCCTTTATTAAGTTCGCTAATTCTGTCTGCATAGCAGCCAATTTGATCATATTGAATTCATTATCCGTCGTTCCGAATCCTGCATTATCAGAGAAGAAGGAGTAATCAATAAGACCAGAGTCCGGAAATCCTTCAGCAGCCAATGAAACACGAAGCGAATCCAGCTGTTTTTCAGGCACCGCAATAGCAGTTCCCCCTGGCTGGACAACATACGAAACACCCTGCCCGTCCAATACTTCTTTAATGCGGCCTATTTCAGAAGGCGAGACTTCTGAATAAAGCGTGACATATGTAGTTCTTGATAGGAACACTGTTAAAAAAATGGCCAATGCAATGACACTGGCAGCTGTAGAAATATATGTGATTTTTTGTTTTTTGGAGCGACTTCCCCAGAACTCCTTAAGATCCGCTCTGAGCTTTGTGAATCTTTCTTTCATTCTAATCCCCCGGTCAGCCTAACTAGGCAAATTTTCACGTCTGCCTAGTGTAACTCGTTCTGTTAGACAGGCATTCTGATGATTTCTTGGTATGCTTCCACTACTTTATTCCGCATTTCAACAGTTGCATTCAGTGCAATACTCGCTTTTTGAGCAGAGATCATGACATTATGCAAATCAACGTCTTCTCCCTTAATCAACTTCGTCGTCAGCGTATCTGAAGTTTGTTGCGCTTGGTCAACCTTATGAATTGCTTCATTCAGCATGGCAGAGAAATTTTGCTGCGCTTCGAATGGGGTTTTTTGAGTCCGGACTTCAGCTGGCTGAACCAGTGTAGTCGGTAAAGCGCTTGTAATTGATTGAATCGGCATCGATTTCACTCCTTCTATATACGTTTCTATCCGTTATCTTCCTATTTCTAACGCTTTCATCAGCATCGATTTATTGGCATTGAGTACTGTGACGTTCGCTTCATAAGATCGAGTTGCAGACATCAGGTCAATCATTTCACGTAGAGGATCCACATTCGGCATCTGGACATAGCCTTCTTCGTTCGCATCTGGATGAGTCGGATCAAATACAAGCTTGAAAGGTGTTTCTCGGTCCTCTTTCACTCTTGTCACTGCGACTCCGTTGCCCGCACCCCCGTGAGAATGAACGCCTTTAGCTGCCTGCAGAAACGAAGCGAATTGCCCTTCTTTAGGCTGAAGCGTCACCGTTTTTCTGCGGTATGGCTCCCATTCGCCATTTACTTGCTTTGCTCGTGTAGAATCGACATTCGCCATATTGGATGAAACGACATCCATTCGAAGCCGCTGTGCAGTCAAGGCTGAAGAAGAGGTATTTAGACTATGAAATATACTCAAGATCAGCGCCCTCCTTTAATGACATTTTGTAGCGTATTAAACTTGCCGTTCAATCGTTCAATTAAAGCAGAGTTATAAATTTGATTGGCAGCTAAATCTGCCTGTTCTTTATCCATATCGACTCCATTGCGGTCCTGTCGATAACGAAGATTAGATAAATCAAATGTTTTACTTCCTGAAGAACTGGTAAAATCAATATGCCGTACATCAGTTTTGTAAGCTTCAAATGCTTTACTCTTTTCTCCGGAAAACACTTCCTGAAAGTTAACAGATTTCGCTTTATACTTAGGCGTATCAACATTCGCTATATTTTGCGATATAGCTTTCCCTTTGGCAGACGAGTAGTCCAGTCCTTTTTCAAGCAAATTGATAGTACTGCCGTATATATTCAATGCCATGCCTCCCTTTCTTAATACAGTCTCGTTTTCTACAAAATTCTACATAAGACTACTAAATTCTAACTAGCTCTATTACTTTATATATATATTAATGTGTATTCTTGTTTTATCTATTAGTCTATTGTAGCGGATTATAATGTTTATTGTCCAATCAAATCTTAACTTTCTCCTAGTACTAATGTACCCTTTTGCCGTTTTCGAACTATTCAGCTTAATTTTCTCGTTACTTTGTATTAAAAAACGCACTTTCTTCCTATGCTTATTTAGGTCTAGAAACGAACTTTTCTCTTTCATGACAAATTTCGCATTCTATTTATTTCACCTTTTAGATTAACACAATTAGCGAACTGTATCTTATGCATCTATGTCAAATTAGGTAATTTTATCTATTTTAACTTGAAAATCCTAATTTATTATTACACATAAAAAAACGCCGCTTTAAAGAAGCGGCGCTCTTTTTTATGAATTATGCTTTTCTAATTCAGACAAAAACTTGTCATTCAATACTTTGATATACGTCCCTTTCATTCCAAGAGAACGTGACTCGATTACGCCTGCACTTTCTAATTTACGTAGTGCGTTTACGATTACAGAACGAGTGATTCCTACACGATCTGCAATTTTAGAAGCTACTAGCAAGCCTTCATTTCCGTCTAGCTCTTTAAAAATGTGCTCGATCGCTTCATGCTCACTGTATGACAGAGAGTTGATCGCCATCTGAACAACCGCTTTACTGCGTGCTTCATGCTCAATCTCTTCTGATTTCTCTCGCAAGATTTCCATGCCGACTACTGTAGCGCCGTACTCAGCAAGAATCAAATCGTCTTCTTTAAAACTTTCTTTTAGTCTCGCCAGGATCAATGTTCCTAAACGTTCTCCGCCACCAATTATCGGAACGATCGTAGTCAGACCATCTTTGAATAACTCTTTATTCTCTACAGGGAATACTGTATATTCACTATCGATATCGATATTAGGTGATGTTTCCTGAATTTCGAATAAATGATTTGTATATTCTTCAGGAAATTTGCGATCCTCAAACATTTTCTTCATTCGGTCATTTTCAATCTGGTGATGTACTTCCAGACCAAGCAATTTACCTTTCCGGCTGACGATGAACGCATTACAATCGATGACATCGCTCAGTTCCTCTGCCATCTCTTTAAAATTGACTGGGCCACCAGCGCCTTCTTGTAACATTGCATTAATTTTTCTCGTTTTTACTAATAAACTCATTTCAATAGTTCCTCCTTAAATTCTCTGTTGACTATATTGAATATTCTAAAGGTTTTTAATCATTAAATAAACCATAAAGCCTTATTTACAAAATAAAATGTGACAAATCTTTGTTTTTAACGATTCCGTCTAATTTTTCATCTACATAAGCGGGTGTAATCTTTATGGAAGCAGGCCCTATGTCCGCCGCCTCGAATGAAAGATCCTCCAAAAGTTTTTCCAATATGGTATGCAGTCTTCTCGCACCGATATTTTCTGTTTCATTGTTTACTTCAAATGCAATTTCCGCAATTTTACTGATTGCTTCGTCTGTAAATTCAATTTCAACTTCTTCGGTAGACAGTAACCGTTCATATTGACGCAGCAGTGAAAAATCTGGCTCTCGGAGTATACGCTCAAAATCGACCTTTGTCAATTTATCCAATTCTACGCGGATTGGAAAGCGTCCCTGGAGTTCCGGAATGATGTCTGAAGGCTTTGACATATGGAAAGCGCCCGCCGCTATGAATAAAATATAATCTGTTTTGACAGCTCCATATTTTGTTGAGACCGTCGAACCTTCAACAATCGGCAGGATGTCACGCTGCACACCTTCACGCGATACTTCACCTGAAGTTTGTTGATTGCCGCTCGTAATTTTATCCATCTCGTCCAAGAAGATGATACCTGCCTGTTCGGTCAGTTCGATGCCTTTGCGTGCCACTTCGTCCTGATCGATCAATTTATCGGCCTCTTCAGCCTCTAACACCACACGTGCATCTTTCACTTTCATTCGGCGCTTGTTCTTTTTCTTTGGCATCAATGAAGATAGAGCGTCCTGCATGCCTGACATCTGCTCCATGCCGGAACCTTGCAGTGCATCAAATAGAGATGGCTGCTGCGCTGTTACTTCTACCGTGACCATTTGTTCTTCTGCCTGACGATTTTTCAGAAGTTCTGCAACCTCTGAGCGTTTCCTTTTAATTTCAGTTCGTTCTTCAGGATTCTCTTCTTCCTGCTGCTCTTTTTGTCCAAAGAACATCTCAAACGGATTCTGTCCGCTGCTTTTCTTTTTCACTTCCGGAACCAACAGTTTGACCAGGCGCTCTTCTGCCAGTTTTTGTGCTTGCTCTTTCACAGCTTCTCGCATATCTTCCTTCACCATACGAATCCCGACTTCTGTCAGATCCCGGACCATCGATTCTACATCGCGGCCAACATAGCCGACTTCCGTAAATTTTGTCGCTTCCACTTTAACAAACGGTGCATGGATCAGCTTGGCGATTCGACGCGCGATTTCTGTTTTACCTACACCTGTCGGACCGATCATTAGGATGTTTTTCGGAATGACTTCTTCCTGCTCTTCCGCCGACAGCTGCATACGTCGATACCGATTGCGCATCGCGACAGCTACTGCTTTTTTCGCTTTTTCCTGTCCAACGATAAATCGATTTAAATAAGCCGTAAGTTCTTTAGGCGTCATTTCTGATTTCATTACCAATCAAAGCACCTCCACGATGATCTCATGATTTGTATAGACGCAAATATCAGCTGCCGTCTCCAATGAAGCTTTTGCAATTTGCTGTGCTGTTAAACCGCTGCTGTATTTTTTCAAAGCTCTTCCTGCAGACAGCGCATAGTTGCCGCCTGACCCAATAGCTAAAATCCCGTCGTCTGGTTCAATAACTTCGCCGGTTCCAGAAACAAGCAGCAAAGTTTTCTTATCCATAACGAGCAGCATCGCCTCTAGTTTGCGTAATATCCGATCGCCTCGCCACTCTTTTGCCAGTTCTACAGAAGCTCTTTGTAGATTGCCGTCATACTCCATCAATTTCGCTTCAAATAAATCGAATAAAGTAAATGCATCGGCTACAGATCCCGCGAAGCCTGCAAGCACTTGTCCATTGAATAATCTACGGACCTTTCTTGCTGTGTGCTTCATGACGACTGCATTCCCCATCGTCACCTGTCCGTCACCAGACATGGCACATTGTCCTTCATGGTGTATCGCAAAAATCGTTGTGGCATGGAATTCCATTCAATCTCCTCCTAAGCACGCGGATGCGTCTGTAAATAGGTTTGACGTAAATGTTCATTCGTAATATGCGTGTACACTTGTGTGGATGATAAATGACGGTGACCGAGAAGTTCCTGCACACTGCGAAGATCAGCACCTGCTGAGAGTAAATGTGTTGCAAAGGTGTGCCTGATCATATGCGGCGTTATTTTCGTATGAAGAGCCGCACGTTCCATCAAATCATTCAAAATGTAGCGAACACCTCGTTCCGTCAGTGGATCGCCCCGTAAATTTACAAATAACAACGAATGCTTCTTTTGTTTCATAAGCCGCGTTCTACTTGTATCCATATATTTTTCAAGAGCCTCTTCAGCATAACTGCCATACGGAACAAAGCGTTCTCTGCGACCTTTCCCCATTACTTTCACTATCCCTAAGTATTGGTCAATATCCTGAATTTCAATCGTCACAAGTTCACCTACCCGAATACCCGTGGCGTAAAGAAGCTCCAGCAGCGCCCGGTCACGCAATGAATGAGCATCTTCACCTTCTGTCACATCGAACAATTTCTGCAGTTCCTGTTCATAAAAAAAAGCAGGCAGGCGTTCTTCTTTTTTGGGATGAAACAATAAACGAAATGCCTGATCTTGAATACCGTAACGTGCGTTCGTAAATTTGAAAAAGGATCGAATCGAAGAAATCTTTCGCGATATCGTCGTTCTCGCCAGCGACCTGTCATACAACCTCGTGACATACAGCCTGGCTGCTGGGTACTGAACATCATTCAACTTGTCGATATGTTCCGCTTCTAAGAATACTAGAAATTCCCGAAGATCGTTTTCATATTCCGCAACAGTGTAAGACGAATAGTTCTTTTCCAAGCGAATATACGATACATATTCATCTGCCAGTTCTTTTATTTCAGGAACCATTTTCTTCACCCCGTGCTAATGATATGTCGTAGGAAGTTTTGAAGATTCTAAAGATTCTTGAATGTATATAGTTTGGAATTTATAATGAAATCCAAATGTTCTCCATGAAACACTATACATTAGCAAGGATTTTTGGGCAACATAGAAAACTGAGTCAACGTCAGTTATTCCCTAAAAACTCTTATTTGACACATAATGTTCAAAATGCTTCAATGTCAAACTACTTTTTCTTACGTACAAGACGTCTATATCCTAATTTAGTTGCACTAAACAAAAAACCTTACCCCAAAAATAAGGGTAAGGCAGAACTTAAATTTCAGTCGTTTCTATAAATTCCTTCAATGTTTCGAGGGCACGGTTTGCGTTTTTTTCTGCCCGTTCCGCTTTCGTCTTGAAGCGCCGTTCTAAATCAGGGAACAATCCGAAGTTAATATTCATAGGTTGAAAGTTATTTGGATCAGCTTCCGTAATATAGCGGGACATGCTACCGAGAGCCGTTTCTTTCGGTAAACGAATTGGCTTTTTGCCTTTCGCCAAATGTGCAGCATTGATTCCTGCGATTAAACCTGAACCAGCTGATTCCACATATCCTTCCACGCCTGTCATTTGACCGGCAAAGAAAATTGTTGGCTGTGACTTTAACTGATAAGTACAGTTCAGCACTCTCGGTGAGTTAATGAACGTGTTACGGTGCATGACGCCATACCGGACGATTTCGACATTTTCCAATCCTGGAATGAGCTGCAGCACTTCTTTTTGTGCGCCCCATTTCAAGTGAGTCTGGAAACCGACGAGGTTATAGAGCGTTCCTGCCGCATTATCCTGACGTAGCTGAACAACTGCTCTAGGAAGTTTTCCTGTTTTCGGATCCTCGAGGCCAACCGGTTTCAACGGACCAAACAGCATCGTTTTCACTCCGCGCTTAGCCATCACTTCAATCGGCATACAGCCTTCAAAGTACATTTCTTTCTCAAAATCTTTTAACGGAGCAACTTCAGCAGAAATGAGTGCCTGATAAAAACGGTCAAACTCTTCCGCATTCATCGGGCAGTTCAGATAAGCTGCTTCCCCTTTGTCATAGCGTGATTTCAAATAGACTTTATCCATATCTATCGAATCACTTTCCACGATTGGAGCTGCCGCATCATAGAAGTATAAATAATCTTCCCCTGTCAGCTGGCGGATTTCATCTGCTAGTGCAGGTGATGTAAGCGGTCCGGAAGCGATAATCGTAATGCCTTCCGGTAATTTCGTCACTTCTTCATTAATGATTTCAATGTTCGGGTGATTGCGGATCTGCTCAGTGACATTTCCCGCAAACTCATGCCGGTCAACCGCCAGTGCACCACCGGCAGGAACTGCACACTTATCTGCCGCTTGGATGATCAATGAATTCAGCTGACGCATCTCTTCTTTGATCACACCGACTGCATTCGTTAAATTATTCGCCCGCAATGAATTGCTGCAAACTAACTCTGCAAATTTATCTGTATGGTGGGCCGGCGTCTGTTTGACCGGACGCATCTCGAATAATTTCACTTGAATTCCTCGATTGGCCAACTGCCAGGCCGCTTCACTGCCTGCCAGACCTGCACCGATTACATTTACAGTTTGCGTCATTTCAATCCCTCTTCCTCGTTTTGCTCATTAGCCCTGTGGCTGTTCTTTATAGTCACATTCCGTACATTGAATCTGTACGCCTTTTTTCAAACGTTTTTCTACGAGCGTATGTTGACACTTCGGACATGGGCGCGCAATTGGTTTATCCCATGAAACGTAATCGCACTCTGGATAACGGTCACAGCCAAAGAATATTCTCTTCGTTTTACTTTTGCGTTCAACGACTTCGCCTTCTTTACACTTCGGACACGTCACGCCAATTGGTTTAACGATCGCTTTCGTGTTCCGGCAATCAGGGAAGTTAGAACAGGCCATGAATTTTCCGTAACGTCCCATTTTATAAACCATCGGAGATCCACACTTCTCGCAGTCTTCTCCAGCGGGTTCATCTTTAATTTCAATTTTCTCCATTTCAGCGTCTGCGACTTCTACATGCTTCTCGAAGTCCTGATAAAAGTCGTCGATGACTTTCCGCCATTCGATACTGCCTTCTTCTACATGGTCCAGACTCTTTTCCATCTCAGCAGTAAATTCAATATCAATAATATCAGGGAAATATTGATCGACTGCCTGATGCACAATGCCGCCGAGTTCAGTTGGAATGAAACGCTTGGCGTCCAATGTGACATAGCCGCGTTTTTGAATGGTATCCAACGTGGGTGCGAATGTGGAAGGTCGCCCTATACCCAGTTCTTCCAGCGTTTTTACTAGTCTCGCTTCAGAATAGCGCGGAGGCGGCTGAGTAAAGTGCTGTTTCGGATCGACTTCCGCATATTTGACTCGCTCACCTTCATCAAGCGGTGGCAGAATGTTTTCTTTTTCTTCCTGCTGATCGTCGTCGCCTTCGATATAAACTTTCATGAAACCCGGAAACTTCACTTGAGAACCGGAGGCTCTGAAACGAATATCACCATTCAGGAAATCCGCAGTTACGGTATCTAGAATTGCAGGCGCCATCTGGCTCGCAACAAATCGTTCCCAAATCAATTTATATAATCGGTGCTGATCGCGTGATAAGAACGCTTTCATCGCTTCAGGCGGCCGCATTGCTGAAGTCGGACGTACTGCTTCGTGTGCGTCCTGTGTTTTAGCGCTAGCTTTCGCTTTACGGGTCGTCGTGGAAATGAATTCCTCACCATACATCGTCTGAATGAACGACTTTACTTCATCTTTCGCTGTATCAGAAATTCGTGTAGAATCCGTACGCATATAGGTAATTAACCCGACAGTACCTTCTTTACCGATTGCAATTCCTTCATATAATTGCTGGGCAAGCATCATCGTTTTCTTCGCTCGGAAGTTCAACTTACGCGCTGCTTCCTGCTGAAGAGAGGATGTGGTAAACGGCAGTGCGGGATTACGCTTGCGTTCTTTCTTCACGACTTTAGCTACTTCAAACTCATCAGTTTCAAGCGCATTGACGATTTTTTCTACTTGCTCTTGATTCGTCAGCTTCACTTTTTCTTTTGCATCTCCGTAAAAAGCAGCTTCGAATGTCTTATCGCCTTTTTCAAACTGTGCAGTGATGCTCCAGTATTCTTCCGGCTCGAATGCATTAATTTCATTTTCACGGTCAATAATCAAGCGTAATGCAACTGACTGAACACGTCCTGCTGACAATCCCTTTTTCACTTTTTTCCATAGGATCGGGCTAATATTATAACCAACCAATCTGTCAAGAATCCGTCTTGCCTGCTGTGCATCCACCAGATTCATATTAATCGGACGTGGATTTTTAAAAGATTCTTTAATTGCGTCCTTGGTAATTTCATTGAAAACTACTCGGCAGTCTGATTCGATATCGACACCGAGCTGATGTGATAAGTGCCATGCAATTGCTTCCCCTTCGCGATCCGGGTCAGCCGCGAGAAATATTTTCTTTGCTTTTTTTGCTTCTTTTTTCAAATCTTGAAGTATTGGTCCTTTACCACGGATCGTAATATACTTCGGTTCATAATTATTTTCCGTATCTACACCCATTTGACTTCGGGGTAAATCGCGTAAATGACCAAGTGAAGCGCTGACTTTATATTTCTTGCCTAAGTAACGTTCAATGGTTTTTGCTTTAGCTGGTGACTCAACAATAACTAAGTAATCCGCCATCTATTTCCCTCCTCAGAGAGATTTCTTTTATATTTATTCATCAAAAGAATATCTGTTGCAAAATGTATAACAGTTTTCATTATAATGCAACCTTTTAAACATTTTGCTCTCGCACTATATGGCAAATCACTTCAATGAATCAATAATTTGAAAGCCGCTCCACAATGGCTTGGCACCTTCATCTAACAGCTTATTCGGACCCGCTGATAACGGGCAGTCAATCGCTCCCGGCACAGCGAAAATTTCTTTTCCGTGATCCAGTGCATGTTCTACTGTACTCATCGTTCCGCTCCGTTCAACAGACTCTGTTACAACGATTGCGTTAGATAATCCGCTGATGATTCGATTGCGCATGGGGAACGTCCATTTTGCCGGTAGAATATAAGGAGGATACTCTGTCAGCAACAGATGATTGTCAGCTATTTCCTGTGCAATTTTCTCATTTTTCTTCGGATACATATGAGAGAAACCATGCCCCAGCACAGCGATAGTATCCCCTCCGTATTCCATGGCTGCCTGATGCGCCATCGTATCTGCACCCGCTGCCAACCCGGAGACGATCGGAATCTCTTCCGCAACGAGCGGCGGCACAATAAAATTAAGCGCTTTCTTCGTATACGATGTAGCTTTTCTTGAGCCGATGATACCAACCTTAAGCGACTTTCCCAATAAAATCCGGTTACCTTTGACATATAGGACAGCCGGTGGATCGCAAAGTTCAGTCAGCTCTTTCGGGTAGTCTGGGTGGCCGTACGGAATAGGGATGATGCCCGTCTTCTGCAGTAATTCAACCAGGGGAAGCTGCGCTACTTCTCTGTATTGCCCTTGTAATTGGTACGCTTTATCTTCATTTATGCCAAGTATTTGTTGCAAGTAGATAGCAGAATAAGCCGAAAAATCTTCAAGAAGCGGATTTTCCAGCAGTAACCTCTTGTAACGGTTGTACGGAACGGGGTGAATATAATGAAGGAAAATTAATTGTTTTTGCTGATCTGTAAATTGCATAGTGTTCTCCTTTATTCGACACTACAAGCAAAGTACGAAAAAAGGTGCAGCGAATTTCTTCGCTGCACCTTTCATATTACTTTGTTTTACATTTTTCGTACAGACCTTTTTCCTTCAGAACTTTAATAAGCGTTTCACCAATAACAGATGGCGTCTCTGCTACTTGGATGTCTGCCGCTTGTAAAGCTTTAATCTTTTCAGCTGCTGTTCCCTTACCGCCTGAAATGATCGCGCCCGCGTGACCCATACGCTTACCTTCAGGGGCAGTTTGACCGCCGATGAAGCCGACAACTGGTTTAGTCATATTTTCTTTGACCCACTCAGCCGCTTCTTCTTCAGCTGTTCCGCCGATTTCACCGATCATCACAACTGCATATGTTTCGGGATCTTCATTGAATGCCTTTAATACATCAATAAAGTTCGTACCGTTGACAGGATCTCCGCCGATTCCGACAGCTGTCGTCTGGCCGATCCCTTCCTGCGTCAACTGGTGCACAGCTTCATATGTCAGTGTACCTGAACGTGATACAACGCCGACATGGCCTTTTGTATGAATATAGCCAGGCATGATGCCGATTTTTGTTTCATCCGCAGTGATAACGCCAGGGCAGTTTGGACCAATTAAACGAGTCTTTTTGCCTTCCATGTAACGCTTCACTTTAATCATATCGAGAACAGGAATGTGCTCTGTAATACAGATCGTCATATCCATTTCTGCATCAACAGCTTCCATGATCGCATCTGCTGCATAAGGAGCCGGCACATAAATGATGGAGACTGTTGCGCCTGTAGCTTTCACGGCTTCATCAACTGTGTCAAAGACAGGAACGCCTTCGGCTGTTTGGCCGCCCTTGCCCGGTGTAACGCCGCCGACAATCTTTGTACCATATTCCAACATCTGTTGCGTATGGAACAGGGCAGTGGAACCTGTAATTCCTTGTACAATTACTTTGGTGTCTTTATCTACATAAATACTCATGATTTGTACCTGCCTTTCTTATCCTATCAACTCAACGATTTTTTTCGCGCCTTCAGCCATTGAATCCGCAGCAACAACATTGATACCGGATTCTTTAAGCAAAGCTTTCCCGCGTTCTACATTTGTACCTTCCAGACGAACAACAAGCGGAACCTGAAGCTCTACTTCTTTTGCAGCTTCAATAACACCTTCAGCAATCACATCACACTTCATGATGCCGCCGAAAATATTAACGAAAATGCCTTTTACATTCGGATCAGATAAAATGATCTTGAATGCACCGGCCACTTTTTCTTTTTTCGCGCCGCCCCCAACGTCAAGGAAGTTAGCGGGTTCGCCGCCGTAATAATTAATCGTATCCATTGTCGCCATCGCAAGACCCGCACCATTGACCATACATCCAATATTTCCGTCAAGGGAAATATAGCTTAAGTCAAAAGTAGAAGCTTCGATTTCTTTTGGATCCTCTTCATCAAAGTCACGAAGTTCAACGATGTCTTTATGACGGAACGTTGCGTTATCGTCAAAATTGAATTTCGCATCCAACGCAAGTACTCTCTCGTCTTTCGTTACGACAAGCGGATTAATTTCTACTATTGACGCATCTTTTTCACTGAAGACTTTATATAGACCTAAGAATAGGCTGACTGCTTTGTTAATCAGTTTGCTCGGAATTTCCATATTAAATGCCATACGACGAGCCTGGAAAGGAGCTAATCCAACAACCGGATCAATGATTTCATAAAAGATTTTTTCCGGATTCTTTTCTGCGACTTCTTCGATTTCTACTCCGCCTTCTGCAGATCCCATCAATGTTACGCGATCTGTTGCACGGTCAACGACAAGGCCGATGTAGAATTCCTGTTCAATGTCAATTCCTTCTTCAACAAGAAGACGTTTCACTTCTTGACCTTCAGGACCTGTTTGGTGTGTAACTAGTTGTTTTCCAATCAAGTCTGCCGCTACCGCACGGACTTCATCAAGGTTCTTAACGATTTTTACGCCGCCTGCTTTTCCTCGACCGCCCGCATGAATTTGAGCTTTTACCACGATAGGCACTGTTCCTAATTCTTTTGCAACCGCCACAGCTTCCTTAGGCGAGAATGCAACACGACCATTCGAAACAGCGACACCGTACTCTCTCAATAGCTGCTTCCCTTGATATTCATGGATGTTCATAAATACTGCCTCCATTCGATTTGCAACTGCAATATTCAACTACTTCATTATTGTAAACAAACCGTCACATATTGTCCATGGATGTCTATTGCGATGTCGAATCCTCTATTTTTTAACGCTTCTGCTTTCCTTGTCGAGACGGTAAATATAGGCAAATACTTCAGATACAGCCTGATAGAGTTCTTCAGGAATTGTTTCATTGACATTCAGCTGACCCAACAATTCCAATAAACTCGGATCCTCCTGTACAGGCACATCATGTTCTTTTGCCCGTTCCAGTATATTTTCCGCGATCATTCCTTTACCTTTAGCAATGACTTTTGGAGCGTCGGATACTTCAGGATCATAGGAAAGCGCAACAGCTTCTTTTCGTTTATAACGTTCTTCTTTCATATCCGGTAATCCACTCCTCTTTCATCAATATAAGAAGGAGCGACAGGTTTTTTCACGCTCTGCTGTGATTCAGTGAAAGTTTTGAATGAAACGCCTGAAAGTTTATATCCGACATTTTCCAATCCCTCTTTCAGCACCGTCTGGAAGGACTGTCCTGTCGTCCGCAGCGATTCCTGTTCATTGAAAATTGTCAGATTGACGACTTTATTCTGTACATGCATGTCGACTAGCGTTGTCGAAAGCGACTCCAGGTCCAAATAAAATAGAATTCTGGCGAATGCCGGATCAATCTGGCCGTTTTCTTTCATTCGGCCGTTCCACTGCAACGTCGCATCTATTTTCTTGCCGAATAAATCCAGCGGTACTTGCATGATGATCTGCTGCTGAACACTTGTATCAGCAGTCTGGATAACCGTTCCGTTCATTCGAAGAACCATTGTTTCCGCTGCATCTCTAAGTGGCGGAGACAGGGTTGGGTCCTGCAACAGATTAAGCAGCTGTGGTTTCAGCGTGTTAGCCATATTTGCAACCGGCTCCTTGCTGTTCAGTAACGCTTCGTAGTTGAAGCCGAGCGAACTTAGGACACTCTGCATAGCTTCTTTCATGACAGGGCCGCTCATTGCCTGTGACAACTGCATTTCAGCCGTCTGCAACATCTGTTTGACTTGCACACTGCCTGATTTCTCTGCTGATAGAATTAATGTTCGTAATGCTTCATCAGCTTGTTCCGGTGGCAGAGAAACGAGTGACATGAGTGCCTGCTGTGCTTCTTTAGCGATGACTGGCTGAGTTGCCGGATTTGTAGTTACTGCGGTTTGTGCAGTAGCCTGGCTACTTGTTTGTTGCAGCAGTGCTTTGCTGAATTGTTCAATAAAAGCGATTTTCACACTTTCCGTCATTGGCTGCTGCGCGAATTGATTGACGACATTTTGCAGTGCCGTTTTCATCTGTTCAGGCAAGGCAGGACTATTTTGAATCTGCTGGGAAATGTTTTGCATAATGGCTTTTGCGTTTTGTTGTTCTCCTACCGGCACCTGCGTAAGTTGTCCAAGCATCGTCTGAAGGGCTTTTACAGAAACGAGCGGGCTTTCCACCTGCATCCGTGGGACTGCGCTCTGCTTCATTACCGGAGCAGAAGGTTGAGGTTGAGTATTCATTGCAGCGGGCGGTTTGTTCGCTGCCAACAGGCTCTCTGCGGTCTGCTGAGTGACATTTTGAAGCTGGGCTGTATTCTGCGGCTGGACAGGTGTCCCTTTGCCATCTGCCGTCTGTGACACTAACTGCGCCAAAACCTGTGGCAAATTAGCGAGCGACGTACGGGCAGGCAGAATCCCTGCACTTTTCAATAACTGCAGTGCGGCAAATTGGTCTCCTTTACTTGCTTGCGGATTCAAAAGTTGTGATATCGTCTGGCTAAGCAGTTCCTTGCCGACCGCTTGACTCGCGGGGTTTGATACGGCCTGTAGTGTACTAAGCAAAGCCTCACGAACCGCCGGCGGGAGATTGTTTTCGTTTTGTACAGCGGTCTGAAGTGCCGTCAAATTCTGTGTAATCGTACCGTTTTGCGCTTGTAGCAGTGATTGGAAAACGGCTTGTGTAAAAGGTAGCCGTGCATTCGCGATTTTCCCGAGTGCCACGAGCGCTTCTGCCTTCATGCCTTCCGGGACAGATTTAAGCAGATTGGCCGCATCTATAATATTCTCTTTCGTCATGGGGATCTTCTGTTTGATGATGGCTGCCAGCAATTCTTTCATTTCCTGGGTTTTCGGTAAATTAAGCGACTCCATTAATTGTGTTAACTGACCCGTCTGTGCTTCCGCTCCTCGCATGGGTCCGGCAATGACCTGCAACTTCACTTCCGGCTCTGTGCCGTTCACTTTAAAGTAATACGTATCACCAGCCTGCATTGGCACTTCGAGTTTGGCAAACAGCTGGTGGCTTCCAACCTGTATCTGTGCCATCTGGCCTGGGAAAAGTTGCTGTACTTTCCCATGAATCATTTGACCTTCTTTCAGTGTCAGCGGCTGTGATTCTGTTGCCGTGATTTTCGTCGATGAAATGGATAATGAATTTAAATTCATATATGATCACTCCACATTGTTTTAATTGGTTCAAACGTTTTCCGATGATGTATGCAAAAGCCATGTGTTTCAAGCCCTTTAAGATGCTGAGCCGTTCCATATCCGGCATTTTCATTGAATCCATACCAAGGGAACTCTTCATGTAATTCTTCCATCAGCTGATCCCTTGTTGTTTTCGCCAAAATCGAGGCCGCTGCGATACACAGGCTTTTTTCATCACCTTTAATAATCGAGTAGACCGGACGGCCGACGGACAGATTCATAGCATCTGCCAGTACTACATCAGGAATGACAGAGAGCTGTCTGACGGCTTCTTCCATCGATTGCTTCGTTGCCTGGTAAATATTCAGCTCATCAATAGCCTGAGCAGACTGGATATGAACTGAATAGGATACTGCCTCTCTTCTGATCAGCTCGGCGAATTGCTGTCTCTGCGCCTTGGATATTTTCTTGGAATCATCCACGCCAACTAAAGCAGAACAATCTTCAGGCAAAATGACTGCCGCCGTAACCACGGGACCGGCGAGCGGCCCCCTCCCCGCTTCGTCAATTCCTGCTATCAGTGTTTTACCAGGCGTTCTGTAGGAATCTTCAAACGCTATCTTTTTCATAAATTCTTCTAGTAATTGCTGCTTTTTTGTATATTGTTTTCTCCATTGCGCGATTGCTAGCTGGACACCTTTACGTTCATCTAGCTGAAGTCCTTCCAGCCACTCATCCGGTTCCTGCAAGTTTTGTAATTGCTCTTTTATTTGTTGAATCGTTGTCATTGTATTCACCTGTCCATCCGCCAAAATTCATCTCTATGTATTATATCGGTTTAAGAATCAATTTTTCGACAAAAAAAGCAACCGTCCGGAAACAGTGTTCCGAGCAGTTACTTATTATCATGCTTGATCTTCGGTGAAATCAAAAGTCAGTTTGCCGACTTGCTGATCACGTATATCCTGAACAATTAAATCAGCTACTCGGTCATAATCAATTTCTGCGCCGGCACTGTATACTTTCCTGCGCTCACCGATCTGATCGAAAATAGCTAGAATATCATCATCGACAGAAGTAATTTGATAACGTTCTTCTAAACGGTCAGGATAGTGTTCCTCTAAGAACTTCAGACCATAAACCGCCAGTTCTTCCATATTGAGAACCGAGTCTTTGATCGCACCGGTTAATGCAAGTTTGAAGCCGGCTTCCGGATCTTCAAATTTGGGCCAGAGCACACCTGGCGTATCCAGCAGTTCTAATTCTTTTTCATACTTGATCCATTGCTGCGCTTTTGTCACGCCCGGTTTATTACCAGTTTTCGCGATATTTTTCTTCGCGAGACGGTTGATTAGTGTGGATTTCCCTACATTCGGGATCCCGACAATCATCGCACGGATAGCACCTGGACGGATTCCACGCTGTTTCATCCGGTCGTATTTAGGCTGCAAAATTTCTTTTGCGGCTTTCATGACCGTCTGCAACCCTTTACCTTCGAATGAATTAATCGCTACTGTACGGGAACCGCGCTCCTCAAAATAGGCAATCCAACGCTTCGTCTGCACTTCGTCAGCCAAATCCATTTTATTCAAAATCAACAATCTTGGTTTTTGCTGAATTAATTCATCGATCATCGGATTTCGGGAAGATAGAGGTAGTCTCGCATCTATCAATTCAAAAACGATATCAACAAGTTTCAGTTTTTCAGATACTTCTCTTCTTGCTTTCGCCATATGGCCTGGAAACCATTGAATAGTCATTCGAATCGTCTCCTTTCGTTATTTCACTATACCGAAATCTTTAATCGGCCAGAATACTACACTCGTGCTGCCGATAATCTCGTCAATTGAAACAGCGCCGATATGTCTTGAGTCTTTACTTTTTCGACGGTTGTCACCCATAACAAATACATGGTCTTCCGGTACTACTTCCGCTTCGATTTGCGGTATATCCTGAAGTGTGAAGTCTTCAGTCAGTGTACCGTCCTGTATTTCTGCTTTATATTTATCAAGATACGGTTCTTCATACGGTTTATCGTTGATGTACAAAACATCATCTTTATATTCCACAGTATCTCCCGGCAATCCGATTACACGCTTAATATAATCTTTTTGTTCAGGCGCATGGAACACAACAATATCAAAGCGATGAGGTTCTCCAATAGTGTAGCCAATTTTATTGACGATCATCCGGTCACCATGTTCCAGTGTCGGCATCATGGAAATACCATCGACGACGATCGGAGTGAATAAAAATATACGGATAATTGCAGCGAGCCCGAACGCAATTAACAGTGCTTTAATCCATTCTAACCCTTCGCTTTTCGTTTTTTTCTCTTCCATCAATCCAGCCTCCTGCCTTGTCTGCTATTATTGTACCGCCAAAATGCTTTAGGCGCAAAAAGAAAGGAGGCCAAATGCAAGGCCTCCTTCGTTTTGTGTTTATCTGATTAGCGGAGTTCTTTAATACGTGCTGCTTTACCGCGTAATTTACGCAAGTAGTACAACTTCGCACGACGAACTTTACCGCGACGAGTTACTTCAATCTTCGCAAGTTTTGGTGTGTGTACAGGGAAAGTACGTTCCACTCCAACACCGTTAGAAATTTTACGGACTGTGAAAGTTTCGCTGATTCCACCACCGCGGCGTTTAATTACAACACCTTCGAATAGCTGGATACGCTCACGAGTACCCTCAATGATTTTTACGTGTAAACGCAATGTATCTCCAGGACGGAAATCAGGGTGTTCAGTACGCAACTGATCTTTTGTAATGTCTGCAATTAGTTTTTGCATGGTTTTCTCTCCTTCTTTTCTGAAGTTCTTGCACGTCTTGCTTTGCAGCGGAACTACAGTAAATAGGTGCTTTTCAAAAAGCACTTCGTAAATCATATCATAAGCATGGGGGCTGTTCAAGTATATTTAGTCTCTTTTTTGCTTCCACTGCTGATAAAGTTTTTGCTGATGTTCTGTTAACGTCGCACTCTCCAATAATTCAGGACGTCTTTCTGCTGTCCGCAAAAACACTTGCTCTTCCCGCCACTTATCAATTTCCGCATGATTGCCTGATAACAGCACTGGCGGCACTTCTAAGCCGTTGAATGAAGCAGGGCGCGTGTACTGCGGATGTTCGAGCATCCCTGTCGAAAACGAATCGTGGACAGCTGACTGATCATTCCCCAGCACCTCCGGCAACAGACGCACGACACTATCAATAATCGCCATGGAAGCCACCTCGCCACCAGTCAAAACAAAATCACCAAGAGAAATTTCATCGGTCACTAGATGTTTCCGAATCCGTTCATCGTAACCTTCATAATGGCCGCAGATGAAAATCAAGTGCTCTTCCTTTGCAAGCTCTTCCGCTTTCTTCTGCGTATAGCGCTCGCCCTGAGGACACATCAAAATAATACGCGGTGTACTTTGAGCCTCACTTGTCAATGCTTCAACTGCAGCAAAAAGTGGTTCCGGCTTCAACACCATACCCGCTCCACCGCCGTATGGATAGTCATCCACTTTTTTATGTTTATTCGTCGAGTACTCACGGAAATCAGTTACTCGGAATGAAGCCGCCTGCTGCTCCTGCGCTTTTTTCATAATCGATGAATGAAGCACACCTTCGAACATGCCAGGAAACAACGTCAATACATCGACATGCATCATGAAAGCAGTCCGTCCATTAATTCAATTTTGACCAACTTCTCGTCAACGTCGATCTCTTTGACGACTTGCTCGATGTACGGAATATAATGTGGCTTGCCTTCTTTAGGGGTAACCGTCCAGACGTCGTTGGCACCTGTTTCAATAATTTCTGTAACTGTGCCGATTTCTTCACCTGTTTCTGTTACTACGCGGCAGCCGATGATTTCGTGGTAGTAGAATTCATTCTCTTCCAGTTCCGTCAGGTCTCTTTCGGATACTTTGACGATGCCGTCGCGGAATTTTTCTACGTCATTGATGTTCGGGTAGCCTTCGAATGTTAACAGGTTGAAGTTTTTATGTTTGCGGTGGCTCGCTACCTTGACCATGACGGGTGTTTTACTTTTCGGCATGAAGATCGCCAGTTCGCTTCCGACTGCAAAGCGTTCATCCGGAAAATCCGTTGTCGCCATGACCCGGACTTCGCCTCTGATTCCGTGCGTATTAACAATCTTTCCCACGTTATACCATTCCATTATTTCGCCTCCGTTTAGAATCCAATTATATTTAAACACTTAGTTAGAATATAGTGTGTGGTTAGGATACCGTTTCCCTGCGTTCCAGGCGGACGCTTTCCGGGGGGGCGTGCGGTGAGCCGCTTCCCTCGCTGCGCTCAGTCCAGGGTCTCACCTGTCACGCTAATCCCCCAGGAGTCGCCGCCTTCCACTCCGGTACACTGGCTTTTTTTCAATACATAGCTAAGTGAGTTCCATTAAATTTCTCTAAATGTAAAAAAACAAGTAATCCTTTTAATAAATAGTATTAATATTTTAAGCAAGAAAATACATAGCAATTTAGATCAGCAACGCATACTAGTACTGCTCGCCATATAGGGATTGGAGCGGCAGGCGGCGACTCGGGGAGGATCAGCCCGACAGGTGAGACGACTTTGGGGAGCTTGCGACCAAGTCGGCTCACCGCGGGCCCTCCCGAACGCGTCCGCCTAGAGCGCAAATCCCCTAACTACACACCCTGCTTACTAACCTACTCTATCCGACCAAAATCCATTTATACGTGCAAAAAAGGAAGGAACCGGGGCTCCTTCCTTTTGGATCAATCCAATATATCCAAATACACTTTTTTGCCGTGGTGGCTGCCTGCTGCTGAGTAAACAATCGTCCGGATCGCTTTTGCCACACGACCTTGCTTTCCGATCACTTTTCCCATATCCTCCGCATTCACTGATAACTGATAAACGACACGCTGTGACTGTTCATCCGCTACCACCTTCACGTCGTCCGGGTAATCGACTAACGGCTTTACAATTGTTTCAATCAGCTGCTTCATGTCCACCCCTCCAAATTACTTGCTGTATTTAGCGTTATGGAATTTTTCCATGATACCTTGCTCTGAGAACAAGTTACGTACTGTATCAGATGGTTTTGCTCCATCTTGAAGCCATTTCAAAGCCAACTCTTCGTTGATCTGAACTGTTGCTGGCTTTGTAAGCGGGTTGTATGTACCCACCTGATCGATTTGACGGCCGTCACGTGGTGCACGTGCATCAGCTACTACAATACGATAAAAAGGAGATTTCTTAGCTCCCATACGTTTTAGACGAATTTTAACTGCCATTTTAATCTACACCTCCGAATAGTTTCACACAAGATAGTATATTATCAAGGTTTTGTTTGTTTGTAAAGTGTTTTTTCTTAACACCCTGAAATTTATTTAAAAAACGAATCTAAACCGGGTATTTTGCCCTTCTTTTTACCCTTTTGCTGCATATTAGTCATTTGCTTGACCATTTTTTTCATTTCATCAAATTGCTTGAGCAGACGATTGACTTCCTGCGTCGAAGTGCCTGACCCGACCGCAATTCGTTTTTTCCGACTCGCATTGATGATGTCAGGATTTTCGCGTTCAGCTGCCGTCATAGAATAAATGACTGCTTCTACTCGACCCATTTGGCTCTCATCAACTTTTGCATTGTCGAGCCCTTTAATTTTATTGGCGCCAGGCATCATTTTAAGAATTTCATCCAGCGGCCCCATTTTCTTCACCTGCTGCAGCTGATCAAGAAAATCTTCGAGTGTGAAACTCTGCGTGCGCAGTTTTTGCTCAAGTTCTTTTGCTTTTTCTTCATCAACATTTTCCTGCGCTTTTTCGATCAGCGACATGACGTCGCCCATACCTAGAATCCGTGATGCCATGCGCTCGGGATGGAATGCTTCAAGTGCATCCATCTTCTCACCCATACCGACAAATTTGATCGGCTTATCAGTGACAGAACGGATAGACAATGCTGCTCCGCCTCGTGTATCGCCGTCAAGCTTCGTCAGGATCACACCTGTAATATCAATGGCTTCGTTAAAGTTTTTCGCAACATTAACAGCGTCCTGACCCGTCATAGCGTCTACAACAAGGAAGACTTCATCGGGCTTGGTCAGCTCACGGATATCTTTGAGTTCCTGCATTAGCTTCTCGTCGACGTGAAGACGGCCAGCTGTATCTATGATGACGACATCATGATGCTCAGCTTCCGCTTCTTCCATCGCTTTGCGAGCAATTTCCACTGGTGAAATATCCGTGCCCATCGAAAATACCGGCACCGAAATCTGCTTACCGAGTGTTTCGAGCTGTTGAATAGCGGCAGGACGATAAATATCAGCCGCCACTAATAACGGTTTTCTATTGTGTTTTTTACGGAGAACCGTAGCCAGCTTTCCAGTAGATGTTGTTTTACCTGCACCTTGCAGACCGACCATCATGATGACCGTCGGTGACTTGCGGGCAAACTGAATCGGATTTTGTTCTCCACCCATCAAGTTCGTCAATTCATCTTTTACGATTTTCACGACCTGCTGTCCAGGCGTCAGACTCTTCATGACGTCCTGACCCACCGACCGTTCACTGACAGTTTTGACGAATTCTTTTACAACTTTCAAGTTGACGTCTGCCTCGATCAGTGCAAAACGCACTTCTCGCATCATTTCTTTGACATCAGCTTCGTTAATTTTTCCTTTGCCTGTAATTTTATTGAGCGTTCCCTGCAGGCGTTCGGCTAATCCTTCAAATGCCATGGACCATCCCCCCTATTCAAAATCCTTCAAGGTATGTAACAGTTCGAAAACTTTATCAGAGGAAGCTGTGTCAGCCTGCACAAGCCGCTCCAGCTGCTCGACTGCTTCCAGGCGTTTCTCGTGCTTTTCAAATAAATTCAGCTTTTCTTCATAGTCTTCAAGCATTGCTTCTGTTCTTCTAACATTATCATACACTGCCTGTCTCGATACGCTGTACTGCTCTGCGATTTCACCGAGAGAAAGATCATCCAAATAATATAATTGCATATATAACCGCTGTTTATCTGTTAATAATGATTGATAAAAATCAAAGAGGAAGTTTACTCTTGTCGTTTTCTCAAGCATGACGCCAACCCCTCCTGCTCAACATTTATAGTAGCTTTTGACGATACGTCTGTCAAGTAATTTTACTTGTCTTCGGACTCTTCCTGGATTTCGTCTTCATTCGCTTCTTCCATTTCAAGACCATCTGCGAATAAACCATAGACATATCGCTCCGGATCAAACGGCTGCAAGTCTTCTATCCCTTCGCCGAGACCTACAAACTTGACCGGAATGTCCAGTTTACTGCGGATCGCCAAGACGATGCCGCCTTTTGCCGTGCCATCCAATTTCGTCAAGACAATTCCTGTTACCTTTGTTGCTTCGTTGAATGTCTGTGCTTGGATCAGTGCATTTTGCCCTGTTGTCGCATCAAGTGCAAGCAATACTTCATGAGGTGCACCTTCGATTTCACGCCCGATAATACGGTGGACTTTTTCCAGTTCATTCATCAAGTTTACTTTATTCTGTAAGCGCCCTGCTGTATCACAGATCAAGACATCGACATTGCGTTTTTTAGCAGACTTGACGGCATCATAAATAACCGCAGCGGGATCAGAACCTTCCGCCTGGCGGACAACTTCCACTCCTGTCCGCTCGCCCCAGACGACAAGCTGCTCAATGGCGCCTGCACGGAATGTATCACCAGCCGCAAGCATGACGGTCTTTCCTTCTTTTTGCAGACGTGCAGCCATTTTACCGATTGTCGTTGTTTTCCCGACACCGTTCACACCGACCATCAGGATGACATTCAAACGGCCTTCTTCAATATTCAACTCATTGGACATTTCTTCTCCCGAGTTATAAATCTCCACAAGTTTCTCGGAAATTAAGGACTGCATGCCAGCTGTGTCCTTAATGTTTTTACGCTTCACTTCATCTTTCAACAGATCGATCAGTTCCATAACCGTATCAAACCCTACGTCCGCCTGCAGAAGTACTTCTTCCAATTCCTCAAAGAACTCTTCATCGACAACGCGGAAACGAGATACCAGATCATTCACTTTTGAAGTAAATGAATCACGTGTCTTCGTCAGACCGTCTTTAAACTTCTCTGTTACGGCTTCATTTGTACCTGTAATCTTATCTTTCAGCTTCTTAAAAAATGACAATGAATTTCACTCCTTAACCAGTGATTTCTTCTGCGACTTCGGAAAGCTTGACGGACAGCAGTTTCGATACACCCGATTCCTGCATTGTCACGCCATATAATACATCTGCACCTTCCATTGTACCTTTTCGGTGGGTGATGACGATAAATTGCGTCTGCTCCGAAACCTTCTTCAAATAATTACTATATCGCACTACATTCGCTTCATCCAGTGCAGCTTCCACTTCATCCAGAATACAGAACGGTACTGGACGGACTTCGAGAATCGAAAACAGTAAGGAGATAACTGTCAGCGCACGTTCCCCGCCGGATAAAAGACTCATGTTCTGCAGTTTCTTACCTGGTGGACGTGCGATGATATCGATGCCGGTCGTCAATAAATTAGAAGGATCCGTCAAAATCAAGTCCGCTTCTCCACCGCCGAACATTTCTTTAAATACACGATGGAAATGGCTGCGGATCGCTTCAAATGTTGTCTGGAAACGGCTTTTCATTTCCATATCCATTTCCGACATCGCTTCCTGCAGCGTATCTCTGGCTTCCACCAGATCATTGCGCTGTGCAGTTAAAAACTGATGGCGTTCAGAAACTTCTTCAAACTCTTGAATGGCATTCGGATTCACGGGTCCAAGGTCAGCAAGTTGTTGTTTGAATTGATCGACCGCAAGCCGCAACGCTTCTGCATCCATTGACTCTTCAATGAACGATGAATCTGGACGCAGACCGTATTCTTCATCAAGACGATTGGTGACATACTCATATTGCGCTTCAAGTCTCGACAGTTGGATTTTCACTGTATTCACTTGTTCACTAACTGTTTGAACTTGTACACGAAGCTGTTTCATTTGCTGTTCATGACGTGCAACGACCTCTGTCTGTTCAAGACGTTTTGTGCGTTCTATAAGTATAGTTTCTTCCAGCTGCTGTTTCGCTGTCATCGATTCCTTCATCCGCTGATCAATCTCTTCAGGCGACAGCTCCTTGCCGACTAAATGACCCTGTACATATTGTTGTTCTTCGCGCAGACGTGTAACAGTTTGCGTGAGTTCACCGATCAACTGCTGCGTTTCCGTTATCGAGCTGGTTTGATAGATGCTCTGTTCTTTAAGAACAGCACTTTTCTGCTGCAATTGAACTAATTTCTGCTGTAGCGTTTCCTGCTCTTCACGGCGGTTCTCCACAAGACGCTCTAAACTTTCCAGTTTCTCCGTCATATCCTGGAGTTCTTGTCGGATAGCCGAATGGCGATGATCCAAGGCTTGCTTTTTAACCAATAAATCCTTTTCTGCAGATGCATTATCACTGCGACCCGTTTCAATAGTCGACAATTCCATCCTAACAGAACGGATTTCCATTTCGGTTTCTTGCAATGAAGTATGCGCAATGGATGCCTGTCGCTGAAGTTCCTCCATCGATGTTTGCAGCTGATCCCGGCGCTGCAGTCCCGCACCTGCCTGTTCACGCGTAGAAGACATGGTTTCATTTGCCTGGCGGATTGATTCATCCATTTGTTCCAATTGTCCTGTCAGCATTTCCAATTCAGCTTTCCTAGAGAACACTGTGGACTGCCCTTTTGCTCCTCCGCCTGTCAGAGAGCCGCCTGTATTGACGACATCTCCGTCCAGCGTAACAATGCGGTAACGGTAGCCGATTGCCTTAGCAATCGCAGACGCTTCTTTCAGCGTACCTGCGACAATTGTCTGACCCAGTAAATTCTTGGCAATCGTTTCATAAGCTGATGAGGTTTGAATGAGTTCAAACGCCGTGCCTATGAAACCCGGCTGACCTCGCAATAGCTGCCGGCTGTTCATCGGCAGTTCGCGCGGCTTCAAAATATCTAACGGCAAGAATGTTGCTCGACCTAAATTTTTCGCTTTCAAATAGCCGATCGCTTTCCTGGCGTCCGCTTCCGTTGCCGTTACTATATGCTGAATAGCGCCGCCAAGAGCCGTCTCAATCGCTTTCGTGTAAGCAGACTCGGTAGTAATCAACTCGGCTACCGCGCCTTCGATTCCTTGTAAACGCTGTTGTTTTTTTGCGTGCAATACTTCTTTGACGCCCGAATAAAACCCTGAAAAGTCTCGTTCCAAGCTTTCAAGGGCACGGATTCTTCCCTGCATTTCAGATTGTTTCCGCAGTGCCTGCTGAAGAAACTGCTGCTGAACGGCGAGACGCTCCTCCGCTTCTTTTAATTGGAGGACGCATTCTTTAGCAGATTGCTCGGCTTTACTTACTCGCTGCTGAACTGCTTGTTTTTCTTTCATTTTCTCATTCTGTTCATTTTTCAGTAGTTGCATGCGTTCCTGAAGCAGCTGATGCTGAATCGTAATTTTTTCAGTTGAAGATTTTTCTCCTTGCAGACGTTCATCTACATATTTTTTATCACTGCGCAAAGTCGCTTCTTCATTGAGCTTCTCGATATAGACGGATTTTAGTTCTTCAATCTGCTGCTCCGTTTCTTTCAATGAACTATTCAGCATGCTGTTTACTTGCTGAATTTCTTTTGATGTCTGCTGCAGATCCTGTTTGACTGTCTGTTGCTTTTCCTGCATCAGCGTCAACTTTTCTTCTGAAGCCTGTCTCGTTTTTTCAGACAGTTGCAATTCGTTTTGAATGCGTTCGAGTTGCTGTTTTGTATTGCGGCTTTTTTCAAGCGACAGCAGTCGTCTGCCTTCCCACTTTTCCGCTTCAGATGTCTTCTCGACCAGTTCACTTTGGAGTTGATCAAGCGACGCCTCCACCTTTTGCAAACTGATTTTATCACGTTCAAGCTCTCGATCATGATCGGATAGCAATTTATCAAACTTGCCCTGTTCAGTTTCATTTGCAGTAAGTACGCTGGCTTTTTCTGTGATCTGCTGTTGAAGAACCCATGCATCATGGTTCAATAAACGGACATCCGCTTCCCGCAGTTCCTTTGAAAAGCGCTCTGCCTGCCGTGCTGCCGCGGCTTCTTTTTCAAGTGGCATGAGCCGGTCATCGATTTCTTTTAGGATATCGAGAACGCGGTCCAGATTATCGGTTGTTTCAAAAAGCTTATGCTCTGCCTGTGTCTTCCGCGTCTTATACTTCAACACGCCGGCTGCTTCATCAAAAACATTTCGGCGTTCATCCGCCTTACTGTTTAAGATTCCGTCAACCCGGCCCTGAGAGATGATGGAAAATGCTTCTTTGCCGAGTCCCGAATCCATGAACATCGTCGTTACGTCTTTTAAACGGCAATTCTGTCCATTGATCAGGTAAGCACTTTCACCCGAACGGAACACTCTTCTGCTGACACTGATTTCTGTATAGTCGAGCGGAAAAAGATTTTGGGTGTTGTCCAGTATTAAATTTACTTCTGCAAAATTAACCGCTTTTCTCGAATCACTGCCAGCAAATATCACATCTTCCATCTTACTGCCACGCAGAGACTTTGCTGACTGTTCACCGAGTACCCAACGGATTGCATCGATAATATTGCTCTTCCCGCTGCCGTTAGGTCCTACGACCGCTGTGACACCCGGTACAAAATCGATATGGATTTTCTCTGCAAAAGACTTGAATCCTGTAATCTCCAGTCTCTTCAAAAACACAATTAGTTCTCCCCTTCGTTCGTCTGCGACTGCAGTTGTTCAATCGCTCGGCGGGCAGCTTCCTGTTCAGCTTCTTTTTTAGACTTACCTATTCCTTTACCGAGTTGCTTGTCATTCAGACTCACTACGGTAACAAACTTTTTCGCATGTGCAGGACCTTTTTCTTCAACCACTTCATATTGAAGAGGTCCGTTATTCTTTTGCTGCACCAATTCCTGCAGACGACTTTTATAATCTGTCACATGCGAAAAAGCTCCGATACTAATTTTCGGAAAAACGATTCGTTGTAAAAACTCTTCAACTACTTCCATGCCCTGATCTAAATACAATGCCCCTATATATGCTTCGAATACATCTGCAAGCAACGCAGGACGCATTCTTCCACCCGTCAGCTCTTCACCTTTGCCGAGTAATATGTAATCTCCAAAATGAAGTTCATTGGAAAACTTCACCAATGAAGGCTCACAGACGATTGCAGCACGAAGTTTCGTTAATTCCCCTTCACTCTTGGAAGGTTCTGTGCGGAATAGAAATTTGGACACACCCAATTCTAAAACAGCATCACCTAAAAACTCCAGACGTTCATTGTCCGAAAATTTCTTACGGCGGTGTTCGTTGACGTAAGAAGAGTGCGTAAATGCGTTAAACAACAAATTTTCATCCTTGAATTGAACGCCTAATTGCTGCTGAAGCGTTTGAAACTTCTCTCTGACCGGGTGAGGTAAGGTAGGATAGGATGACGATTCTTTTGTATGTTTTTTATTTTTCATAAAATACTCTGCCTCTAATCTGTAATCTAGTTGTAGTTCCATTTTGTTGACAGCCACTTCCGCTTTTGTTCTCATCTAGCTTCAGACGCCAGCCTCTCGGGTCGTTTCAAAATTACCAGAAAGGCAAAGGACGCCTTTTTGATAATTCCTCCAACGCCTGTCGAGGCTGAACGGCGTCTTCCGCTTTTGCTCTCATCTAGCTTCAGACGCCAGCCTCTCGGGTCGTTTCAAAATTACCAGAAAGGCAAAGGTCGCCTTTTTGGTAATTCCTCCAACGCCTGTCGAGGCTGAACGGCGTCTTCCGCTTTTGCATGAGAAAAGAGACGCTTTCTTCCTTTTCAATTAAAGGGAAGAAAGAGTCTCACCAGAAGGTCATTCGCCTACTTTTTCTGTAATGTACGTTACTGCATCTCCGACAGTTGCAATTTTCTCTGCATCGTCATCAGAAATCTCAGTTTCAAACTCATCTTCAAATTCCATAACAAGCTCTACCACATCTAGTGAATCAGCTCCAAGATCCTCACGGAAAGAAGCTTCAAGTTTTACTTCGCTTTCATCGACACCAAGACGGTCGACAACTACTTTAGTTACACGCTCTAGTACTGTTGACAACATAGTCACCTCCTCTCAAGGTCAATGAAGACCTATACACTTCTATTGAATTATAGAGGTTTCACTCCTGAATGTGCAACCATTGATTACAGTGATCAAAGAACTCGTCCGTTTACATCACCATGCCGCCGTCAACATTGATCGTTTGGCCTGTGATATATTTCGCTTCGTCTGACAAAAGGAATGCCACAGTGCCTGCTACATCATCCGCACTGCCAAGCCGACCTAACGGAATAGTCGACAGCAGCTGTTCTTTCATCTCGTCTCCGAGCTCGTCTGTCATATCCGTTGTAATAAATCCTGGCGCCACCGCATTCACTAAAATATTACGTGCTGCTAATTCTTTAGCAGTCGTTTTCGTCAATCCGATGACACCTGCTTTTGCAGCCACATAGTTAGCCTGTCCAGCATTTCCTGCAATGCCTACAACGGAAGCTAAATTAACAATCCGTCCTGAACGCTGGCGCATCATTTGGCGCGCAACTGCTTTTGTGCACAAGAAGACGCCTTTCAGATTGATTGACAGCACATCATCCCACTCGTCTTCTTTCATTCGCATCAATAAGTTATCACGGGTAATTCCCGCGTTATTGATTAGAAAGTCGATCGAACCAAACTGCTTGATTGTCTCATCCATCATCTCTTTTACTTGATCACTATCCGAGACATTCGCCTGGAAGACCAAAGCTTCTCCGCCAGCTGCGCGGATTTCTTCTGCCACTGCTTCTGCTTTCGCCTGGCTGCCGCTGTAGTTGACAACTACTTTCGCCCCTTCTGAAGCAAGACGCAGCGCAATCGTGCGGCCGATTCCGCGGGACGCGCCCGTGACGACCGCCGTTTTCCCGTCAAATTTTCCCATTACGACCACTCCTTCGCTTCATCCAGCACTTTTTGCAGTGATTCTTCGTCATATACCGGATAAACAGTCGCAGTCCGGTCAATTTTTCGAATCAAACCGCTGAGCACTTTGCCGGGACCACATTCAATAAAACGTGTCACACCAAGATCCAATAACTTTTCTACAGATTCTTCCCAGCGGACCGGAGAATACAGCTGCTCAACTAATAATTTCTTAATTTCCTGCTGATCCGTCACGACATCCGCCGTTACGTTCGCAATGACTGGAATTTCTGCGTTTTTCATATCTATTTCTGACAGAGTCTTTTCCAGTTCAGCGGCAGCCGGTTCCATCAGCACAGAATGAAACGGGCCGCTGACGTCCAACAGCATGGCACGCTTCGCTCCTGCTTCCTTCAACGCAACACAAGCCTTATCTACACCCATTTTTGCTCCGGAAATAACAATCTGTCCAGGACAATTCAGATTGGCCGGCTGAACTGGATGTCCAGATTCTGTAATATTTGATGTAATAGATTCCAGCACATCATGGTCCATACCTAAAATGGCAGCCATCGCACCTTTTCCTGCAGGTACTGCTTCATTCATATATAGGCCGCGTTTATGCACAGCAACGACTGCGTCCTCAAATGAAAGTACTTTGGATTCAACAAGTGCCGTATATTCACCGAGACTGTGACCCGCTGAATAATCCGGTGTAATGCCTGCCGCTTCTAACTTAGATGCGATCATCGCTCCTGCTGTCAATAAAGCGGGCTGTGCGTGATAAGTTAACGTAAGTTCATCCTGAGGACCTTCTAGCATCAGTTTGCTCAGTTCGAAACCAAGTGCGTCATCTGCCTGCTGTAAAAACTTTTTACATGCTTCATCCCGTTCTACGAATTCCTTCGCCATCCCTACAGCTTGTGAGCCTTGTCCAGGGAATACAAATGCCAGTTTACTCAAGATTCATCTTCCTCTCCGATTGTTTCTCGTATCGTTTCACACACACGGTATTCCACCATCGTACGTGTCTGACGGACTGCATTGAAAAAAGCATTGGCGTTTGAAGAGCCATGCGCTTTGATCACCGGATGATTCAAGCCGAATAAACCAGCTCCTCCATATTCGGAGTAATCCATCTTCTGCTTCAGGCCTTTCAGATCGTCCTTTACTAAGCCCGCAGCCAGTTTCGTCTTGAAGGAGGACATGAAAACATCTTTGATCATGGCGAATACATTCATCGCCGTTCCTTCAATCGTCTTCAGCACCATATTGCCTGTAAAGCCGTCCGTCACGACTACATCTGCCGCACCGTTAAGCAAATCACGCGATTCTACATTTCCAATAAAATGAACAGGCGCTTTTTGCAGTTCTTCAAATGCATGTTTCGTCAATTCATTGCCTTTTCCTTCTTCCGTACCGATATTCAGCAATCCGACACGCGGCTTTTCAATTCCGCGTACTTTCTCCGCATAAACACTGCCCATCACGGCAAACTGTGCCAGCTGTGCAGGTTTGCTGTCTGAATTTGCTCCGACATCAAGAAGCACGAATCCGCTGCCGTCAATCGTCGGCAAAGTCGGCGCTAGTGCCGGCCGCTGAATGCCTTCTATACGTCCCACAATGAACAGTCCTGCTGACATCAGTGCGCCTGTATTCCCCGCTGATACACATGCCTGCGCCTCGCCATCTTTCACTGCCTGCGCCATACGGACCATGGAAGCGTCTTTCTTTTTACGGATGGCTCGTACTGGTTCATCATCCGGTTCAATTACTTCGGAACAATGAAATACTTTCAGCCGCTCATGCGTTTCCAGGAATGGTGCCATTTTTTGTTCATCACCAAATATATGTATAGTAATGTCTTCAAATGCATGCAGGCTCTGCAAAGCCCCTTTTACAATCTCTCCAGGAGCGTTATCTCCGCCCATTGCGTCAACTGCGATAATCATCTGCAATTACCTGCCTTTCCGTGTCGTGCGATACATCTGAAACTCTCCAGAAAAAACGGTTATATTTTCAACTGTAGAGACCACATCGACGACTGTACTTTTATTTTTTAACGTTTCCCGTCGCACTGTTGCCCTGGCTACGACGCGATCTCCAGCGCTAACAGGTCTCTCAAAATGCAAAGAAGACCTTACAGTCAACGCTAAGTCATCATCAAGCACCGCCACAGCCAGTGAGTTTGCCTGGGCAAATAAATGGTGCCCTCTGGCAATGCCGTTACGTTTGAAAACATGATCACTGGTCACGTCAAAAATTGATAACGCTTTATTGTCCAGCTCTACATCTATGATTTCACCAAATATTTCTTCCGTCTGCAATGATTTAACTGTTTCCTTCATATGCTGCGAGGCGACAGACTTCAGCCGCTCCCTTAATTCAGGGATACCGCATTCCAGCCTATCCAACCGGATGGTCTGGACACTCACTGAAAAATGCCGGGCGAGATCTTCATCCGTCAAAAAAGGATCTTCTGCAAGCAGCCTTTGCAGCGAGCTCTGTCGCTCCTTCTTCGAAATTTTCAATTGCTACACCCCTTCAGTTTAGCACTTGGTACTAATACTTAGTATAGTAAGTGGCAAAACAGATTGCAAGGGGGGATCCAATTTCTTGTGGACATATAGCAGATGGCGTTTAATCAATTCGTTTATCCGTCAAAGCTCCTGACTCTTCTAGCCGCTGTCGTAGCGCCGCATACTCTGCACCCTGCCAAAAATCGTCAGAATTCAGCAATCGTTCTGCGTCTTGACGTGCAGTCGCCAGCACTTTGAAATCATGTACTAAATCAGCTACTTTAAATTCAGGCATTCCGCTTTGCTTCCTCCCAAAAATATCGCCGGCACCGCGAAGCTCAAGATCTTTTTCAGCAAGGACGAAGCCATCATTAGTCTCTGTCATCGACTGCATGCGCATTTTGCCTTCCTCAGAGGAAGGATTCGCAAGCAATACACAATATGATTGCTCCGATCCCCGTCCGACACGCCCCCTTAGCTGATGAAGCTGCGCCAGACCGAATCGCGTCGCATCATAAATCAGCATAAACGTAGCATTCGGTACATTCACACCGACTTCTACTACTGTCGTAGAAACTAGAATATCCAACTCAGCTTCACTGAATGAACGCATGACCTGTTCCTTTTCTGAAGAAGGCAATCTTCCGTGCATTAATCCGACACGGTAGCGTCCGGCAAAATAATTACTCAGTTCTGCATGAACTTCCACCGCATTTTGCACGTCCAGCTTATCAGATTCCTCAATCAAAGGGCAGATTACATACGCCTGGCGTCCCGCACGCAGCTCTTTCTCCATCTTCTGCAGCACAGGCACTAGCGACTCTTCTTTCAGCCAATGTGTCTCAATCTCCTTCCGTCCTGCAGGCAGTTCGTCAAGAATTGACACATCCATTTCACCAAAAACTGTGATGGCAAGTGTACGCGGAATTGGCGTAGCTGTCATGAACAGGACATCTGGATTCAGTCCTTTATCTCGCAACACTCTTCGCTGCTCGACGCCAAAACGGTGTTGTTCATCCGTCACGACAAAACCTAGCCTCTTAAACTGCACTTCCGGCTGAATCAGTGCATGCGTTCCAATAAGTAAATCGATATCCCCGGCTTCGAGCCGCTCAAGCAGTTCTCTGCGGGCTTTCGATTTTGTTGATCCTGCTAAAAATGCTACGGTCACTCCAAATGGTTCAA
This sequence comes from Sporosarcina sp., assembly GCF_029257255.1. Taxonomy (GTDB): domain Bacteria; phylum Bacillota; class Bacilli; order Bacillales_A; family Planococcaceae; genus Sporosarcina. The sequence goes on along the minus strand of NZ_JARICI010000049.1, from coordinate 24,777 downwards.
ACCAATCAGCAAATAATTCCGCATGCTGCTCCGCTAAAATTTCTGTCGGAGCCATCAGTGCCCCCTGGAAGCCAGCTGTAATCGCTGCATATAAAGCAATTGCCGCTACTGCTGTCTTTCCAGAACCTACATCTCCCTGCAGCAGACGATTCATTCGGAGAGGCGCTTTTAATTCCGCGCATAGTTCGTTTACTACACGCTTCTGCGCATTCGTTAATTCAAAAGGTAGCGATCCAATAAACTTCTTCAACAACTCCAAATCGTATTGGATAACGAGACCCTTCTCCTGTTCTTTGCGCAACTTCTTGACACCTTGAATCTTCAGCTGAAACAGCAGCAGTTCCTCATACGCGAATCTTCTTCTAGCCTGCTTCACGTCCTCCAGCTTCGTCGGAAAATGAATCATCTCGAGTGCTTCACTTAATATCGGAAGACGGTACTCTTCTAAAATAGAAACTGGTAGCGTTTCGATGATAGAGTCTGCTGCAGCATCGAGCGCATTTCGCATGTAACGTCTGTACGTTTTCTGATGCATGACGCCTTTCAAACTGTAAACCGGCTCAAAATCAACCTGCTCTCCTGTATGAAGACGATTCACTGTAATTGACTGGCGGCCTCTGTCCCATGTGCCCGTCACCGTAATATTCATTCCAGTCGACAGACGATCTTTCAAATAATGCTGATTAAAAAATACGGCTTTCACTAAATGATGGCCAACGAGCAAACGCAGTTGAAGACGAGAACGACTCTTCCCCGAATAAAATACAGCTGGTTCCGACTCGACTCGCCCTTCTACTGTGACACGTTCGTTATGAGGAGTTTCCGACAGATCTGTCATTCTGAAATCTTCATGCCGGTAAGGAAACGAATAAAGCAGATCCTCAACCGTCAGGATTCCAAGTTTCATAAATTGTTCAGCCGTCGTTTTACCGATCCCTTTTACTGTATCCACTTTTTGCTGCAACACATTTTCCACCAGTGAATCCACCTCCTTGCACAGTATGTTAGAAAACGGATGTTCTTCTTTCCAGTTTACCACGAAAAAGCTGGAAAATAAAAACGTTGCCCCTGTGAAAAGGACAACGTGGAATTTATTCTACTGAAAGAATGTATGGATACAAAGGCTGTTTGCCTGCGTATAGTTCAACGTCTACGTGATCGAACTGCTCTTCAATGAATGCTGAGATTTCTTCAGCATCTCCGGCAGAAACGTCTTCGCCATAAATGACTGTAACGATTTCATCCTCTTCATCGATCATCGAAGCGATTAATTTCTTGGTAACCTCTTCCAATGAAGGATTGGAGCTCGTGATTTTCCCTTGAGCAATTCCCATGAAATCATCTTTCTGAATCGTCACGCCGTCGATGGAAGTATCACGTACTGCATAAGTGACTTGTCCTGTTTTCACAGAAGAAGCTGCTTCCTTCATAGCTATCGCATTATTTTCAACAGTCGCTTCAGGATTGAATGCAAGAATTGCCGCCAAACCTTCAGGCACCGATTTAGTCGGTACAACTGCTGCTTCGATTTCCATTACTTCAGCCGCCTGTTTTGCCGCCATAATAATATTTTTATTGTTCGGCAGGATTAGCACTTTTTCTGCACCGATTTCCTGAATAGCTTTGACAATATCTTCCGTTGAAGGATTCATCGTCTGACCACCTTCAATAACTGCAGATGCACCAATACTCTTTAACAGTTCGGCAATACCGGATCCCATAGATACCGTGACAATAGCATACTTATGCTGCTTTTTCGCAGCTTTAGGAATGCTGTCACGTTCCATAATATCACTGTGCTGTTCACGCATATTTTCGATCTTCATTTTCGTCAGCGAACCGTATTTCTGACCATATGATAAGGCATCTCCCGGCTCTTCTGTGTGAATATGTACTTTAACCACTTCGTCATCAGAAATGACAAGCAGCGAATCACCTATCTCACTCAAATCTTGGCGGAAAACCGCTTCATCAAACGGCTGATCCAGCTGTTTATCTGCAGCTAATTTCACCATAAACTCCGTACAGTAGCCGAATTCAATATCTTCAGAATTCATGAATCCCTGCACACTGCGGTGATGTTCCGTATTCACTAAATCATCCATCGAATGAACGACCGTCTTTTCAGGAAGGTCTTCGCCTTTTAAGCAAGCTAAAAACCCTTCATAAACATATACAAGACCTTGCCCGCCGCTGTCGACAACTCCTACTTCTTTCAAAACTGGCAGCAAGTCAGGCGTTCTCTTCAATGAAGCTTTAGCTTCTTTGACAACCACTTCCAACAGCTCTGTCAGATCCGATGATTCCTCTATAGCAGAAACAGCTGCATTGGAAGCATCTTTCGCGACAGTCAAAATTGTCCCTTCGACTGGCTTCATGACTGCTTTATAAGCAGTATCTACACCATATTTAAGAGCTTCCGCGAACTGCTTAACTGTTACTTCCGCTTCGTTCTCAATTTGCTTGCTGAATCCTCGGAATAGCTGAGACAGGATCACGCCTGAGTTACCTCTTGCGCCCATCAGTAAACCTTTGGAGAATGCTTGAGCAGTCAGCCCGATATGTTCCTGTGCATGTAATTCCGTTTCTTTTGCACCGGAAGACATAGATAAATTCATATTTGTTCCCGTGTCACCATCTGGTACAGGGAATACATTTAAAGAATCTACGTAATCAGCATTTTGATGAAGATGATGTGCACCCATTTCTACCATCTTCGCAAATTGCAATCCATTTAAAGAACTCATTAACTAAAAGGCCTCCTTCTACACGTTCGTTACACGAACTCCTTGAACAAAAATATTGACTGAGCTAACTGAAAGACCTAGCGTCTTCTTCACTGTATATTGTACTTTAGACTGTACTTGATAGGATACTTCAGTAATTTTCGTGCCATAGCTCATGATGACATACATATCGATGTGAAATTCATCGCCTTCATTGCGTACAATCACGCCGCGGGCAAAGTTTTCTTTCCGGAGAATTTCTGTAAGTCCGTCACGAATTTGGTGTTGCGAAGCCATTCCCACAATTCCGTAACACTCGATTGCAGCCTCTCCGACTACCTGGGCAATTACGTCATTCGTAATATCTATGGTTCCATGTTCATTTTTCAGTTCGATTGACATCCTTATCTCCTCCTAACACTATTCGACCATCATACGTACATTATACGGGAATTCATCAAGAAAGAAAGTATTCTTGTCGTGAAAATATTGTGTAAAGGAAAAAAGCTTGAAAGCATCGCAAAAAATTGTTGCAAGGTTTCCTGCCTTATGATAAAGTACTATGGTATGCGAATTGTAACGTGAATCGCTAAATAATTCACGAGGAGGTACTAAAATGGCTAAACAATGTGTTATCACTGGACGTAAAGCACGTTCTGGAAACTCTCGTTCACACGCTCTGAACTCAAGCAAACGCACTTGGGGTGCAAACCTTCAAAAAGTGAGAATCTTAGTAGACGGTAAACCTAAACGTGTTTGGGTATCTGCTAGAGCTTTAAAATCAGGCAAAGTACAACGCGTGTAATAGTAAATGCTGAAAGCGCCGGGTAGCCCCTGCGCTTTTTTGCTGCACCCAAAGAAAAAAACACAAGGCGCCTATATTAGGCGCCTTGTGTTTTTTCTTTTTTACGTCTTTTCGACTTGCTGACTTTACTATTCGCAGCAACAGTTGATTTAGCACGGCCGTCCTTCTGGAACGCGACTGCGCATTTTCTAACGATATTGCTGACGAACTTCGGCAGCGTGAATGTATATACTCGCAAATCCCCACTCCTTTCAGGAATCTGAACTCCTTACCATTAAGCATATGCCGTCTCGGAAAGAGATAGTACAAACATCCGCCACCGTTTCATTACTTGTGAATCGGGTCATGCCTATTTCCAGCGTTTCATTAACCGTCTCATATTTGAATCCGGTCAGTGTCAAGCCTGTAACCACGGGGCCAAACGAAAAAAATGAAGTATATGGATAACGCTCATCTTTCTTCACCCGGCGCACTCCCGGCAGCATGACACGGATATCATTCGTCGTATTGTGAATTTTAAACTTCACTTTGCGATTCTCCGACTGCATGCGGTACAGCAAATGAAGCGCCGACTGCAAATGATCCAGGCGGCCCCCTGTAACACCGGTCAGCACAATATAATCCGGCTCATACGTCAGCGCGCGCTGCACAGCCAGTTCTGTATCCGTCTCATCTTTTTCTTCATTAGCCTGATGAATGATTTCTACAGAGGACTTTATTGCGGCAAACTGTTCTTCCGACACCGAATCAAAATCACCGACAGCTTCGTTTGGCTGAATACCTTTTTCCAACAAATAAAATGCACCGCGGTCGACACCGATATAAACGGTATCTTTTTGATCATATTCCGCTAAATCCACCACTTCTTCAATAGGGCCCGCTGCGCAAATGATGGCATATTTCATTGAGCAATCACACTCTCGCCGGCAGATTTAATGGCCTGCAATGCTTTTGCCCGATCTTTCTGATTATAGATCGCAGAACCCGCAACAAAAATTGTCGCGCCGGCTTCCACGCATGGCTTGATCGTCTCTTCATTAATGCCACCGTCAATTTCAATTTCAATCGACAGACCGCGCTCTTGAATGATGTCCGACAGCTGTTTTACTTTCGGTACGACAGACTGGATAAATGACTGTCCGCCAAAGCCGGGGTTAACTGTCATGAACAATACCATATCCACATCTTCGAGCACATGCATGATCTGTTCAACAGGTGTGTGAGGATTCAGCACAACACCCGGCTTCGCGCCTGTTGATTTAATTAATTGAAGTGTTCTGTGCAGATGACGGCATGCTTCCACATGCACCGTAATATAATCTGCTCCCGCTTTTGCAAAGCTCTCAATATAGTTATCCGGATTTTCGATCATCAAATGAACATCAAGCGGCAGTTCTGTCAATGGACGCAAGGCTTCTACTACAATAGGTCCCATAGTAATGTTTGGTACAAAGTGACCGTCCATTACATCAATATGAATCAGTTCGGCACCTGCTTTTTCTACTTCTTTCACTTCTTCTCCAAGCTTTGCAAAGTCTGCCGCTAAAATAGATGGCGCAATTTTTATCATAATCAATACCTCGGCTTTCGATCCATAATTTCTTGTAAGAACAGTAAGTAATTTTTGTAGCGTGATTCAGAAATGATGCCTTCTTCTACCTGCGCTTTTACCGCGCAACCGGGCTCTTTAACGTGAATACAGCCTCTGAATTTGCAGCTTTCACCGGCTTCAGAGATTTCTAGGAAGTAATTCCGAAGCTCTTCTTTTTCAATATGATCAAAGTCGAGTGAACTGAAGCCCGGTGTATCCGCCACTAAGCCGCCGGCTACTTCCATCAGTTCTACGTGGCGTGTCGTATGCTTACCTCGGCCGAGCGCATCGGAAATCACTCCGGTTTTCAAATCTAGTTCAGGAAGCAGTGTATTCAGAAGTGTTGACTTCCCTACACCTGACTGCCCTGCCAGTACAGTAGTTTTGTCGTTCAAATACGGACGCAATACTTCCAGCAGTGGGTCGTCATTGCCGCGGTTACGCAGCACGGTATAGCCGATATTCTGATAGTAAGTTAGATTACTTTCATTGGCTTCTACCGTCTGGTCATCTGCGAGATCTTCTTTGGATATATAGATAATCGGCTCCAGCTGATGCGATTCTATGACCGTCAGAAAGCGGTCCAGCAAACGCAGGCTCATGTCAGGTTCCACGACAGAAAAGACAAGAAGCGCCTGGTCTACATTCGCGATTGGCGGTCTGACCAGCTCGCTTTTTCGCGGGTGAACATCTGTAATCAACGCATCATTCTCTCCATCTGGAACATATGTGACTGTATCGCCCACAAGCGGATTAATCTTTTTCAGCCGGAACACACCGCGACTCTTACACTGAATCAGTTGACCCTCGTGCTCCACATAATAAAAACCGCTGATTGCTTTTCGAATCTGACCTTCCGCCATCGAACTCCTCCTTTAATCCAACTCTTTGTAATCAAATTTATCTTCTTCTATGACAGTCTGGTCACGCAGGATTCTGTAACCTCCGCGCTCTCCTTGCTCCAACTCAATTGTAATCTTACGCGTCGTATCCTCAGTAATCTCAAATTCTTCCGCAGGGTCATTCATCGTTCGTTTGCGATCTTGTATATAAATTTGGATTTTTTGAGGCTGAAGATTCATCTCACCGTCCCCATCCTCATCAAATTCCTGAAATTCATAAGGAATCGTAATCTTCTTAACCAGCAGTTTCACCGGTTTAGTAGGAGCACCTTTAGAAAGAACGACATCTACACGGCCACCTTTATCCATCTTCGTACCTTTAGATGGTTTTTGAGAAATCACACGGCCTTTTTCCACTCTCTCAGAATGTTCCTCACTGACGATATGAATATTGAAACCTGAACTCTTTGCGTAGCTTTTCAGTTCTTTTTCAGTCATCCCCCGCAGATCATTCAATGATTGAAGCTCTCTCCCTTTACTGATGGTAAAAATCAGATCAGTCTCTTCCGGCACAACTTCTGAATCACCTTCCGGCTGCTGGCGGATTATGGTTCCTTTTGGCTCATCAGCGTATTCTTCAACAGGTTCGCCAAATTCGAATCCATAGCTTTCCAGCAAGCGTACCGTCGCTTCGTAATTACGTCCGGTATAGTCCTGCAATGTCATTTTGTCTTTGCCGGTACTGACAAATAACTTAATACCGTCGCCTTCCTTACGCTTTTCGCCTGCTTTCGGAACCGTTTTAATTACCTGGCCCGCAATAAACTCATCGGAAGTTTCTTCGAATCGTTCATCGATCACAAATCCATCTTTTTCAAGAATTTCTGTAGCCGCCACTTCTTCTTCTCCCACTACATCAGGAACCATGATTTCTTTCGGTTTGAGCATTATTGTCAAAAGTACTGCAAGCAATGCAATGATTAACACACTGACACCGAGAATACCCGGCCATTTTTTCTTTTTCTTTTTCTTTTTCTTCTTTTCCGGGACAGCGGGTTTCGGTTGCTCTTTAGAAGGAGCAATTTTAACCGTGTCTTCTACATTATCAAATTTCTTCGGATCTTTTACGATTGGAATCGCTACAGTACGGTCATCGTCGAACGGCAACGTGAATTTTTCCTCATCGGCACGTTCAGGCGAAAGTATCGTCAGCAAATCATTATACATATCATCTGCCGTATCATAGCGGTAGTTCGCATCTTTTGCCGTAGCTTTTAATATGACATTTTCAACGCTTTGCGGGATTTCAGGCAACTGTTCGCGTACAGAAGGTGTTTCTTCTTGCAGATGTTTCAGCGCAATCGCCACAGCGGTTTCTGCTGAAAATGGTAGTTTCCCTGTCAACAATTCATAAAAAACGATACCAAGCGAATAAATATCAGAACGCTTTGTCGCCATGCCGCCTCTTGCCTGTTCAGGTGAAAGATAGTGGACAGTTCCGATCACTGAATTGGTTTTTGTATGGGCAGTGGAGTTCAAAGCCATGGCAATCCCAAAGTCCGTTATTTTTACATCATCTTCACCATTCATCAAAACGTTTTGTGGCTTAATATCACGATGGACAATGCCGTTATGATGTGCATGAGAAATTGCAGATACCAGCTGAAGCATGATGGAAACTGCATGCTCAGCACTCAGCGCTCCATGCGTATGAATATATTCCTTCAATGTCCGGCCAGGTATGTATTCCATTACTAAATAATGAAGTTCGTCTTCCTGCCCAACATCAAAAATATTGACAATATGCGGGTGTGTCAGACTGGTTGCCGAAAGAGCTTCCCGCTGGAAACGTTTTTTTAATTCTTCTTCATTGGCAAAATCATAGTGCAGTACTTTAATCGCCACATCGCGATCCAAAATAATATCATGCGCCAGATAGACCCGCGACATCCCTCCGTCACCAATGACACGGATAATTTCATAACGCTGCCCGATTCGTCTTCCGATCATACGGGAATCACCTCAGTTTCAGGTATTTCCAATAAAATTACCGTGATATTATCTTCGCCACCGCGATCATTGGCCAGTTCCACAAAAGTATCGGCTTTATCAGCCAACGGGACATCACGCAGTAGGATATCCAGCATCAATTCTTTTTCGATCTTATTACTCAATCCATCTGTACATAGCAGTAGATAAGATTCTGCAGGCAGTTCAATTGTATAAAGATCCGGTACGATCGATTTTTCCGATCCAACCGCTTTCATGATCCAGTTGCGCTGCGGATGCACTTCTGCTTCCTGTTCCGTAATTTCGCCGCTTTCAATAAGCACATTGACGAAGGAATGATCTTTCGTAATTTGCCGGATTGCTTTGCCAGTAACTTGATAAATCCGGCTGTCGCCGACGTGAAAAACCAAGCATTTATTTCGCAGTATCAATGCCAGATCAAGTGTTGTACCCATCCCTTTATAACTTTCGTCCTGCTGTGCTTTATTATATAGATACAGATTGACGTCCACGACCGAATCATAAAGCAGATCATACCAATCCTGTTCTGTTTCTACTGCCTCACTTGCAGACATGAACTGCTCACCAATCATCTGGACAGCAGTCGCACTGGCGTAATCCCCGCCTTTATGCCCTCCCATCCCGTCCGCAACGACAGCAAGCGCTGCATTACTTTTTGAATGAACGAACACGGCCGCTTCATCTTCATTTACCGTTCGTTTCAGTCCGGTGTCTGAGCGGATTTCATACTTCATAAGCCAACCCCCATTCCCTTTTCCCTATAAGTCAGTTTTTTCTCTGCAGGGCTGCTACAAAGAAACCGTCACTCTCATATTGATGCGGCAACACCTGTACTACATCCCTGTCACTCTTTTCACCCAAAATATCCAGCGGGACCAATTCAAAATCAGGTTGTTGCTGTAAAAACCATTCTACAATTTCTTGGTTTTCTGTTTTATCGATTGTACATGTACTGTATACCAATCGGCCGCCCTTTTTCACCAATTGGCTGGCGACTTGTAGAAGATCTTTTTGAATAGAAGCCAGATTTTCGATGTCCTGAAGTGTTTTTTTGTATTTGATTTCAGGTTTTCTGCGAATAACACCTAAACCACTGCAAGGTGCATCAACAAGTACTCTATCGAATGACTGCGGCTCATACGTAGATAACAGCTCTCTGCTGTCACCGCTATGCGTCCGGATAGAAGTCAGACCAAGCCGCTTCGCATTTTGCTCAATCAAACGCAGTTTATGCGGATGAAGATCATGCGCCTGTACTTCTCCGTCATCTTTCATTCGTTCGGCGATATGTGTGGTTTTACCGCCCGGTGCTGCACACATGTCCAGTACGTTCATACCCGGTTCCGCCTGTAAAGCCAATCCTGGCAGCATAGAACTTTCATCCTGAACTGTCAGCAATCCTTGTTTATAAGCTTCCGTGGATGCCAAATTGCCAGATTCGACTTGAATGCTGCCTTCCGTTAAGTTGCCGGGAGATGCCAGGACTCCTTCTTTCTTAAGCAGACCGATAACTTCTCCTCTGTTCGTCTTGGTCGAGTTGATGCGCGCAGTCGTGACAGGCGGCAGATTATTGATTACTGCAATAGCTGTCGCTTCTTCAACCCCATACTGTTCAATCCAGCGCTTAATCAGCCATTCAGGATGGCTCGTTTCAATGGATATGCGAGTGATAGGATCTTCGATTTCATCTAATGAAGGAACTCCTTCACGTAAAATGGAACGTAATATTCCGTTGACCATTGACGAAACACCTTTATGTCCGCGCTTGTTGGCAATTTTCACCGCTTCATTGACGACCGCATGTTCAGGTATTTTCGATAAGTAGACAATTTGGTAAACAGACAATCGTAACAGCTGGCGAACCCATGGCTGCAATTTTCCTCGAACAAAAGGAGCCAGATAATAATCCAGTGTCATTTGCTGCTGAAGTGTTCCGTATGTTAATTCCGTCAATAATGCACGGTCTTTTTGAGGCAGATCATATAATTCAATTGTTTTATGGAGCAACAAATTACTGAATGCCTGCTCGTTTTCAATATCCATCAAGATGGACAATGCTGCATCGCGGACGTTTCCGCGCCAAATTTTCTTATTATAATGTGTCATTCAAATTTATCTCCCAGTTGCCATTTAGATCCGATTCCATTAAGGAACACGGTGGCAGTCATTCGTTTTTTTCCTGCAGGCTGGAGATCAGTAATTGCGAATGCCCCGTCACCTGTCTGCACGATAATACGATCTTTTTCTAACCCAACAATTTCACCTGGTGCAGCTTCAGACATTTGGTCTTCCGGCTGTCCCCACCAAATTTTCACCTGGTCATCCGCAAACTTCGTATAAGCCACCGGCCATGGATGTAGTCCTCTTACCTGGTTATAAATAGATCGGGCTGAATTAGTCCAGTCAATTCGTTCTTGTTCTCTCGAAATATTTCTCGCAAACGTCACCTGTGTTTCATCCTGAACTTTACGTTCATTCGTGCCATTGACAATGGATGGCAGCGTTTCTTTTAACAGATCTGTGCCTGCGACAGAAAGTTTGTCAAACATACTGCCTGTATCATCCTTTTCTTCAATCGGCAGTGCGACCTGAGAAATGATATCGCCTGCATCAAGCTTTTCAGCCATATACATAATCGTCACACCTGTTTCATCTGCACCATCAATGACGGACTGATGAATTGGAGCACCACCGCGATATTTCGGTAGAAGAGAAGCATGGACGTTTATACAACCTAGTTTGGGCGCTTCTAGCAATTCATTCGGAAGCAACTGACCGAATGCCGCCGTTACAATCAATTCAGGCTGCAAAGCAATGATTTCTTGCAGTTCAGCAGAACCTTTCAGTTTTTCCGGCTGAATGATAGGCAAACCCAGGCGAACTGCTTCTTCTTTAACTGGAGGCGGAGTCAGCACCCGCTTGCGCCCGACAGGACGGTCCGGCTGTGTAACAACTGCTAAAATATCATAGCCTTCTTCGTGAAGCATGGTGAGAACTGGAACAGAAAATTTCGGGGTCCCCATAAAAATAATTTTTGTCATTCGTCGTCCTCCTCTTCCTCTTCGAACTCGGAAGGATCTACAATACGCTGTATTTTCTTATCAAATAAAATTCCGTTCAGATGATCTATTTCATGAAGGATAGCACGTGCTTCATATCCCTCAGCTTCGAGTTCATACAGTTTGCCGTCGCGCTCCTGCGCTTCGATACGGACGTGGAAAGGTCGCTCAACTTCCCCGAATAATCCAGGGAAACTAAGACAGCCTTCTACATCAACTTCTGATCCGCCGGTCGCTGTTACGACAGGGTTAATCATTTCAATAATCTCTTGATCCTCATCAAAATCGACGATCGCTGCGCGAATCGATTTACCAACCTGAGGAGCTGCAATGCCCACTCCATCATTTTTAATCATGGTTTCATGCATATCATCCAATAATTTACTCAGTTCCTTATCAAACACCGTAACTTCTTTACATGGTGCTGATAAAATAGGAGAGGGATGTTTTACAATTTCCAATATAGCCAAAATAATTCCTCATTTCTAATGTTAACAATCATTTTTGCGTTACAAAGAGCAAGCTTGTAGAATAAATCTGTTTCCCTGCACTGCATTGATTCCCAATCAGCATAGGTAGATTTACGAGTCATTCCAAAGCGGGCTTTAAACTGCAGACCTGCTTCAACTAGAAAATAGCTGTCGGTTCTCTGTTAATAGACATAACTAGGCCGTCTTTCACCCAATTCGTTTTATAATGTTTCAGCAGCTCCTGCAAAACGGGTATGAGAGCCGGTTCTTGTTTGTATTTTACCAAACATTGATAACGATATCTATTGTTGAGACGACTGATTGCTGCAGCTGTGGGCCCGATGATGACTGAACCCGCTGACAGACGCTCTGCAAGGAACGACGAGCCCTTATGTGCATAGTCGGCAGCTTTTAATACGTCTTCATGGCTGAACTGTACGACAGTGACATAATAATAAGGCGGATAGCCGAGCTGTCTTCTTCGTTCCATTTCAATATCATAAAAAGGGACATACAACTGGGATTTGGATAGCTCGATCGCATAATGTTCGGGATCATATGTCTGAATGACTACTTCGCCAGGCAACTGATCACGTCCAGCTCTTCCGCTTACTTGCGTTAGCAATTGAAACGTTTTCTCTGCAGCGCGGAAGTCCGCTAAGTGAAGAGACGTATCCGCCGCCAGCACACCAACGAGCGTAATGCGCGGAAAATCCAGTCCCTTTGCAATCATCTGTGTGCCAAGCAGGATATCTGCTTTGCCTTCACCAAAATCATGCAATAATCGTTCGTGAGCACCTTTAGTATTGGTCGTATCCACGTCCATCCTAATGACACGAGCTTCCGGTACCAGTTTGTACAACTCTTCCTGCGCTTTTTGCGTACCTGTTCCAAAAAACCGGATATGCTCACTTTCGCATTCCGGACATTCAAGCGGCACGGGCTGTTCATGACCGCAATAATGGCATTTTAAACTTTCAGATGAACGGTGATAGGTCAATGAAATATCACAGTTTGGACATTCCACCACAGTACCGCAGTCTCTGCATAATACAAAACTGGAGAACCCTCTTTTATTCAGCAGCAAGACGATCTGTTCCTTACGCTCAAGCCGTTCTCTGATCGCATCTGCTAACGCCATCGAAAACATAGATCGGTTCCCTGCTTTCAGTTCTTCCCGCATATCAACAACTTGGACACTCGGCAACGCCTGCTGTTTCGCACGCTTCGTCAAGGTCAGTAATGTATATACATCCTTTGTTGCACGAGCATACGATTCCAAAGAAGGTGTGGCGCTTCCCAATATGACCGGACACTGATAATAATCCGCGCGCCAAATCGCTACATCCCGAGCGTGATATCTCGGAGAATCTTCTTGTTTATACGTAGATTCATGCTCTTCATCTAAAATAAGCAGTCCTAAATTAGTGAAGGGAGCGAAAACTGCTGACCGTGCCCCGATAGCTACTTTCACTTCTCCCCGATGTATACGGCGCCATTCATCATACTTTTCACCTGCCGATAAACCGCTGTGCAGCACAGCAACGAGCTCACCAAAGCGCGCTTTGAAACGAGCAGTCATTTGCGGAGTCAATGAAATTTCAGGTACGAGCACAATCGCTTCCTTGCCTTTTTTCAGCACATGATCGATTGCCTGCAAATACACTTCCGTCTTACCGCTTCCCGTGATTCCGTGAAGCAGAAACGTTTCTTGCTCCTCTTGATCACTCGCTTGTTCAATCGCTGACAATGCTGTCTTCTGCTCATCTGTAAGCTGTTCCGGCTTGCCGCTGTCGCGCATTTTCGGTGCATCGAGTTCTCTGTATACTTCCATTTGCGACTCTTCGATCACTTTTTTATCGAGCAGCGCCTTTAGGACATTCGCCTTGACGCCGGATTTATTCATAATTTCACTAGCTTCCAATGAAGAGGAAGGACGCTGTAGCAGCCAGCTTAATAATTCTGCCTGTTTTTTCGCATTAGCATGCGTATCTTCTAGAGCTGCCTGCAAATGCTCAGCATCGGGAATATGAATCATCCGAACTTTTTTTATTTTCGTCTTTTGCTGAACGGCTGTATCAAGCTGAACAGCACCCTGTTCGCTATATTTCTTTGCTTCATTTAGTAAATTAGCATCCTGCAAAGCTTTCAATGTTACTTGCTGGCGGTTGCCAAGAAATTGACGGAAACTTTCATCAAGTAATTCAGGTTTAATGACGCGCATAACTTTTTCGTATTTCGCACGCATCGCTGCCGGTAGCATCACTTGGAGCGCATCAATTTCATATGCGATCGTTTCATCAGCCATCCAGCGAGACAGCTGTAAAAGTTCTGTAGATAACACAGGCTCTAAATCTATGATTTCTATGATTGATTTGATTTTGGCAGAATCCAGATTACTGTTCATTTTGATTCCAGTGACATAACCAACAACTTTTCGGGGGCCAAACGGAACTTTTACCCGAAGGCCCGGCTCCATCACAGATTCCCATTCCACCGGTACTGCATAATCAAAAGGACGGTCGATCGGATATGCCGCCACATCGACAATGACTTCAGCGATCATTCAAATTGCCGCCTTCTTGCTGAATAATGGTTTCAAATAATTGAAGCGCCAATTGTTCTTTCGGCATCGCTGTAAAGGGAATAACTTCTCCTTGTCTTGAAAGCAGTGTGACGACATTCGTATCACTGCCGAAACCGCCTTCAGGATCCGTTACGTCATTGACTATAATATAATCTAAGTTCTTGGAATCCAGTTTCTTCTGTCCATATGCAATTACATCATTTGTTTCTGCCGCAAAACCTACCAACAACTGATGCTCTTTGCGGTCACCTAGCGACTTCAGGATATCTGTAGTACGCTCGAGTTCAAGCACATCGTCGCCTTCTTGTTTCTTCATTTTCTGATCATGAATCGCTTTAGGGCGATAATCTGCTACTGCAGCAGATTTTACTACCATGGATGCATCCTGATATTCACCAAGCACCGCTTCATACATATCGGCAGCGCTTTCTACGCGGATAACCTTTACGCCGGCAGGAACAGGCAATTCAACAGGACCTGAAACCAGCACTGTTTCCGCGCCAAGTTTTTGCGCCGCTGCAGCCATGGAATAGCCCATTTTACCGCTTGAAAAATTGGTTAAATAGCGTACCGGATCAATCCGTTCACGCGTCGGACCGGCTGTAATCACTACTTTTTTACCTTTCAGCGGTAAATTCTGTCTTTCATTAAAATGCTGACTGACCAGTTCGGTAATACGTTCCGGCTCTTCCAGACGCCCTTTCCCCACATAACCACATGCCAAAAAACCTTCAGAAGGCTCAATGAAATGATAGCCGTCCAGATGCAGCCGCTCAATGTTACGGACAACCGCAGGGTGACTATACATATGTACGTTCATGGCAGGTGCAATCCAGACATCAGCTTCCGTTGCTAGCAAGATCGTCGTAACCATATCGTCCGCAATTCCGTTCGCTAGTTTACCGATCACATTTGCAGTTGCAGGAGCGACAATAATAAGGTCAGCCCAGTCTGCCAGATCAATATGCGCAATCACACGGGAGTCTTTTTCATCAAATGTATCCGTGTATACATCATTTCGGGACATTACTTGAAACGTTAAAGGCTGTACAAATTCCCTAGCGGAGTCTGTCATTACCACTTTTACGTTAGCGCCTGCCTGTGACAGTTTACTGACCAGTGCCACCGCTTTATATACTGCAATACCGCCCGTCACACAAAGCAGTATATTTTTATTGTTCATCATATTCAGAGTCCCCTTCCCTCTCTCTTTCATCCACCTGATAAAACAACAAACTCCCTGAGAACAATTGAATTCAAAGGGAGTAATTTTTTATTTATATAAGATGAGAAAAATAATTTGCATCTACCTTAGGCACGTTGATTTCCGTTGCAGGCGGACGCTTTCCGCGGGAGTCGCCGCATTCCACTCCAATCAACTATATATCCCGTATATTAAGTTGCTGCCTATGCTAGAAACTTAACTCATCATATATAGCATCAAATTTCGTCTTCGTAGATAATCGATGCGTCTGCCTGCTGGTTGATCAAAACACCAGCTGCGACTTCTTCAAGCGCGCGGCCGACACTTTTATGAGCGCGGTATGAGTGAAGCAGTTCATTTTGCTTTTCTTGCAGTTCACGTGCACGTTTTGCCGCCAGTGTAACCAGCGTGTATTTAGAATCAACTTTCCCTTTTAGTGAATCAACTGATGGATATAACATAGTTTATTCTCCCTCCAACATTTGTAAGTATCTCTTTTCCACACGTTCTCTGCGGCAATGCTCTGCTGTAACAATCGCATTGACACGGTCACATGCTTTAGAGACCTCGTCGTTTTCTACTACATAGTCGTACAGGTGCATCATTTCAAGTTCATCTCTTGCCTTCAATACACGGTCGGCAATGATATCCGATGCCTCTGTTCCTCGTCCGATTAAACGGGTTTCTAAGTCACTTAAGCTTGGAGGTGCTAAAAAGATAAACAGGCCGTTCGGTACTTTTTCACGTACTTGCGCAGCACCGACGACTTCGATTTCAAGGAATACGTCGCGCCCTGCATCGAGAGTTTGATTGACATAATCAATCGGCGTTCCGTAGTAGTTCCCTACGTACTCTGCGTATTCAAGAAGTTTTCCGTCCTGGATCATTTGTTCAAATACTTCGCGGGAACGGAAGAAGTAGTCTACGCCGTCCACTTCACCTTCGCGAGGATTTCTTGTGGTCATCGATATGGAGTATTCATAGTTGGTGTCCGGGCTTGAGAACAGTTCTTTGCGGACGGTTCCTTTTCCTACGCCGGATGGACCTGAAAGGACGATTAGGAGTCCTCGATGTTTGTACATGTAATCCCTCTTTGTTATGTATTCATTTACACTGCATTCCTAATAGGCATCGTTGATTTGCGCTTCAGACGGGGACGCTTTCCGGAGGGCCCCGTCTTCCGCTACAATCAACTAAGTAAGTTTTAATTATCAAATACCCAAAAACATTCGGTTGAATATAATAATTACTTCCAGTATCATCATTCGCCGAAACGGACAGGCCCATGCGTGTAATCTGTTCATATTATACCATAATCATACGATGAGTGCTAAAATGGAACAAAACGAAATGAAAGAGGAATCCGTATGGCATTTGATGGTTTATTTACGAAAGCGATTGTTAGCGAACTGCAGCAGTTGAAGACTGGCCGGATTTCTAAGATCCACCAGCCGAATTCACAGGAAATTATTTTTCAAATCAGAGCAAATAATAAAAATCATAAATTACTCGTTTCTCTGCATCCTTCTTATTCAAGGATTCAGCTGACGAATGAAGTGTTGACCAATCCTGCTGAGCCTCCGTTGTTTTGTATGGTGCTCAGAAAGCAGCTTGAAGGCGGAATGATCACGTCGATTGAGCAATATGAAACTGACCGGATCATCCATCTGAATGTCCGGGCACGAAATGAGCTGGGCGATGAGATCGAACGGAAGCTTGTCATTGAAATCATGGGACGTCACAGTAACTTCATTTTGCTGGATGCGTCACGCGATCTCATTATCGACAGTATGAAGCACCTGCCGCCTTCCGTGAACAGTTACCGTACAATCTTGCCCGGACAGCCTTATATTCCAGCACCTCCGCAGGATAAACTGGATCCTTTCCAAGTTTCTGAAGAGCAATTCATGAACGTCTTGCCGAGTCTGAATGAACCGAGAGATGCAGTCCAGCAGTTTGCGGGATTCTCTCCTTTAACTGCCGCTGAGCTGATCTACCGTCTGCAGCAAAATGAAGCCAGTCCTTTTAAGGTATGGAAATCTTTCCTGAACGGTTTTGATATCGATTCCATGAAGCCCACAGTTATAGAAAGTGGCGGAAAAACTCTATTTTCCGCAGTTGAACTGACGCATGCAGAAGGAGTTTCTCAAACCTTTGAAACACTTGGAGACTTACTCGATAAAGTGTATTTTGCAAGAGCAGAGCGTGAGCGGGTTAAATCACAGGCTATTGATCTTGAGCGCTGGCTATCGAATGAAATCTCGAAGCTTGAAAATAAATCAAAAAAACTCCAAAAAGAAGAGCAGACTGCGCAGAACCTGGATACATTGAAGCTTTACGGCGAGTTGCTTACTGCTAATAGCTACATGCTGAATAAAGGTGATAAAGAAGTGACAGTGGAAAATTATTATGAACAGGGCACGACGGTTACCATTCCGCTTGATCCAAGAAAATCACCGATCGACAATGCGCAAAAATATTTCTCCCGCTACACAAAAGCAAAAACTGCACTCATCCGAATTGCCGAGCAGCTGGAAAAGACGAAGGATGATATTGAGTATTTCGAAATGGTGCGGCAACAGGTATACCAAGCTTCCCCAATTGATATAGAAGAAATACGTGAAGAATTGGTCGAACTTGGATTTATGCGCGCCAGAAGAAGCAAAAAGAAAGCTAAACCGAAAAAACCTGCACCTGAAGCATTCGTTTCATCGACAGGCATTCCAATTTCGGTTGGGAAGAATAATAAGCAAAATGATTACCTAACGTTCAAATTGGCCGCACGTGATCATGTCTGGCTGCACACGAAAGACATTCCGGGTTCACACGTCGTTATCCATGATGCAGAGCCGGATGCCCAGACAATCGAGGAAGCCGCAGGACTATCCGCGTACTTCAGCAAAGCACGCGAATCTTCATCCGTGCCGGTAGACTACACAGAAATCCGTCACGTCAAAAAACCATCCGGCGCTAAGCCGGGGTTCGTGATTTACTTTGAACAGAAGACCGTGTTTGTTACGCCAGATGAAGATCTGGTGCGTAAACTGCGAAAGTAAACCCTTTAATATGAAAAAGGTTGTCCGTAGAGGACAACCTTTTTATGTACTGTCAGTTTATCTGTAAGCTTAAGCAAAAACCTTAATCGTAACCCAGTGAAACGCATTCTTATGACACTACTGTCCCCAATTATTTCGTTTCATTTATCTATTTCCGCCAAAAACTCGTATAATCTACTTTATCTTGAATATTAAATTCAATTAGTTTCTCAATCAATTTGTAATTTACCGGCTCATTCCACTGAATTCTAAACAAGCCATTAGTAGCGCTATAGCCAGCTTGTGCAATATCATCTGCAAAGTGGGTAATACCTGCTGGTTCAGGAGAAACGCTTATATGTTGCTTTGCGGTAGAAAAACCAATAATAAATGTGCCGTGGTCAGAGAACATCGGTGTATTCCACTTTATTTGTGGTTTCAAATCAGGGAACTTAGTAGTTACCCACGTCAAGATCTTCTCTACTCGATCACGTTGATCGGGGGAATCAATGCCCGCTAAATATTCTCTGAAAACTTCCATTGTATGACCTCCTAAAAAAATATTCTTACAATCCAACAATTAACTATTCCTCTTTCGTTAACATACTGGCTCATTTGCTGAACCTCGTAAACAAAATGGACTGCCACAGGAGAACGCAAATCAATTCGCGCCCTCCCAGACAGTCCTTTATTTATTACAATGTACCTTGCTTCAGCTTATTATGCCAGTCCATCAACTCTGCCATGGACTCTTCTTCAATCGCGCCTTCTTCTTTTGCCACCTCAGCAAGCGCCGCAAAATTCGTCAGACTGTGATAGGAAAGCTTCGCTTCAGCGAACTTTTCATCCGCTTTTTGAAGCTCGTATGTAAAGATGGAGACGATGCCGCACACCTCTACGCCTTCAGCAATCAGCGCATCCGCTGCATTCAAACTGCTTCCGCCTGTTGAGATCAAATCCTCAATGATCACAGCCTTCGCATTAGGCTCGATCTTGCCTTCAATCTGCTTGCTCCTGCCGTGTGCCTTTGCCGAAGAACGGATATAAACCATCGGCAGTTTTAAGATATCCGCCACCCATGCTGCGTGCGGAATACCTGCTGTTGCGGTTCCTGCAATGACTGTTGTATCAGGATAATGAACGCGAATCAATGCCGCCAGACCTTCTGCGATTTCTTTGCGTCCTACTGGATCTGCCATCGTTAAACGGTTATCACAGTAGATCGGTGACTTTATTCCTGATGCCCATGTAAATGGTTCTTTCGGATTCAAAGCAACCGCCCCGACATTCAATAAAATCTGCGCGACTTCTTTTTCTCTGGTCATGAATTGATCCCCTTCCACAATGTATTGACTAACTCGTATGCTTCTAATGGATTTTCTGCACCTGTGATCGCACGTCCAACAACTATATGTGTCGAACCCTCCTGCATCGCTTTTGCGGGAGTTGCCACGCGTTTTTGATCGTGGACATCTCCTTCCGCCAAGCGAATTCCAGGTGTTACTTTGAAAAAGTCTTTACCGCACACTTCTTCAATAACCTTCGCTTCTTGAACGGAACAAACGACACCGTCCAATTGGGCAGAGGAAGCTAACTTCGCGTAATGTTCCACAGACTCTTGAAGCGGTACACCGATCAGTTGCTCTTCGCGCACTTGACGATCATCTGTCGAAGTGAGTTGCGTCACCGCAAGTAAAGCAGGACGTTTTTTCCCGGCAGGTGTTCCGGTATCCAGACCTTCCAAAGCCGCTTCCATCATCGTTTTTCCGCCAGCCGCATGCACATTAACCATATCGACCTCAAGTGAAGCCAGGACGTTCATTGCAGATTTGACAGTATTCGGGATGTCATGCAGTTTCAGATCTAAGAAAATGGAATAGCCTTCTTCTTTCAGACGGGCAATCATTGCCGGGCCTTCTTTATAATATAATTCCATTCCTACTTTGACATTGACCGACTGCTCAAAGGCTTTCAGGAATTCGAATGTTTTTTCTGCTGAATTAAAATCCAGTGCAATAATAGGTGATCGATTCATAGGCGATGGCTCCTTCCGATCAATTCTGAAATATGATCCACTTGGAGTTCATCCAGTTTTTGCGGAAGCTGCTCAATAATCGTCGGACAAATGAATGGATCTACGAAATTCGCTGTACCGACTGCCACTGCGCTTGCGCCTGCAGACAAAAAATCTACAGCATCCTGCACACAGCTAACGCCACCCATTCCGATGATTGGAATATTAACGACTTGGCTCACTTCGTAGACCATGCGGATCGCGACAGGTTTAACGGCAGGGCCGGATAACCCGCCCGTTTTATTGGCAATTACCGGTCTGCCAGTCTTTTCGTCTAAGCGCATACCGACAAGTGTATTGATCATCGTAATTCCATCTGCTCCGCCTGCTTCTACTGCGATCGCCATAGATTTAATATCTGCAACGTTCGGAGACAGCTTCACATAGACAGGTACTGAGGATACAGCTTTCACGGCTGCAGTCAGTTCTTTCGCGACTTCAGGATCCGTCCCAAATGCCATGCCTCCGCATTTAACATTCGGACAGGAAATATTAAGTTCCAGTGCGTGCACATTTGGTGCTTTAGAGATTTCTTTGGCTACTTCGACATAATCCTCTGTCTCTGAACCTGCCACGTTCGCTATAATCGGCACATCGAACTTTTCCAGCCAGGGCAGTTCATTTTCAAGAACACCTTTCAATCCGGGATTTTGAAGTCCGATTGCATTGAGCATCCCTGAAGATGTTTCCGCAACACGCGGTGTTGGATTTCCGTAGCGTGTTTCAAGCGTCGTCGCTTTGATCATGATGGCGCCAAGCTGAGACAGATCGTATAAATTGCCGTACTCTTTACCAAAACCAAAACAGCCGGAAGCTGGCATGATTGGATTCTTCAGTTCTAATCCTGGCAATGTAATCGCTAATCTATTCATATTTGCACCACCCCTGCTGGAAATACCGGACCGTCTGAGCATACTTTGACATATGCTTTGTCCGTTGCATTTTCGTTTGTATGGCAGACGCAGGCAAAGCAAGCTCCGATTCCGCAGCCCATTCGCTGTTCAAACGATAAGAAACCTTTTTTGTGTACATATGCTTTTTGCACTGCATCCAGCATCGGCATAGGACCGCAGCTGTAGAATGTCGCAAATTCATCAGACAGTTCCGCCATGACATTCGTGACAAACCCTTCTGTACCGTTGCTTCCGTCAACTGTTGCGATACATGTCTCGCCAAGTGCTTTAAATTCTTCTTCATAGAAGACCACATCGTCAGACTGAAATCCAAGAATATGAATACACTTTACACCTTTTGCCGTCAGCTGCTTGGACAATTCATATAACGGCGGTACACCGATTCCTCCACCAATCAGGACGGCTGTTTGACCGGAACCTGTTTCTTCCACAGGGAATCCATTGCCAAGAGGTCCTAATACGTTGACGATCTCTCCTTCTTGCTTCTGTGACAACAGCTCTGTGCCGCGTCCTTCCGCTCGGTAGATAATCGTCATTTCATTCGTTTCTGCATTGATATCCGCGATTGAAATCGGGCGGCGAAGCAGCGGTTCGAATGAATCGGATACGCGGATATGGACAAACTGGCCCGGAGAAGTAATTTCTCCGACCAGCTTTCCAGTTACTTTCATTTCAAAAATATTTCTCGCGATTTGTTGCTGAGAAACAATGGTCATCAGCTCTTGGATGATCATTGAATCACCTTCGGCTTTGGCATCGCAGCTGTTTCGAATGTCATGGACTCAATTACAGACAGCATAGCAGCGGCTGTATCGATTGAAGTGAAGCATGGAACTCCATTCTCTACGGATTCACGGCGAATTCTGAAACCATCACGAGCAGGCTGTTTTCCTTTTGTCAGTGTGTTGATCACTAACTGCGCCTGACCTTTTTGGATTACATCGATCAGTGTCGGGCCTTCCGTTCCGATCTTTCCTACTGTTTCGACTTCAATATTCGCCTGTTCAAGAGCTTTCGCAGTTCCTTCTGTAGCCAGGATGCGATAGCCGATTTGTACAAAGCGCTCTGCAATCTCGATAATTTCTTCTTTATCTTTATCAGAAACGGTCATGAGTACGGAACCGTATTCTTTCACTTCCATGCCTGCAGCCACTAACCCTTTGTAAAGAGCTTTTTCAAGCGTGCTGTCTTTCCCCATTACTTCACCTGTTGATTTCATTTCTGGTCCTAATGTAATATCCACGCGGCGAAGTTTTGCGAATGAGAAGACCGGTACTTTTACATAGACGCCTTCAGGAGCAACTGCCAGCCCGTCTGCGAAGCCTTGCTCAGCGATGGTTTTACCCAAGATCGACTGTGTCGCGACATTAGCCATCGGGATATTCGTGATTTTACTTAAGAACGGTACGGTACGGCTTGAACGCGGATTCACTTCAATGACATATACCTGTCCTTCAGAAATAACGAACTGAATATTAAGCAATCCTCTAATTTTCAACCCAAGCGCCAAACGTTTCGTATATTCTGCGATCGTTTCCATCATGGATTGTGACAGGTTTTGCGGCGGGAACACAGCGATTGAGTCACCGGAGTGAACGCCTGCACGCTCAATATGTTCCATGATTCCTGGAATCAAGACTGTCTCGCCGTCACAGATTGCATCGACTTCGATTTCCGTACCTGTCAGATAGCGGTCAATTAATACCGGGTGCTCAGGGCTCGCCTTTACTGCATTCTCCATGTATTGAAGCAATTCTTCTTCATGGTAAACGATTTCCATAGCACGTCCACCTAATACATACGAAGGACGGACAAGTACCGGATAACCGATTTCATTGGCAATTACGACTGCTTCAGGTACTGACAGTGCAGTTTTACCTAGCGGCTGCGGTACGCCGATTTCGTGAAGTGCACTTTCAAACTTGTCGCGGTTTTCAGCACGGTCGATATCTTCAAGTGACGTACCAAGAATTTTTACGCCGCGTGCTTCCAGATCTGCTGCCAGGTTGATCGCAGTCTGTCCGCCGAACTGTACGATAACACCTTCCGGCTGCTCGAGGTCGATAATATGCATGACGTCTTCAATCGTTAATGGTTCAAAGTAGAGCTTATCTGAGATCGAGAAATCTGTTGAAACAGTTTCCGGGTTATTATTAATGATGATTGCTTCATAACCAGCTTCTTGGATTGCCCATACACAGTGAACCGTTGCATAGTCGAATTCCACACCCTGTCCGATACGTATTGGGCCGGAACCAAGAACGACAACACTCTTTTTATCTGTTCTGACGGATTCATTTTCCTCTTCATACGTACCGTAGAAGTACGGTGTGTCCGATTCATATTCTCCCGCACATGTATCTACTTTTTTATAGACCGGAATCAATTCCTGCTCTTTTCTCCAGTCATATACTTCACGCTCTGTTGTATTCCAAAACTTTGCAATCACAATGTCTGCAAAGCCTAGACGTTTTGCTTTATATGCTGTTTCGTAATCAAATGGATGATCTTTCAGCATTTGTTCGTAGCGTACAATGTTTTCGAATTTACGCAGGAAGAATAAATCGATTGCACTCCACTCATGCAATGTTTCGATCGTTACGCCGCGTCGCAATGCTTCACCCAAGAAGAACAGACGCTCATCGCCTGCTTTGCGGATACGCTTCTCGATCCACTCGTCAGTCATTTCATCACCGCCAGGCAACGAAAGATCGAACTGTCCAGTTTCAAGTGAACGCACTGCTTTCAAGATCGACTCTTCGAATGTGCGGCCCATTGCCATAACTTCGCCTGTTGCTTTCATTTGCGTACCTAGATTACGTTTTGCTGATTCGAACTTATCGAAAGGCCAGCGCGGAATCTTCGTAACGACGTAGTCAAGTGTCGGTTCGAAGCAAGCATACGTGTTGCCTGTAACCGGGTTCATCATTTCATCCAGTGTCAGACCGACAGCAATTTTTGCCGCAAGCTTGGCGATCGGATAACCTGTCGCTTTAGATGCCAGTGCAGATGAACGGCTGACACGCGGGTTTACTTCGATGATGTAGTAATCAAAACTATGCGGATCAAGTGCCAGCTGAACGTTACAGCCACCTTCGATTTTCAATGCACGGATGATATCCAATGAAACATTTCGCAGCATTTGATTTTCACGGTCTGTCAAAGTTTGACAAGGTGCCGCTACAATTGAATCTCCTGTGTGGATACCGACCGCATCGACGTTTTCCATATTACAAACAACAATCGCGTTGTCCGCAGAGTCACGCATTACTTCATATTCAATTTCTTTGAAGCCTGCAATTGATTTTTCCAATAGACACTGAGTTACCGGGCTGTATTTCAAACCACTTGCTACGATTTCTTCCAAATCCTCGTCATCGTGACAGATTCCTCCGCCAGTTCCGCCCAAAGTGAATGCAGGACGAACGATTACTGGATA
>NZ_JARICI010000038.1 GCF_029257255.1 Sporosarcina sp. | reverse complement strand
AATTACCAGCCAGTATGTAGCAGGCAATACAGCGCTGAAAGTATTGACGGTTTCCGGTAAAGTAGAAAAATTGATTGCCGATAGTATCCAGCAGACAGAACAAGGAAACTTCCTGTCAATCGATCCTGCACAGTCCCAGGCAATCTTAGAGCGCATTGCACAAGAAGTCGAGCGGGTGGCCTTGCTTGATCAGGCGCCGGTCATTCTTTGTTCACCGGCCATACGTATGTATTTACGTCAGATTACAGAGCGCTATTTCCCACAAATACCTATCTTGTCTTATAATGAACTCGAAGCATCCGTAGAGGTACAAAGTGTAGGGGTGGTGGATATTTAATGAAAATGAAAAAATATACAGCCTCAACCATGATCGAGGCCATGAAAAAAGTTCGGGAAGACTTTGGTGATGATGCCGTTATTCTTAGTTCAAACGTCGTTAAAACAAAGGGTTTTCTCGGATTATTTCAGAAACGTTCTGTAGAAGTAGTGGCAGGTTTTGACCAAAAAACTGAAAAACCAATTTATGAACCGCCCGCACGTCCAGCTGTTGCGGCTCCGGTCCGTACTAATGCGACGGAATCTTTGCAGGCTGAGATGCAGGAAATGAAGAAAATGATTAAAGGGATGCAGCAGAGTGATCGTACGCTGGAAAAGTACCCAGATGAACTGATTCCGCTTTTAGTGAAGCTGCAAACACAGGGTCTTGCTTATGAATACATAGCAGAAGCGGGCGATGCACTCTATGATCATATGAAAAAAGAAAAGAAAGATTTTACAGAAACAGAACAACTTGAATTATTGAAACAATGGTTTTCCGCCAAACTAAAAGATACATCGTTCGGCGGAATTTCTTATACCAAAAAATATATTAATGTACTCGGTCCTACGGGCGTCGGCAAAACAACGACGATTGCGAAGATTGCTGCACGTGCCTTGCTAGAAGAAAAAAAGAAAATCGGTTTTATTACTACGGACACGTATCGGATTGGTGCAATTGAACAACTACGTACATATGCGAATTTATTGCAGGCTCCTGTGGAAATTGCTTATAACGCAGCCGATTTTGCAGCAGCAATCGAAAAACTGCAGGATCGTGACTTGATTTTTATCGATACAGCAGGTCGAAACTATAAAGAAACTAAATTCGTGGAAGATTTACAGAAGCTTGTTGACTTTTCATTGGATATGGAAACATTTTTGGTCTTGTCAACTACGTCTAAAGAGCAGGATATGGATATTATCATAGAACGTTTTGAAAAATTTCCGATTGAGAAATTTATTTTCACGAAAACAGATGAAACCAGCTCAGTTGGCTCGATGATCAACTTAATGCTTAAATACTCGATAGGTATGGCTTATTATACAGACGGCCAAGAAGTTCCTGAAGATATAACTGAAGCAGATTTTGATAAACTGTTCTCCCTTTTGTTAGCGGGTGATCAGCATGCATGATCAGGCAGAAGCACTACGTTTGAAAATGCTAAAAGCAAAAGGGAAAACGGCCAGATCTGTTGCGATCATCAGTGGAAAAGGTGGAGTCGGAAAGTCCAATTTCACAGCGAATTTTTCTTATTCACTTGCCACAAAAGGTAAAAAAGTATTGATTGTTGATATGGATATTGGCATGGGTAATATTCATATCCTATTCGGTGCAACTCCCAATTATAGTTTGAAAGACTATTTGACGGGTTCAAGAGCACTTTATGACGTCATAACACCTTTAGAAGACAGCTTGGCATTTATCGCGGGTGGTTCGGGATTAGAGACGGTAATGGAATGGTCTGAATCGATGTTTGACCGTTTGATTGAAGGCTTTACGATTTTGCAGTCTGATTACGATGTCATTTTATTCGATATGGGAGCAGGCGCAACGCAAAGCTCGCTTGACTTAATCATGGCAGTCGATGAAATTATTCTGATCGCCACTCCAGAGCCAACGTCTATTACCGATGCTTATTCGATGATGAAGTTTATTTGCATGCAAGATTCAGAGCGAACCTTTCATATTGTTGGAAACCGAATACTGAAAGAAGAAGACGGGCGAGATGCCATTGCCAGATTGCAGCTCGCGATGCGTAAGTTTTTATCAGCAGAAACCAATCTATTAGGATTTTTGCCGGACGATTTAAATGTACGAAATGCAGTTGTGGCGCAAACACCTTTTGTAAAGCTTTATCCAAATGCGTATATCACGAAACGCATGACATCAATAACGGATTCATTTTTAATTGGTCATCAGCCCAGCACTTCTATTGAGACGTCAGGATTCCTTGGTAAGTTAAAGAGTATATTTCGGAGAGGGCGTGTCTGAAATGATAGTCGGCAAGAAAAAAAGAGTTCTCGTCGTGGATGATTCAGCTTTTATGCGCAAGCTGATTTCGGATATGCTGAATAAACATCCGATGATGGAAGTCATTGGTATTGCAAGGAACGGACAGGATGCTGTAGAGAAAGTCCGTCATTTGTTGCCTGATGTTGTGACTATGGATATTGAGATGCCTGTAATGAATGGACTCCAGGCACTAAAAGAAATGATGAACCATCATCCTGTTCCTGTCGTCATTCTTTCAAGTACGACCAAACATAATACAGAAAATGCAGTTCTCGCTATTGAATTTGGCGCAGTAGATGTAATTGCTAAGCCGGGCGGAGCGATCTCCTTAAATCTTCATGAAATAGAAAAAGAGATTGTAGAGAAGGTATTCGCTGCATCAAATGTGAGTATACAGTCACTCACGAGAATGATTACACCATCTAGAATTCGTTATGTTCCGCCGGTTGAAAAGAA
This sequence comes from Sporosarcina sp., assembly GCF_029257255.1. Classification (GTDB taxonomy): domain Bacteria; phylum Bacillota; class Bacilli; order Bacillales_A; family Planococcaceae; genus Sporosarcina. The sequence goes on along the minus strand of NZ_JARICI010000038.1, from coordinate 57,667 downwards.
AGAAGTACCAGAGAAAATACTGCCTGTCACAGAAAAGCCTGTAACTTTAACAAGTTTTTCTAAAAATAAAGCCCAAATACCTAAGAGGTTTGTTATAATAGGTACATCAACAGGGGGGCCTCGAGCCTTACAGGAAGTAATCACCCGCCTGCCAGCAGATTTTCCTTCACCTATTTTAATCGTTCAGCATATGCCGCCGGGTTTCACGAGATCGCTAGCAGAACGTTTAAACGGGCTCAGTGAGATTACAGTTAAAGAAGCTGAACACGGTGAGTTGCTGTCAAACGGCACTGCGTATGTCGCTCCGGGAGGACTGCATCTAAAGTTTGAAAAAGCAGCAGCCGGTTATCAGATTGTACTGGACGGTAATGAAGTACCGCGTTCCGGACACCGTCCTGCTGTGAATGTCTTACTGGAATCAGCTGCAAAACATCCTGAATTAGACTATGTCACGGTTATTATGACAGGGATGGGCTATGACGGAAAAGAAGGAATGGAATTACTGCGTGCAACATGCAAAACTATTACGATTGCGGAATCCAAAAATACTTCAGTTGTGTACGGAATGCCGAAAGCCATAATAGATGCCGGCTTAAGCGATGAGGTCAGAGATGTTCAGCAAATTGCTGATGCAATAATGGGAAATTTGAAGTGATTAGGGGGCTTTACAATGGATACAAGTCAATATTTGGATATGTTCATCGAAGAAAGTAAAGAACACTTGCAAGCGTGTAATGAACATTTGCTTGCATTAGAAAATAATCCTGATGATTTGGCAATCGTCAATGAGATTTTCAGAGCAGCCCATACACTAAAAGGTATGTCCGCTACTATGGGATATGAAGATATTGCGGATTTAACACATAAGATGGAAAACGTCCTGGACGCAATCCGTAATTCGAAAATCAGTGTTACTACAGAAATTTTGGACGTTGTATTTGAAGCATCCGATGATTTGGAATTAATGGTGCTGAATATTGAAGCAGGTGGAGATGGAAAAAAAGACGTTAGCCACCTTGTCAGTATGCTGAATAAAATTGAAGCAGGCGAGCCGTTAGACTTAGTAGAAACAGCAGCTGCCACTGAAGAAGCACCGACAGAAGTCGTATCTTCATCCGGTATATACTATGATGAATTTGAGCTGACTGTCATTTCCCAATCATCCGATCAGGGTTACAATGCATACGAAATTACTGTGGAGCTGCGCGAGGACTGTTTATTAAAAGTGGCCCGCGTATTTATGACATTTGAAATTCTTGAAAAGTCCGGTGAAGTGATCAAAACAGTACCGACAGTAGAAAAGCTGGAAAATGAAGAATTCGATCAGAAATTCACAATTGTTTTGTTGACACATGAAGATGCAGATGAACTGAAAGCGAAAGTCATGAAAGTTTCCGAAATTGAAGACGTAAAAATCACACATATTACTGATGAGTATGTGCAGAAATATAAGCAGACAGAATTTGAGAAGCAAGAAGAACAGCCACAGAAAGTAGAGAAGAAAGCAAATACTTCTTCAGTGAAAGCAACAGAGGAAAAAGCTGCGCCTAAGGAAGTTTCGCAGTCCAAAAAGTCAGGCCAGTCTTCTTCCAATAAAACAATTCGCGTAAATATCGACCGCCTTGATATCCTGATGAACTTGTTTGAAGAACTGGTAATTGACCGCGGACGTCTTCAATCAATTGCGAGTGAGCTTCATAATCCGGAACTCAATGAATCGGTGGAACGTATGACGCGTGTTTCGGGCGATCTTCAAAATATTATCCTGAATATGCGGATGGTTCCAGTTGAAACCGTCTTTAACCGCTTTCCCAAAATGGTCCGCCAGCTTGCGCGTGATCTAAATAAGAAGATCAACCTGGAAATTATCGGAGCTGAAACAGAATTAGACCGGACCGTTATTGATGAAATTGGCGATCCACTTGTTCACTTGATACGAAATGCTCTCGATCACGGTGTGGAAAGCCCAGAAGAGCGTATTGCGGCCGGCAAACCTGAAGAAGGTACCGTGACATTGCGTGCGTATCACTCAGGAAACCACGTCTTCATCGAACTGGAAGATGACGGAGCTGGTGTTAACCGAGAGCGTGTACTGAATAAAGCGATTGAGCGAGGAATTGTCAGTGAAGATTTGGCATCTACTTTGTCTGATAAGCAAGTGGCTGAACTTATCTTGGCATCGGGTTTCTCAACCGCTGCTGCCATAACAGACGTATCAGGACGAGGAGTCGGGCTCGATGTCGTGAAAAACACGATTGAATCTCTCGGCGGACATATTTCCATTGATTCTAAAGAAGGTAAAGGTTCGTTATTCCAAGTTCAACTACCGCTGACTCTATCCATTATTTCCGTTATGCTGGTAGAATTAGATCAGGAAATCTATGCGATTCCTTTATCCTCTATTATCGAAACAGCAATTATTCAAAAATCGGATATTCTGAATGCGCATAATCAGCCGGTAATCGATTTCCGCGGTACCATCGTGCCATTAGTGGATCTCAAAGAAATCTTTGAAATGCGTGATAGTCATGCAGAGGAAGAAGATTTCCAATCGATCGTCATTGTACGAAAAGGTGAAAGTTTAGCAGGATTAGTAGTAGATTCATTCATTGGCCAGCAGGAAATTGTTTTAAAATCACTTGGGAACTATTTGCAGAGTGTCTTTGCTATATCAGGCGCTACGATTCTTGGTAACGGCCAAGTGGCATTGATTGTCGACTGCAACGCACTGATTAAATAATTGAGGTGACAAAAAGTATGACAAAAGCTGTAGAAGTAAGTGATATGAAGGTTATTGTCTTTCAATTGATGAATAAAGAATATGCGATCGGGCTGGATGTAGTAGAATCCATCGAGAAATCACTCTCCATCACACGCGTACCGAGAATGCCTTCTTATGTAAAAGGTGTGTTGAATCTGCGTGGAGTTGTAACGCCAGTTGTCGATTTGCGTGAGCGCTTTGATATGGAATATAAGGAATTTGATGAATCAAGTTGTATCATTATCGTCTCTTATGCCGACTCAGAAGTGGGCTTGATCGTCGATGACGCGAATGATGTCATGGATGTTCCGACAAGTGCTATTGGACCTCAGCCGGAAGTAGTTGGATCTGTTGAGTCAGAATTCATTTCTGGTGTAGCCAAAGTAGATAAGCGTTTGCTCGTTATGCTGAATCTGGAAAAAGTGCTGCAGCCTATCAAAAAGGTGAATACGGATGAACTCTGAAAATGAAATAACCGAGATGCACCTGGATGTACTGAAGGAGATCGGCAACATAGGAGCTGCACACGCGGCTACTTCGTTGTCTCAGCTGCTGGGACATAAAATTGATATGAGAGTTCCGAATGTGGAGCTGGTCTCATTCGACGAAATGTTTGAGCTGGCAGGCGGTACAGAAAAGATTGTAGCAGGTATTTTTCTACGTATTGAAGGCGATTTGACGGGTAGCATGTTTTTTGTGCTGACAATAGAATCGGCTACTGACTTTATTCGCAAACTGATGAATGAACCAGAATTTACATTTACAGGAGTAGAAGATTTAGGGTTAGGCGCTTCTGCATTGCAAGAGTTAGGCAATATCCTTTCGGGATCTTATTTATCCGCGTTATCTGACTTTACATCGCTGAAAATCTATCCGACTGTTCCGTCTTTAAGCGTAGATATGGTCGGAGCGATTGTGAGTTTTGGGTTAATTGAAGTTTCTCAGTACAGCGATGAAGTCATCGTAATTGAAACGGAAATTCTGCAAGAAGGGGAACAAGGTGTTTCGAGTTTAGCAGGTCATTTCTTCTTATTACCGGACCCGCCCTCATACCGCACGGTTTTCAGTTCTTTAGGTGTACTTTAAATGCTGAATACTAAAACCGTCGTAAGAGTAGGGATTGCGGATATGAATATCGCCAAGACTCCTCAGACGATTCGAACATCCGGACTCGGATCCTGTGTCGGTGTAGTGCTGTACGATGCGTCGAAAAAGATCGCAGGCATGGTGCATGTCATGTTGCCGGACAGCCAATTAGGAAAGTCATCTACATTAAATGCCGCTAAATTCGCGGATACAGGTATTTATGCCATGATGGAAATGCTGAAATTACAAGGAGTGCGTCCATTCAGCATTAAAGCAAAAATAGCCGGTGGCGCACAGATGTTCCAATTTGGCTCCAATGATACGATTCGTATCGGTCCGAGGAATGTAGAGGCGGTCAAAGCAGAGTTGAAAAGGCTCTCCATACCAATCGTTGCTGAAGATACGGGAGGCTCAAGCGGAAGAACAATTGAATTCGACCCTGAGACAAGCATTCTTCATGTGCGCACAGTCAACGCAGGCACACAGGAGATGTAACCAGATTTCTAAGCGATAAAACCAGGCGGCTATTTGATTAGTCGCCTTTTTTTATGGAGATTTGTTATACTGTTAGATAAGAAGTGAGAGCAGGCAGACGGAATCTGACAGGAAAGGCGTGAATTCGATGGCAAAGCAAGATACAGCTGAACGGCATCAGTGGAAGTTGTGGCTCGAAGACCGTGATCCTGATGCAGGTGACACGCTAGTCCAACTTTATACACCATTAGTGAATTATCATGTACAGAGAATCAGTGCGGGACTGCCGAAAAATGTCTCACGGGACGAAATTAAATCACTTGGTTATCAAGGATTATTCGATGCCTTGACAAAATTCGATCCCGATCGCGACTTGAAATTTGATACGTATGCATCTTTTCGTATTCGCGGAACCATAATAGATGGCTTGCGAAAAGAGGATTGGCTTTCACGTTCCTCTAGAGAAAAGACGAAAAAAATGGATGAAGAAATTAGTAAACTTGAGCAGTCTTATTTGCGAACGGTGACACCTGAAGAAGTGGCTGATCATCTGGGAATCACCACAGATGAGGTTTACCAGACAGTTCATGAACAATATTTCGCAAACGTATTGTCGATTGATGAGAAAATGAATGATGACGATGAGCAAAATGATCAGACCTTTGTATTGCGTGACGAACAGACCAAGACACCGGAGCAGCTGGCACTCAAAGACGAGCTGATTAGTGATCTAATGAAGAAAATTAAAGAACTTAATGAAAACGAGCAGCTGGTACTAAGTTTGTTTTATCAAGAAGATATGACATTAACCGAAATTGGTGAAATTTTAAGTCTGTCCACTTCCAGAATATCGCAAATTCATTCGAAAGCTTTGTTTAAACTGCGCACCTTACTGGCGGGTGAAATTACGGATGGAGGGATTTTATGAGCTTGAAAAGTATTGAACTGCAAATAGCGATACCTAAAACATTTGAGGCCGGAAAAATCGCCGAGCAAAAGCAACAGCAATCTCAAATAGCCCAGCAGCATGCAAATACTTCAACTGAAAAGCAGGCGCTCAAAAATCAAGAGACCGTCGTTGAATCCGATCCATATGCTAAATTAAATCCTGACGATCGACAGCCGGATGAGCAAAGTGAACAGCAAAAGAGAGAAAAACAGGAAGAAGAAGCACGACGAGTGAAGCATCCTTTTAAAGGCTCGTTTGTTGACTTTAGTGGGTGATCAAACATGGGAATCATCGTAGCAATTTTATTCATTTTACAAATCATCAGTTTCATGATTATTACCTTACTGTTTTTAAAAGTCTCCAAATTTAATAACTTGGAAAAGAAACAGCAAAAGCTGATGGATGAGATGGATCAGTCCGTAATGGCATATCTGGCAGAAATCAAAGAAGAAAATGATCGCTTAATTGAGCAGTTAAACAACACAGCAGATGTACCTCCGTTTGCTGAGGTAGAGATTCCATTTCAGCCGCAGGTGCAGCAAAAAACGGTTACTGAAACCGAAAAAGTACAACAGAAACCTCATCCTGTGCCCGTTCAATTTGCTCTTCGTTCCTATCAGCAGACCGCGGCTGCGACAGATCAACGAGAAACAGAGCCGTTGGACGACCGGGCGAAAGCGAAATTGATGCATGAGGAAGGTAAATCGGTAGAAGAAATTGCGAAAAAGCTCGGAAAAGGCCAGACAGAAATTGAATTGCTGTTAAAATTCAGCTGAAACAAAAGTCGGTGGTTGCAAACGGCCCATATATATGTTATTTTAGTAGATGGTATTACTACACACGCGTGCGGACGAAAGAGTTGGTGCCGTTTCGGTCACTCTTTTGCAGGAAGTACGCGGAGGACAAAAACCAATAGGAGGAATTATCATGTCAGTAATCTCAATGAAGCAATTGCTAGAAGCAGGTGTTCATTTCGGACACCAAACACGCCGCTGGAACCCTAAAATGAAGAAATTTATTTTTGTGGAGCGTAACGGCATTTACATCATCGATCTACAAAAAACAGTAAAAAAATTAGAGGAAGCTTACAACTTCATGCGCCAAGTCGGTGCTGACGGTGGTAAAGTCCTTTTCGTAGGTACGAAGAAACAAGCACAAGAAGCAATCAAAGAAGAAGCAGAACGTGCTGGAATGTACTACATCAACCAACGCTGGTTGGGCGGTACATTGACAAACTTTGGTACTATTCAAAAGCGTGTAGCTCGTATGAAACAAATTGAGAAAATGGAAGAGGACGGAACATTTGATGTTCTTCCTAAGAAAGAAGTTTCTCAATTGAACAAAGAGCATGAGCGTCTTGTTAAATTCTTAGGCGGTATCCGTGATATGAAAGGATTGCCAGATGTAATTTTCATCGTAGATCCTCGTAAAGAGCGTATCGCTGTTGCTGAAGCAATCAAATTGAATATTCCACTCGTTGGAATCGTAGATACTAACTGTGATCCGGACGAAATCGACTATGTCATCCCGGCGAACGACGATGCAATCCGCGCAGTACGTTTACTTACAAGTAAAATGGCAGATGCATTGATTGAATCCCGTCAAGGTGAAGACGATGAAGTGGCTGCTGAAACAGCGAACGAAACTGAAACTGTAGCTGCAGACTGAAATGAGTAAACGAAGAGACGATAAGCGGCGTACCCCTTATCGTCTTTTTTTAAAGTAATCAATATATGATGAGTTAAGTTTCTAGCATGGGCAGCAAATCAACGTGCCTAAGGCAGATGCAAATTACTTTTCTCAACTTATATATAACAGATGAATGATAATAGGAGGAATTTTTAAAATGGCAACAATCACAGCTCAAATGGTAAAAGAACTTCGTGAAAAAACAGGCGCAGGTATGATGGACTGCAAAAAAGCACTAACTCAAGTAGACGGCGACATGAATGCAGCAATCGATTTCATGCGTGAAAAAGGTCTTTCAAGTGCAGCGAAAAAAGCAGATCGTATTGCAGCTGAAGGTGTTGCAAACATCTTAGTTCAAGGTAACGAAGCAGTAATCCTTGAAGTGAATGCTGAAACAGACTTCGTTGCAAAAAACGAAGGATTCCAAACGCTTGTTCAAGAACTTTCAGAGTTCTTGCTTGCAAACAAACCAGCTACTGTTGAAGAAGCAAATGAAGCTAAAATGGATAACGGCTTGACTGTATCTCAGCACATTTCAAATGCTGTAGCGAAAATTGGGGAGAAAATCACTCTTCGCCGTTTTGAAATCCGTCAAAAGACAGATCAGGATGTATTCGGTCCTTACTTGCACATGGGCGGACGAATTGCAGTATTGACAGTTCTAGAAGGATCAAATGATTCTGAAGCAGCGAAAGATGTAGCAATGCATATCGCAGCTATGAACCCGAAATACATTTCACGCGACGAAGTATCTACTGATGAAGTAGAGTCAGAGCGTAAAGTGTTGACTGAGCAAGCATTGAATGAAGGCAAGCCAGAGAACATTGTAGCGAAAATGGTAGAAGGCCGTCTTGGAAAGTACTTCGAGGAAATCTGTGTACTTGACCAAGCTTTCGTTAAAAACTCTGACCAAAAAGTCCGCGATTTCGTTAAATCAACTGGCGGAACTTTAGTTGAGTTCATTCGTTATGAAGTGGGCGAAGGAATCGAGAAGCGTGAAGACAACTTTGCTGACGAAGTAATGAGCCAAGTTAAAGGAAACTAAGTAAACCAATCATACAGAGGGGCACATCCATTATGTGTTCCTCTTTTTTGAGAATAGGAAATTGCAGGAGGGTCTACATGAGTAATCCAAAGTATAAGCGGATCGTGTTGAAATTAAGTGGAGAAGCATTAGCTGGAGATCAAGGGTATGGATTGTCTCCGGAAGTAGTAAAATCAGTTGCAAATCAAGTAAAAGAAGTAGTAGAACTCGGTGTGGAAGTAGCCGTAGTAGTAGGCGGAGGCAATATCTGGAGAGGAAAAGTCGGAAGTGAAATGGGTATGGATCGCACAACAGCGGACTATATGGGCATGCTTGCGACGGTTATGAACTCTCTTGCACTGCAGGATGCTCTTGAAAAGCTTGGGCCTGAAACTCGCGTAATGAGCTCCATTGATATGAGACAAGTGGCAGAACCTTACATACGCCGAAAAGCAATCCGCCATTTGGAGAAGAACCGCGTGGTTATTTTTGCCGCAGGCACAGGGAATCCTTATTTCTCTACTGATACGACGGCTGCATTACGTGCAGCTGAAATTGAGGCTGATGTCATTTTAATGGCGAAAAATAATGTCGACGGTGTGTACTCTGCAGATCCAATGAAAGATGCAAGCGCGGTAAAATATTTTGAACTATCATACTTGGAAGTAATCAGTCAAGGTCTTGAAGTAATGGATTCCACTGCGTCCACGCTATGTATGGACAATGATATCCCGCTCGTTGTATTCTCAATTATGGAGAATGGTAATATTAAAAAAGCCGTGCTCGGTGAAGAAATCGGTACGGTGGTCAGGAGGAATAAACAATGACAAAAGAAACGATGAATCAAACAACTGAACGCATGGACAAAGCTTTAAGTGCCTATTCGAGACAATTGGCATCAATTCGTGCTGGAAGAGCTAACGCGAGTATATTAGACAGAATTTCTGTAATGTACTACGGTGCACCCACTCCATTAAATCAAATGGCTGGTATTTCAGTACCGGAACCACGTCTTCTAGTGGTACAGCCTTATGATAAAACAACTATCGTGGAAATTGAAAAAGCAATCATGAAGTCAGACATCGGCATCACACCATCAAATGACGGATCCGTTATTCGTTTAGCTGTGCCTGCTTTGACAGAAGAACGCCGTAAAGAATTAGTAAAAGAAGTGAAACGCGAAGCAGAAGATGCGAAAGTAGCAGTCCGTAACGTACGTCGCGACAGCAATGACGAACTCAAGAAGAGTGAAAAAGACGGAGACATTACGGAAGATGAACTGCGCCGATACAATGATGAAGTTCAAAAGTTGACAGATAACTTTATCGAAAAAGTAGACCAGATGGCAAAAGACAAAGAAAACGAAATTTTAGAAATCTGAGTATAGAACTTTCTATCAGGAGGAGCGTCCTACTTTTAGGACGCTTTTTTCTGTCTTTTGCATGCTATTTACTATGCAATTTGGTAGGATAGGCTATAGGAGTATCCGAAATGAGCCAAGTGGGGGAACGCTATGCTTAGAAAACTGTTTCGAAAAAAAACACCAGATATTCAGTTTATAGATGACCGAATAGAATCTGTTAAGAGAAAACCAATTCCAAATCATGTAGCAATTATTATGGATGGGAATGGAAGATGGGCTAAACAGCGGAAAATGCCGCGTATAGCAGGTCATCATGAAGGAATGAAGAAGGTCCGTCAAATTACCAATTTCGCAAATGCACTCGGTGTAAAAGCTCTGACACTCTATGCTTTTTCTACAGAAAATTGGAAACGACCGAAACTGGAAATTGATTTTTTGATGAATCTGCCAGGCGAATTCCTTAATACATATTTACCAGAGCTGATGGAAAGAGATATTAAAGTAGAGATGATCGGAAATATAGAGGCTCTTCCTGCACATACTAGAAGTGCCATCATAAAAGCGATTGAAACAACGAAGAATAACAAGGGCCTTGTTTTGAACTTCGCAATGAATTACGGCAGTCGCGTGGAATTGGTCCATGTGATGAAAGAAATTGTACAAGAAGTGGAAGACGGCACGATTCAAAAAGAGGATATAGATGAGAACGTCATTAACTCGAGATTAATGACCGCTCACTTGCCGGAGCCAGATTTGCTCATTCGTACAAGTGGAGAAGTTCGGCTGTCGAACTTTATGCTGTGGCAGCTCGCGTATGCAGAATTCATTTTTACGAACGTACTATGGCCTGATTTCAATGAAGAGTGTTTTTTGGCGTCAATTGAAGACTTCCAGCATCGTGATCGCAGATTTGGAAGTTTGGAAGGGGATCAGAAAGGATGAAGCAAAGAATCATCACAGCCATCGTTGCCCTCGCATTTTTTATCCCGATGATTTGGATTGGCGGTCTGCCTTTCATCATGACGATCTTTGCGATTTCTACGATTGGTTTATATGAATTACTTCGTATGCGAAAGATGTCAATTTTTTCAGTGGGCGGTTTTATATCCTGGCTATTGTTACTGGTCATCTTGCTGCCATCTAAATGGACTGAACAAGTAGAAAGCACGTTACATTTACAAAAACTCGAAATGATTTATGTTCTCATTCTATTGTTGCTGGTTTATACCGTACTGGTGAAGAACCGTTCTACTTTTGAAGATGTGGCATTTACTGCGATGAGCGCATTATACGTTGGCATTGGATTTTATTATTTAATAGAAACGCGTCTTTTTGGGTTAGAATATATAGGCTATGCGCTGCTAATCATCTGGTCAACAGATTCAGGTGCTTATTTCGTAGGCCGCAAAATAGGCAAGCGGAAACTGTGGCCGGAAATTTCTCCAAATAAAACAATTGAAGGATTTGTTGGCGGAATTCTCTGCGCTGTTATTATCTCACTGATTTACAATATGTTTTATCCGATTGCAAATTCCTACATAACCTTTATTCTCATCACCGTCGTCGCATCGATTGTCGGACAGATGGGTGATTTGGTGGAGTCTGCATTGAAGCGCTATTATGATGTGAAAGATTCAGGCACACTTTTGCCTGGACACGGCGGAATTATGGATCGATTTGATAGCCTGCTTTTCGTTTTGCCGTTACTTCATTTTTTGCAGTTTGTAGGATAACGGAAGGGAAGTTTACGTATGAAGAAAATTAATTTGCTAGGTGCTACCGGTTCAATCGGCACGCAGACGCTGGATATCATTGAGTCGAATCCTGAACTCTTTACATTAACTGCGATGTCTGCAGGTAAGAATATTAGAAGAGTCAGTGAAATCATAGCACAGTTTAATCCTCAACTGGTATCAGTAATGGAGCAGGCGGACGCTGTACGGTTACAGGCTGAATTTCCGAATGTGAAAATTGTTCATGGTGATGAAGGACTGATTGAAGCGGCTGTTGGAATCGAAGCAGATGTCCTGCTAAACTCTGTGATTGGAAGCGTAGGTCTGAAGCCGACACTTGCAGCAATTGCTGCGGGTATGACGATCGCCATTGCAAATAAAGAAACATTAGTTGCTGCAGGAGACTTGGTAGTGCAGGCTGCCAAACGCTATCAGGTGCCTCTTGTGCCGGTTGACAGCGAACACTCCGCTTTATTTCAGGCCCTGAACGGTGAGAATGAAAAGCGCATTACTCAGTTAATTATTACCGCTTCAGGTGGCAGTTTCCGTGACTATACGCGTGATCAACTGCAAAACGTGACGGTAGAGCAAGCGTTAGCGCATCCGAACTGGTCGATGGGCAATAAATTGACGATTGATTCAGCGACGATGATGAATAAAGGTCTGGAAGTCATTGAAGCACACCATCTGTTTGCTATGCCGTACGATCAAATTGAATGTCTGCTTCATAAAGAAAGTATCATTCATTCGATGGTGGAGTTTGAAGATACGAGTGTCATGGCGCAGCTCGGTTCTCCAGATATGCGGGTGCCGATTCAATACGCACTAACGTATCCTGACCGTATTCCAATGGCAAATGCCAAACGTCTGCGTCTCGATGAAATCGGCAAACTTCATTTTGAAAAAATGGATTTTGAGAGATTTAGAGCCCTGTCCTTTGCATATGATGCAGGTAGGGAAGGAGGCACTCTGCCGACGGCAATGAATGCGGCGAATGAAGTGGCGGTTCAATTGTTTATGGAAGGGCGTATTCCTTTCATGCAGATCGAGGATATTATTGAGCAAATGATGGATCAGCACAATACGATCAAAAAACCGGATTTGGAAGAAATTTTGGAGACAGATCGCATTACGCGTGAAAAAGTGTATGGTATAGTAAAGTAATGAGATGAATCTAAGGCGTTACAGCCTGTGAAGGTGGTTACTGAATGGAAACCGTTATTGCGTTTATAGTAATATTCGGGACACTCGTGGCGTTTCATGAATTCGGGCATTTCTTGTTTGCAAAAAAAGCGGGCATCATGGTGCGTGAATTCGCGATAGGTATGGGACCTAAAATATTAGCAATTCGTAAAGGCGAAACACAATATACTATTCGTCTACTTCCGTTAGGCGGATATGTTCGAATGGCAGGAGAAGATTTTGATACGGTCGATTTACAGCCGGGTTATCGAGTGGGCCTGCTGCTGAATGCACAAAATGAAATCGAAAAAATTCACTTAAACCGAAATGTCGCCAATCCAAATATTTTGAATTTGGAAGTGGAAAACTCGGATTTGGACAAAGAGTTGTTTATAGAAGGCTATGATGAAGATGGACAGTTTGTTCGTCTGAACATTGCTAGAACGGCAACGATTATTGAAAAAGGACAGGAAACACTGATTGCGCCTTACGACCGTCAGTTTGAATCGAAGTCTCTCGGCAAACGTGCGATGACAATTTTTGCAGGACCGCTTTTTAATTTCATTTTAGCGTTCTTTATCTTCTTGGCATTGGGCTTAATGAATGGCGTGCCGACGAATGAACCCATTATTACAGAAGTGAAACCAGATACACCGGCAGAAGTTTCAGGTATGCAAAACAATGACCTAGTAACAAGTGTAGACGGAAAAGAAATTAAGACATGGACACAGTTTTCTCAAGCGATTCAAGATAGTCCAGGTGTACCAATGGCAGTAGAAGTAGATCGCGGCGGAAAAGCGGTATCCTTAAGTGTCGTACCGGATACGGTTAAAGATGCCGGAAAAGAATTTGGTCAGATCGGTGTATTGTATTCCAGTCCACTTGAAAAAGGTATAGTGAAATCATTTGTCTTCGGTGCAGAACAGACGTACACGTGGACAGTGAAAATTTTCGAATTACTGGGACAGTTAATAACAGGTCAGTTTACAATTGACGCTTTGTCAGGACCGGTTGGTATTTATAAGGCGACAGAAGAAGTAGCTCAATACGGAATCTTTAATCTAATGAATTGGGGTGCCGTGCTAAGTATTAACTTGGGTATTATGAATTTACTTCCGCTGCCTGCGCTAGATGGAGGAAGATTATTATTCTTCCTGTTCGAAGGCTTACGTGGAAAACCAATTGACAAACAAAAAGAAGGTATGGTGCACTTCGTGGGAATCATGCTGCTGATGGTCTTGATGCTAGTTGTGACATGGAATGACATTCAACGATTTTTCTTCTAAAAAGGGTGGAAGCATATCATGAAACAATCCAAAACATTTATACCAACAATGCGGGAAACTCCTGCTGACGCTGATATCCGCTCACACCAACTGTTGTTGCGTGCGGGATATATCCGTCAGAATGCGAGCGGTGTCTTTACGTATTTGACGCTGGCGCAGAGGGTGTTTCGTAAAATGGAAAACATCATACGTCAAGAAATGGAAGCAATCGAAGGCATCGAAATTTCTATGCCTGCTTTGCAGCGGGCGGATATTTGGCAGGAAAGTGACCGTTGGAATTCTTATGGTAAAGAGTTGTTTCGAGTTCAAGATCGTCAAGGTAAAGAATTCACACTCAGTCCAAGCGATGAAGAGCTGATGATTTCTCTGCTTCGAGACGAGGTAAGATCGTATAAAAAACTACCTTTGACTTTGTTTCAAATTCAAACGAAGTTTCGCGATGAAGACAAGCCGCGTTTCGGTTTGCTTCGTAGCCGTGAGTTTATTATGAAAGATGCTTATTCGTTTCATGCGACACAGGATAGCCTGGATGAAAAATATCTTGAAGTGATGCAGGCATATACAAACATTCTGACGCGTCTAAATGTTCATTATCGAATGGTCATTTCAGGCAGTGGTGCGGGTACGCATGAATTTATTGCACTCGCTGCAATCGGAGAAGATAAGATTGCTTACAGTGACAGCTCTTCTTATGCGGCAAATATCGATTTAGCTGAAGTCAATATTGATTATGAGCAGACGGATGAGAAACCAAGAGATACAGCGAAGGTAGCAACGCCAAGCGCTCGGACGATAGAGGATGTATCTTCATTTCTATCCGTTGATCCGAAAAAAATTATTAAATCACTAGTTTATACAATAGACGGCGATCATGTATTAGTGGTTTGCCGCGGCGATCATCGAATTAATGATCATAAATTACAATTAGCTCTGCATGCTGACGAAGTTGCCTTGGCAAGTGAATCAGAGATCGAAGAATTACTTAACTGTCATGCCGGTTCTGTGGGCCCTGTTAAACTGCCGATTGGCGTGAAAGTTTATGCTGATCACGCGATAGGATCCATTGTTAACGGTGTGGCGGGAGCCAATGAAGATGAACATCACTTGATCAATGTCAATCCGGAGCGTGACTTCGCAATCGATGACTATCTTGACGTCCGCTATATTCAAGAAGGAGAGCCTTCGCCTGACGGAATGGGTTCGATCAAGTTTGCAGAAGGCATTGCCATTGGTCATATTTGCAAGCTGGGAACAGTCTACAGCGAACAAATGAAAGGAAACTTCCTCAATGAACACGGCAGGTCAGAGCATTTCATTATGGGCAGCTACGGACTCGGCATATCGCGTCTGATTGCTGCAATCGCAGAACAGTACAATGATGAGAATGGATTGAAATGGCCGAAGCATTTAGCCCCTTTTGATATTCATTTAGTGGCTGTAAATGTCAAAGATGAAATTCAAAAGCAATTGGCTGATGAGTTATATTCAGTCTTGGAATCGTATCGCTATGACGTGCTGTATGATGACCGGGATGAACGAGCGGGTGTGAAATTCGCAGATTCTGACTTGATCGGACTGCCGGTTCGGATTACAATTGGTAAGAGAGCTGATGAAGGAATTGTCGAAGTAACATTTCGTCACAGCGGCGAGTCAATAGACTGGCAAAAAGAAGAAGTAATTGAAAAGCTACAATCGTTCTTTACTGCAGAATAAACAGAGAAGGGGAGTCCGTCATCGGAACTTCCCTTCTTTTCGCGATAGATTGGAGGAATTTATAGTGGATGCCACCCAAAAGTTTTTAACCTTGCTGCAGCAAACCGGCCTGACAGATGATCAGCTAATGCCGTTTTTTGAGAATGCTGAATTAAGCCGGGTAACTGTTCATACAAAATCAAGAGTTTGGAAATTCAATGTGACGCTGGAACATGTATTGCCTGTCAATGTATTTCAGCTCATGCAACAGCGTGTCCATGAAACATTTGCTGCCATAGCCAATGTGCACCTTCAAATAGAAAGCCGTAATACATCGTATGATGAAGAACAGATTATTTCCTATTGGCCGCTTGTCATCGAAGGATTAGCTGATATTTCCCCACCGCTTCGTCAGTGTCTGAATGAGCAGAAGCCCGTCCTGCAAGGAGAGAGGCTGCAGATTATCTGTTCAAGTGATCTGGAATACCAGACCCTGAAAAATAAATATACAGAACCATTGGCTGCGCTATACCGTCAATTCGGTTTTCCTTCCTTACTGATCAATGTAAACATTGAAGAAAATACCCGTGCGCAGGAAGAAATGCAACAATTCCTTTCACAGAAACAGCAAGAAGAAGATGTGCTTTCCAAGAAAGCCTTTGAACAGTTGCAACAGCGTGAATCGATGAAGAGTGAGCAGGGTGATTCTGATAAACCAATGATCCTAGGCACACCCATTAAAGCAGGAGAAGCCATCGTGCCGATCCATGAAATTCAAGACGAAGAACGTCGTTTGATTATTGAAGGCTTTGTTTTTGATGCGGAAGTACGTGAACTTCGAAGCGGCCGTTCATTGTTGACGTTGAAAGTGACAGATTATACCGATTCAATTTTGGTGAAAATGTTCTCGCGTGACAATGAAGATGCAGAGATTATGAAGTCGTTCAAAAAGGGGATGTGGGTACGGGCCCGTGGAAGTATCCAGAATGACACATTCGTCAGAGATTTAATTATGATGGCGCAGGATTTGGCTGTCATCCCTTCCATTGAACGTAAAGATAAAGCGCCGGAAGGACAAAAACGTGTGGAACTGCATGCCCATACGTTGATGAGTCAGATGGATGCAGTGGTTTCAGCAGAGGCACTCGTTGCACAGGCTGCAAAATGGGGTCATCCAGCGATTGCCATTACCGACCATGCCAATGTCCAGTCGTTTCCTGAAGCATATAATGCAGGGAAGAAGCACGGCATTAAAGTGCTGTTCGGTTTAGAAGCGAATTTGGTGGATGACGGAGTACCGATTGTTTACGAAGAACAGCATAGATTTCTCGATACCGATACGTATGTAGTGTTTG
Organism: Sporosarcina sp.; assembly: GCF_029257255.1. Classification (GTDB taxonomy): domain Bacteria; phylum Bacillota; class Bacilli; order Bacillales_A; family Planococcaceae; genus Sporosarcina. Next base: position 41,073 of record NZ_JARICI010000038.1, on the reverse strand, counting down.
ACGTGGAAACTACCGGCTTGTCAGCTGTCTATGACACGATTATTGAACTTGCGGCGGTACGTGTGCGCGACGGAGAGATTATCGACCGCTTTGAGCGCTTTGCCAATCCGCATCACCCGCTGTCGTCCATCACGACCGACTTAACTGGTATTACGGATGATATGGTGAAAGATGCGCCTGAAGTGTCGGAAGTAATGGTTGATTTCATTGAGTTCATTGGCGATGCAGTACTGATTGCGCATAACGCTTCATTCGATATGGGCTTTTTCTATGCCTCGTGCAAGCGTGCGAAGATCGAAACAGCTGCCTATCCTGTAATCGATACACTCGAGCTATCCCGTTTTCTCTATCCTGAGCTGCGGAACCACCGTTTAAATACGCTGGCGAAGAAGTTTGATATTGAACTGACACAGCATCACCGGGCGATTTATGATACCGAAGCGACAGCTTATTTATTTTTACGGCTGCTGGCGGATGCACAGGAAAAAGGAATTGAATGGCTAGATGATCTCAATAAAAATATCGGTGAAGGCGACGCATATAAACGATCCCGTCCTTCTCACTGTACGCTGTTGGCGACGGATAATGAAGGACTGAAAAATCTGTTCAAACTGGTCTCTATTTCCCATATGGATTTCTTCTATCGTGTACCGCGGATTCCGCGTTCGTTGCTTGTGAAATACCGCAAAGGTCTTTTAGTTGGATCAGGCTGCGATAAAGGAGAAGTTTTTGAAGGCTTAATGCAGAAACCGATGGAAGAAGTAGAGGAAATAGCGAGCTTCTATGATTACCTGGAAATCCATCCGAAACCTGTTTACGCCCATTTACTCGAATTGGATTTAATCCGGGATGAATGGAATCTTGAAGACATTATGCGGAAAATGCTGAAACTCGGCAAGAAAACCGGTTTGCCGGTCTGTGCAACAGGCAACGTTCATTACTTGGATGAAATAGATGCCACGTACCGTAAAGTTCTGGTTCGCTCGCAAGGCGGCGCCAATCCGATGAACCGGCATTCGCTGCCAGCAGTTCACTTCCGTACGACTGATGAAATGCTTGAGGAATTCGCATTTTTAGGTGAAGCGGCTGCAAAGGAAATCGTTATAGAGAATCCATTAAAAATTGTAGAACGTGTCGGTGATGTCAAACCGATCAAGGATGACTTGTATACACCGACCATTGAAGGTGCCGATGAAGAGGTCAGAGAACTGACGTATACGATGGCTCATCAAATATATGGGGATACACTGCCTGAGATTATTGAAGCGCGGATTGAGAAAGAGCTGACCTCCATTATTGACAATGGGTTTGCGGTTATTTATTTGATTTCACATAAACTCGTTAAGAAATCGCTCGATGATGGCTATTTGGTCGGTTCGCGGGGATCTGTCGGTTCATCATTTGTTGCGACGATGATGGAAATTACAGAAGTGAATCCGATGCCGCCTCACTACGTTTGCCCGACCTGCAAAAAATATGAATTCTTCGATGATGGTTCGGTCGGCTCAGGCTATGACTTACCGGATAAAGAATGTACGAATTGCGATATCATGTTCAAAAAAGACGGACAGGATATTCCGTTCGAAACATTCCTTGGATTTGCCGGTGATAAAGTACCGGATATTGACTTGAACTTCAGTGGAGAATACCAGGCGCATGCGCATAACTATACGAAAGAGCTGTTCGGGGAAGATTATGTATATCGGGCAGGTACAATCGGTACAGTAGCAGAAAAAACAGCATACGGTTATGTTCGCGGCTATATGAACGACAATGATCTGCAGATGCGTGGCGCTGAAATTGACCGTCTTGTGCAAGGGTGTACAGGAGTAAAACGAAACACTGGTCAGCACCCGGGCGGTATTATCGTTGTCCCGGATACGATGGATATTTTCGATTTCACACCAGTTCAGTTTCCGGCTGATGATATAGAATCGAGCTGGAAGACCACGCATTTCGACTTTCACTCCATTGACAATAACTTGCTGAAACTCGATATTCTCGGTCATGATGATCCAACGATGATTAAGATGCTTGAAGATTTATCGGGAATTGATGCGAAAACAATTGCACCGGATGATCCGGGTGTCATGGCACTCTTCAGCGGAACCACGTCACTCGGTGTCACGCAGGAGCAGATTGACTGTAAAACAGGGACGCTTGGAGTTCCTGAGTTCGGTACGCGTTTTGTGCGTCAGATGCTTGAGGAAACAAAACCATCAACATTCTCTGAATTAATTCAGATTTCAGGACTGTCTCACGGTACAGATGTCTGGCTTGGTAATGCACAGGAATTGATCCAGAATAAAACGTGTCAGCTGTCAGAAGTAATCGGCTGTCGTGATGATATTATGGTGTATTTAATTTATCAGGGGCTTGAACCTTCCTTGGCGTTTAAGATTATGGAGTCTGTCCGTAAAGGGAAAGGCCTGACACCAGAATTCGAAGCAGAAATGAAGGCCAATAAAGTGCCGGGCTGGTATATCAGTTCTTGTAAGAAGATAAAATATATGTTCCCTAAAGCGCACGCCGCAGCCTATGTATTGATGGCTCTAAGGATTGCATATTTCAAAGTGCACCACCCGATTATGTATTACGCAACGTACTTTACCGTGCGGGCAACAGATTTTGATTTGGTAACAATGTCCAAAGGCTCTGCATCGATTCGTGCGAAAATTAAAGAGATAAATGATAAGGGACTTGATGCTCCACCGAAAGAAAAGAACTTGCTGACGGTACTCGAGATTGCACTGGAAATGGTGGAGCGCGGCTTTACGTTTGCCAAACCTGATCTGTATAAATCCGATGCCACCCAGTTTCTTATAGACGGCAATCAGTTGATACCGCCGTTTAACTCTGTTCCTTCGTTGGGTACAAACGTAGCCAAGACCATAGTAGAAGCGCGAAAAGACGGAGAATTTTTATCAAAAGAAGACTTCCAGAAGCGTGGCCGTGTTTCGAAGACAATTGTAGAATACCTGGATACACTTGGCTGCTTAGAAGGTATGCCGGAAGCCAATCAACTATCCTTGTTCTAAAGGGTGTAAAGGGCTCCATCATTTGCATTGTAAATGGCGTTGTGATACGATTAAAACAACTTTTGCTATACGTCTTGCGGAAAAGAGTGGGGCTTCCCGCTCTTTTCTGTTGTTTATCTGGATTCAGCAGAAGCCTGCATCTTCGTTTAGATAGCAGGATGAATGCAATTGGTAACTTGTTTAGTGGGTTTCAAACTCCGGCTGAATCCAGATAAGCCTCCGGCGGATGTCATGGATTTTGAGTGGAGTTACTAATGAGGAACGTATACAACAACGCATTCTGCGGTAACGTCTGCATGACCTGTATCGAGCAGGCCTCATTTCAAAATTCAGACGCAATCACGCCAAGGCGTGATTGATTTTAATTTCGGGAGGGATATATGTGAGTAAAATAACAGAGGAAGTCGAGCAGTTTGCTGGTCCGATTGTGGAAGAATTAGGTCTTGAACTGGTAGATGTCGAGTTCGTAAAAGAAGGCCGGGACTGGTTCTTGCGTGTTTATATCGATACACCTGAAGGGAGTATCGACATAGACCAATGTGCTGCAGTCAGTGAGAAGCTAAGCGAGGAATTGGACCGTACTGATCCAATTCCACAAAACTACTTTCTTGAAGTGTCTTCTCCCGGAGCGGAAAGACCATTGAAAAAAGATGAAGATTTTGAAAAAGCTGTAGGTCAGTACGTATTCATTAAAACATATGAGCCAATTGATGGCCTGAAAGAATTCGAGGGCTACCTACTCGGCTACGGACCTGAAATTGCGAAAGTTGAAATACGAATCAAGACTCGAAAAGTACTAGTAGAAATTGACAAAACAAAAATCGCCCTAGCACGGCTTGCTATTGATTTTTAATTCAAAAGCGGAAGATGCCGTTTAGCTCCGACAGGCGTTGGAGGGCTTTCCATAAAGGCGCTCTCTGCCTTTCTGGAAAGATCGAAACGACCCGAGGAGCTGGCATCTGCAGCTAGATGAAACAAAAGCGGAAAGCGCCGTTTAGCCTCGACAGGCGTTGGAGGGCTTATCGACAAAGGTGCGTTTTTTGCACCTTTTCGAAAAGACCGAAACGACCCGAGAGGCTGGCGCTTGCAGCTAGATGATTCAAAAGCGGAAGCGGCTGTTTAGAGGCGGCAGGCATAAGGCGAAGATGCGAAGCGGCGCACTATGCCGCACAGCAGCTTTGACTTATGACCCGAGCCTCTAGCCGCTGCAGCTAGATGATTCAAAAGCGAAATACGCATTCTTAATTGGGCATGAACATAATTGAATATAGGAGTGATGAACATGAGTAGTGATCTACTCGAAGCACTGACAGCTCTTGAACAACAAAAAGGTATTTCAAGAGATGTATTAGTGGATGCGATTGAAGCGGCCCTAGTGACTGCCTATAAAAGAAACTTTAACCAGGCACAAAACGTGCGCGTGGATTTGAACATAGATAAAGGCACGATGAAGGTCTATTCACGTAAAGATGTTGTAGAAGAAGTAGAAGACGAGCGTTTGCAGATTTCATTGGAAGATGCAGAAGTCATCAATCCTGTATATGAAATTGGTGATATTGTCGAAGAAGAAGTCACACCGCGTGATTTCGGCCGTATCGCAGCACAGACAGCGAAGCAGGTTGTCACGCAGCGTGTACGTGAAGCTGAGCGCGGCTTGATTTATGAAGAATACATCGACCGTGAAGAAGATATTGTGAATGGTATCGTTGAGCGAATGGATGCGAAAAACCTGTTTGTTGGTTTGGGCAAGGTGGAAGCTGTATTACCTTCAAGTGAACAGATCCAGACAGAGTCATATGGTCCGCATGACCGCATTAAAGTTTACATTACAAAAGTCGAAAGAACTGCAAGAGGACCTCAAGTATTTGTTTCCAGAACACATCCGGGCTTGCTGCGCCGCTTATTTGAACTTGAAGTTCCAGAGATTTATGATGGAACAGTAGAGATCAAATCGATTGCACGCGAAGCAGGAGACCGCTCGAAGATTTCTGTCTTTACGACGAATGGAGAAGTCGATCCAGTTGGTTCTTGCGTGGGAACTAGAGGAGCGCGGGTACAGTCGATTTCCAATGAACTAAACGGCGAGAAAGTAGATATCGTTGAATGGTCTGAAGATCCGGTCGTATTTGTAGCGAATGCACTAAGTCCTTCGAAAGTACTGGATGTACAAGTAAACGAAGAAGAACGTTCCACTACTGTAGTCGTACCTGATTATCAGCTTTCATTAGCAATTGGTAAGAGAGGTCAGAATGCCAGACTGGCTGCTAAATTGACAGGCTGGAAAATTGATATCAAGAGCGAGACTGATGCCAGAGAAATGGGTATTTTCCCGCGTGCTGAAGAAGAATTGGTTGTTGAAGAATCTGAGGCAGACGAATATTTAGAAGCTTATGAGTATGAAGAAGAAGTGCCTGCAGAACAAGCAGAAGACTTTGATTTATACGCAGATACAGACGAAAAAGATTGATTGGAAAGGATGGCATGCTCATGTCGAACAATCGGAAAATCCCTTTGCGCAAATGTGCAGCTACAGGCGATATGCTTCCTAAAAAAGAAATGATCCGTATTGTCCGTACGAAAGAAGGAGAAGTATCAGTGGATCTGACCGGTAAAAAGTCGGGACGCGGTACATATGTCTCCAAATCGGAGGACGCCGTAGAAAAAGCACGGAAACAACACTCAATTGAACATCAATTGGGTGCGAAGGTTCCTGAGCAAGTATACGAAGATCTGCTTCATGCGATTCGTCGAGAGGCGATTAAATGACAGATTCTAAAAAGATCTATCAACTGCTTGGGATGGCGGCGCGTGCACGAAAAATTGTGACGGGTGAGGATTTGGTTGTACGAGAAGTGCGTGCAGGCAATGCAGCACTTGTCATCCTTTCAGAAGATGCATCTGCAAATACGAAGAAAAAACTAACTGATAAATGTAACACTTACAACGTTGAGAAGCATGATTTCGGGAGTCGTGAAGACCTTGGGCATGCGATAGGAAAAGAAGCGCGGGTAGTATTGGCGCTTACGGATACAGGCTTTGCCAAAAAGTTATCCGAGCTCCTCAACGATTATAACCGGGGGTGGGCTAATGACGAAAATACGAGTACATGAATATGCCAAGAAGGTAAATAAGTCGAGTAAAGATATTATTAATGAATTAGGAAATATGAAAGTGGAAGTTACCAATCATATGTCCGTAATTGATCCAGACACAGTAACGAAGCTGGATAAGAAGTTTACTGCTCCTCAGAAAACTCAGGGTGCAGCACCAGCGAACAATAATCAAAAGACTGACCGTCCAGCACAGCAGCGACCTGCAGCAAACCGCCAAGGTGGAAGCAATGCAGGGAAACCGCAACAGTCAAATTCTGGACAGTCTGCAGCGGCTAAAGGTAGCAATAATCGTACTCAGCAACCTGGAAACCGTTCGAACCAAGGCAGCAATTCAGGGGCTAAACGTCCGGCAGGAACAGGAACAGGAACAGGAAACAGAACACAAGGTCAAGGTACTAATCAGCAGTCACGTCAAGGCCAAGCACAAGGAAACAATCAACAGTCAAGACCAGGCCAGGCAACAGGCAGCAATCAGCAGCCAAGACAAAATCAGGGCGGGAATGCAGCACGTCCGGGTGGCGGAGGACGTCCAGGAGGCGGCCGTGGTGGAAGACCACCAGCTCGTGGAATAAACCAAGGACGACGCAGATACCGTCCGGCAGTACCGGCACAAAAGATTGAAAGACCATTGCCGGAAAAAATTACTTTCTATGAATCATTATCAGTAGGCGAACTGGCACAAAAGCTGGGGAAAGAGCCATCTGAAATCATCAAAAAGTTATTTATGCTTGGTGTAATGGCTACCATTAACCAGGAACTTGATAAAGACGCAATCGAATTGATCTGTGCTGAGTATGGCGTGGACGTGGAAGAAGAAATCCGCATTGATGTAACTGATTTGGAGATCTATTTTGAAGATCCTGAGGAAGAAAAAGAACAGCCAGGGACTTTAGAAGAGAGACCACCAGTCGTTACGATCATGGGTCACGTTGACCACGGAAAAACGACGCTTCTTGACTCCATCCGTGATACGAAGGTAACGCAGGGTGAAGCAGGCGGAATCACACAGCATATCGGTGCGTATCAAATTAAACAAGGTGATAAGAAAATTACTTTCTTAGACACACCTGGACACGAAGCGTTCACAACAATGAGAGCGCGCGGTGCTAAGATCACTGACTTAACAATTTTGGTTGTAGCAGCTGATGACGGTGTAATGCCGCAGACAATCGAAGCAATCAATCACGCAAAGGCAGCTGAAGTTCCGATTATCGTAGCTGTTAACAAAATGGATAAGCCGACAGCGAATCCTGACCGCGTCATGCAGGAACTGACTGAACACGGTTTGGTTTCTGAAGACTGGGGCGGCGATACAATCTTCGTTCCGATTTCCGCACTTAAAGGGGAAGGCATTGATCAGTTAATAGAAATGGTTCTGTTAGTAGCAGAAGTAGGCGAATTAACTGCTGATCCTTCGATCAGAGCACGCGGAACTGTAATTGAAGCACAGCTCGATAAAGGAAAAGGATCCGTTGCGACACTGCTTGTTCAGAACGGAACACTTCACGTTGGAGATCCGATCGTAGTAGGTAATACGTATGGTCGTGTTCGTGCGATGGTCAGCGATTTAGGCCGTCGTGTTAAAGAAGCAGCTCCTTCCACTCCTGTTGAAATCACAGGATTGAGTGATGTACCGCAGGCGGGCGATCGTTTCGTCGTATTTAAAGATGAAAAAACAGCGCGTCAGATCGGTGAGACTCGTGCAGGAGAAGCATTACAGGAACAACGTGTTGAAAAAACACGTGTGACTCTTGACAATCTGTTTGATCAAATGAAGCAAGGCGAAATGAAAGAGCTTAATTTGATTGTTAAAGCAGACGTACAGGGGGCTGTTGAAGCAATGGCTGCCTCTCTTATGAAGATCGAAGTAGAAGGTGTTAACGTCAAGATTATCCATACGGGTGCAGGAGCAATCAATGAATCAGATATTTCATTGGCGGCTGCTTCTAATGCAATCGTAATCGGATTTAACGTACGTCCTGATACAAATGCGAAGCGTTCAGCGGAAGCCGAAGGCGTAGATATCCGACTTCACCGCGTTATATATAAAGTAATCGAGGAAATCGAATCTGCTATGAAAGGATTGCTGGATCCTGAGTTCGAGGAAAAAGTAATCGGACAGGCCGAAGTTCGTGAGACATTTAAAGTAACGAAAATCGGTACAATTGCAGGAAGTTATGTGATTGACGGTAAGATCACACGTGATTCAAGTGTCCGTATTCTGCGTGACAACATCGTAATCTTTGAAGGAGAGCTTGATACATTGAAGCGTTTCAAAGATGATGTGAAAGAAGTTGCGAAGGGTTACGAGTGCGGAATTACCATCGTGAAATTCCATGATATTAAAGAAGGAGATATCATTGAGGCTTACGTTATGGAGGAAATTAAGCGAGTATGATCGTCTACGCGGAATGTTCATTTTTCATACCAGGAGCCGCTTCTCTAAAAGAGAAGCGAGCTGTTTTGAACCGGATGAGAGATCGTGTGAAAAATTCTTATAATGTATCTGTCGCGGAAATTGATCATCAAGATCTTTGGCAGCGGACAACTTTTGCAGTAGTTGCTGTAGCTTCGGTTAAAGAGGCAGCAGAACGTGAAGTGAGAAGGGCAATCCGATTATTTGAATCGAATCCAGATTGGGAAATGACCGCGTGTACAGTGGATTATTTATAATCGAAGTACTTTTAAGATGAAAAGATAGAGGTGAACAGCCATGTCAGTACGTGCAAATCGAATAGCCGAGCAAATGAAGAAAGAACTGGGCGATATTATCGGTCAGAAGCTAAAAGATCCGCGTATCGGATTTGTTACGGTTACAGGAGTAGACGTAACGGGTGACCTGCAGCAAGCAAAAATCTTCATTTCTGTTCTCGGTACCGATAAAGAGCGTGAAGATACGTTAATCGGTCTCTCAAAAGCGAAAGGATTTATTCGCTCAGAGATCGGTCAGCGCATTCGGTTACGTAAAACACCGGAAATTGAATTTGAGATGGATGAATCGGTTGCCTACGGTAATCGAATTGAAAGCTTAATACGTCAAGTGAATGACGAAGACGAAGAAGAGCAGTAAACAATGAGGAGGAAGTTATTATCGCTTAGGCATAATGGCTTCCTCCCTTCTTACATAGAACAATAATTGATATAAACAGTATCCTGAAGAAAGAAGGAGTACTTATGAACGGCATTCTTCCATTATGGAAAGAAAAAGGTATGACATCGCATGATTGTGTGTTTAAGCTGCGTAAAATTTTGCGCACTAAAAAAGTAGGTCATACAGGCACGCTTGATCCTGAAGTCGAAGGTGTCTTGCCGATTTGTATTGGCCGTGCAACAAAAGTAGCTTCCTATATCACAGATGCGGGTAAAGAATATATCGCAAAGGTATCAATCGGCAGGTCAACAGAAACTGAGGATGCGCAGGGTGAAACTGTCAGCTGTGATGATTCCGAGAAAATGATCACCAGAGAAATGTTATTGGAGGTACTTGCACAGCTGACTGGTGAAATCACACAGATTCCTCCTATGTATTCAGCCGTTAAAGTGAATGGCAGAAGACTATATGAGTACGCCAGAAAAGGTATCGAAGTGGAAAGACCCGCAAGACAGGTCCGTATTGAAGAAATTGAGCTGCTCGATAATGAAGCTGAATTTGTGGGGAAAGAAGTAACATTTTCTATACGTGTGAAGTGCGGAAAAGGGACTTATATCCGTACACTTGCTGTTCAAATTGGAGAATTACTGGGGTACCCTGCACATATGGAATCTCTTGTGCGTACTGTATCCGGGAATTTCATGCAGGAAGACTGCAGGACACTCGCGGAAGTTGCACAATTAATGGAGGAAGAACAAGTCGATTCGATTTTGCGCCCTGTTGAAGATGTGCTGACGGAATTTCCAAAATTAGAAATTGAACCTGAATTATTGGACAGTATTCGAAATGGACAAGTACTTCCGGCTGTTCAGTTGTTGCAGGAACACGACTCGATTATTTTGACGTATAATGGACAAGTACTGGCAATTTATAAAAACCATCCAACGAAAACCGGACTGATGAAACCTGAAAAAATGTTACTGTCCAACGAGTAAGGAGAGGTAGAAATGAAAGTCTATAAATTACGATATCCTGATCAGCTGCAGATTGAACCGGGCCATGCATATTCTTTAGCGGTCGGATTTTTTGACGGGGTGCATAAAGGCCATCAAGAAGTGATTACTGCAGCCGATGAAACAGCAAGTCAGCTAGGAATAGAAACCGCTGTCATGACATTCGATCCGCATCCTTCACAGCTTTTCTCCGGAAAAAATGTCGGATATATTACACCACTTGCGGAAAAGATCAGATTACTCGAAGACTTGAACGTTGATGCGCTGTTTATAGTCAGCTTTGATTGGGATTTGGCAAGTCTGTCTCCTCGGCAATTCATAGATACCTTTATCAAAGGGCTGGATGTGAAGCATGTCACTGCGGGCTTTGACTTTACTTTTGGTATGAAAGGTTCCGGGACGATGAAAGATATGAAGGAGCTTTCAGACGGCATGTACGGCACAACAACAATTGAAAAAGTAACTTTTGCTGGAGAAGAAAAAGTGTCTTCCACTAAAGTGCGTCAACTGCTCGGAGATGGCGGGGTAGAAAAGGCAGCTGAGCTGTTGGGACGACCTTTCCGTACATCCGGTGAAGTGGTTCATGGTGAAAAACGGGGACGTCAGTTAGGATTTCCTACCGCTAACATCCATATGGAAGAAGACGTGATTGTACCTGCCAACGGCGTGTATGCTGTGCGCTGTCTCATTGAAGAGGAATGGCATGCAGGCGTCTGTAATATGGGCGTAAAACCAACTTTCCACGATCCTAAACACCGTCTGCCTACGGCTGAAGTTCATCTTTTAGACGCCGATCTGAATCTTTATGGAAAACAAGTTGCAATTGATTGGCTCTTTCGCATAAGATCAGAACGTAAATTTGATTCACTCGACGCACTGAAAGAGCAAATCGGCAAGGATAAACAAACCGCATTGGACTTATTAAACGGTTAGAGTTGGTTGTTGCAACTGACAGAATGCCGTGATATGATAAAGTAGTGTTAATGACACAAACCGCTTCTTGGCAATACGAGTCACCAACGTTTGCTCGGGAGATGGGGATACTTTTATTTAGGAGGTGAAAAGGATGGCTATTACACAAGAGCGAAAAGCTGAATTGATCAACGAATTCAAAACTCATGAAAATGATACTGGATCTGCTGATGTTCAGATTGCTATCCTTACTGAAGAGATCAATAACCTGAACGGCCACTTGCGTACGCACAAGAAAGACCACCACTCACGTCGCGGTCTGTACAAAATGGTTGGTACACGTCGTCGTCTTTTAAGATATTTGCGTGATACTAACGTTCAACGTTACCGTGATCTTATTGCAAAACTTGGCTTACGCCGTTAATAAGACTGAGAAGCGGGCATTGCCCGCTTTTTTCTATGGAATGAAGAAGTGCAGGTTCTCACCTGAATTCAAATAAAATATTTCGCATAAATGTATCTTGTTTGATACACTACTACTAATTACATACAAAAATGATGTATCCAGTTCCACAATAGAGAGGAGTTCTACAATGTCAGAACAAAAAAAAGTTTACACACTTGATTGGGCAGGACGTCCGCTGACGATCGAAGCAGGACAGCTTGCAAAGCAGGCAAACGGCGCAGTACTCGTTCGTTATGGCGACACAACAGTATTATCCACAGTAACAGCTTCTAAGAAACCAAAACCTCTGGACTTTTTCCCACTTACAGTTAACTATGAAGAACGTTTATATTCAGTCGGTAAAATCCCTGGTGGTTTCATTAAGCGTGAAGGGCGCCCGTCTGAAACTGCTGTATTGACGAGCCGTTTAATCGACAGACCGATCCGTCCATTATTCCCAGACGGATTCCGTAACGATGTGCAAGTAATCTCTCTTGTGATGTCAGTGGATCAGGATTGTTCATCTCAAATTGCTGCAATGATCGGTTCTTCATTGGCATTGTCTATTTCGGATATTCCGTTTGACGGACCGATTGCAGGCGTGCAAGTTGGCCGCATTGACGGTAATTTTATTGTCAACCCTACACCAGAACAGCTTGAAACGTCTGAAATTGACTTAGTAGTAGCCGGAACAAAAGATGCGATTAACATGGTAGAAGCAGGGGCTAAAGAAGTTTCTGAAGATATCATGCTAGAAGCAATTATGTTCGGTCACGATGAGATCAAAAAAATGGTCGCTTTCCAAGAGCAAATTGTTCAGGAAATTGGTAAAGAAAAATTCGAAATCGAGCTGTTTGAATTAGATGCAGACATCAGCAAAGAAGTGAAAGACTTCTGTGAAAATGATTTGATGACAGCAATTCAGACGGAAGAAAAGCACGCTCGTGAAGAAGCAATCAATGAAGTGAAAACTGCGGTACTTGATCGTTATATCGAAAAAGAAGCAGATGAAGATACAATCAAGCAAGTGAAAGCTGTGCTCGAACAAATGGTGAAAGATGAAGTTCGCCGTCTGATCACAGTCGATAAAGTCCGTCCAGATGGTCGTGCATTGGATGAAATTCGTCCGTTGGCTTCTGAAACAGGTCTGTTGCAGCGCGCACACGGTTCTTCTTTATTCACACGCGGACAGACACAAGTATTGAGTGTCTGTACATTAGGTGCGCTTGGAGAAGTTCAGATCATTGATGGTATTGGTCTGGATAAGTCAAAACGTTTCATGCATCACTATAATTTCCCTAACTTCAGTGTCGGTGAAACAGGACCGATCCGCGGACCTGGCCGTCGTGAAATTGGTCACGGAGCACTTGGAGAGCGCGCATTACTTCCGGTTCTTCCGAATGAAGTGGAATTCCCTTACACAATGCGTCTGGTTGCAGAAGTATTGGAATCAAATGGTTCATCCTCACAGGCATCAATTTGTGCGTCTACCATGGCGATGATGGATGCAGGTGTTCCAATTAAATCTCCAGTAGCAGGTATTGCGATGGGCTTGATCAAGAAGGATGAAGATTACTCTATCTTGACTGATATTCAAGGAATGGAAGACCATTTAGGTGATATGGACTTTAAAGTAGCAGGTACTAGTAAAGGTATCACCGCTCTTCAAATGGACATCAAAATTGACGGACTGTCCCGTCAAATCCTTGAAGAATCACTAGCACAAGCAAAAATTGGCCGCATTAAAATTCTGGAACATATGATGACAACTATTTCTTCAACTCGTGAAGAGCTGTCTGAATATGCACCGAAGATTGTGGTAATCCATATTAATCCAGACAAGATCCGCGACGTAATCGGACCTGGCGGAAAGGTCATCAACAAGATCATTGAGGAAACTCAAGTGAAGATTGACACGGAGCAGGACGGCACAATTTACATTTCTTCACCAAACTCTGAAATGAATGCGAAAGCTAAGAGTATGATTGAAAATATCGTTCGTGAAGCGAAAGCCGGCGAATATTACTTAGCGAAAGTAAAACGTATTGAGAAGTTCGGAGCATTCCTGGAAATCTTCCCGGGGAAAGACGGCTTACTGCACATTTCTGAAATTAAAGAAGGCCGTACGAAAGAAGTGGAAGACGAATTGAAACTCGGCGACGAACTGTTCGTCAAAGTTATTGAAATTGACAGACAGGGCCGCGTTAATCTTTCACGTAAAGTGGTTCTTGAAGAAGAAAAAGCAAAAGAAAATAAAGAGTAATATATAGACTGGAACGGAAATTCTTAATTCAAATTAGACAGAAGCGAACAAGCCTCTTCCTGCACAAGTTGCGGCGAAGCAGGCTTTTTGTACTTTTAAGGAGTGAAGTCAATGATTCAAACACATATATGCCAGAACGGTGTACGGATAGTCCATGAGAAAATGCCCCACGTGAAATCAGTTGCAGTCGGTTTGTGGGTGCATGCAGGATCTGCTGATGAAACAGCGGAACAAGAAGGAATTGCTCATTTCATTGAGCATATGTTATTTAAAGGAACCGCCACGAGAAATGCGCGGATGATTGCTGAACAGTTTGACCAGATTGGCGGAGACCTCAATGCGTTTACGTCGAAAGAAATGACTTGTTACTACACAACGGTTCTCAGCCATCATGCTTCCTACGCGCTAACGATCTTATCGGATATGTTCTTTCATTCGCAGTTTGATGAAAAAGAGATGGGAAAAGAGAAGTCCGTTATATTAGATGAAATTTCTTCAGTAGAAGATATGCCTGATGAAGATGTGGATGAAAAGTTATGGGCAGCAATGTTTCCTAAAGACCCGATTGGTAAGCCGGTAGGCGGCCGCAGTGAGACGATCAAGCGCTTTACAAAAGAAATGGTGGATAAGTTCATGGCACAACACTACGGCCCTGAAAACCTCGTCATTTCGATTGCTGGTAGCTATGATGAAAGGCTCATCAAATTAATTGAAGCCCATTTTGGTTCGTATCAGCGCAAAGACACGTTTCTGGAATCGGTAGAAACGCAGCTTCCTGACTTTGCAGCGAAGCAGTCGATTAGAGCAAAAGATATTGAGCAGGCACACGTATGCTTCGGCTATCCATCTTTGCCCGCGACGCATGACAAAATTTATGAATTAAGTTTATTTGACAGCATTCTTGGTGGGACGATGTCTTCGAGACTATTTCAGGAAATCCGTGAAAACCGCGGCTTAGCGTACTCTGTGTTTACGTATTATTCGGCATACAAAACAGCGGGTGGATTTGTTATTTATTGCGGCACATCTCCTGAGAATTTTAAAGAGACCTACCAGACGATTGAGGAAGTGATCGCTGAATTATTACATGACGGTCTGACGGATAAAGAGCTGCGCAATGCAAAAGAACAATTAAAAGGTAGCTTTGTGTTGGGATTGGAAAGTTCAGAGTCACGCATGTACCGCAACGGGCGCAATGAACTAGTATTAGGCAGCCACCAGACGATTGAGGAAGTGGTGGAGCGTATCGAACAGGTGGAGAAGCGGAGTGTCTACCGGCTAGGTCAGCAAGTGCTGACAAGTGACCGGGCAGTTTCTATTCTGGCCCCTGAAAAAAATATTAATCAATATAAAAAACTCATCAAATAGTCGACTTCTCCCTTTCTAATCATATGATGATAGAAGATATGGAGAGAGGGAGGAACTTTATGCTTCTGTCGGAGTTAGCACAAAAAGAATTAATTCAAGTTGAAGAGGGAATGCGCTATGGTTTTTTAGGCGATACAGACCTACTGTTCAATCCGAAAACAGGTGATATTATTGGTTTTGAAATCAGGAAAAAACTCGGTAAGCAACTGTTTCGTCAAAAAGACCAGGATATCATCGAATATATCCCGTGGCATGAGATCGTACTCGTAGGCGAAGATAGGATTTTATTCGGCAAGACTCATGAGATGGATCGCAAGGATGTGTCGGATGATGATTAAATGGCTTGTTATCGGCACGGACCAGCGTTTGGAGATGGCGAATGATCTATTAGAGGAACAGGGATACGAAAGCCGCTATCTCGCTCAGGATACTTTCGATGAAAACTTGAAAGACATCTTAGCTGAGTGGCAGCCAAAACGTATCATCCTGCCACTGTTGGCTATGAAACAGCCAATTCCTGCTCAATTAATTCGGAAAGATACAGTGTTGTATATTGGTCAGTCTGCACAGGAGTGGCGTGCTGATCTTGATCAATCTGGTGTGAAATACCTGAATTATTTGCAAAATGAACAATTTATCTGGCAGAATGCACAATTGACTGCTGAGGCATTTGTGCAAGTTTTCTATGAACAGACAAAACGGCAAATAGCGGGTAAGAATTTTTATATAGCGGGCTTCGGTCGTGTCGGAAAAGCCGTCGCTCATGTGCTGCACAGCATGCAGGCGTCTGTCACCATAACCGCACGTGCAGATGCACAGCTAGCAGAAGCTAATACATTAGGCTATACGTCGCTGAGATTAACGCCGTCTACACATTTTACAGATGGTTACTTAGTCAATACGATACCTTCACAGTGGCTTGATGTGGCCAATTGTAGCTGTCAGCATATATTTGATGTGTCTTCAGCTCCAGGCTGCCTAAAGCCCGGCCGGACTTCTGAATACTATACGATACACCTCAAATTGCCCGGGATTCATTTCCCGGCAGATGCGGCGGCAGTTCTGGCTGACGCGATTTTGAGAATGGATACAGAAGAAAGGGGAGCTACATGCTTGAAGGGAAAAGAATCGGATTAGGGATTACGGCCTCGCACTGCACATATGATCAGCTGCTGCCGATGATTGCTTCACTACAAAAGGAAGGCGCTTCAGTCGTACCAATTATTACGCATTCTGTACTCCATGCCGCCACACGATTTGGCACAGGAGAAGAATGGGTCAAACGGATTGAAGAAGCCACAGGAGAAAAAGTTGTGTCGAGTATTATGGAAGCGGAGCCGTTCGGGCCGACCAATCCTCTCGACTGTATGATTATTTCACCACTTACAGGCAATTCGATGAGTCGTCTGGCAAATGCAGCCACAGATTCGCCTGTATTGATGGCTGCGAAAGCAACGCTTCGAAACGGCAAACCAGTGGTGCTCGGTGTTTCGACAAATGATGCATTAGGGCTGAACGGCATGAACCTGATGAAGCTGCTGAATATGAAACATGTGTTTTTTATACCATTCGGGCAGGATGACTGCATAAAAAAGCCGAATTCGTTAATAGCTGATTTTACATTATTGCCCGCCGCTGCGGCATCTGCCATACAAGGTAAGCAGCTTCAGCCATTATTGATCTCTCATAAAGATGCATAAAAATAGATTTTTAAATTTCGCAAAATATGTTATAATTCGTTCAATAACAATTAACGAGACGCGGTCTTTTTCACTTGACCTAAATATTACTTGTTAATCATTGAAAGGAAGATCTAGATGAAGAATGTAAATGTTGCCATTGTCGGTGCTACAGGAGCGGTAGGAACTAAAATACTTGAGAAGTTGACAGAACGAAATTTCCCTGCCAATTCCATTAAGTTACTTGCATCCAAACGTTCAGCAGGCAAAGAAATCAAAGCTGGAGGAAAAACTTACACAGTACAGGAAACAACACCCGAAGCTTTTGAGGGAATTGACATTGCATTCTTTAGTGCAGGCGGCAGTATTTCAGAAAAATTTGCACATGAAGCAGTGAAAAGAGGCGCGGTAGTCATTGACAATACAAGTGCTTTCCGTATGGATCCAAATACACCGCTTGTTGTGCCTGAAGTCAATCCGCAAGAATTAGCTAATCATTCAGGAATCATTGCCAATCCAAACTGCTCGACAATCCAGATGGTTGCTGCGTTGCAACCGATCAAAGAAAAATACGGTTTGAACCGTTTAATCGTGTCAACATATCAGGCAGTTTCGGGTGCAGGAGTCGAAGCAATTGATGAGTTGGCTGAACAAAGCAAGCACTTTACGGATCGCGGTGAAATCCAAGCGGAAGTGCTGCCTTCAGCATCTGCTGAGCGTCATTATCCAATTGCGTTCAATGCGATTCCTCAAATTGATTCATTTGATGAGTCAGGCTATACATTAGAAGAATTGAAGATGATCAATGAAACAAAGAAAATCTTTAACGATTACGATATGTCCGTAGCCGCAACGTGTGTCAGACTTCCTGTCGTATCAGGACACTCTGAATCGGTCTATATCGAGATTGATCAAGAAGGCGTCTCAGTAGAGGATCTGAAGAGTTTATTGAAAAATGCTCCAGGGATCGTACTGCAGGATGATCCGGCTGCACAGCTCTATCCGATGCCTCTATATGCGGAAGATAAAGATGAAGTGTTCGTTGGCAGAATCCGTAAAGATTTTAACAAGCTAACAGGTTTCCACATGTGGATTGTGTCGGATAACTTGCTGAAAGGCGCTGCATTGAATTCGGTGCAGATTGCTGAAGAGTTGATTAACTGATTAAATTACGACTTATAGGCAAAGTATTATTAGAAAAGAGTTGATCAATGTGGAACTGGGTAATATAGGAACGGCAATGGTCACCCCTTTTTCTCCGGACGGCAAAATTGATTTCGAAAAAGTAGTAGGTCTGTTGGAACATTTAATCGCAAATGGAACAGATTCTGTTATTGTCAGCGGAACAACAGGTGAATCACCAACTGTTACAGAAGCGGAAAAAAAGGAATTACTCGATTTTGTAGTGAAGACAGTAAATAAGCGAATTCCTGTAATTGCCGGAACGGGTACAAACAGTACGGCAGAATCAATTGTTTTGACAAAAGCTGCTGAATTAGCAGGGGCAGATGGTATCATGCTCGTGACTCCATACTATAACCGTCCTGATCAAAAGGGGATGTACGCGCATTTTGCTGCCATCGCAAATGAAACTAAGCTACCTGTGCTGCTTTATAACATTCCAAGCAGATCGGTTGTCAATCTGCTGCCTGAAACCATCATCGAACTCTCAAAAATTGATAATATTAAAGCGGTTAAAGAAGCAAGTGGAAATTTAGAACAAATGGCTTTCATTATTGAAAACACGACAGATGACTTTGAAGTGTACAGTGGAGATGATAGTCTAACACTGCCGCTTCTGGCGATTGGAGGCAGAGGAATTATCTCGGTTTCTGCTCACGTTGTCGGAAACGAAATGCAGCAAATGGTTCAAGCCTTCCAACATGGCCGCGTGAAAGAAGCGGCGAAACTTCATCGAACACTTTTACCAGTCTTTAGCGCTTTGTTCTCTGCTCCAAATCCAGTGCCGGTGAAATATGCTCTTGAAAAAGCCGGTGTATCAGTCGGCAGTGTACGTTTACCGCTGGTGGAAATGGATGCTAGGCAGACCGAACTTATTGATTTAGCATTAGAAAACTTCAAAAAAACTAACTAATTTCGAAATAAAGTAAAGCCGGACGAAGAATCCGGCTTTTTTTGTTTGTACTGTGAGCCCACTATCTCGTATAATGGATTCTAGTCGTTGTGAACGGGAAAAGATAATAGGAGGAAACAATGTGACCAAAATTCAAAATGAAATAATTAGAGTAATCCCTTTAGGCGGGGTAGGAGAAATCGGGAAGTCCATGTACGTCGTTGAAATCGATGACGAACTGTTTATTATGGACTCTGGTTTAATGTTCCCCGAAACGGAAATGTTGGGGATTGATATCGTTATACCGGATATGACATATCTGGAGGAAAACAAAGACCGGATTAAAGGAATCTTCTTAACGCACGGCCATGAAGATGCGATTGGTTCGATTGCTTATTTGCTGCAAAAAGTACAAGCACCTGTATATGGCACAAAATTGACATTGGCGCTTGCTAAAGAACATTTGAAGAAAATGCCGGCTCCATCAAACGTACGTTTCTTTGAAGTGACAAATAAAAGCCGCATGAATTTCAAGCGCACGCATGTGACGTTCTTCTACACGACACATAGTATTCCAGATTCACTTGGAATCGTCTTTCACACGAGTGAAGGAGCAATCGTCAATACAGGCGAGTTCAAGTTTGACCAGGCGGCAAAAGGTAAGTATCGTCCGGATATCGCGAAAATGGCGACACTTGGAGAAGAAGGCGTCTTCATTTTGATGTCTGATTCTACAGAAGCTGAACGTCCGGGCTATACAACATCTGAGTCAGTAATTGTAAAACGCCTGTCTAAAACATTCCATGAAGCACAGGGCCGGATTTTAGTCGCGCTCTATGCATCTAATTTTATTCGGATTCAGCAAGTTCTGGACCAGGCAGCTGAGAAAAAGAAAAAAGTAATCGTCATCGGGAAAAGTTTAGAGAGCTATTTTGAAGTTGGCTTGCGCTTAGGCTACCTGCAAGTAGAAGATGATATCGTGATTCCAGTGAAAGATATGGATAAATACGACGACCAGGATATTGTTATTATCGTAACGGGTAATCAGGGTGAACCGCTTGAAGCGCTTGAAAAAATCGTCCGTAAACACCATAAAGAAATTAATATTAAACAAACAGATACTGTGCTGATCACATTCACACCGTCACCTGTCATGGAAATCTCCATGTTCCAGATGATGAATGAACTGGCGAAAGCAGGCGCAAAAGTTTTAACATCTACTAGAAATGTACACGTTTCAGGTCACGGATCACAAGAAGACTTGAAAATGATGCTGAATCTTATGCGTCCCAAATACTTTATTCCGATTCAAGGGGAATACCGTATGCTGATTGCGCACTCTAAGCTAGCGCAGGAAGTCGGATTGTCCAAGAATCAAATCTTCATTGCGGATAAAGGCGATATTGTAGAATTTAAAAACGATAAGCTGCGCATGAGCGGCAGAGTGCAGGCCGGTAACGTCCTGATTGACGGGATTGGTGTCGGAGATGTCGGAAATATTGTCCTTCGTGACCGCAAGCTATTATCTCAAGACGGGATCTTCACAGTTGTTGTTACCTTGAACAGAAAACAAAAACGAATTGCGGCTGGACCCGAAGTAGTATCAAGAGGGTTCGTCTATGTACGCGATTCTGAAGAGCTCTTTGAGGAAGCGACGAAGCTGATACGTAAAATCGTTGAGAAGTATGTGAATAAAGAAACGTTTGAATGGACAAACATTAAACAAGAGATCCGTGAGACATTGAGTTCTTACTTATATCAGCAAACAAAAAGACGTCCAATGATCATCCCGATCATTATGGAATACTGATTGATTGCGAAATGAAACAACAACAGGATTTCCATGCCTCATAGGCTGGAAATCTTTTTTTCAGAAAGGGGGAAAGCAGATGGCGAAAAAGAAAGCTAAGAAAAAAACGCCGGCCAAGAAAAAACAGCAGCAGAAAAAGCAAGAGCAGATTCAGTCGCTCTGGTTCGAAATACTGGGTGTTGTCTTAATTGGACTGTCGATTATCATGATCTTTGAATATGGCGTGATCGGCAGAGGACTTGCTGCGTTCTCCCGCTTTCTATTAGGCAACTGGCATGCCGCTTTACCTTTCCTGATTATTGTGCAGGCGCTCGTGTTTATGATTAAGCGACAAATTGGAGGTTATAAACACCGCATCGTGCTGGGCTGCTTGTTCATCCTAAGTAGTATGCTGTTATTCAGTCACATCCATTTGTTCCAGACACTCTATGAAAGTAAAGTACTAATGTCCAACTCCGCGCTGAAAGAGACGTGGAAAGTATTGGTGACGGGCGGCGGGATTTTTAATCAAGACGGAACACTTGGCGGCGGTATGATCGGTGCAGTGCTTTTTGCTATGTTCCATTCATTAGTCGATTCAGCCGGCGCAACAGTGGCGGGTGTGTTACTGTTGCTGATCGGAATTATTTTATTGACAGGAAAAGCACTAATTCCTTATTTGGTGGAACAAACGCCATTATTTATGGAGCGCATGAAGACGAAAAGAGCGGCAAGAGAGAAAAAACCAGTTAAATCGCCGGAAGAAAACAGGAAAGAACTGTCGCGCAGCAATCGAAAAAAACAGCGAAAAACAGTTGCTGAACCGATTGCAGTAGAAGTTGCGGACGAAATAGAGCCGGCTGCAGAACCAATTATTTCGAGCTTCACGTCTAAAATCGAGACTGTTACTGAATCGGAGAGATCGAAAGAGCCACCTGAAAAACAAGTGGAACAGGAAGATTCATCTGCTGAAGGCTCACCCGAGTATCCAGTAATGGGAGGGGAGCAGGAGAATGAATCCTATATTCTACCGTCTACCAGTTTGCTGGAACCTCCCGTCGCCAGTGATCAATCAGGAGAATACGATTTAATTCAGACAAATGCTAAAAAGCTCGAGAAGACTTTCCTTAGTTTCGGTGTAAAAGCCCGTGTGACACAAGTCCACTTAGGGCCGGCCGTGACGAAATACGAGATACTACCGGACTCGGGCGTTAAAGTGAGCAGGATCGTCAGCTTATCGGACGATATTGCACTGGCGTTAGCAGCTAACGGGATTCGTATTGAAGCGCCGATACCCGGTAAATCGGCAGTCGGAATTGAAGTGCCAAATAATGCGGTTGCGATGGTTAGTCTACGGGAAGTTCTCGAATCAAAAGAGAATAACCGTGCACAATCTAAACTGCTCGTCGGACTAGGCCGTGACGTCACCGGTCAGGCAATGATGACGGAACTCAACAAGATGCCGCACGTTCTGATTGCCGGTGCAACGGGAAGCGGTAAGAGTGTCTGCGTCAACGGAATTATTATGAGTATTATCATGCGGGCGAAACCACATGAAGTGAAAATGATGATGATTGACCCCAAAATGGTCGAACTCAATGTCTTTAACGGCATTCCGCATTTATTGGCTCCTGTTGTGACAGATCCGAGGAAAGCGGCACAGGCACTTCAGCGTGTTGTGTCGGAAATGGAAAGAAGATATGAATTGTTTTCCCATACAGGAACTCGAAATATTGAAGGCTATAATAACCATATTGAGCAGTGGAATGAAGACCATGATGAAAAACATCCGCGGATGCCTTATATCGTCGTCATTGTCGATGAGTTGGCGGATTTGATGATGGTCGCTTCGAATGAAGTGGAAGATTCGATCACACGCTTAGCTCAGATGGCCAGAGCCGCGGGGATCCATTTGATCATTGCGACCCAGCGGCCAAGTGTTGATGTCATCACAGGAATAATTAAAGCAAATATTCCTTCGCGAATAGCGTTTGCCGTTTCATCTGCAATCGATTCACGGACTATTTTGGATGGCGGGGGTGCCGAGAAACTTCTTGGTAGGGGCGATATGCTGTTTCTTCCAGCAGGTGCATCGAAACCAACCAGGATACAGGGGGCGTTTGTCTCAGATGAAGAAGTGGAAGCAGTTGTAGATTTCATTATTGATCAGCAGAAAGCACAGTATCAAGAAGAAATGATACCGACTGAGGTGGAAGTGCTGCAGCCTCATGAAGAGACCGATGATTTATACGATGAAGCAGTTCGGATGGTTGTGGAAATGCAAACTGCATCTGTTTCGATGATCCAACGTCGCTTCCGAGTGGGCTATGCAAGAGCAGCTCGTATTGTAGATCAAATGGAAGCACACGGCGTAGTCGGGCCGCCTGAAGGCAGCAAACCAAGGCAAGTAATGCTGAGTAAGTCTGAATTAGACCAATAGTTAATAGTTAGTTAAATCGACTGAAATATACAATTTCAGTTGTAAGTCCAACTAGATATTTCCTTCTTCTAAAGAAGATGATATAGTGGAATCAGATAGTAATCAGATGTCTGACGTCTTGGGAGGTGACTAAATGTTCGTGAAGAAAGATCCACGGCATTTGTATATTCAGGTCATCGAACGGTTAAAGCAAGATATCCAATCGGGGCTGTTTCAACGTCATGAACGTCTTCCATCCGAGGCGAAGCTGTCTGAAATGCTTGGCGTCAGCCGTGCGACACTTCGTGAGGCTTTGCGAGTGCTTGAAGAAGAGAAAGTGATTTATAAAAAGCATGGTGTCGGTACATTTGTCGCTTCACAGCCGATGGTTCTGTCAGGGATTGAACAGCTTTCCAGTCTAACTACAATGATTCGTAATGCGAATATGGAGCCTGGCACTATTCTGCAGGAAATGTCGGTCATTCCAATGACCAGCGAGTTTGCAGGGCGATTTCATTCAGCGGATAAACAGCTGTTTCAAATCAAGCGGATCCGTACAGCAGACGGGGTACCGGTTGTATACTGTGTAGACATCGTGTTGCCTGAATGTCTGCCAGACGGGTTAGAAAGCCTGACCGATATGTCTTTATTTGATACAATCGAGAAGTCTGGTGTAATTAAGATCGGACAGGCGGTTGCCGAAATAGAGCCGATCAGTCATCATCCGGAAGCATTTGACGCTTTGTCATGCGAAGCTGCTCATTCATTATTACTTTTATCACAAGAACATTTCAGCGAAGAAGGAAAAATGGTTTTGTATTCTGAGAACTTTTTCCGTTCAGATAAGTTTAAGTTCCATGTAGTCCGGAAACGGGTATAAGACGTTTTACGTCCTGATTTCATACCAATATAAACAAAGGGGAGGTCTTTTGTAATGAAGAAAAGAAAATTTGGTTTGGCTATGTCTGTCGTTTTAGCTGCAGGTACAATGCTGGCTGCGTGCGGATCTGACAAAGCAAACGAAAAAGAGCCGGCTGATAAACCGGCAACGGGTAATGAAGGCGAAAAGAGTGAATTCTCAATTGCCATGGTAACTGACGTTGGGGGAATTGATGATAAATCATTTAACCAATCGGCATGGACAGGCGTTAAGGAATTCGGGGAAGAACAAAGTTGGGAAAAGGGTGAAGGCGGATATGACTATCTGCAGTCTACAGACCCGGCTGACTATACAACGAACTTGAACAACTTAGCTCGTCGTGATTTCAACTTGATTTTCGGTGTAGGTTTCTTGATGGAAGATGCAATTGCTGATATTGCAGCACAGCAGAAAGACACTGAATTTGCGATCATCGATGGAGTAGTAGATGCACCAAACGTAACGAGTGTCCTATTTAAAGAGCAAGAAGGTGGATTCCTTGCGGGTGTTGCAGCAGCTTTAATGACGAAGTCTGATAAGATCGGTTTCATCGGCGGTATGGATATTCCAGTTATCGAGCGTTTTGAAGCTGGATTCCTTGAAGGCGTTAAAGCAGTCAAGCCTGAAATTAAAGTAGACGCTAAGTATACAGGCGCGTTCGATAAAGCAGAACTTGGTAAAGCAGAAGCAAATCGTATGTACTCTTCAGGCGTAGATATCATTTTCCACGCAGCAGGCGGTACAGGTAACGGTGTTTTCTCTGAAGCCAAAGAACGTAAACAAGCAGACAAAGATGCATATGTTTGGGTAATTGGAGTTGACTCTGATCAGTACGAAGAAGGTAAAGTCGGCGATGATAACATCACATTAACTTCTATGCTTAAGCGTGTTGACGTAGCGGTTAAAGACATTGCTAAATTGGCAATGGAGGGTAACTTCCCAGGAGGCGAAACTAAAGTTTACGGCCTTCAAGACAACGGTGTATCACTTGCTGATTCACGCGGCGCAATTCCACAAGATGTGCTAGATCAAATTGATGAGTTTGCACAGAAAATTGCGGATGGCGAAGTCGAAGTACCTGAATTCGTTGAAAAGAAAAAGTAATTTATGAAGTAAGATAAAGGCCGGTTTTTGTCCGGCCTTTATTTCATTAAAATTTATAAACTAAAGGTTCCTTGCGAGCGTTCTGGAGCTTTTATTTTATTAATTTTATCTGTATTCTGCAGATGTTCTCTCTTTCATCAGCGGCGTATGTAAAATTAATAAGACAAGTCATACAGCAATTATTATTTGATAAGTATAAAGACAGTGATAACGCTTACAGCTTTTAACAGAAGTCGTGCAGCTGTCTTCTGATGAACTCTATTACGGGCAAGGAAGTGATTGAATTGGATTATGTAATTGAAATGCTGGATGTCTCGAAAAAGTTTGGAACGTTCTATGCAAATGACCACATTACCTTGCAGTTGGAAAAAGGAGAAATTCATGCGCTGTTAGGAGAAAATGGTGCAGGAAAATCTACTTTGATGAACGTCTTGTTTGGTTTGTACCAGCCGGATGGTGGAGAAATCCGCGTACGGGGCGAAAAAGTGTCGATCACCGATCCGAACGTAGCCAATGATTTAGGAATCGGCATGGTTCACCAGCACTTTATGCTGGTAGAAAATTTAACGGTCACTGAGAATATTATTTTAGGAAGCGAACCGACTAAATCTGGTGTCATCAACATTAAAGACTCTGCTAAAAAAGTAGCGGAAATCTCTAAGACATACGGACTGGATGTAGATCCTTACGCAAAAATCGAAGATATCTCGGTCGGTATGCAACAGCGTGTTGAAATCTTAAAAACACTTTATCGCGGAGCAGATATATTAATATTCGACGAACCGACAGCTTCACTAACACCTCAGGAAATTGAAGAACTTCTGAACATCATGCGGAAGCTGGTGGCTGAAGGAAAATCTATTATTCTGATTACACACAAGTTGCAAGAAATCATGAATGTCTCAAATAAATGTACAGTCATCCGAAAAGGCAAAGGAATCGGCACAGTTATCACAGCTGAAACTAACCCAGAAGAGCTTGCGACACTAATGGTAGGGCGTCAGGTTACTTTCAAAACTGAAAAAGGCCCTTCTCATCCGACTGAAGAAATATTGAAAATTGAGGACCTGTATGTTAACGATTATCGGGGAGTGGCAAAACTAAAGGGCCTAAATCTATCCGTACGCCGTGGAGAAATAGTCGGTATTGCAGGTATTGACGGAAATGGCCAATCCGAATTGATTGAATCCATTACAGGTCTTGCTAAAGTGAAAAGTGGGAAAATCTTGCTTAACGGGGAAGATGTTGCAAATAAAAAGCCTAGAAAGATTACAGAAGCCGGGCTTGGACATATCCCGCAAGACCGACATAAGCATGGACTAATCCTTGATTTTTCAGTAGGCTATAATGCAGCTCTTCAATCCTATTATCATGAACCATTTTCTAAGAACGGTATTATGAATTATAAAATTATAAATGAAGAAGCTGAAAAGCTGATTCATGAGTTTGACGTTAGAACACAAGGGGTACATGAACCGGCACGAGCGCTATCCGGAGGAAATCAGCAAAAATTAATTATCGGCCGTGAAGTTACGCGTAATCCGGACTTATTGATTGCTGCATTGCCGACACGCGGACTCGACGTTGGAGCCATTGAATTTATTCACCGCCGTCTGATCGAGCAACGTGACAGCGGAAAAGCGGTTCTTCTTATCACGTTTGAACTGGATGAAGTAATGAATGTTTCTGATCGTATTTCGGTTATTTATGACGGTGCGATCGTTGGAACAGTGATTCCTCAAGAAACAACAGAGCAGGCTCTTGGCTTGATGATGGCCGGTCATTCAAAAGATTCGGCTTTGAAAGAACAAGCAGCTCTTGTGAAAGATGGTGATGAACATCATGTCAAATAGAATGATTAATATACTGGTGCCCGTGATCTCCATCATTTTAGGTCTCATCGTAGGTGCCATCGTGATGCTAGTCAGTGGCTATAGCCCGGTAACAGGCTATATTGCTCTGTGGAACGGTATATTTGGGGATTCATATGCAATCGGTGAAACAATTCGACAAATCAGTCCATACATACTTGCTGGTTTAGCCGTAGCTTTTGCATTCCGTACAGGACTTTTTAACATCGGGGTAGAGGGTCAGCTAATTGTCGGCTGGTTCGCTGCAGCTTATGTGGGAATGGCGTTTGAACTGCCTAAAATTATTCACTTGCCGCTTGCTTTATTGGCAGCGGCTGCAGCAGGCGCACTCTGGGGATTTATTCCCGGTATTTTACGGGCAACATTGAAAGTTCACGAAGTAATTGTAACGATCATGATGAACTATATCGCCTTGCACGTAGTCAATGCACTCATCAAAACACTTTCGGGTGGAGGGTTTAAATTAGAGCGCATCCATCAATCAGCTTCACTTCGCTCTGATTTCTTATCTAATTTGACAGACTTCTCTACGCTGCACTATGGTATATTTGTTGCGCTGGCAATGGTAGTTGTCATGTGGTTCATTTTAGAAAAAACCAAGACTGGTTTCGAATTAAAATCAGTAGGTTTTAATGATCATGCATCCCGCTATGCAGGGATGAGTGTTAATAAGAATATCGTTCTTGCGATGGTGATCTCCGGTGCATTTGCCGGTCTCGGCGGTGCGATGGAAGCACTTGGAACTTTCGGTAATATGTCCTCTATGGGCGGATTTACAGGTATCGGATTTGACGGAATTGCTGTAGCACTTCTCGGTGCGAACACGCCACTGGGTGTTATTTTCGGTGCAACACTGTTCGGCTCACTGAAGTATGGTGCGAACAATATGCCGAATGCCG
Organism: Sporosarcina sp.; assembly: GCF_029257255.1. Lineage (GTDB taxonomy): Bacteria > Bacillota > Bacilli > Bacillales_A > Planococcaceae > Sporosarcina. The sequence goes on along the minus strand of NZ_JARICI010000038.1, from coordinate 13,076 downwards.
CGGGTATTCCAGTCGAAATCGTTTCAATCATCATTGCGTTAGTCATTTTCTTTGTAGCCTGCGGATATATCATCCGTATTGGTCTAGTACGTTTACGTAAAAATAAGGAGGCGAAGTAAGATGTTAGACGTGTTATATTTCATAGTACCTATAACCATTGCTTCTGCTGCGCCTCTAATATTCACTGCAATTGGTGGTGTGTTTTCTGAACGCTCCGGTGTCATTAACATTGGATTAGAAGGTCTAATGGTGATGGGTGCGTTTATCGGAATTCTCTTCAATTTGTTTTTTGCAGATACATTTGGAGCCTGGACACCTTGGATCTCATTAATCGTGGCCATGCTCGTCTCAGCATTATTTGCTACATTGCATGCGGTCGCTTCTATTTCGTTCCGGGCCGATCAGGTCGTTTCGGGTGTCGCAATCAACATGCTCGGATTAGCAATTGCACTGTTTTCTGTTAAAATGATTTTTGGTAAAGGACAGACAGATTTCATTCAGCAGAAGATTCCAAGATTCAACGTGCCGTATTTGCAGGATATCCCGGTCATCGGACCGATGTTCTTTAAACTGGTCTACGGTTCATCCATCATTGCGATTGCTGTGGCGATTATTGCTTGGTTCGTAATTTATAAGACGCCATTCGGCTTGCGCCTGCGTTCTGTAGGAGAACATCCGATGGCTGCAGATACAATGGGTATCAAAGTTACGAAGATCCGTTATATTGCTGTAATTATTTCGGGTGGGCTTGCTGGTATCGGTGGTGCTGTCTATTCTCAGACAATCACTAATGATTTCGGTCATGCTACGATCAACGGTCAAGGATTTATGGCGCTGGCTGCCATGATCTTCGGTAAATGGCATCCACTGGGTGCCATGGGAGCAGCCTTATTCTTTGGCTTCGCGCAGGCATTGGCGATCAGTTCATCGAGTATTAAAATATTAGCTGGCATTCCCGCCGTATACTTCCACATATTCCCTTATGTGCTAACGATTCTAGCTCTGGCTGGATTCCTTGGTAAAGCAAGTGCACCAAAAGCACTTGGTAAACCATACATTAAAGGAAATCGATAAGTAAAAAAAGCTATCTGGAGAACTACTATCTTCAGATAGCTTTTCTCGGTTTTTAGCAGCAGCCTGTCTAGACAATGTGTATCATTTTTCATTTGAAGAGTGAAAATGTATAGTGAGGATAGGAATACATATAATAAGGTAAACGAGAGGTGTTTATATGTTCAATAAAACAAAATTGCGAGATGGCGTTAATTTGTATATACGTAAAACCGAACAATTTAAAACAGTGAATGTAACGATTAAATGGAAAGCTTCATTGGAAGAAAAAGCTGCTTCAGAGCGTACCGTATTGGCAAACGTCCTGGAAGAGTCCAACCGTAGCTATCCGACACAGAGTGAGATGCGCAAAGCGCTGGATGAGCTCTATGGGACAGTCTTGTTCACAGACGTTTCAAAAAGAAGCTCCCAGCACATCGTTGCTCTATATGCGGAATGTGTAAATGATGAGTTTTTTAAAGGAGAAGATATCTTCAAAAAGCTGTGGCGTTTAATCAGATCAACTATATTTGAACCAAAAATAACCGATGGTGCTTTTGAACAGGCGGTAGTTGATCGCGAAAAGCGCAATGTACGGGATCGAATTCGTTCTATTTACGATGATAAAACGAGGTTTGCTCAAAAGCGAATGCTCGAAATCATGCGTCCAGACCAGCCGGCTTCTATTTCTGCCTATGGTACTGAAGAAGCAGTAGCTGCTATTACTCCTGAAATTCTTCGTAAGACATATGACGATATGATTCATAAAGATGTAATCGATATTTATGTCGTAGGCGATGTGGATGAGCAAGAGATTATTGCACAGATCAAAGAGTACCTGCCGTTCAATGCGCGTAAGGTAGAGAAACAGGATGCAATCCAGTCTGAAAATGCCGCAGTACCGGTAAAAACGGTTAAAGAGCGTCAAGATATGAAACAAGGGAAGCTCCACCTCGGATTCAGCACGCCTGTTACATTCCTTCATCCTGATTATAACAAAATGCAAGTGATGAACGGGATTTTTGGCGGTTTTGCCCATAGTAAGCTGTTCATGAATGTACGTGAAAAAGAAAGCATGGCGTATTATGCAAACAGTGCGTTTGCCTCTCAATACGGCATTGTCTATGTGACGGCAGGCATTGATGCTGAACTTGAAGAAAAAGCTGTGAAACTGATAATAGCTCAACTGGAAACTATGCAGCAAGGCGATATTTCGGAATTAGAATTAAATCAAACGGTAGCGCTGCTGGAAAACAGTATTCGCAGTGCGAATGATTCTGCGCGCAGTCAGATCGAAATTTACGACCAGTATAAAGAACTGGATGAAAACTTTACTGCTGATGAACTGATCAGCAAATGGCAGGCAGTGACAATAGAAGATGTGAAAGAAATGGCAGATACCGTTCATTTAGAAGTGGTTTATCTGTTATCCGGCAAGGAAGGTGAAGAACAATGAAAGAAGTAGTATTCGATGAATTACAGGAAAAAATCTATACAGAAACATTGGATAATGGCTTGAAAGTCGTCATCCTGCCAAAACGCGGCTACTCAAAAACTTTCGTGACGTTCACAACTAAATACGGTTCAATCGACCGAACATTTAAACCGCATGGCAAAGATGGATTTATCACTGTACCAGACGGCATTGCCCATTTCCTTGAGCACAAAATGTTCGAAAAAGAAGACGGCGATGTATTTCAAAAGTTCAGCTTGAACGGTGCGTCAGCAAATGCTTACACGACATTCGGCAGAACTGCTTATTTATTTTCTGCTACGAATAAAGTAAAAGAAAATACCAAAGTTTTATTGGATTTTGTACAAGAACCTTACTTTACAAAGCAGACAGTAGATAAGGAAAAAGGGATTATTGCCCAGGAAATTACGATGTACGATGACCAGCCTGATTGGCGTCTGTACTTTGGTTCAATAGAAAATCTTTACGAGAACCATCCGGTAAAGATTGATATTGCAGGTACAGTAGAATCCATTCAGGATATTACGGCTGAACATTTATATACATGCTATGAGACGTTTTATCACCCGTCAAATATGCTGTTATTTATCGTAGGCTCCGTAGATCCGCAAGAGATGATGGCGTTTGTTAAAGAAGATCAGGCGATGAAAACATTTCATGTTCCTGAACCGATTGAACGTAAGTTTCCGTCTGAGCCAAATCACGCAGACATCCCTGCACGCACATTGACTATGGATGTATCTAAACCGAAACTGAATATCGGAATGAAGTGCAACGCCGTCGATCAGCAAGGTCAAGAAATGCTTGAAACGGAGCTATCTGCCAATTTAGTGCTGGACAGTTTATTTGGACGCACGTCTCCTTTCTATGAAAAAGCTAATGACGAGGGATTAATCGACGAATCGTTCTCTTATGAATTTTCAATGGAAGAGGGTTATGGATTCGCAATGGTCGGTTCCGATACAGACGAACCGGAACGTTTGGAAAAACTCATCAAACAGACGATTCAGGATGCAAAAGATAACTGGCCGGTTGCGAAAGAAGATTTGGACCGCATGCGTAGGAAGAAAATCGGACAGTTCATGCGTTCTTTAAACTCCATAGAGTTTATTGCCAATCAATATACACGTTATGAATTCAATGAAATGAATTTATTTGACGTAGTGCCGACATTAGAAAAACTATCAATGGATAAATTGAAGCAGGCATTCTCAACTTTTTCAGATGATCAGAACTACACGATCTTTAAAGTGATGCCCCCAGCAGGCGAGCAATGAAACCTTTAAGGTCTTGCCTTGTTTTAGGAGCGTCAGGTGGTATAGGAGAGGTTGTTTGCCGTCAGCTTGCAGAAGCGGGATGGTCTCTTTATCTTCACTACCATTCGAATGAACAGCAGATCGTTGCACTGCTGAACGAATTGATAGAGGACTACCCTCATTTAGAATTCCGTACTGTTCAAGCGGATTTTCGAACTGAATTGGCGGCAGAGGAACTTGTAGCAAACATTCAGGCTGTGCAGGCTATCGTCATCGCCAATGGTCAAGCCCTCGTCAAGCTGCTGTCAGAAACGACAGACTGTGAAATGACAGAGCTGTGGAGAGTTCATATGCAAAACCCTGCCCGTCTGATTGCATTACTTTCTGCGAAGCTTAGAAAAAACCCGGTTTCCTATGTGCTCTTTATCGGATCTATCTGGGGGAGTGCGGGAGCAGCTGGAGAAGTTATGTATTCTGCTGTCAAGGGGGCACAGCACGCTTTTGTGAAGGCGTATGCCAAGGAAGCAGCGTATTCAGGCATCCGGGTTAATGCAATAGCACCGGGTTGGATTGATACACGGATGAATCAGGACTTTTCTGCAGAGGAACGACAAATGGTGATGGAACAGATTCCGTTGCTCTCTGTCGGGACACCGCAAGAAATCGCGAATATGGTCGAATTCATGCTGAGTGGCAAAGCGGACTATATGACAGGAGAAATTGTCCAGATTAACGGCGGTTGGTATATGTGATACTAAGAGAAAAGGACGGTTATTGAAGTCCTTTTCTTTTTTTTCTTTAATTCGCTCTGGCTATCCGTTATCATAGAACTAAGTGCAGAATTATGCGTCCTAGTTAAATGAAGTCAAAGGGAGTGTGTCGAATGGGAGAATGGTATGTCGAATATGAGATTCAAGTCAATCGGCCAGGCTTGCTTGGAGATATTGCATCCCTGCTCGGCATGTTGAGAGTGGATATTGTGACAATCAATGGTGTGGACGGCAGAAATCGCGGTATGCTTGTACAGACTGATCATGATCAGCAGATTAAACGTTTCGAATTGATAGCGTCTACAATGGATACAATTGTCATTCACAAAATCCGTGAGCCAAAATTGCGTGATGTACTGGCGGTCCGTCACGGACATTATATTCAGAGAGGTGCTGAAGAGCGGAATACATTTCAGTTCCTTCGAAGCGAATTGGGTATACTTGTCGATTTCTTGGCTGAGATATTCAAGCAGGAAGGCCATAAACTGATTGGTGTTCGTGGAATGCCGCGTGTCGGTAAAACTGAATCGGTCGTCGCTGCCAGCGTGTGTGCCAATAAAAAATGGGTGTTCCTGTCTTCTACGATGATCAAGCAAACGGTGAGAACCAGTATGATGGGCGATGAATTCTCAAACGATAATATCTTTATTCTTGATGGCATTGTTACACGCAAATCACCTGACGAACGTCATATGCAATTAGTCCGCGAGGTGATGAGCCTTCCTACCATTAAGGTTGTGGAGCACCCAGATATGTTTGTGAAGCAGTCCGAATACACGATAGATGACTTTGACATTATTATTGAATTGCGGACACATGTAGATCAGGAAATTACATATGACATCTTGGAGAAAAATGACCAGATGTCCAATCGCAGTTCTATGGGCGGCTTTGGTATGTTTAACTAACGTAAATTTATTTTGATTGATTAGGTAGGTGTTATAATTGACCGGATTAGGTGCTCGTCTGAGAGAGGCGAGAGTCGCGAAAGGCTATACGCTGGATGATTTACAGGGCATGACAAAAATTCAGAAGCGTTATCTTTCGGGCATTGAAAATGAAGATTATAGTATGATGCCGGGTGCGTTTTATATCCGTGCATTTATCAAACAGTATGCAGAAGCTGTCGATTTGGATGCAGATGAGATGCTGACACTCTATAAAGAAGAGTCCGGAAGTGTTCCGGAACCTGAGCATGAGACAGTGACACCTCCACCGCTTCAACGCAGCGGAGGCTTGAAAAGCAACAGCCGATTAAAAGAAGTAATGCCAAAAGTGATTGTGGCATTGTTTATTGTCATGATTATTGTCATTGTCTATATTTTATTCCGGGAGAAAGCGGCAGAAGCGCCGTTAGAGAAAGATGATTCTGGGCAAAATGTTCCGGCAGTAATTGAACAACCTTCGGAAAAACCTGATGAAGAGCCCGTAAAAGACGAAGACAAACCAGCAGACAAACCTGCGGATGAGAACGAAGCGGATGAACAACCGGCCGATGAAGAAACAGCAAGCGGCCAGATGGAATTCCTGTCGGTTTCAGGCGAGACTTCGACTTTCAAATTAACGGATGGAGAACAGCTTAAACTGGTCATTAAAACTTCAGGAGATTCTTGGATTTCTGTTACCGATCAAACGGGCACAGAAAGAATGCCACAGCCGGGAGGTAGAATTATGACGACAGGTGAATCGGTTGAAATAGATGCAGCAGATGCATCAAGTCTGCGTATCCGCGTCGGACGGACTAATTCAACGGAAATCACTGTCAACGGCCAGCCGGTAGAATATCAGAATGATCACCTGACTCAAAATATCATTATTCAAAAACCATAGCAAAAATAGTCATCTCAAGGGATGACTATTTTGTTATTCAAAAGAACTTATTATGTTAAAGGTGGAATAAGTATGAATTTACCAAACAAGATTACCTTATCGAGAGTCCTAATGATTCCTTTCTTTATTTTATTTATGGCTGTCGATTTTGGTTGGGGAATTATACAAATTGGCGGTGTCGAAATGCCAATCGAGCATTTGGTTGGAGCCATTATTTTTATCATAGCTTCCACGACAGATTGGCTAGATGGTTACTTGGCCAGAAAAAATAATTTAGTGACAAACATGGGGAAATTTCTAGATCCGCTTGCCGATAAACTGTTGGTTTCAGCAGCTTTTATTTTACTCGTGGAAATGGATTTTGCACCCGCATGGATTGTCATTGTCATAATTAGCAGAGAGTTTGCAGTCACTGGCCTGCGATTGATTTTGGCTGGCGGCGGAGAAGTAGTAGCAGCTAACCAGTTGGGGAAAATTAAAACGGTTACGCAATTATTAGCCATCTCATTTCTGTTGCTGCACAATATATTCTTTGAACCGATGGGTATACCATTCGGTACGATCATGCTGTATATTGCATTATTCTTTACTGTCTGGTCAGGTGTCGACTATTTTGTCAAGAACCGCAAAGTGCTAGTCGAGTCAATGTGAGGAGTGGGATTCATTTATGAAAGCAGAGATCATTGCAGTTGGTTCGGAACTCTTATTAGGTCAAATTACGAATACGAATGCCAAATTCATTTCAAGGAGACTGGCGGAAGTTGGGTTTGATGTCTACTATCATACCGTGGTAGGAGACAATCCAGAACGGCTGGCAGATTCAATACGTCTGGCTCAGCAACGTGCAGATATATTGATTTTTAGCGGCGGTTTGGGACCCACTAAAGATGATTTAACAAAGGAAACCATCGCACGTGAACTTGGCACTGAATTGATTTCTGATGACGAAGCAATGAATACGATTTTGCAGTATTTTAAACAGGTCGGAAAAGAAATGACCGAAAACAATAAGAAACAGGCATTGGTGCTTAAAGGCGCAATAGTATTGCCGAATCGTCACGGCATGGCACCGGGGATGGGGCTTGAAAAAGATGGCAAGCAATATATTTTATTGCCGGGGCCTCCTCATGAACTGGAACCGATGTTTGAAAATGAAGCAATCCCTTATTTAATGGGCGTGAATGGCAAGCAAGATATCATTTCGTCTAAAGTTCTAAAATTACAGGGAATTGGTGAATCTGAATTAGAAGTGCGTATTCAGTCATTGCTTGAGAAGCAGACCAATCCAACGATTGCGCCACTTGCATCACCCGGAATGGTGAAATTGCGTATTACAGCGAAAGCAAAATCAGAGGAAGAAGCACAAAAACTTATCCTTCCGGTAGAGCACGAAATCCGTTCGATAGTCGGAGAATATATTTACGGGACAGATGACGATACATTAGCATCTAAAACCACAGAATTGCTCCTGCAGAACGATTGGACAATTTCTGCCGCGGAAAGTCTGACTTCGGGGATGTTCATGGCTGAGCTCGGTTCTGAACCGGGTATCGGCAACGCATTAAAAGGTGGAATAGTTGTTTATAATAAAGAAATGAAAATTCAACAGCTCGGTATATTGCCTTCATTGCTTGACTATCACGGCATAGTCAGTTCAGAATGTGCAGAAGCACTGGCTGAAAGTGCCCGGGAAAAATTTTCGACGACTTTCGGCGTCGGACTGACAGGTGCAGCCGGTCCAGAGCCGCATGACGGACAGCCGCCGGGCACAGTATGGATCGGCATCGCAAGTGAAGATATGGAGACGGTATCCTTTAAGCTTCAATTATCGGGCTCCCGCAACTCCAACCGCAAAAGATCTGTGCAGTTTGCACTTCATTATCTGATTCAGAAGATGAAAGAGAAAAAAGAGCTGAAATATTAATTTTAACACTGATTTCGCTGGTAAAAATTAAAATTAGTCCCATATCCGATAGCATTTTTCAATTTTCTTACTCAAATAATCGAATGCCCGTTCGTTTATTTGTTGTGTATTTTAATAATAAAAGGTATAATAGAAATAGAAAAAGAGTTTGAGGAGGAATTTTAATTGAGCGATCGTAAAGCGGCTTTAGATATGGCATTAAAACAAATAGAAAAACAATTTGGTAAAGGTTCAGTGATGAAACTTGGAGAGAAAACAGATCTCCAAATCGCGACTTCATCTTCGGGTTCATTGGCACTGGATTCTGCGCTTGGAATAGGCGGATACCCACGCGGACGTGTGATCGAAGTATATGGACCGGAAAGTTCGGGTAAAACAACAGTCGCTCTTCATGCGATTGCAGAAGTTCAGGCCAATGGTGGCACTGCGGCATTTATCGATGCTGAGCATGCTCTTGACCCTATTTATGCAAGGAACTTAGGTGTAAATATAGATGATTTACTTTTGTCACAGCCAGATACAGGGGAACAGGCATTAGAGATTGCTGAAGCACTTGTACGAAGCGGCGCTGTGGATATGATTGTAGTAGACTCAGTGGCGGCATTGGTGCCAAAAGCTGAAATTGAAGGCGAAATGGGAGATGCGCACGTAGGTCTGCAGGCTCGTTTAATGTCTCAAGCTCTGCGTAAGCTATCGGGTGCTATCAATAAGTCCAACACGATTGCGGTATTCATTAACCAAATTCGTGAAAAAGTCGGTGTCATGTTCGGTAACCCTGAAGTAACACCAGGCGGCCGTGCGCTGAAGTTCTATGCTTCTGTACGTCTAGAAGTACGACGGGGAGAAGCGATCAAGCAAGGTAACGACATAATGGGTAATAAAACAAGAATTCGTGTCGTAAAAAACAAAGTTGCTCCTCCATTCAGAACTGCAGAAGTAGATATTATGTATGGAGAGGGAATTTCAAAAGAAGGCGAAATTCTGGATCTGGGTGCAGAATTAGAAGTTGTTCAAAAAAGCGGTGCTTGGTATTCATATGAAGGCGAGCGTTTAGGGCAAGGTCGAGAAAATGCGAAAATATTCCTTAAAGAAAATCCAGATATGCGTGCAGAAATAGCTGGGAAAATCCGAGCAACATACGGATTGGATAACACCGACTATGTAATCGGAGCTCATGATGAAGAAGACGAGTTGGAAGAATTATTGTTGATCCCAGACGAAAAATAAATTGCTGTAGCAGGTCCGTCAATGAAAATTGGCGGCCTTTTTATTTACCCATTTGCTTACAATCTATTTAAGCGCCTATTTTCCTTCGTGATTCCTTGACACATTAAAAATACAACTATACAATTAAAGTGGTGTATTCTATACGCCTTACATTGATCAAACCAATGAATTGTTTTTTTGGCGGTATGTTGATTTTAACTTAATTCAGCAAACACGTTGCTCAACTTCAGAGCAACAGAATGAATGCCAAACCGTCCCGAAACAACAGGGTACCCACCCGTATACCGGGCATGCCCTTTGGATTAAGTTAGAGCCTTCGGTGCTTTCACAGATAAGTAGGGACATTACCGTGCTGTTACGGTAAATATGTGAAATATAACACCAGGGCGGAATTGATTATACGAGCCGACTGAAAAGAAAAGAATAAGCAGGAGGAGGTGACCTCAATGGGTGTAGAAATACTCATCTCCGTTTTGCTAAGTCTCATCGTCGGTGCAGTTGTTAGCTTTTTTATATTGAAAAATGTGAATGATTCAAAAGTGACTGGTGCCAAGCAAACAGCGAATCAAATCGTTGAAGAGGCGAAGCGTGAAGCGGAGTCAGTGAAAAAAGAGGCACTGTTAGAAGCGAAGGATGAAACTCACGAACTGCGAATTGAAGCGGAAACAGAAGTCCGTGAGAGAAGAGCGGAACTGCAGAAGCAGGAAAACCGACTCTTACAGCGGGAAGAAAACCTTGATCGCAAGGATGATGCACTCAATAAGAGAGAAGCAGGTCTGGAACGCAAAGAAGATGCGCTTCTGGAAAGACAACAGCATATTGAACAGATGGAACGCAAAGCGGAAGAACTCGTTACCGCACAGAAGACGGAGCTCGAACGAATCTCTTCTCTGACAAGAGATGAAGCGAAACGTGTTATCTTAGAAGATGTAGAGGAAGAGCTGTCGACTGACATTGCGGTCATGACGAAAGAATCGGAACAGCGTGCTAAAGAAGAATCTGAGCGTAAAGCACGTGAGATTTTATCGCTTGCATTACAGCGATTTGCAGCCGATCATGTGGCGGAAACTACAGTTTCTGTCGTGAACTTGCCAAACGATGAAATGAAAGGCCGTATCATCGGCCGTGAAGGAAGAAATATCCGGACACTGGAAACATTGACGGGTATTGATCTAATTATCGATGATACACCAGAGGCGGTCATTTTATCGGGATTTGATCCGGTACGTAGAGAAACTGCCAGACTGGCACTTGAAAAACTCGTACAGGACGGACGAATTCATCCTGCTCGTATTGAAGAAATGGTGGACAAGTCTAGAAGAGAAGTAGATGAATTGATCCGAGAAAAAGGTGAACAGACTACATTCGATATAGGCATTCACAACTTACATCCGGATTTAATTAAGATTCTCGGACGTCTGCATTTCCGTACAAGTTATGGCCAGAATGTCTTGAAACACTCAATTGAAGTAGCGTATCTGACTGGATTACTCGCCGCTGAACTTGGTGAAGATGTAACACTGGCAAGGCGTGCAGGTTTACTTCATGATATTGGTAAGGCCATTGATCACGAGGTAGAAGGAAGCCACGTTCAAATCGGTAAAGAACTTGCAGTGAAATATAAAGAACATCCGGTTGTCATTAACAGTATTGCTTCACACCACGGTGATGAAGAAGCAACGTCTGTCATTGCAGTGCTGGTCGCAGCAGCAGATGCCTTATCTGCAGCAAGACCGGGCGCACGCAGTGAGACACTTGAGAACTATATTAAACGTCTGCAGAAGCTTGAAGAAATCTCTGAATCTTATGAGGGTGTAGAAAAATCATTTGCCATCCAGGCAGGACGTGAAGTACGAATTATTGTCCGACCGGAACAGATTGATGATATTACTGCACACCGTCTGGCAAGAGATATCCGTAAACAGATTGAAGAAGAATTGAATTATCCAGGGCATATCAAAGTGACGGTCATTCGGGAGACCCGCGCAGTAGAGTATGCTAAATAAAAAATAACTAAGTTAACAGCTTCCGGTTCAAAAGGAAGCTGTTTTCATTTTGGAAAGAGGTTATACAGATGAAAGTAATTTTTATTGGAGATATTGTTGGTTCAATGGGGCGTGATATGGTGATGGATTACTTACCGCGTCTGAAGAGAAAATACCAGGCGGATGTTATTATCGCCAATGGTGAAAATGCTGCTTCAGGACGGGGCATCACAAAATCCATTTATCAAGATTTGCTTCATGCCGGCGTGGACGTCGTTACAATGGGGAATCATACATGGGATCAGAAAGAAATTTATGATTTTATTGATGATGTCGATTATTTAATTCGCCCTGCAAACTTTTCCGAACAAGCGCCTGGTAAAGGGATGACGTCGGTTACGAAAAATGGCGTGACGATCTCTGTCATCAATTTGCACGGCCGAACATTCCTGCCACCCCATGACGATCCCTTTGCAAAGGCTGATGAATTGATTGAAGAAGCAAAAGAATTGTCACCGTTAATCTTCGTTGATTTTCATGCGGAAGCTACAAGTGAAAAAATTGCGATGGGCTTCCACCTGGACGGTCATGCATCGGTCGTTGTCGGCACACATACGCATGTACAGACCGCGGATGAGCGAATTTTACCGGAGGGTACGGCTTATTTAACGGATGCTGGCATGACTGGGCCTTATGATGAAATTCTGGGAATGAAAAAAGAGGATGTACTGTACCGTTTTTATACGAATATGCCGACACGCTTTGAAGTGCCTAAAAAGGGCCGGCCACAGCTGAACGGTATGTTTGTGGAACTGGATGACAAGACGGGTAAGGCTCTGCATATCGAACGTATTCGAATAAACGAAGATCATCCATTTACAAACTAATTGGAATAGCGTCTAATTCCTCCTAATCTTTCATAGGATGGCTTATGGAATACACTCTTTCCATAGACATTGCAAAATAAGGAGGAAATATCGTGAGTCCCTTGAAAGTATCTTCCCGATCAAATCCAAACTCAGTTGCGGGTGCATTGGTTGCAGTCATCCGTGAACAAGGCTATGCAGAAATCCAGGCAGTCGGAGCTGGCGCATTAAATCAAGCAGTCAAGGCAATAGCAATCGCAAGAGGTTTTGTTGCACCAAGCGGCGGAGACTTGATCTGCGCACCTGCTTTCACCGATATCGAAATCAATGGAGAAGGACGGACGGCTCTCAAACTATTAGTGGAGAAAAAAACCCGCTGAGTCATACTTCTTATAATGAAGGGAATTCAGTAATGACCCTCCGGAAAGCGTACCGGCGGGAGCGCAAACCCCCCTTGCATAATAAAATATAATCAATGCCTCTTTAAACCACAGAAAACAATCTGTGGTCTTTTTTTGATGACAAACAAGCGACAATTTAGTCCTTTGCTGTCATATACGTTAAAAGTTCAGTATAATAACATCATGTATGCTTATTTCCCGATAAGTAATAGAAAGGGGCTACTGCAATGAATGAAGAACAGCGCTTGCAAGCTGGACTCGTAGCAGAAAACAAATCGAAATCAAACATCACA
>NZ_JARICI010000017.1 GCF_029257255.1 Sporosarcina sp. | reverse complement strand
ACTCCTTCATCCTCAGCTGGAACTTCTGCAGTGTCGTCGCTATTAGTCGCGTCTTCTGCTACTTCTTCGTCCTCAGCTGGAACTTCTGCAGTGTCGTCGCTATCAGTTGCGTCTTCTGCTACTCCTTCATCCTCAGCTGGAACTTCTGCAGTGTCGTCGCTATTAGTCGCGTCTTCTGCTACTTCTTCGTCCTCAGCTGGAACTTCTGCAGTGTCGTCGCTATCAGTCGCGTCTTCTGCTACTTCTTCATCCTCAGCTGGAACTTCTGCAGTGTCGTCGCTATTAGTCGCGTCTTCTGCTACTTCTTCGTCCTCAGCAGGAACATCTGCGGTGTCGTCGCCTTCAGTAGGTTCTTCGATTACAATATCATCCTCAACTGGCAGGATCAAACCAAGATGATCTTGGATAAGGTAATCATAATATTTGATTAAACTATCATAGTTCTGGATAACAGACCTATATTCATTCACTTGATCTTCTGTTATAATAGTATCATCAGTGATTTGGTCAGTTGACGGCGTATCCCCAATGATATTCTCGTCAGCTGGCTTTTCTATTTTCTCTAATGAATCTTCTACGATATCCGTTTCGTCTTCATCAGCTGGTAGTTCAGCGTTAGCTTCTTCATCCACCGGACCTTCAGTTGCTTCCTCTTCATCTACAGGTAGTTCAGCGTTAGCTTCTTCATCCACCGGACCTTCAGCTGCTTCCTCTTCATCTACAGGAACGCTATCTGATGCGTCTTCATCTAAAGAATAATCTGCTTCATCTTCGTCTTTTGCTTTTTCTTTCCACTTTTCACTTGCAATTGCGCGCATTATTTTTACTTTTTCAGGTGAGCCCGGAATGCTGGTTGCATAAGATGAAACTTCTTCACCATGATTTTTAAATTGCGTATCATTACTCTTTTCATCGGCTGACGCTGCTCCTGCTCCGAATATTGCAGCAGTTATCATTGAAGTTGACATGACAAACGGCAAAATCTTCTTGTTCGAGTTTTTTTCGTTTTGATTGTTTCTTTCTTTTACCAATACCATCAAACTCCCTTCGATTTTCAAAAAAATAAATTTCAATTACTCTAACCGCAAATACAACATGTATTCTATTAAGTTTCTATGTACATCCACCTCCTTGAAGGCAAGACAGGTTCGTTCGAAATGAAACTCTCCAACAAATCATTTATCAATGTCCTGTCTGCATCTACAACAATAACAAAGTAAAATAACAAGCAGGTAACAATCGAGTGACAAATTTCCATGGAAAAACTATCCTTTGTCATAATTTAAAAAATATTCCCAGAGTCCTAGTTTATTTATGGGGAAGGATGAAAACAAGGGACTTTTCTAGTTGGAGCGTCGTGAGAGTCTCATATAACATTTCGGAAAAAAAGGCGACAAAGTCTCCCATCTGAGCCCCGCATTACTTTTCTAGTATATTTCGAGCAATACTTTAAGACCTAGCCGGCTCTGTTACATTCCGAAACAAACGAGTAGTTTTATGACAACCTTGAAATTTCGTGTAACTTTCAAGCTGCTCCTTCATTATGATATGGATGATAAGCTTTTCTAAGCCATTTTCAAAGGATATTTCAGCATTTACAAGCTTAATGGTATAAAAACCCGTAGAATTTTCAGAGGTAGCCGTAAGGCTGGTGGAGTGAACAGGTAAAATGACAAGCACAATGGTGAGTGCTTATGGTGGCATATCTTTGCGCCTCGTTTTCCCAATTTACCATAGGTGAAGCTACCTTCTCTGGACATATGCAGTTCACTCTTATGTTTTGGAGGCCGATTCTAATGCTGCTGTCACCGTCTATCCCAACAATTGAATACATTGACGAAACATATGGGCTTGAATTCACATCTCTTCTAACTCCTAACATAGAAGCTGTATTCACTATCGGCTCCTCCATCGGTCATATGCTCCACCGCATATTTCATCCCGTAAAGGGCCCCTAGTGAGTTAATTTCGAAAGCTCTTTTGCGGCAGTTATTGATCTGAAGAAAGCAATTATTATTAAATCAGAAGTTGAAGCTCCAAGCGCGTTTATTTCTAATCATAGCTCTACGGTTAAGGTCTTAAAAAACTACATTACCCATGATATCTATTTAAGCCGGATCTATGCAGATTTAAAGACAGAGATGGAAGATCTTTATGGGGAAAGTTAGTGGGATTATACAATTCTATTATAGTCGGCTCATTTTACTCTAATGAAGTTATGAGAATTCCATCAGCCATCGCCAATTCTATTCACTGCAACCATCCAAATTGATGTAACTTTGAAGTATTATAAAGCACAATGGCATTTGTTTGGAATGGAAGATGACAACTCCTGCGGGATTAGCGCGAGCTGAAGACCCCACAGGAGCGTTTTCTTCGCGACGAGGAAGCTAAAGCCGTGCTCGCAAGGTTCATATGGAATGGAAGACAACAATGTATTTTGAAAATCAAATAGAAATAGGACTGCCGCCAAAGATCAGTAATACTGAACTTGGGATAGTCCCTAACGAATAAAAATAAATTGTAGTCGGCTAAAATTCTTCATCAACGTCATTTGACAAAGAACCATTTATTGTACAACCTAAAAAAAGAACACAGCATGAGCTGTGTTCTTTTGGTGATACCCGAGGCCGGACTTGAACCGGCACGCCTCGCGGCATCGCATTTTGAGTGCGACGTGTCTGCCATTCCACCACTCGGGCAAGATCTAAAACTTTTTTATAAAATTTGGAGGCGGCAACCGGAATTGAACCGGTGATAAGGGTGTTGCAGACCCTTGCCTTACCGCTTGGCTATGCCGCCATTGTAGTGGAGCGGAAGACGGGATTCGAACCCGCGACCCCGACCTTGGCAAGGTCGTATTCTACCACTGAACTACTTCCGCAAATCTAACTGGGGTAGCTGGATTCGAACCAACGAGTGACGGAGTCAAAGTCCGTTGCCTTACCGCTTGGCTATACCCCAAAAACATGGGGCGGGCGAGGGGAATTGAACCCCCGAATGTCGGAATCACAATCCGATGCGTTAACCACTTCGCCACGCCCGCCATAGTATTAGTAATTATATTACATAACTAAAAAAAATATTCATGGGGCGGATGAGGGGAATTGAACCCCCGAATGTCGGAATCACAATCCGATGCGTTAACCACTTCGCCACACCCGCCA
The DNA here is from genome assembly GCF_029257255.1 of Sporosarcina sp. Taxonomy (GTDB): domain Bacteria; phylum Bacillota; class Bacilli; order Bacillales_A; family Planococcaceae; genus Sporosarcina. The sequence continues at coordinate 187 of NZ_JARICI010000017.1, read as the reverse complement.
TATTCTTATGATTTTACATATATTTAAAATATACAGGGGCAGTAGGAATCGAACCCACACCAAAGGTTTTGGAGACCTCTATTCTACCGTTGAACTATGCCCCTAAATGGTGGTGGGGGACGGATTCGAACCGCCGAACCCGGAGGGAGCGGATTTACAGTCCGCCGCGTTTAGCCACTTCGCTACC
>NZ_JARICI010000072.1 GCF_029257255.1 Sporosarcina sp. | reverse complement strand
TTCTTCAGGAACTTCTACATTTTCAGCTGCACCAATAGCTTCCAGCGTCAATGAAACGCGAACACGGCTAAGCGCGTCGTCTTTCATTTGGTCACGAAGTGTTTGCTCGTCCTGCCCTGAGAATTGGAAGTAAAGGTCAAGGTTCATTCCTTGCATTTGAAGACGCTGTTCGAAATCTTGCATCATGCGGTCTGTTTCAGAGTCAATCATCGCTTGTGGAATTTCCATCTCAGCGTTGCTTGCTGCCTGTTCAACTAGATCGTCACGAAGTGCAGTTTCAGAATCGTTCTTCTTCACTTCTTCTGCTTCTTTTTTAAGCTTTGTACGAAGTTCTTCTACTGAAGAAACCTCTTCGTCGATTTCTTTTGCTAATTCATCGTCAAGTTCTGGAACTTCTTTTGACTTAATTTCGTGAACTTTTACTTTGAAAGTAGCAGGTTTCCCAGCTAATTCAGCTGCATGGTACTCTTCAGGGAATGTAATTTCGATTTCTTTTTCTTCTCCTGTTTTCATACCAACTACTTGTTCTTCAAATCCTGGAATGAATGAACCAGATCCGATTTCAAGATCGTAGTTTTCAGACTTTCCACCTTCGAATGCTTCGCCGTCAGCGAAACCTTCAAAGTCAATTGTTACTGTATCGCCGTCTTTAGCATCGCCTTCTTCTTTAACAACCATTTCCGCAAGTCCTTCACGGCGCTGTTCAAGCTGAGCGTCTACTTCTTCATCTGTAACTTCGGTTGATTGACGAGTTACTTCAAGTCCTTTGTATTCTCCCAATTTCACTTCTGGTTTCAAAGCGATCACTGCTGTGAATACAACCGGCTCACCTTTTTCAAGTTTTTCGATGTCGATTTCAGGAGCAGCGATTGGATCAACTTCTGCTTCTTCTACAGCTTTTGAGTACGCTTCAGGCAATACGATATCGATTGCATCATTATAAAGCGCTTCTTCACCGTACATTTTGTCGAACATTTTACGAGGCATTTTTCCTTTACGGAAACCTGGTGCTTGTACTTTCTTTACTACCTTTTTAAACGCTTCATCCATACCTTGATTGAAACGCTCTACAGAAACTTCAAAAGTAAGTTTCCCTTCACTGCCTTCTAATTTTTCCCATTTAACTGTCATATGTCTGACCTCCAAATCATTTACACAACTTTTATTACGTTTATTTTAATCAATTATACCTCCGCATTATTGCATCTGAACTTTTCGGTGATAATGAAAAATCTTTGATACACGTTGAAGGTTTTATCTGAATTCAACTATTATATTGTTTCTCACTGGTATTTCGAATGAGAACTTTACTGAAGACAGATAAGCAGTTGACAACCATTTTAGTATAACATAGTCTAACCATGTTTCAAGAAATATTCATCTTCAGCTGTCCATTTCTTCGTCGACAGTGCGGATGAATTGCAACAGCGCGGTTTCATCTAACTCTTTTCCATATAATAATTGTTTAGTATAAGAGATATATGCATCTGCGACTTCCTCTGCTGTATAAGGACTCCAATGAAATGGATACAGCAGCACGCTGTATTTCAAAATTAGATTTACAGCAAGCTCACTCGCTGTAGGATCCTTTTCAAAACGGGATTTCACAAGAAATTGTACTTCATTGACAAACGGATCCATTTCGATCGAAACAAGTCTCGAAGGGATTGCTTCTGTTTCATAATGATACTTTGTGATGGTAACGGATTCCTTCGAACCACTCTTTTGTAGCAGGAGCAGAGCATACGTCTTGACGATTGGAATACTATCTTCATGCTGCACGATTTCGATCAGCAATGAAATATAAGGTCCGAGTTGCTGATTTTGCAAGGACAGCAGGAACTCCTGCTGTTCATTCGGCGACATTTTCAGGAAATCGTCTAACGTAACTGAAGGCTCCTGGAAATCTGTTTCTTCTATATAACGATCGGTTAATCTGCCATTCAATTCGCGCAAGTACTGGAACTTCTGCAAGTTTTCTGAAGGAATCATATCTTTTTCCAATAAGCCTTGAATTGTCAACTCCACTTCTTCATATTGCTGAAGTTGAATAGAAATTGACAGATACAGTTCCAATATTTCTATGTAATCCCCGGACTGTTTTTGCATCGCAAGCAGTGCGTATTCTTTTGCACGTTCGAAATCCTTCATTTCATAAAGTGAAATGGCAAGCAGGTCTAAAACAGATATTTCATCTGGATTAATGTCTAAAATAGCTTCAAAATGATCAATCGCCACTTCATGAAGATCTTTCTCCATAGCTTCTCTGCCTGCTCTATGTAAACGTTCCAGCGTTCCAGGGAACACCACAACATTTCCTTTACGAATTACCGGTCTTCTTCGTTTCTGCACTCTGGTCACCTGCCTTTTCCGTTTTACTATAGCATAGGATAGGAATAGGATTCCAGTAGTGCGAGCGCAGTTTTTTTAACCTTGACTATTTATAGTAGACACATACCATTTCCGCTCATCCACTTCACAAACCACCTCTTGTCCAACAGTAACCGTACCAATATACTCCCCATCACAGTGACAGCCAATCTCCTGATCGACACCGAAAATGAATTTCTGGCTTTTGTATGTAGACACGCCTTTAAAACGCGTGTGGCTTCCATTGAAAACCGTTAGAAACACAGCCAAAAATTTCAGCAATGAAATATCATGCACGACTGTTAGTTCAAATATCCCATCATCACTAATTGAATGAGGGGATATTTTCATTCCGCCACCATAGTATTTTTGATTGCTAACTGTTAGCATCCAGACGTTTTCGAAATATGTGGTCTTTTCACCAATTTGGACACTGGCACGAAAACGTTTAAAACGCAGTAGGCAGCCTGCCACCGTTAGTGCATAGACAAGTCTGCCCAGTTTCCATTTGTTTAGCGTTTTTTTAATACGCGACTGGCTTACTGAAAGTGATATATCCGCGTCGAGTCCGAAGCCGCAGTTACTGGCAAAATGACGATAGGTATTATTTGTAATCTGTACAACACCTGCGTCCGCAGCTTTTCTTGCAATTGGGATTGTATTCAAATAGGCTTTGATTTCAGAAAAATCTTGAAAAACGGGAAATTCTCTAGCGAAATCATTTCCTGATCCTGCTTTCATGACACCGATTGTAACATGCTCAAAACCAATTATGCCGTTTAGTACTTCATGAATCGTGCCGTCTCCACCAATCACTACAAGCAATACAGGCTGGTCTGTTTCTTGCACGGCCTGACGTGCAAGTTGTGTCGCATGTCCCTTGTACGCTGTCTTCTTAAAAGGATAGCTACTGTCGGCGTGCAAATTTCTCCATACGTCCGCCCCTTTGCCATCCCCCGCTTGCTCATTAATAATGAATACAGCATTCATTCGCGACGCCTCTTTCCAAGCACTTTTATTTGATGGTAGCAGACTGTCAAACCGTGCGCCACCTGCCGTCAGACAATCTGATACGTAACGAGAAGGCTCGCGCTAATTGTCAGTGTGCCTGAAGAAATGGGCGTAGAACCTGTATCAGCCATGGCGACGGCCCTAAATGCGATCGGCTGATTGATATGCTGCTCTTCTATAGTCATTGGGATCGGTTTGTTCGGTAACTGCAACGATGTTCCGATCGTAATCATTTTCATTTCTGCATCCTGTAGGGCAAGTGCTAATGCTTTTTGATAGTATTCGTCTTGGTTCTGCAAGCTGAATTCAATCGAGCCAATTTGATTGGCTCCATTTTTGACAGCCAGATCTACAAGCTCTCCTGCACGAGATAGGTTTTCACTCGTGATACGGATTGTGTTTGTCACTTCATATCCTTGAAATCGCTGTTCCCCGTTGACATAGTCATAGACGGGCCGGATTTGATAATCAATCGTCTGAATGGAATCTTCAGAAATACCGGCAGCCAACAGTGCTTTCGTAACCTGGTTCATTCTACTTGCATTGTCTTGCTGAATTTCTTGAAGCTCTGTCCCTCTAGAATTCACAGATATAACAATTTGCACACGGTCTGGGGAGGCTTTTACCGCCCCTTCTCCATAGACTGTTATCGTTCTTTGCTCTTGATTATACACATCTGACACTCTCCTTTTTATTACCTAAGTTGCTCTATTAGTAAACAGAACTTGTTGCCAAACCAAACTCCCTTTACTATATGCATTAGGTCTTCATTTGATTGCTGAATAAAGGAAAAAAGCCCTTAGGTCTGTTGTATGGACCTAAGGGCTTCTGTAAGATGCAGTTAAAATGTGATAAAACCTTTTTGCACGGCAAAGCCGCCTAAAGTAAATAAGACAATTGCGATTAATGTAATGACAAATAATTTATTATTTTTATCCAAGGACTCACCTTTTTCTTCACAAAATAGAATTGTGTAATCAGTAACTCAATTCTATCAGACAAAGTTCAGAATAGGCAATCATTTTTTTATTACTCTATCTCGATCTTCAGCTGTTCCAGGAAAGACTCCATAAAGTGATGGCGTTCTTTTGCGAGACGTATCCCTTCAGTCGTCACCATGAGTTCTTTCAGCAGCAATAGTTTTTCATAAAAATGTGTGACCGAAGCGGTTTCTTTATTACGGTACTCAGAAGCTGACATTGTTCTGCGTGCTTCTTCCTCCAAATCATATAGCTTTCTACCTCTGGCACCGCCAAAAGCAAATGCCCGCGCGATTCCAATTGCTCCGATTGCATCCAGTCGATCTGCATCTCTAACAATTGCCCCTTCAATAGACGTAATTTCTTTTGCATGTCCTCCATTGAAAGATACACTTTCGATAGCAGATATGACTTTGGCCGATAAATCAGCGGAAGCACCAATTTTATCCAGCATTTGATTGGTAGTTGCTTCGTGCATTGCCTCATATTTCGCGTCTTCGATATCGTGAAGCAGAACCGCTAATTGTACTACTAATTCATCAGCCGCAGGTTCCGTCAATAAAATCTTTTCCGCATTTTTCATTACACGGTCAATATGATCCAGATCGTGACTTGCATCATATTGATTGTAAATCGTTTCGACGAGCTGTCTGCATCTTGCAACCATTTCCCTCATACTATTTCATTCCTTTCTTTTTCGTTCTCCATACTATGATGTAGGGAGTAGAATCAATTCACAAATCGACCACGCCGAATGGTAACGTGAGTACCGCCTGTTTCATTTAACTCGACAGTCACTCCATAATCGGACCTGTACTATAGCTTCATTCGCTCGTCTAATTTGTGAATTGAAGTCGGCAAATGCTGTTCCTTCTCGATAATTTCATTCATCAGCTTCTCCATCTTATGCAGCATGCTGTTGAAGTGACGTGACAAACTTTGCACTTCCTAGCAGCCATTCTTATCAATCGGCACCTCGCTAAGCCGTTTCAATTTCCTGTATCGCTCGTTCCAGTCACTGAAATGGATCGGTAATTCGTTTCGCCAAAACAACTTATGGAAATCGTTAAAAAAGGAAATGGAGCCTGAGCCGCCTTTCCTTCTACTATTTTTATTGTACATTATTTTACGTAGCCTGTCAGATAGCCGTAGCCTTTGTCTTCCATTTCATCGAGTGGAATAAAGTCAATCGCTGTACTGTTGATGCAATAACGTAAACCACCTTTGTCTTTTGGTCCATCCGGGAACACATGCCCCAAATGACTATCACCTGCACGGCTTCTCACTTCGATTCGCACCATATTAAAACTCTTGTCTTTATGCTCTGTTACTACTTCGGGAATAATTGGTTTCGTAAAACTCGGCCAGCCGCATTGTGAATCATATTTATCAGCACTTGAGAAAAGCGGTTCTCCTGTTGCTACGTCAATATAGATTCCGTCTTCGAAAGTATCCCAATATTCATTGGAGAACGCAGCTTCTGTTTCATCACCTTGCGTGACTTGATACTGCGCCTTCGTCAATTTCTCTTTCAATTCTTGATCGCTGGGCTTTGGATATGCGGCAGCATCGATCACAGACGGTATTTCTTGATCTTCCAGTGTATCAAATTCAACGTGACAATAGCCATTTGGATTTTTCTCCAGATAATCCTGATGTTCCTCTTCTGCTAAAGTGTAACTTGTCATCGGTTCAACTTCTGTGACAATCTCTTTTTTATATTCTACTTGTTCTTTGGCTATTTTCTCATCAATAATAGCTTTTTGCGCCGGATCGCTGTAAAAAACACCTGTACGATACTGCGTTCCGCGATCATTGCCTTGTTTATTTAATGAAGTAGGATCTATAATCATAAAGAAATGGTCCAGAATCGTCTCTACATCCGTTCGTTCAGGATCAAATTGAATATGCACGGTTTCCGCATGGCCGGTTTTTCCTGTGATCACTTCGTTATAAGTCGGATTTTCAGTCGTACCGTTTGCATAACCCGAAGTGACATCATACACACCGTAAACCCGCTCCATATATGCTTCAACACCCCAGAAACAGCCGCCAGCCAAGTAAATTTCCTGAAGATTATCCTTGTCGAATGTCAAATCTTCATTCGGATTTGCCGGATATTTGGAATCAGATGACGAGTTCAACACATCCGCAAGCTCCTGCCGCAGTGAATCTATATCAGTACCAGAATCAGATGTGTCAGCCTCTCCCGCTGAACACCCACCAAGCAGCAATAATCCCAATAAAATTGTCAGATACTTCATTTTCATCTTTTCTCTCCCCTTTCATTACTCAATTAACGCCATAGCTTCTTTAATCTTTTCATTGGATAAATGACCTGGCTGCGATCGGATCAGCTGCCCATTTTTGTCTAAGAAAGCAGATGTCGGATAGCCTTTTACGTTGAATTCTTTCGCAAGACTTCCACCATCATTCAACAGTACCGGCAATTCATCAACACCAGACATCCCTTTATACCAATTAATAAATTCTTCTTTTTTCATTTCATTGTTATAGCTGGGCGCAACAACCGTCAACACTTCAAAATCATTCTCTTCTCCTGCGAGTGTATTAACTTCCTCCAGTCCGGCGAGACAGATCGGACACCAAGATGCCCAGAATTTCACGTAGACTTTTTTCCCTTCAAAATCAGCTAAACTCACTGTTTTACCATCGATGGTGTTCATCGTGATTTGAGAAGCAAGATCTTCCTTAGAGCCTGAAGAATTCGAACACGCACCCAGAACAGAAATTATAACGATTAGGATCAGAAATTTCTTTAGCATAACGGCTCCTCCTTTTATTTGTTCAATAATCAATACATATATAGCAGGTTACACTCATTATAAAATGAAACCTTTAGAAAACCTATAGAATGAGATTCGGTAATTCTTTGAAATCATACGATGATCCTCATCTTCTAAATAATAGCTTGCGGCTATCATTGACAAATTGTCAACACTTCGTTAGTATTTTTACAGTGAAGACAAATAGCTAACTATTTTGGCTGATGCCTGTTTATAAGGAGGCTTTTTTCATGTTGGAGGAAAGTCCCAGAATTACCATCGGACATTTATTACGTGAAACATTAAAAAAACAGTCTTTATCTATGCGGAAGTTAAGTGAACAAACGGATATCGATACAGCGACGATTTCCCGTATTATCAATCACAAGCGAAACGCAACACTGGAGCATTTAGAGAAGCTTTCATCTGTTCTGAATCTGCCTTTAGCCGAATTGCTGGAATCGGCTGGTTATCCATTAGAAAATCATAAAGAATCAGCTTCTGCTTATCATGAAACCATTGAACAGCTCTTACGTACATCTGAACTTCTCTCTGCCAATATCTCTATGAATTCCTTAGAAAAACAGCTGAAAAATTATGAGACGTTTTCCCAATCAGCGGAAGGAGAAGAACGTATACTTCATGAATTTGAGGAAAAGCTTAAGGGCACTGGCGGTACCGGCCCCTTTATTGACCAAATGAAAAATTTATTCAGCAGATTTAAGACGAGAAACGGCGATGCAGGAGAACTTGCGATTATTGGAAGTGCACTGCTATATTTCATCGTGCCGATTGACGTGATTCCGGATTACCTATTTGCGGTCGGCTATCTCGATGACGCTTTGGCAGTGCAGATTGCTTCCAGCGCCGTAACGAAAAATTCATAATCAGGTGAGCAGGTGACGAAAGTGGAGAAGAGAAGTGAACTATTGAAAAAGAAGAAAAACAAAGGGCGCAAGAACTTTTTCCTTATATTCTTATTTTTATTAATTGCAGGTGCGGGTTATTTCGTATATCAATATAATAACGGGGTGTCTATGGCAAATGAAGATACTGCGAGCAACAGTGAGAAAGATACGAGATTTGAACAGTTCCAAGGCGCAGAAGCGCAGTTCGGTGAAATTAATGTACTCTTGATTGGCAATGACGCGAGAGCTGACGAAGAAGAAGCGCGTTCAGATGCCTTGATGATTGGTCATTATAATCAGGATACAAATGAAGTGAAACTGGTTTCTTTAATGCGCGATACATATGTGGAAGTTCCCGAATACGGTATGCAGAAACTAAATGCAGCGTTTTTCCTCGGCGGTCCTGAGTTAGTCCGCAAAACAATAAAACAAAATTTTGATGTGGACGTACAATATTATGCCATCGTAAACTTTGAAGGCTTTTCTAAAATTGTCGATGTCATAGCGCCCGACGGAATAGAAGTGGACATCCCCTATCCGATGTCTCATGGAATAAATATGACACTTGAGCCGGGTGAACAGCATTTGAATGGCGATCAGCTGCTTGGCTATGTACGATTCCGTCATGATATCCACAGCGACTTTGGCCGCGTCAAACGTCAGCAGGAAGCACTGTCAAAATTGAAAGACGAAGCGATCAGCATGAATACGCTGTTCAACTTGCCAAAACTACTCGGAGTCATTGATCCTTATATCGATACGAATGTTGATGGCAAAACGCTGTTTACAATCGGAAAAGGTATGCTCACTGGTGGGAAATCAAAAGATCTTGAGACAATGCGTATTCCTGCAGAAGGCACTTATAAAGACTTGCGTGTCAGGGCCGGCGAAGTTCTAGATATAAACAGAGAAGAAAACAAAAGGTTATTGAAAGAGTTTTTATCGGATGCAAATCAAAATAATCAGGATGAATCAACTGTAACGGAACGTGAGGAATAGAATAAATGAGTGTAGACTTTAAAATTTTTCAAGCTATCAATCAACTTGCAGGACACAATACGATATTGGATCAATCTGTCGTATTCTTTACAAAATATGGACCACTTTTATTCGGACTATTTTTTGTCTGGCTGTGGTTTACAAGTTTAGGAGACCGTAGAGCGAACCGTAAAATAGTGTTGTTCGCTTTTACTATTGCTGTCATCACAATTGGGATCGATAAGATTATCGAACTGTCGTTTTTTCGGGAGCGACCTTTTGTCAATCATGATGTGACGCTACTTGTCGATAAACTGGATACAGATCCATCCTTCCCGAGCAATCATACAGCAGGATCATTCGCGCTGGCGCTTGCACTCTTCTGGAAACGCAAGAAAATGGGCGCAGTGCTGCTTGTATTTGCCGGATTAATGGCACTGTCGCGTATTTATACGGGCGTTCATTACCCTACAGATGTTTTAATGGGGGCATTTATCGCGTTTTCAGTCGCATTTGTTGTCATTTGGCAGCGCCGCTTGATCGAACCGTTTTTTAATTGGATACTGCGATTATTCACTCGAAGCAGCTCTCATGCTGTATAAAAAGAACGCTGGCTTAAGTGCCAAGCGTTCTTTTTGTATTTACGTTGTCCGCATATAATGAGGAACTTTTTCTCCGATAAGCGCTTGCAAAAGCTTAGCAGACGGATTAAATGAATCGTTGAAAGTGACCCCGTTTACAAGACAATCTTGTAGACGAGGTCATTCTTTTTTATTTTAACTAGATTGTTTGTCCAACCCCCTCACTTACCTTTCCATATAATGATTATAAGGCCGGCCGGCATAAAAAGTGTAAAGGAGGTGAGTAGATATGTGTTTTGAAAATAATAGACGGGGAAATCGAGTAGAATTGGTTTGTGAATGTCGAGAAGTAAGATCAAATCGCGACAATAGACACCATTACGATAATAGACACGATCATGATAATAAACACCATCACGATAATAAACACCACTGTCACCATAACTCTAATCATAGAGACGAGTTCAAATGTCAATGTAGAAGATGTAATCGCAGACGCTGTAACTTTTTCTGGTAATTGTATTGAGATTTAAAAAGAGAAAATAACAAATATGTCTGCGCAGTCAAAACAAATGAACTGAAAAGGTAATACTCTAAATTTGAGTGATTACCTTTTCAGATTTAAAATAATAAAATAAATAGGCTGGTAAAATACTCTGTTATTAATTGATGCGTTATTCAGGCGTGAACTTTTATCAAATCTCCACTATTAGAAATTGTTATTACTAGAAGAGGCTAACTTTCGCATTAATTTAGAAGGTATGCTGATTAGCTGAAAAGGTATGTAATCATGTTTATTAATCTAATACTGGCTTTTTTTATAGACCTAGTTTTTGTTAAATTAATTCAAATGACGTCCCAGGAGGGATTCGAACCCCCGACCTACGCCTTAGGAGGGCGTTGCTCTATCCAGCTGAGCTACTGGGACAAGTTGGATGATTAATGACTTCGACTCAATTAATGAATCGAAGTATCCGTATTAATCGTTAGCCGTACCGTCATAATCTTCATTAAACCATAATTGTTCATCGTCATCAACATCGCCGTTATAGTTTATCAGAATTTCTTCCCCAGCTTTAATATCTGTGTAAGCAAAGAAGTCAAACGTATGGTTGTCAAAGTTAATATCATACGTTGCATTCGGTTCATACGAGTGATTAAACAGCATTCCGTAGCCAAGCAGAATTGCCGTATGATTTACCCCATATTCAAATGCATAGTCAGCCAAAACCGTTTTTTCAATATGATTGTGCTGTTCATTCGGATATGAAATGACCGGCGCTTCGTGAATCAGTTCGCCTTTTTTTATATCACGCTTTGCGAACACGCCCCGGTTGAAATCACCGTCTCCAATTGGAGATAATTTTACTTCTATCATGTCGTTCACCTGCCTATTTCAAAAATACACTTGGTAAGTATAACATTAATTGACCAGTTAAGCTTACAAAAACTATTAATACTCTGCAACTGCTTTTTTAAAGGTGATGCTATAGATCAGTTTCGGTGAAAAGACAAAGAAAGTAGGTATATTGGGCCATTTAACGCCTAGCTTTCGCTGTCATTTTCACATTTTATAAGCCATTACTTATCTAACGCGTAAGACTGAATAGCTTCATCTACACTGGTGTTTTTCCCGAATAGCAGATGTCTGCTATATACCTCTTTAAAATGCAAAGATTCCTCCAAATCTTCCACCAGATCAAATACATCTAATATCTTTACCAACTTTATAGTTGTCAGTCCTCCCGAGCTATTTTCATAGGTATCTGGAGGGAATTGATTGTGTACGAGCCTGCTGATTTCATCCGGAACTTCAGTCCTGACCAATAGTATACGTTCCTCAAATACCGTCTCTGTACTTTCATTTGGCTTATAAATAGATTCGAATAATAATTTAACTGAATAAAGTCCATACATGGAGGAAGTCCCCCTTTCCTATTTCCTGACTTTCAAAACCCACCAAACCAGTAAAAATTGCAATGGCAGACGGAGCCACAACGCAACAGCGGGCAAATCATAATTCTCCGACGATAATGCCATATAAATATTCACTGGGAATACTAGAACTAAAAAGGCTGCTATCAAGATACCTGTTCTTTCACGAGTTCGTTTCATTAACAGCCCAATTGCCAATAAAATTTCCATTATCCCTGAAATATAAACAATGGCAGGACGGAACGGCACCCATTCCGGCATAGCCGCTATAAAAAAGTCAGACAGTATATAATGACCGACCCCTGCCGCTATAAATAATAAACAAAATGCATATAACGCTAGTTTCTTCATTGGTTCAGCTCCTGACTGACTATAAGTATACATGGAAAGTAAGACACAGAAAAACCTAAACGGCTTCCTTTTTTCAGGATCCACCATTTAGGTTCACGTTATCTTCCGTTACACTTATTCATTTGAGCCGCTCGTAAATTACGTAGTCAGCACCAATTTCCCCATAGTCTTTCTACCTTGCAATTGCCGCTGCGCCTCTGCAGCCTCTTCTAAATCAAATGTGCCGCCAATTGTCAGCTGTAAATCGCCGCTTTCAATATAACCGAGCAATTCTTTAAAACTATTTTGATACACTTCATAATTTTTCATGATTTGCGGAAGGAAAAAGCCGATGACAGATTGATTGCGTCTCATCAATTCGCCGGCATCCATTGGTGAGCGTTCACCGCTCGCTGCACCAAATACTACTACACGTCCAAAAGGCGCCAAACACTTAAGTGTTTTTCTGAAAATATCTCCGCCGACCATTTCAAGCGCTACATCCACGCCTTTACCCTCAGTCAACTCGCGGACTTTTAATTCCCATCCTTCTTCAGTATAATTTACAAGATGATCCGCACCCATTTCTTTCGCATGCGCAAGCTTTTCATCACTGCTCGCTGTTGCAATGACCTTGCCGGCACCAAAGATTTTCGCCAGTTGAACCGCGATGGCTCCTACACCGCCTGCTGCTGCATGCACGAGAACGGTTTCGCCTTTTTCAAGCCGGCCCATTGTCTTCAAGATATGATAAGCCGTCTGTCCCTGAAGAGGTAGTGCAACTGCATCCGTAAATTCCACACCGTCAGGAATCGGTGCAAGCGTCATTTCTGGTATCGCGGCATATTCTGAGTACCCAGCTGATTCTATAAGCGAGACAACTCGCATACCCGGCTTAAAGCGCTTCACATCTTTCCCAACTTCTGTAATGACACCCGCCACTTCCGCACCCGGAATGAAAGGCAGAGGCGTCGGCACAACATATTTTCCTTCGCGGCGCGCTACATCTGCATAATTCACACCGCTCGCTTTGATTTCCACCAGAACTTCTCTGTCGCCAATCACCGGTTTATCGATATCTACAACTTTCAGTACATCAGGTCCGCCATACTCTTCTAATTGAATCGCTTTCATATTAATTCCCCCTTAAGAAATATAATTCTCTGCCTGATAGATAGCTGCCGCAATCTCCCGTTTTGTCTCAACGGTACTTTCACTCGCCAATTCACTGAATCTTTTCAGCAAGTTTTCGATTATAAACTTTCTCTCTTCAATCGCCGCAATATCGGTAATCAGTTTTCTCACAGTCATTTCCACACGAAGTAAGGTGTCTGACACTAGCGCTTCTGTCATTCTACTCTTCAAGGCTGACTTGTCTGTTGAATTTTCCAAAGCCTTTTCTGTTCGCAGAACTGCCGATTCCACTGCGTAAAGTTCTATCGCAATATCTGCTAGCTTTATAAGTGCTTCCTGTTCATCTACAATACCAAGTCCATACTTTTGATAAGAAAAACCTGCACTCAGCAAGAAAACACTTCTAATCAGTTTAACTGCTTCCTTCTCTAATGAAAGTGGTGAGTCTGTAAGAGTAATTGACTGCATTAAAGATTGATTGGCCTCTTCGACAAGCTTTTCAAGCGGTAAAATCCCTTTAGCTGCCTGTCGTAATAAAGTCATTGGGATGAGTAGCCGATTCACTTCATTAGTTCCTTCGAAGATCCGGTTAATTCTCGAATCGCGGTAGACTTGTTCGATCGGGTAATCTTTCATATACCCGTACCCTCCGTGGAGCTGCAGCGATTCATCCGCTACTTGGTCGAGCGTTTCAGAGCCATACACTTTGCAAACTGCACATTCTACTGCATACTCCATCATGCGCTTTGCGATTAATCGGTGGTCATCTGAATGTTCGACATCACTAAGTGTATCTTCTAAATAGCTGGCTGTTCTGTACTGAAGTGATTCAGCTGCGTAAATTCGGATCGCCATATCTGCCACTTTTTCTTGAGTCGCTGTAAAATCAGCAATTGATTTGCCGAATTGCTTACGTTCTTTCGTATAATCAAGCGCTAATTTCATACTGAACTTTGAGGCACCCATAGTAGCTGATCCTAAATTAAAACGTCCCAAATTTAGCACGTTGAGCGCGATATGATGTCCTTTACCGACCTCACCTAACAGATTACGAACGGGCACTTCACAGTTATCAAAATAAACCGCTGTCGTTGAAGAACTTTTAATGCCCATTTTGTTCTCTTCCGGTCCAAATGACAGTCCAGGAAAATCTTTCTCCACTATAAAACCTGTGAAAGCGTCACCATTCACTTTCGCATAAACGATAAAAGTATCAGAAAAAGCTGCATTGGTAATATACAGTTTTGAACCATTTAACATATAATGCGTACCTTCCTCATTTAATACCGCTGTCGTCTTCGCTGATAGTGCATCTGATCCGGCAGTAGGCTCTGTCAGACAATACGCACCAATAAACTCTCCAGAAGCTAGTTTGGGCAAATAATATTCCTTTTGCCACTCTGTTCCAAAATACGTGATTGGTAAAGTCGCAATACATGTATGATTGGAATGTGCAACGCTGTACCCACCTGCTGAACCTAAACATTCGCCAACAAGACCTTTAGTAACTTTGTCGAGCCCCAGTCCGCCGTATTTTTCTGGCACACTGTGCGCAAGTAGCCCGAGGTCACCTGCCTTTTGCAGCAACGATTTCACAAGGGTAAAATCTTGCTTTTCGATTTCATCATTTTTAGGATGCACTTCCGTTTTTATAAAGTTTTTTGCTGTATTTGCAATCATACGATGTTCATCTGTGAATTCTTCAGGTGTAAAGATTTCTTCTTTCGCTGTGTGTTGATATAGAAAAGCAGCACCACGATAAAGTTGCTTTTTATTACTCAATGAAATCCTCTCCCTTTCCATCTACAAATTAAATCTGACTGCTCATGCCGCCGTCTACGACTAATACATCCCCTGTCATATAATCGGAAGCTTTGGATGCTAGAAACACAGCGACACCTTTCAAATCTTCTTCATTTCCCAACCGATTCAGCGGAGTTCCAGCTAAAATATAATCACGGCCATTTTCAATCGTCACGTTCGACATTTTCGTAGGGAAAAATCCTGGAGCAATCGCATTGACGTTAATATTATGCTGTCCCCATTTAGCTGCCAGATCTTTAGTCAATGTGATCACTGCGCCTTTGCTGGAGTTATAACCGATTGTTTCCATGAAATCAGGATGTGTTCCGCCGAGACCTGCAACGGAAGCAATATTAATGATTTTTCCGCTATTTTGCTTGATCATGACTTTCCCAACTTCTTTGCTCATGATAAATGTTCCCGTTGTGTTGACATTGAGCACTTTCTGGAATGCTTCAACCGGCATATCAATTGTGGACGCCCCCCATGTAGCGCCGCTGTTATTGACAAGAATATCAATCTGGCCGAATTCTTTCATTGTATCTTCGACTACTTTTTTCACATCTTCTTCATTTGCCACATCACAAGCGAGTCCCATCGATTTGACTCCGAGCGTTTCTAACTCTTCACTCATTTCAATACAAGAATCCACTTTTCGTGAACAGACTACAACGTTTGCTCCTGCTTCCGCGAATCCTCTTGCGATTTGCGCCCCAAGTCCTCGCCCGCCCCCTGTGACAATTGCCGTTTTGCCTTGTAAACTGAATAAATCAAGAACAGCCATGGTTATTTCCCCTTTCTGTTGTTTGATAGCCTTGTAACGCAACTTGAAAGCCTGCTTATTCGGATCATCCAACTCTCCCAAAAGTACGGTGAGCGCCTTTTATACTCGGCCGCACTTGTACTAACCAGTCGGTATGTTCAGAATATATAGATATAAATAACATGATATACGTTCCTCATTTATTAAGCAAGACAACATATCTAATTCTTTTTAACGTGTCAATAGATAGTTATTTTGACAATAATGTTTAATCCTATATCTGCATTATTATCAAAACGAGTCACTTCATTCAAAAATCGAAAGAAGTGACTCCTATGTGATTCGTTTTCATTCACGATAAAAATGTTGTTGACTTTTCCAATCAACTCCAACTTTGACAGCGAGCCATTCCTTCGCGACAGCTACTTCATAATGCTATGCGTTTAAAGAACTGATTTGATCCGTTTTCGTCCACATTGCCCGGAATGCTAAGATC
>NZ_JARICI010000077.1 GCF_029257255.1 Sporosarcina sp. | reverse complement strand
TGGAGTAACTTGAATGCACAGAAAATACTAAATGAAATTGAAGAACTGCATTATTGGGATGCTAGAGTATTGCAAATGGAGTCCAGTTTTTTTGGAGATGAACTTAGAATTGTATTTGAAGACACAGACTTTAATGTAATCTTACTTTTTACTGGATGTTCGAAATTCTCATTTGTAACAAGTGTTAATGATAGATTGAAACCATTAAAAGAGTTAACGAAAACTCAAATTCCCTATTTTATTCAGGATGTTGAGATTACAGATGTACAGATTGATGGAGAAGATATATTAAAATGTAATATCTTTATACCGCCTTTAAATGTAGAAGTTGTTTGTAATACTATACTAATTGAAAAAGAATAATAAAAGAACCTTGATTTGGCTAATGAGCCTATCAAGGTTTCTTTTTTGTTGGTATTTATCATTGGAGTTGCGAAACAAACAATGAGAGGAAGTTTTATAATGACACACATCGAGAATACCATACAAAACCGTAAAAACAAGTACCTATCCCCTATTGAGCGTGAAGAAATAGTTGCGCTCCATAAGGCTGGTCACTAGACCCGTAATGAACTCCGTAGAAGAGTGAGTCCATTACGGGTCTTTATTTATTCATCTTCTGAATTTCATCAGCCACTGTAAAGGCCAGATCATCATTTCCGAAGAGCTGAAGAACATCCAGCATAGTTTCGTTATCAATATGGAGCTCTTCGAAACCATCATCTTCTTCGATTACTTTTGCTAACGCAGCGTTTTTCACCTGATCAGGATAGGCCTTGCGGTATAGCGTCTGCGGATCCAGATCATGATTTGCGCACCACTGGACAAACAGACGAATCATCAAGTTCTCATCGTCTTTGTATTTCTGTATGATCTGCTCGTTTAGGTCTTTGAATTCCATTGCGTGTACCTCCGTGATTTGCTTTGATTCTATTATATAGGAAGGCGCACATTAATGGCTAGGACAGGGGATTGTTGAATCAAGCGAAGTATTGTGGGAATTACAAAATACTGGTAGGATGTGGTTAATAGCCCGGTGCCTGTGTGAGAAACAAACATGAATGTTTCAATAAACATGAAAGTTTAAACAAACACGAAAGTTTGCCGCACAGGCACCTTTGAAAGGCATCTTTGAAAACTAAACCAAAAGGAAGGTGACCCAAATGCCAACAAACAAAACCATCCCCCTAACTCCCATCGCCAATTTGCAAGAAGACCTGAAAGGTTTTATCCCACTATCCATCTCCATTGGTCCCAAGCAAGACTTGTTCGTTCTCCTTTCAGAACAACAGCCGCCACTGATTGAAGGCAGATTTCCGCCGACCGTAACAGAGGAGCATTATTCCTACAAAGTGCTCCGACTGAAAGACGGTGAGAAGAAGGTATTAAATCTGCAGAATGAGCAGTGGAACTATCACTATGTACAGCCAATCGACGATGATTATGTGCTGCTTGTCTGTGCCAACTCCAGATATCATAATGCAGAAAACATCGATCAGAATGCTCGCGTCTATGACTGGAATGGACAGTTTATCCGTTCCTTCTGTTTAGGCGACGGCATTGACCATATATATACGACGGAAGAACATCATATATGGACAGGTTATTTTGATGAGGGCGTATATGGTAATAGGGGCTGGGAGAATCCAATCGGCAGTTCAGGGATGGTCGGTTGGGACCGGGAAGGACATATTCTAGATAATGGGGATGATAGGAAGCTGATAGGAGAGTGTCTTGCGCTGAATGTGGCGCCCGATAATGAGGTCTGGTATTTCGTTGGCGAGCGTGCGCAGATCGGTTTATTAGACGGGGGAAGGGAGTGTCAATTCGCTACTGACGCGCTTGGATTCCAGACGTTTGCGGTACAAGGCGATAAGATGATGGTTCATCGACACTATTTTGATAACCATCATTGCTTTGAGCTGGAACGCAATGAAAATGAGTTTTCCATCGTTCATGAAGTGAATTTTATTAAGCCTGACGGAAATGTCCTGCTGCCTCAGCTGACTTCTAACCGGGCGGATATGCTGCTGTTTTTGGATGACAGTGAGCTGTATTTCTATAAGATACCATAATCAGCCGGGATCCTGCGTATACTGGAACGCTCAGACCTAAGACTGACGTGCAGTTCATTCATTTGGTTGATTCAACTTTCTGGTGAGTCGCTTATGATAGATAAAAGGGGTGCTGGTATGCGGAAACTAGTGATTTTAATTGTGGCGGCTGGACTTATAGGGATAGTTGGCTTTTGGGGGTATGGCTTGTTGAAATCGGATAAGGTGTCGGGTGATTTGTCCATTGAGAAGGATCATGCGAAGTCGCTGGATGTCGATATTCAATTTGGCGCCGGCAATCTTTTAATTGAGGGCGGAGCAGAAGAATGGGTCGACGGTTTCATCGATACAAACGTGAAAAAATGGTATCCGAACGTTACGTACAAGAATAAAAGAAAAACCGGTTATGTAGAAATTCATCAGAAGACAAAAGGCTTTTCTGTTCTGCGCAAAAACCGAAACGACTGGAATCTTCAACTGACAAATGAAATACCCGTGAATCTGAACGTTGAAATGGGTGTTTCTGATGCCGAGTTGAATTTGATTGGAATACGCCTCAGTCACTTATCCGTCGATGCAGGAGTCGGTGACACGACGATTAATCTGCAGGACGACTGGCAAGACAGTTTTGATGCGGAAATTGACCTTGGTGTGGGTGATGCAAAGATTCTTCTGCCGAAGGATACTGGAGTCAAAATATCCGCTTCAAAGGGAATTGGTAGCATAAAAACGGATGGTTTCATTTCTAAAGGTAAAGGCGTCTATGTAAATGAAGCCTATGATCAGTCGGATATCCGCATTAATTTAAAAATAGATGTCGGTGTCGGCGATGTAAAGCTTTTGCTTGCTAAATGAGGGGATTCACTGAATCTGTTCTTGTTTTCTTGTGATTTTTTGCGCAAAAATAGTACACTATTTGAGGGAAATACTAATTACGCTGTCAAGCACATGCTTTGATGACTAGCCCTAAATATTCTGCAGTTTTAAAAAGATGGCAGGTGCCAACGCAATTTAAAATTGTGTCGGCACCTGCCATCTTTTATTATGTTCAATTAAATTGTATAATTCAGAGAAGAAACCAAATTTTAAATAGTCATGGAGATTGGAAGGGGTTCCGCTTATGGAGCAGACAGTTGAAATAGAAATGCTGCCAGATGATGCAGGCGCTAATATAGCAAATGTAGAACATATTACGAAAATCGTGAACCGTGTATATGCGGCATCTGAGAAAGGGTTATGGAAGGATGGTGCCGCACGTATTACAACGGAAGAAGTGGCGGAGTACATAGGCAATGGAGAGGTCGCGGCGGCTTGGTTAAAGGGACAGATTGTCGGATGCATCCGAGTTTGTCAAATGACTGAGGATACAGCGGAATTTGGTATGCTAGCTGTGGATGATGCATGCCAGGGAGCTGGAATCGGACGAAAACTAATCCAGTTTGTTGAAGATAAATTCAGAGAAAAATCTTTTCTTTATATGCAGCTCGAATTGTTGGTGCCCCAGCAAGGTTTGCACGAAGAGAAAGAAGGGCTGCGTGAATGGTATACGCGGATCGGCTATCAAAAGGCACATATGGAAACGGTGGAGTCCTCATTTCCGAACTTCGCAGCAATGTTGGCTGTTCCTTGTGAGATTCATGTCTATCAAAAGAAACTGTGTTAAGAAAGATACCTGGTCCCCGAACAGTTTGACACTGTGTGAGGACTGGGTACTGCTACGTTCTCTCCACAATAGCCACAACTTCCACACCCGCCAACGCCTGCTCAGCAAGTCTGTCCGCTTCGCTGTTCGTTTTTCGCGAAACGTGCTCATACTCAGGTTGAAATCCCAGTTCACTCATCTTCGCTTCAATTTTATTTGCCCAGTTGTAAAGGTCTTCTTCAATTACCGGCCATTCCTCATTTAAATGATTGATGACGACTTTTGAATCACCCAGCACTTTAATAGGTAAGTGGTGGGCTCCAAGAATCTCGAGTTCTTGCAGACAAAGATGAAGTGCTGCATATTCTGCTTCGTTATTAGAGACGAGATCTGTTACGGCTAAATTTTTTCTTAGTCTGTACGATTTTCCGTTTTGGTCATAATAGATGACACAGCCGAGGCCAGCCATTTTCGTATCCCAATCAAAACCTCCATCAAAATATATCGTGATATTATGCGGTTCTGTTTCGATGCCTTTTACATAGCTTTTCAATTCCTTCAGCGACCAGAAACTATCGTACGGATCGGAAAACTGTATTTGTTTTAATCTGCCTGTTTTATCAAGATCCTCTGCAATGAGCAACGCTTGTGCTGCAGGCATTTCATCCGACCTGAAGACTGTTTTAGTGCCTTTCTTCGATCGGTAACTCCATTCAATGATCAGTTTCATTGGAATCCCCCCTATACATTCAGTTTATCCAACCTTACCTGAAAAAACCCTTTTTGTACTCTGAACTCTTATAAAGTTCAGGAAGAGCTGTGTAATAGGAGACAAGCATAATTGTTGAAGGTCAAAGTACGTCAGAGTATAATATAGGTATAGGTCAAAGTTAGTCAACGTCAGTAAGTGCGTCTTGGCTGCTAAAATGAATTCACAAGGAGGAGCCAACTATGAAATGTCAACATTGCGAAAAAAACGAAGCAACGATGAGTTTTAGACTTCAAATCAATCAACAGGCTATGCAAGTGAATATCTGCCAAATATGCTATCACGAGATGAGAGGTCAATTGGCTGCCGGCCATACGCCTTCATTCAGTCATGATGTTAATCATTTTCTCCAGGAGAATGGCGGTCAGAAAGGCCATGTTCAAGTTAGAGAAGCAGAAGGACATGCTCCTGGCTTACTGGATCAGCTCGGTAAAAACTTATCGAATGACGCAAAAGATGGATTGATTGACCCGGTTATTGGAAGAGAAACAGAAATCAAACGTGTAATTGAAACGTTAAATAGAAGAAATAAAAATAATCCTGTATTGATCGGGGAACCGGGTGTCGGAAAGACTGCTATTGCAGAAGGCCTTGCGGTGAAGATTCATGAGGGCGACGTGCCGGCGAAGCTTCGTAATAAGCAAGTGTATGTGCTCGATGTGGCATCACTCGTTACCAACACAGGTATCCGTGGTCAATTCGAAGAGCGGATGAAGCAGCTGATTGAAGAACTAGAATCACGGGACGAGGTCTTGCTGTTTGTCGATGAAATTCACTTGCTTGTAGGAGCAGGGTCAGCGGAAGGTTCGCAGATGGATGCAGGAAATATTCTAAAACCAGCTTTGGCACGCGGAAGCCTACAGTTGATTGGGGCGACAACGTTAAAAGAGTACCGTCAGATTGAAAAAGATGCGGCACTTGAACGCCGGTTCCAGCCGGTTATCGTCAAGGAACCGTCTGCTGAAGACACGATTAAAATCTTAAACGGCATTAAAGACCGTTATGAAAGTTTCCATGAAGTGTCCTATCCGGATGAAGTGGTGCAGGCTTGTGTAAGTTTATCAGAGCGTTATATACAAGATCGTTTCCTACCCGATAAAGCCATCGACTTGCTGGACGAAGCAGGTGCGCGCTTGAATCTTACGCATGCTTCTTCTGATTCCATGAATACTCGTTTACAGGAAGTCATTCAGCAGAAAGAGCAGGCGGCAGAGCAGGAGAACTATGAGAAAGCAGCAACTTTACGTCAAGAGGAAATGCAGCTGAGAGAGAAACTAAATGGTGAAGTATCACAGCCGGTTGTTACTGTCGCAGAGATTGCGCAGATTATAGAAGAGAAAACAGGAATTCCTGTTACAAAGCTGCAGGCTGCAGAACAGGCCAAAATGAAGGGGCTTGCAGAAAGCCTTAGCAAAAAAGTGGTTGGACAAGCTGAAGCGGTCGATAAAATTGCTAAAGCAATCCGCCGCAGCCGTGCCGGTTTAAAATCGAAAGACCGTCCGATCGGCTCGTTCCTGTTCGTAGGTCCAACAGGCGTCGGTAAAACGGAAATCACAAAAGTGCTGGCGGAAGAGTTGTTCGGTTCACGCGACTCGTTAATTCGTCTGGATATGAGCGAGTATATGGAGAAACATGCGATTTCCAAGATTATTGGATCGCCTCCAGGATACGTTGGTCACGAGGAAGCGGGTCAATTAACAGAGCAGATCCGTCGCAACCCGTACTCTATTTTACTGCTGGATGAAATTGAAAAAGCGCATCCTGATGTGCAGAATATGTTCTTGCAGATCATGGAAGACGGCAGACTGACGGATTCTCACGGCCGCACTGTCAGCTTTAAAGATACGGTCATTATTATGACAAGCAACGCGGGTACCGGTGTGAAGAAAAAGACTGTCGGTTTTAATAAAGCAGAGCATGAATCTGTAACGATGTTAGAAACGCTGGGCGATTATTTCAAGCCGGAATTCCTGAATCGCTTTGATTCGATTGTGGCGTTCAATGAATTGGCGGAGGAAGATCTTCTAGTAATCGTGGACTTGATGCTTGGAGATCTTCAGGAAGCGATTGAAGAAAACCAGATTGACATCAACATTACCGCGGAAGCAAAACGGGCGCTAGTGTCATTGGGCTATGACAGCCGTTTCGGTGCGCGTCCGCTTCGCAGGGTCATTCAGGATAAAATCGAAGATCCGTTGACAGATTTGCTGTTAGAAGGAGAACCTGTTGAAAAGGTCAGCGTAGATGTTATGGATGAAGAGATTGTCGTTCAGAGAGCATAATAAAATAGAAGTAAAGTGGGCTGTTCATACGTCATATTCATCTGACTTATGGACAGTCTTTTTTGTGCGGACTGATATTCCAAAGAGAAGTGTTGAAGTTTATTCGGGCGGTGAATTATGGGGTTGGTATGTTCCGTTAGAAAAAACTGTCCTAAGCATAATTGCGCTTAGAACAGCTCCTGATTAGCATTCAAATTGACTGCACTTACAATAGCAATCTCAAATGTTTTTCGAAATTAACTCCTTCCACAGCAGGTGTGTTTGCCATGTATGTATCGTCAATGGCTGCAGATAAAAAGTTTTCCGCCAGCGGAATTGCCTGTGCAATGGTTTCGCCGCGCATCAGGCTGCCCATAATGACGGATGCAAACAAATCACCAGTTCCAGAGTAGCTTTTGCCGTTAAACGGAGCAGAACTGTAAACAGATTGTTCTTCGTCAATGTACATATTGCCGATTGATTTCATATGTGAAGCATGTGATGGTGGATTGATTCCGGTAATGATGACCTGTGCGCCGGTTTCCTGAGAGAGCTGCATTCCGACTTCCTGAATCTCCTGTAAAAAGTCTTTTTCATCTGAAAAGCGTTGGAGTCTATTATACGATAATCCGGTTAGCAGACAGCACTCTGTCAAATTAGGTGTAATGATATCTGCCTGCTTAACAAGCCCCTTCATTCGCTCCAGTAACTCCTCGTCAAAGTTATTGTAGGCATTTCCTATATCACCCATGACCGGATCTACCAGCAATGTCGTATCTTGTTTATGAAATAACTCCAAAAAGCGTTGGATATGAGTAATCTGCTCTTTTCCTGTGATGAAACCTGTATGTATTCCATCGAAATGTTCGTGCAACTTATCCCATTCATTAATGAAAGATGGCATATTGGCTGTCAGATCTTCACAGAAATAACTTGGATATTCAGTTTGCGCAGATAGAATAGCTGTCGGTAATGGACAGGCTTGTGTGCCCATTACGGATAATACGGGGATAGCGGCGGTCAATGAACACTTTCCAAACGATGCCAGGTCTTGTATAACAGCAACTTTCTTCATAAATATCCTCCACTTTATAAAAATTTCTTTCTATCATAACATAGAACATCGCGCCAATAAGTTCTTCACTTGACACTCCAACATGTTTTGCCTTTCATAAAAGATATTGGTATAGTAAATAATGTTTCATAGACTAACTACTACTTTAATTCTTAAGGAGCATCATGAGAAAAATATCGAATGTCTTTTACTTAACTATAGCATTGATCGTTATTACAGTCGGGTATGGAGTGTTTGCATCAGATAGCTTCGAGACACTTACAGTCAACGTCAAAAATTTCGTTGCTTCTTCGTTTGGCTGGTATTATATGCTATTGCTTTCTTTACTATTATTGCTGAGCATCTTCCTCATCTTTAGTCCGTATGGCAAGATTCGACTTGGCAAGGATACAGATCGTCCTGAGTTTTCTACAATAACTTGGATTGCCATGTTGTTTTCAGCGGGAATGGGTATTGGTCTAGTCTTCTATGGTGCAGCTGAACCACTGTCTCACTACGCTATCAGCCCCGCAACAGAAGAGGCGAACACCGATGCCGCTTTTAAAGAAGCGATGCGCCAGTCTTTCTTCCACTGGGGAATTCATATTTGGGCCATGTATGGCATTGTCGCGCTGTCTCTCGCGTATTTTCAATTCCGTAAAGGTGCGCCGGGCTTAATCTCCGCAACATTGAAACCGATTTTCGGTAAGAAGATGGATGGACCATGGGGAACGCTTGTTGATGTTCTTGCTGTATTTGCCACTGCATTTGGAGTAGCGACTACTCTCGGTTTCGGTGCGGTTCAAATTAACGCAGGACTGAATTATTTGTTTGGGATCAAAATCGGGACATTCTCCCAATTTGTTATTATTGCGATTGTCACGGTTCTTTTCATCATGTCTGCTTCGACAGGCCTCAGTAAGGGAATCAAGTATTTATCCAATACAAATCTCGTACTGGCAGTGCTACTTCTCGTATTCATTGTGATTTTAGGGCCGACACTTCTAATCTTAAACATGTTCACCGATTCTCTTGGGGGCTACGTGGCGAATCTTGTCAAAATGAGCTTTAGTACGGCCCCTCTTGATGAAGGAAATCGGGAATGGCTGTTTGACTGGACGATCTTCTACTGGGCATGGTGGATTTCATGGGCCCCGTTCGTCAGTATGTTCATAGCGCGTGTCTCAAAAGGACGGACGATCCGCGAATTTATGGTTGGCGTGCTCCTTGCACCTACTTTGCTTTGCGCATTTTGGTTTTCTGCGTTCGGTACAACGGCGATCAATATGCAGAAGAGCGGAATTGCGGATATCGCGAGTGCGCCAACAGAACTTGTCATCTTTGAAATGTTCCATGAGATGCCTTGGGCGTCCGTCATATCAGTTGTTGCGATACTGTTGATCGCTTCGTTTTTCGTGACAAGCGCAGACTCCGCAACATTTGTACTCGGTATGCAGTCGACGTACGGATCGATGACACCTTTAACAAGTGTTAAAGTGATCTGGGGCGTCATCCAATCGTCCATCGCGCTAATTTTGCTGTCGGTCGGTGGGCTTGCTGCTTTACAGAATACCATCATTATCGCAGCCTTACCATTTTCATTCGTCATGCTGCTGATGGTCATCTCTCTAATGAAAGCATTGAATATAGAACGAAGCAGGCAGAGATAGTTTCCTTATTCGACAAATAACCCGCCGGAGAATTCTCGATATAGTGGAATTCTCCGGCCTTCTTTTTGTATAATGGAGAAGCTGGCATCTGCACGTTAAGTTTTCATTCGCAGGTGCAAGTTATGATGAGAGGATTGAAAGTTACCTATGAGTACAAATTTTTGGCGCGATTTACCGCGTCCGTTTTTTATATTGGCACCGATGGAAGATGTCACAGATGTCGTGTTCCGTCATGTCGTGGCTGAAGCAGCAAGACCTGATGTATTTTTCACAGAGTTTACGAATACGGAGAGTTTTTGTCATCCTGAAGGGATCTTCAGTCTGCGTGGGCGTTTGGCGTTCACGGAAGACGAACAGCCGATTGTCGCACATATCTGGGGAGACAAGCCGGAACATTTCCGGGAAATGAGTATCGGAATGGCGGAAATGGGCTTTAAAGGTTTAGATATCAACATGGGCTGTCCCGTGCCAAACGTGGCGACGAAGGGCAGAGGGAGCGGTTTGATTCGTCATCCTGAAACTGCCGCAGCCATTATTCAGGCTGCTAAAGCAGGAGGATTGCCGGTCAGTGTGAAGACGCGTCTTGGTTATACGGAAGTAGATGAGTGGCGGGGTTGGCTGACGCATGTATTGAAGCAGGATATTGCCAATCTGTCGATTCATCTGCGCACGCGTAAAGAAATGAGCCACGCGCCTGCACACTGGGAATTGATTCCGGAAATCATGAAGCTTCGCGATGAAATAGCACCTGATACGCTAGTGACGATCAACGGTGATATTCCTGATTATCAGACGGGCATGGAGCTTGTCGAAAAATACGGAGTCGACGGTGTAATGATTGCACGCGGCGTATTCAACAACCCGTTTGCTTTTGAAAAAGAGAAAAGAGAGCATAGCAGTGAAGAATTGCTAGATCTCTTACGCCTGCATCTTGATCTTCATGATAAATATTCAACAGAATTGGAACCGCGTCTGTTTAAACCGCTTCGCCGCTTTTTCAAGATCTATGTAAAAGGGTTCCGTGGAGCTGCTGAGTTGAGAAATCAGTTGATGGATACAAATTCGACTGATGAAGTTCGTGAATTGCTCAAAGGATTGGATTTACAATAAATAACATAAGGTCATGAGAACAATGCAAAATTGTCTCATGACCTTATTTTCTATTCTGTTTCCACCAATAAAATGTCATCAATGATCGGTACATCACGCTTCAGTTCCGCCAGCATCTCTTCAGCTACCTGATTATCGATTTCACAGATTGTGATAGCGGGGCCGCCGATTGCGAACCGTTCATTCGCCATGCGGGCAATATTGAATCCTTTTTTTGAGAGAATTCCTAACAGATCCGCGATGACGCCCTTTTTATCCGTGTGGAAGATGACGAGTGCAGGCCGTTCACCAGAGAACTTCAACGGGTAGTCATTTAGTTCCTGCACTTCAATTTTACCGCCGCCCAATGAACTGGCGAGCAGTTTTACTTTGCGGGTTTGTCCTGTCAATTCAACAAGCACTGTGTTCGGATGATAGCTGCCGAGTACCCGGTTTGTGAATTCATAATGCAGACCTGTTTTTTTCGCATACTCTTTTGCATTTGGAATTCTTTCATCTGTCGTCGTAAGACCCAACACGCCGGCAAGCAGTGCTAAGTCAGTGCCGTGACCCTGATACGTTTTTGCAAAAGAACCCATTAAGGAGAATTTTGCGTGCAGCGGCTGTTCATGTAACAGTTGATGGGCAACGTTTCCAATACGTACGGCTCCTGCTGTGTGAGAACTGGACGGCCCAATCATAACAGGCCCGATAATTTCATAGGCGCTATGATATTTTGCGGGTCCGCCGCTATTTTCCGCTTTACTTTTCATTTCTGAGCTAAACACTTCATCCTTCAATCTTTTACCCGTCGGAGTACCGGCTAGCCCGCCAATTCCGGTTTCACGCAGTGATTCAGGCATTTGCTGTCCGACTTCATGCATGACATGGATCACTTCGTCAGGCGGAATGATACTGACAACCCCCGCCATTGCCATATCTGCAGCTGCCTGCGCGGTAATCGCATGCAGTCCGTTACGGATGATGCAGGGGATTTCTACGAGCCCCGCTACTGGATCGCAGACCAGTCCGAGTGAATTTTTCAGCGCGATGCCGATGGCGTTGCCGACCTGCTGCGGAGTTCCGCCGGCCAGTTCTACCAATGTTCCGGCTGCCATGGCGGTAGCTGAACCTACTTCTGCCTGACATCCGCCCGCGGCACCTGATATGGATGCTCTGTTCGCAATGACTAAACCTAATGCGGAAGCGGTGAACATCGTTAAGACAATTTGCTCTCGCGTGAACTTGCCGCTATCGAGCGCGTGAACCAGAACTGCCGGCAGGATACCTGCAGATCCCGCAGTGGGCGTTGCGACGATTCTTCCCATATTTGCGTTTACTTCTGATACTGCGAATGCGTTAGCTGCTGTGTGCAGCGTTGATGGATGTACAAAAGAATGTCCTTTGTTTGCATAGTCATGGAGCCGATATCCGTCGCCACCCGTCAAGCCGGTTCGCGACATGACGGAGCTTGTTGTACCTTTTCGAACCGCTTCTTCCATGACTGTAAACTGTTCTGCCATTTTTTTGATGATCGTTTCTCTCGACAGTCCCTTTTGCTTTAATTCAGATTGGATCATGACTTCATAAATAAAGGTCTGCTCCTGTTCAGCAAGCTTTATTAGTTGGTCTAAACTTGTGAATGCCATACGTTTTGCTCCTTAAAGAAAACGATTCCCAATTTTGCAAGAATCGATCTCGAAGTATTTGATGTGTTTTCTGGGGAGATGTATGAATGTAATTGCAATTATCTACTATTATTTGGTGTTTGTTTCTGAATGTCAATTATTCTAGATGTATCAATATATTGCTGTACTTCCTTGGTCTACTCTTAAATAGTGGAATATACCGGCCGATCTTCTGTATAATTGCGTAACTGCCATGCTTAGTATGTCTGGAGTTCGATGCCTATTCGAATAATTCAAATGAAAGAGGTTTTTAATTGGAACAGAAACAATACGAGTATTTAGTGGATGACCCGAATGTGAAAGTGATGCCCATCATGTTATCGCTAATTATCGGAGCATTTTTTGCTATTTTAAATGAAACATTATTGAATATTGCGCTCGTTACACTAATGGATCAGTTTTCGATTTCATTGGCAACTGTGCAGTGGATGGCAACCGGCTTCTTGTTGGTTATGGCGATTGTCATTCCCATTTCCGCGTTGCTCCTGCAGTGGTTCACGACGCGACAATTATTTCTTAGCACAATGGCCGTATTTACAGTAGGGACCATCATTTGTGCGAGTGCACCAACTTTCCCAATTCTATTGACAGGACGGTTGATTCAAGCAGTCGGAACAGGACTCTTGATGCCGATCATATTTAATGTGTTTTTATTGATTTATCCGCCCCATCGACGAGGTAAAATCATGGGGATTATCGGTCTTGTCATAATGTTTGCACCTGCAATTGGACCAACACTTTCAGGTGTGATCGTCGAGTATCTCGGTTGGCGCTATTTGTTTATCATCGTGATTCCATTTGCGTTATTTTCCATTGTCTTTGGATATCGATTTTTGATTAATGTGTCTGAAGTGACAAAGCCGAAGATAGATTTCGTTTCATTGATTCTTTCTACTATCGGGTTTGGTTCCATTGTCTATGGATTTAGTTCTGTGGGGGAAAGTGCGAATGGGTTTCAAACGCCGAGTGTCTGGCTATTCATCAGCATTGGAGCAGTCGGTATCGCCCTGTTTGCTTGGAGACAAATGAAACTGGAAGAGCCGATTATGGATCTGCGTGTGTTCCGTTACCCTATGTTTACACATGCAGTTTTCATGTTTTTGATCATCATTATGGCCATGTTCGCATCCGAAATCATATTGCCGATTTATATGCAGGGGCCCCTTGCATTGACTGCAGCTACGGCGGGGTTGGTGTTGCTTCCCGGCAGTATCCTTAATGGAATTATGTCGCCTTTCATGGGCTCTTTATTCGACAAATTTGGACCTCGTGTGCTGATGATTCCAGCGACACTTATTTTAAGCGGTACTATGTTCATGATGAGTCAATTAACGATGAATACACCGGTATGGGTTGTTGTCATTGGCTATATCTTAATCATGCTGTCGGTTTCTGCTATTATGATGCCTGCTGAAACGAATGGGCTGAACCAGCTCCCGAAACGGCTCTATCCACACGGTACGGCGGTCATGTCTACGCTGCAGCCGGTGGCGGGTGCGATTGGGGTATCTGTTTTCATCAGTATTATGAATGCACGGCAGCTACATGTTCTGCAGAAATCTGCAACGCCTAATGATCCTGGCGCAATAAGTCTGGCCTTAGTGTCGGGTGTGGAACTTGTGTACTTTATTGCGTTTGCGATGTCGATTGTAGCAGTCATTCTTTCGTTTATTGTGTATCGTGCAGTACCGATGGAAGATAATGAAAATACGGGATCGAAACGGCAAAGCTAAAGTAAATTAAAACCTAGATACCAGGTCCTCGATCAGTATGAAACTGTCTGAAAGGACCCGGTCATAAGCACACTGAAAACCCCTTCCTCTAAATGTTAGAAGAAGGGGATTTTTTATACGTAAGACTACATGCTATTATAGAGTTTTTGTGCTCGTTGTTACTTCGTTCTTACCTGTCTCTCCAAGCACTCCTTCTGACTGAGCCACACAAACTGCACATGCTGCATCACCTGTAATATTGACTGCTGTGCGCACCATATCAAGCAGGCGGTCAACACCTAAAACCAGTGCGATTCCTTCCACCGGCAGACCGACCGCTGTCAGTACCATGGCCAGCATAATGAGTCCTGCGCCCGGCACGGCAGCGGTTCCGATACTCGCAAGTACTGCAGTCAGTACGACGGTCAGCAACTGTCCCATCGACAAGTCGATGTGATAGGCCTGCGCAATGAAAACGACTGCTGCTCCTTGCATGATCGCTGTACCGTCCATATTGACCGTAGCACCGAGCGACTGGGTAAATGAGCTGATGGACTCAGGCACTTTTAGCTTTTCCTGAGCTGTTTTTAATGAGATCGGCAATGTTGCAGCGGAACTCGAGGTACTGAATGCAACAACTTGTGCAGGAAAGAAATTTTTGAAGAACCAGATCGGACTGCGCTTTCCGAGAAGTGCGATGGCACCGCCGTAGACCAAAATCGAGTGAATGAGAAGGCCACCGAGGACGACGCTCATATACATGCCCATTGCTCTGAGCGCGTCGAAGCCTTGACTGCCGATAGCCGATGCAATCAACCCGAAAGCCCCGTATGGCGCAAATTTCATTACGAAGGTAATCAGGTACATGATCAGTTCATTGACTTGCTCGAATAACACTTTCACTCGCTCGACTTTCTTGCCGAGCATCGCGATACCGAAACCTACCAGGGCTGCGAAGAAAATAATCTGAAGCATATTGCCTTCAGCCATCGCTGTGATTGGGTTTGTTGGAATAATGCCTAATAACGTATCTGCAATTGGCGGAGCTTCATTTGCTTCGTAAACAGCAGTAGAAGTCTCGAAGTTTCCGTTTGCTCCTGGCTTAAACAGCAGCCCGAGCGAAAGAGCGATGACCAGCGCAATGGCTGTCGTGACAAGGAAGAAACCAATTGTTTTTCCTCCGATTCGACCCAGTTTTTTAGGATCGCCAATTCCAATTGTTCCGAGTGCAATAGAAACAAAGACAACAGGTACGACCAGCATCTTCATAAGATGTAAGAAGATTGTACCCAACGGCTTAAATAAGAATGCATCTGCTTTTAAAAATAGACCGGGAGCTAAGAGATTCAGGAAAAGACCGACGAAAATCCCTGCAA
The DNA here is from genome assembly GCF_029257255.1 of Sporosarcina sp. Lineage (GTDB taxonomy): Bacteria > Bacillota > Bacilli > Bacillales_A > Planococcaceae > Sporosarcina. The sequence continues at coordinate 37,624 of NZ_JARICI010000077.1, read as the reverse complement.
TGAGAGCAATGATAATATTTCTTGCCAATTTCATAAAATCCCTCCTTGTTTAATTGTATTCAACAGGTTAAGAAAAGATGAAAGCGCTTTCTAAAAATACTTTTACATACAATCATTATCAGCTGGACATGATTTCAAAAAGACAGCCGTCCAAGTTTCTCCAGAATCATCCGCGTTTCGCGAAATTTCCTTTGCAGAATCGATAGGGCTTTTGGAATAAATCACGACATGATCAAGTGTAATCATAATGTTTATTCTTCTATTGTATATCTAATAGACTGGGATAGGAAAGCTATTATGTATTTCTTCTGGGAAGTGTTTCTTTTAAATGGTATAAATGAATAGTGTCGCACTACAAAACATAATAAATCAGTAATCTTCAGTTTCTATATAGAGAAGATAGTAATCTAATTGGAAGGTGGTTTTTATAATAAATATCATTGAAAAGGCATTTCAGTTTGCGGTGAAAAAGCATAAAGGACAGTGCCGTAAAGGAACAGATATTCCTTACATCACCCATCCTTTTGCAGTCTGCATGATCTTAAAACATCACGGATACAATGATGAAGTGGTAGCTGCAGGTCTGCTTCATGATACGCTCGAAGATACCGACACGACTGAACAGGAACTTCTGTTGCAATTTGGACCCTATATAACGGAACTGGTTCAATCTGCGTCCGAACAGGACAAATCGTTGTCATGGGAAGAAAGGAAGCTGCACACCATAAAAGAACTTCCTGTTCATCATTTGGATCAGTTAGCGGTCATTATCGCTGATAAACTGCATAATATCCGCTCGATACAAGCAGATCTGGATGAAACGGGCGATACGGTTTGGCGGCGTTTTAACCGGGGGAAGCGTGAACAGTCCTGGTATTACATGAGCCTGCTGAATGCTTTGGCATCTGTGAAGAAACAAATGCCGCTGTTGCGTATACTTGATGCGGAAGCAAAACGGATTTTCATTGGGACGGAAAAATTGACGAATGAGAAAATCAATCTGATTTTTAAAACAGTGTATGATCTGTCAGAGGAACTTGAAGAAGAATTAGAAAAAACGGGTCTGCTCCATTTTGTGAACGAAGTACGGGAGGATGCTGAGGTGCTGTATAGAAGAGGAAGTTTTGAACCGTTGCGACCGCTTATGGAAGAGTTGGAGCATCGGGGAATCAGCTTTGAGATGAACTCGGACGGTCCTTTCATTTTGCTGGCGTTTTGCAATGAACTGCAATACCGTCTGGGCTGGCAGGCGGATGAACTGCATCGCCACGTTAAACGAAATCTTTCGAAACTATAAATGACTGCAACCGGTGAGGATATCACGATTAGAAAACCCGCACTCGTTTCCTACTCCTTACCACATATACTCATTGAGTCGACGAAGTAGTAGGTGAAAGGTAGCAGGCTGATACCTATAGTTTTTGATGAATAATAGGTGCTTAGCAGAGCGGAAGTGTATGTATGAGATATTAAAATATGCGGCACGGACTGCTGTACCAGTGGTTACCGACTTATCTTTACATATTTGAAATTCCTTTTCATATGGTATAATTAAGCAATACAATTCTGGAACACACAGGATGTTAGAGTTAGAAAAAAGGTGGAGCACTATGACGATAGAAGAAAAAAATCAAACAGCCGAAATGAAAGCGCTGAAAGAAAAGATAAAATTATATGAAAAACTTATTGAAGATTTATCTGCACCAATCATTCCTTCTATCGTACCCGAGACGTTTTTAGTTCCGCTGACTGGAGCTCTATCCGTTGAACGCTTTATGCATATACAGGATAAAATCGTTCAAAAAATCGGTGACAATATTGTAAATACGGTGGTCATTGATTTTACTGATATTAGCACTCTCGCAATTGAGGAAAATATGGGGTATGAGCTGTTAAGTGAAAAGATTGATGAGCTGATCAGTGTTCTGAAGCTGATGGGCACCGAAACAATTTTTGTAGGATTTTCACCTGACTTTGCACAGAATTTAATTCTGTCTAACGTGTCAGGTTTTAGTAAGATTAAGGCATTTACCACATTCCGAATGGGACTTCAATATTTACTGGCTCAAAAAGGAATGGAGATTGTGCAAGTAAAGAAATAAAAACAGCTTCGCTTCAAACAGTAGTTTGGGGCGGAGCTGTTTTTTGAGCATTAATAAGACTGTATTTCAGATTGCACGTAATGATATAACAGCTGCAGTGTATTTCTTAGTGAATCTTCATGCGTGCGTTCAAAGGCATGGGACGAATCAATGCCCGGCCCAATTAAGCCGTGGATAATATCATGTCCTGCTCTGATGGCTGCCGATGCGTCTGAACCATAGTAAGGATAGATATCCAGCTTATATTCGATGTCGTTTTTATTCGCCAGATCAACCAAGTGATTACGAAGTCCGTAATGATATGGACCGCTCGCATCTTTCGCGCAAATAGACACGGTATATTCATCTGTTGACTGACCGTCCCCCATGGCGCCCATATCGACAGCTAGATACTCGATTGTTTCGGGAGGGATATTGGAGTTGCCTCCATAGCCGATCTCTTCGTTATTCGAAATCAGGAAATGTGTTGTATATGGCAAAATGATGTTTTCATTTTTCATCTGTTTAATGAGCTGCAAGAGGATCGCTACACTTGCCTTGTCGTCTAAGTGGCGGGATTTAATGAAGCCATTATCACAAATTTCCACCCGCGGATCGAGGGAAACAAAATCACCAACTTCGATACCGAGCTCCCGTACTTCGTCAGCGGTCTTTACTTTCGCGTCAATGCGCACTTCCATATTGACCTGGTTTCTTTCCGCTTTGCCGGCATCTTTATATACATGAACAGAAGTCTGATGCATTAATATGGTTCCCGTAATTATGTTGCCTGAAGCGGTATGGATCTTGCAATACTCGCCTTCAATCGAATGAAAGTTATATCCGCCAATTAAATCGAGCCGCAGACGTCCATTGCTTTTGACTTCTTTCACCATGGCACCAAGCGTGTCAACGTGAGCCGTCAGCATGCGATGTTCTTTTTCATTTTTGCCGGGCAATGTAGCAATCAGCCCGCCTTTGCGGTTCCGCTTTGTTTCCACGCCGTACTCTTGCAATAACTCTTCAACAAATGAAATCACTTGTTTTGTATAGCCGGACGGGCTTGGGATAGATACCAGCTGCTGTATGAGTTTCTTTGTTTCCGTTGTATCGGGTTGATATGTCATATGTATTCTCCTCTACTAGTGCATCTTCTAAATAAGTGTAACGCGTAAGTTGCATTGCTACAACGATTTACAACGCGCAGACTGCTATAATTATTGGACATAAAAAAGAATCTGATTATGAATCCAGATTCTCTTCCCCTGTCATTTTTATGTATGAAGAGAGGGGGGGGGATGATGATGATTCAAAAAAACAAAAGAGCTTCATTCGAATGAAACTATTAAGTGGTTAGAAATACAGCGATTTGTTTGAAATAAGATGCTTCGTGAGGTACGAAGTGTTCCAACCCTATATCTGTAGATTCGCCGCTACGTATGTTTTGACAGGTGACTTTCCGGATTTCCTGCGAGCATAGTTGAATAAACAGATCTTTACGGACAGTATAGATTCCTTCCACTTCATCTTTTTGCAGGACAAAGTCTGCCGGTGCAAATGTATCTTCATATAAAAAGACGTTAGCAAATTCATAATCGTGAAAGTCCGGCAGCTCAATAATATCTTTGACCGCTCCCTGCGCCTGCAGTTTAGTGTGGTCGACATCAATTCCGAGCTCTTCATTCACTTCGCGTAATCCATCTTCAACTGTTTCATCGGCTAGAATATGTCCCGCAGCTGTGATATCGAACAAGCTGGGGAAGTCCTTTTTCTCACAGCTTCTTTTCTGCAGATACACGGACTGCCCGTCGATCAGCCAGCAATGAATCGTTTCATGCCAATGGCCTTCGCGATGTGCAGTATCTCTGCTTTCATTTCGCAAATAGGTATAATTTTCATCAAAGATTTTGATTTCTTCCATATAGATCACTTCCTCTTGTGCAGTATATAGCAATATGAAAATAAACTCAGCGAATAGTGTCTTTGTGAAAAATACAAGGCGTTATTTTCATTGATCTTCAGAATATCAGAGCGAAATGATATTAATATAATAAAATTGCGTATACAATAGAACAGAATAGATAAAATAAGATCTGCATTATAAAGGAGATGGCACCATGGATTTTAAAAACATTACAGTTGCAGGCGGCGGAGTACTGGGAAGTCAAATCGCATTTCAGACAGCGTACAAAGGATTTAATGTAAATCTATACGATATTAATGACGAGGCACTAGCTAAAGCGAAAGAGCGAATTACTAATTTAAAGCCCTATTATAAAGCTGATTTGGGCATTACAGATGAAGCATTCGAGGAAGGTTTTAAACGGTTATCATTTAACAGCGATCTTAGCGAAGCAGTAAAGGATGCAGACTTGGTGATCGAAGCAATTCCTGAAGTACCCAAAATCAAGACACCGTTTTACGAGGAGCTTGGCAAAGTTGCTCCTGAAAAAACGGTATTTGTGACGAATTCCTCTACACTGTTGCCAAGTCAATTCGCAGAGGCGACTGGACGTCCCGGAAAGTTCCTGGCACTGCATTTTGCCAATGAAATCTGGAAGAACAATACAGCGGAAGTAATGAAGCACGCTGGAACTGAGCAGGTGAACTTTGACAGAGTGATGGAATTTGCAAAGGCAATCGGAATGGTCGCACTGCCACTTCAAAAAGAGCAGCCTGGCTACATTTTGAATTCCTTGCTCGTCCCATTTTTGGATGCAGCAGAGTTATTGCTTGTTAAAGAAGTATCTGATGTCCATACAATCGATAAAACGTGGATGATTGCGACAGGCGCACCGATGGGACCATTTGCGATTCTAGACGTTGTGGGCATTACAACTGCCTACAATATCGTTCGTGCAAAAGCGGAAGCGACTGGTAAGGACGAGTTCAAGCAGCTTGTCGAGCTGTTGAAGACGGAGTATATCGACAAAGGCAAGCTTGGACGTGAAACAGGAGAAGGTTTCTATAAATACCCAAACCCTGCTTTCATGGAAAAAGATTTCTTGAAGTAACATGTACTGATCTGAAAAAAATGAGTAACCCTCTTTCATCTGAACTTGATGCAAGAGGGTTTTTTTATGCTTTCAACGGATAGTAGTACTTTCATTCGAAAGGTCATTGTTAGTAGTCAAGATTCCGCAGGGATTTATGATAGAATTACTCTATGAATTCAGAAAGCGAGTGATCATGATGATAATGGATATGGCATGTAGTACCTTACAAAATACAGAGGTGAAGAAAGGGTAAATAACTCTGTCTGACAACCTCTACTTGCAAAATTAAATTACGGAGGTTATGGATGATGTCTTTTAGTTATTATGGAGAACTGTGTACGGAAGTTTACGATGTAACGAAACCTGTTGGCCACTCTTTTGGTAATGAAATCACCTATTACAAGGAGAGGCTTGCTGATTGCAAAGGACGTATTCTAGAAGCGATGGTTGGATCAGGACGAGTGATGATTCCGCTTCTTGAAGCAGGTCTTCGTATCGAGGGAGCAGATTATTCTCAGGATATGCTGGATCTTTGTCGAAAGAGATGTGAAGAGCGGGAGTTAGAACCCACTTTATATGAAGCTGATTTGTTGAATCTTTCATTGCCTAATGAATATGGCGCAATTATCATTCCGGCAGGATCGTTCCAATTAATTGAAAATCGTGAGGATGCAATGGAAGTGCTAAAGAATTTGTATAAGCATCTTCTGCCGGGAGGAAAGCTGATGCTGGACTTATTTCTACCCGAACCTAAATTTGAAGATGTTGGAACGTTTTCAGGTACTTCTGCCTTTTCATTGCCAAATGGAGATACTATCACTTTGGAGGAAAAGTTAATTGAAGCTGATCTGTTCAATCAACGTAAAGTTTCCCATTTGAAATATGAAAAGTGGCGCGAAGGTAAATTGATTCAAACTGAATTACAGCATTTTTCTATACGCTGGTATGGAGTAGAGGAATTCAAACTTATTCTTCAAAGTATCGGGTTTACAGAAATTATTATTTCGGCAGATTTCCAACATGGTACACCACCGTCAAATCACAAGCAAACCTATACATTTGAAGCTGTAAAGTAACGGAAAACACCTGACCTATAATGGTTCGGGTGTTTTCTTTTTAGTAAAGTGTTATCCATAATTCCAGCCTCCACTTCCTTGAAAGATCCATTCCACTGCTCAAGTTATATAATTGTTGTTCATTATACGGAGAATGGTACTGTCTATCTAACGAAAACTTAAATGATATTCATAAAAATCTCTCGAATGATGTGCTATTATGGAAAAAACAGTATGAATAGAGAAGTTCGAAAAGAGGAAGAAACCCATGGCGATTTCCTATAGGAGATGTCCGAAGTGCAATTCGACAGATACGATGCCTATTTTATACGGAGAACCTGCAGAGTATCTCGGTTCGTATGACAAGAAAGTAAAGCTTGGCGGCTGTATGGTCTCGCCTGATGATAAAGAATATTATTGTGACACTTGCGAAAATGAATGGACGAAAGAGCAGGCAATAGACGCAGCATATAGAAAGATTAAAGGAATTCATGCTGAGGTCGGTGGCTATATGATCCATTCATATCGTGCAGAGATAGATCTGGCAGGACGAGAAGTGTTGTGGGAGAAAACAGGGTACATGGAAGAAAAATTTATACGCACAATAGAAGATAGAGAAGCAAAACATTTCATCAGTCAATTAAAGCTGATCGATTTTCTGAACTGGAAATCTTCCTATATTGAACCGTATATTCTTGACGGTACGCAGTGGAGTATTGAAGTGATTCGTGAAGGTCGTACGATAAAAAAATATGGCAGTAATGCGTATCCAACTTCGTGGCTGTTGTTTTGTGAACTGCTCAGCAATATCACTATGAGAGAATTTGGATGACAGGAGAGAGGATACAGCATGATAAAGAAATTAGCGGTACTCACGGCGGTAACCATTTTACTGCTGGCCGGCTGCGGTAAAAACAAAGTAGATGAATCCACTGCAGAAGCTTATATTACGAAGGCGAAAGAAGCCGTGACGTTATTAAATGAACAAAACTTTGATGAACTGCGGGCTATGTTTGATGAAACAATGAAAGATGCGCTGACAGTGGAGCAGCTGCAGCAGACGGTCGAAGCTTTAAAGGAATCAGGCGAATTTTCAAAATTTGGAGATGGATCTGTCAGTAAGCGGGAAAGCTATTATGTGACAATACTTCCAGCTGAATATACGAAAGATCAGCGTGTCTATGAAATAACGTTTGATGAACAGCAGCGGCTGGCTGCATTGTATGTGAAGTAAGGGAAATCCTGAATATAAGTAGCTTGATCTGCAAGCCATTTGGCTTTCATTGCGGATCAGGCTTTTTTGTTGTGATTTCGTCTGTACAGCAACATCTTGGCAACAACTTTCTAGTAAACTAAAGGAAACGTGTGGTTTGTAAAAAGGAGATTGAAACAATGGAGATTGATCGAACGATACTGATCATTGAGGATGAAGAATCCATATTGGATATTCTTGCTTATGCGCTGCGAAAAGAAGGCTTTCGTGTGCACGGTGCAGCGACAGGTCAGCAGGGACTTCAGCTGTTTGACGGAATCGCGCCTGATCTGGTCATATTGGATTTAATGCTGCCAGACATGACGGGATTTGATATTTGCAAAAGACTTACCGTTACGAGTAATGTGCCGATTCTCATGCTGACTGCGCGAGATGATGTGGTGGATAAAATCATTGGTCTGGAACTTGGGGCAGACGATTATATGACCAAGCCGTTTGATGTTCGCGAGGTGATAGCCCGTGTCAAAGTGCTTCTTCGCCGGCAGCAAAAAGTATCCTTGTCCTCTTACATAAATATTACTGATCATATACGAATTGAACCGCGTTCTCATACGGTTTTGAAAGACGGACAGGCAGTTATGCTGAAGCCGAAGGAATATGAATTGCTGCTGTTATTTGCGCAGAACAGAAACCGGGTGTTTTCGCGGGAGGAAATCCTCGATACCGTTTGGGATTATGCGTATGACGGAGATATCCGGACTGTCGATGTCCATGTGCAACGTGTGAGAAAAAAGCTGAATGATCCCCGTTACCCGTCCGTAATTGAAACGGTTTTTGGTGTCGGATATAAGATGAAGGGAGAGTAAGCGAATGAAATGGACCATTCGAAAGAAGTTCTTGATCGGTTATTTTATCTTGTTTACTCTCGCGGCATTTTTTGTACAGCAGATCATGAAAGATTCATTGGAAGGGAACAGCCAGGCGCTCATAGAGAGTGATATGGCAAAGCTGCAGCATACAACGCGCGAATACAGTAAACAGTTTTCTCAGATTCATTCGGCAGAGACAGATTTATTTTCAGTGTATGGCAGCAAACTCGCTCAGGAATTAAGCAAGTTACAGAAACAAAGTGTTGCGCTGTACGGTCCAGATGGGAGTTTCATCTATGAGACGGTTCCGGTTGATCAGCCGCTGCTTATAGAGAATCAGGTATATCAAACGAATAGTCAGGAAGCGGATTATCCTGAATTGAAGGCAGCTTTCGCAAATCAAGCGTCTTTTACCCGGCAAGATACAGACAATGGAACGTTAATTTATTTTGCTTACCCTTTGTATATTCAAGATGAATTTATTGGTGTTCTTCGCTTTACCGCTGATTATACGGATCTTTTTGAACGGAATGACAGCGTGCTGAAAAGTTTTACCTTCCTGATCATTTCATTATTCGTCGGGGTATTCCTCATTTCATTCGTCATCACAACGCAGATTACGAAGCCGTTGATTCGATTAACTAAAGCGACGAAGCAGGTGGCGGAGGGCAATTATCAGGCGAAGGTCCGTGTGAATTCAAAAGACGAACTGGCAGTGCTTGCGACAAATTTTAATGAAATGCAGCAAAATATCGAGCGGCATATCGACAAGGTGGAAGAGGAAAAAGATAAAGTTCTCTTACTCGGGAAGACGCGGACTACATTTTTCAATAACGTCACGCATGAACTGAAAACTCCTTTGGCGACGATTTCGGGCTATGCGCAGATTATAGGGGAACCGGACTTTGATGACCCCGAATTTTTACGTAAAGCAACAAAGAAAATCCGTTTGGAGAGTGAGCGAATGAATCGGATGGTTATTGACTTAATCGAACTGTCGAAAAGTGAGACAGATGTTGTGCTGAAAGAACGGACACCCATACCTATCTTGCCGCTGGTTACATCGCTTTGTGAAGACATGGGCATGGAAGCAAAAAAAGAGCAGATGATTATTGAAATAGAAGGCGGGGATTTTATCGTCTTCGGCAATCAGGATGAGTTGAGGCAGATTTTCATTAACGTCTTGGATAACGCAGTCAAATACGGTCTTCCTGATTCGGTGATTTGTGTTGTACTATCTGGATCTGCTGTCACGGTAAGCAATACAAGTACCCCGGTTCCAGAACGAATTGCAAAGCAGGTCTTTGATCCGTTTATTCACACTAAAGGAATTGGCAGCAGCGGGCTGGGACTGACCATTGCGAAACAGCTGACTGAAAGACATGGCGGTACAATTTCTTTCGATGATCAGGACGGGAATGTTGAGGTTTCTATCGTTTTTCCTAATCGGCAACAAGTCGGCAACAACTCATGAACGAATGGCAATATCCTTTGTGTAAGCTAGCGTTATACACAAAAAGGAGGAAGAAAATATGAATGCTAATACAGGTAAAGCACTGCTGTTGGTTGCTGCATTGAGTTTGCTGGCGGGAGGATGTTCCATGCCGGGAGAAGCAAAAACGCAAGGAACGACAGTTGTGATCAATGACGACGTGAAATTAGAAAGTGCGCTGGCTGACGGAAGCCTGGAGGTTGAAAGGCAGCCGGATGTTGAAGTTGTGAAAAGAATCTCTCATGCACCCTTTGATCAGCCTATCAACAAAGACATGGTCACATACAATGAAAACGGTCTGCTCTATTCGTTGGATTTATCGCAGGGGACAGAAAAGAAAGTGGCGGATCGTGAAGCGTTTATGGTATCAGAAAATGGAAAATGGGCACTTTCTTATGATAATAAAGCACAAGAAGTGTATGCCCATAATCTACTAAATGGAGACAAAAAGTTGCTCGAAAACGCTGGACCGGATGAGATTTTATTTGTAGATGAAGACATTTTCTATTACCACTATAAAAAAGAGATGATTGTCCGGTTTGATCCTGAAATCAACCAGAGTCAGACATGGGGGATGAGCAGATTTCAGGATTATGTACTGAACTATATAGAAAAAGAAAATGATGTCTATTATATTGTTGCGAGCAGTGAAAAAGATGGTTATGGAATCTATCGACTTCAGGAAGACGGTACGATTGAAAATGTATTTAGTTTCCAAGGAGAAGGAAAAGAAATAAGTGATTTTTCAAGACTTCAAGATGGATCATTTCTTTTTCAAGGTATGATCGATAGTGAATTGGGGATTTTTTATTGGGATAAGCAAACTAAAAATGTGAGAAAGCTATTGGCAGGCGGTGAAGATGAAGAAGGTAAGTGGAACAGTACTTACAAGCTTTCGCCTGATGAAAGCAAAATTCTGTATGATACGCCCGTGCAAGTTGGTGGCGAGTACCGATCCAATGTCTATATGGCGGAACTGGTTGACGGAAAACTGGTCAATAGCACGCGGATTATGGAAAACGTAGATAAGTACGGCGTGATTTCATATTCGGGGGGATGGAGCGCGGATTCTAAAACAGCCTATGTGAAAACGAGTTTGGGAAAGGAAGATGTGGTAGGGAACATCGCTGTATTTCAGGTGGAAGAATAGCAAACCCCTGTAAACTTGAAATTCAGGTTTTACTAATGGTAAACAGTGATTCTGCGCTATGCAACGGATTGTCGAATCGGGGCAAGTATGAAGACCGCTCTGCACAGTCATTAGCACATGCCTCGCTAAAGTAAAAAGTATATGTTAGAAGTTATATTTAAATAGTTGACACAAAAACAAGTCTGCTATAAAATAATCGTTAACTGATAATATATTATAGTTTACTAAAAGGGGATTACAGGGGATGACTGATTCAAGTTCGAGATTAAAAATGATGATTGTATCTGCGTTATTTGCAGCAATTATAGGGATCATGGCACAGCTGACCATCCCATTGCCACTCGTGCCGATTACCGGTCAAACACTGGCAGTTGGGTTAGCCGCAACAATTCTTGGTTCGCGCTATGGAACGATTTCAGTACTCGTGTATTTGATGATGGGGGCTGTAGGGATTCCTGTATTTTCAGGTATGTCTTCAGGATTGGGTGTTATCTTTGGCCCGACTGGCGGTTTCCTAATCGGATTTATTCCGGCGGCATTTATTACGGGGTACTATATGGAGCGTACTAGTTTTACTTTGCCACAAGCACTGGTTGCAAATATTATTGCCATGTTCGTTACGCTGATCTTCGGAACAGTTTGGCTGAAATTCGTGGCTGAACTATCCTGGACAGCCGCATTTATGGCGGGATTCGTACCGTTCTTAATTGGCGGTTTCATCAAGGCTTTCTTGGCAGCATGGGCTGGAATTCTAGTCCGTGGACGCCTGTTGGCTAATCGATTGTTGATCGCATGAATCAAAAGGGCACCTGATCTACAATGAATCATTCGTTGTAGATCAGGTGCCCTTTTATCGTTTTACAGTGCAGTTGCTTGGCGCAGATCCAGTACTTTTTTCAAAGACTGAAGATTAGCTTCTGGCAAAGGAAGTATAGGTAAACGCACACTGCCCACTTGAATTCCCTTTAAATTCAAAGCGGCTTTAACAGGTGAAGGGTTGGGCGCAGCGAACATTTCCTTTATGATTGGCAGCAGACGACGGTGTTCTCGTGCGGCCTCTTGCAAATTACCAGCCTTGAAATTCTGGATCATCGACTGCATTTCATTGCCGATGACGTGTGCAGAAACGGAGACGACACCCGCTCCACCAATAGCAAGAACAGGAAGTGTCAGCCCGTCATCACCGCTGTATAAAGTGAAATTCTCAGGTGTAGACTCAATGATCGTAGCCATCGCTTCTAAGTTTCCACTTGCTTCTTTTACAGTGACGATATTTGGCACTTTAGCCAGACGGATAATCGTTGCTGGTTCCATATTCACAGCACTGCGTCCGGGAATGTTGTAAAGCATGACGGGCAATGCAGTCGTTTCAGCAATTGTTTTGAAATGCTGATACAGTCCTTCCTGACATGGCTTATTATAGTAAGGCGTAACGAGCATGATCCCGTCGACTCCTGCGTTTTCCGCATGCCTTGTCAGTTCAATAGATTCTTTCGTTCCGTTCGTGCCTGTACCCGCAATGACCGGTACTCTTCCTGCAGTGATCTGTACCGTGAACTTGAATAATTCAACTTTCTCTTCAAGTGTTAGTGTAGGGGACTCTCCAGTTGTTCCTGAGATAACCAGGCTGTCAGAACCATTAGCGATTAAGTGATTGATTAAATTTTCCGTGGCTGCGAAATCAATTTCTCCTCTTTCATCAAAAGGAGTTACCATAGCTGTTACAATCTGTCCGAAATTCATCTGTTCTCCACATCCTATCTTTTTATTAAAAAAACATAGCGGGTGGAGGGCGAGTAGATCATTGAACGCAAAAAGCAGCAACGAGGGTCGCTGCTGCTTTGAAATAATGAATTATTCCTCTGCATAAGATAGCCCTCCATATAGTCGCCTATATGACAATTCTGCACTTGTTCAGCCCAGAACCAGCCTAGAGAAAATGAGCTCTCTTCAGCTTCGGCAAATTCCCCTTTCTACAACCTTCATCGGATCTCATCATCCTCGGATTGTATACTGATGGTCTTTGCGCCTCTATCCTTACTTCGAAATCTTCGAAATAAGAGAATGTTTAATTACATACACTCTACCTGTTATCTGTGAGAAAAGCAACCATTGCTTATGAGTTACGATAAACAAGCTCGGATAGCCTTCTGATTTCATTGATAAATGGACATGAAAGGAAGTCAGTAAATCCATATGTTATATAATAAATAGCCAAATCCTATAACTATATATAAAAAAGTGATTTGTAATAGTCTGATGATTAAAATATACTTGCAGTAAGGTAATAGAAAAGTATGAAAATTTTTAAAAGCAACTCACTGTAAAGGAGGCCGTTAAACCATTCTTGCGCTTCATTACCTTACCTGTTACCAAACAGTAAAATGTAAGCGGTTAAATTTACTCATAATGACAACTTTGATTAACTCCAGATTAGCAGTTTAACAGACTAACTATTTTAATAAATAAAAAGGGGGCAATAATATGTGGAAGAAAATGATGATGGGTGCAGCGATGTCGCTGGCATTGGTGGTTGCAGGTTGCGGCAGTGATAGTGATAAGGCAGATGCAGGTTCTTCAGATAAGAAGTATAAAATCACGATTTCTAACTCTGTAGAAGAGGATTCTGCACTTCACAAAGGATTAATGGAATTTAAAGAAGTGGCTGAAGAAAAATCAGACGGCAGATTGCAAGTAGAAGTATTTTCAAATGGGGAGCTGTATGCTTCTGAGCGTGAAGCAATTGAAGCGGTTCAAGCAGGAAATATACAGGCAGCAAGTCCAGCAACAGCGCCTTTGACGAACTTTGTAAAAGAATTTATGGCGCTCGACTTCTTATTTGTATTTGATGATGTGGAAGATGCAAACAGCAAATTAGATGGAGAGCTTGGAAATATCTTGAATTCTAAACTGGAAGAGAATCAGCTGAAAGGTTTAGGTTGGGGCAGTGCAGGTATGACGCAGATGACGAACAACGTGAAGCCGATCGAAACAGTAGAAGATTTCAAAGGCTTGAAACTTCGTACGATGGAAAACAATATTCACTTAGACAGCTTGAAGGCACTCGGTGCGAATCCTCAGCCATACGCATTCGGTGAATTGTACTCTGCACTTCAGCAGAACATCTTTGATGGTATGCAGACAACAGGGCAATTGATCGAGAGCTCTAAAGTGTATGAAGTTCAAGACTATATGACAATCATGAACCACTCGTTTACTGCAGAGGCTCTGGTTATGAACAAAGCGTTCTACGATTCACTTCCTGAAGATCTTCAGAAAGTGGTTGATGAAGCGGGTGCTGCGTTTACAAAGCATGAAAGAGAAGTATCTGTTGAAATGGATACAGCAGCAATGGAGCTTTTAGGTGACACACTGAAAGTAAACACGCTTCCTGAAGAAACAAAACAGGAAATTATCGAAAAGCTAAAGCCGGTATATGACAAGTATGAAAAAGAGATTGGTTCAGACCTAATGGGTTTAGTAAGAGAATAAGAGTATAGTCGTAAAACTTCATCCCGGTTGTCATTGTTTGTAATGATAACCGGGAGAATTTTTCTTAATCTCTTCGGTAATCGAAGTAATGAAAATGAATTCTAATTAGGTTGAGACACTCTGCAAAAAGACATCGTAGAGAATAGCGCCACGTTATATATCGAATGAGTGGAGATGATAAACGATGAAGAAATTTTTACGTTTTATTGAGAAGTTTGAAGAAATATTTCTAGTCACGACAATGGTGGCTATTTTGCTGATGATTTTCAGCCAGGCATTGTTCCGTTACTTTTTTGGCAGCGGGATCGTGTGGGGAGAAGAATTTGCACGATATATCCACGTCGCACAAGTGTGGATTGGCTCCAGCTTAGCTATTAAAATGGGCGGTCACATCCGAGTAACTTTTGTAAGAGATTTAATGAATGATACATGTAAAAAAGTTTTGGATTTACTGGCTACATTTTTATTTTTCGTCTTTATGGCATTCATTACATACAAGGGGACATTATTTATATTGCAGTTATTAGAAACTGGCCAAAAAGCTCCTTCAAGTGGAATCTTAATGGCAATCCCTTATTCTGTAATCCCTCTTGGTGCATTTTTCATGGTGCTTAGACTGATTCAGCAATTCAGAGGAATCTTAAAAGGCGAACTGCTCGAAGAAGAGATAGAGGGGGTAGAACAATGACAATTGCCGTATTATTTATCAGTTTCTTTGTTCTTATGCTGATTGGCGTTCCTATCGCGATATCCCTTGGAGCATCAGCTTTATTTACAATGGTTTTTGCAACGGATCTTCCGCTCGGATCAATTGTGCAGCAGGCCTTCACTTCTCTGGATTCATTTTCATTGCTTTCTATTCCACTGTTCATTCTGGCAGGAGTTTTGATGAGTTCGGGCGGTGTGTCTAAACGTCTTCTGCACTTGGCGGGTGTTCTCGTAGGTTACTTAACAGGCGGACTTGCAATCGG
Source organism: Sporosarcina sp. (assembly GCF_029257255.1). Classification (GTDB taxonomy): domain Bacteria; phylum Bacillota; class Bacilli; order Bacillales_A; family Planococcaceae; genus Sporosarcina. The sequence continues at coordinate 22,305 of NZ_JARICI010000077.1, read as the reverse complement.
TACAGTTCTTGCCAGTATGTTCTTTGCTGCAATCTCAGGTTCAGGTCCTGCGACAGTGGCGGCGATCGGATCATTCATGATTCCCAACATGGCGAAAAAAGGATATGACAAGCCGTTTGCTGCAGCTGTAACAGCGACTGCCGGCTCAATCGGCGTTATTTTACCTCCGAGTATTCCGTTCATCATGTTTGGAATTGTAGGAGGCGTATCAATTGGCGCACTCTTTTTAGCAGGAATTATTCCGGGGATTTTAATTGGTCTTGCGTTGATGTTCGTTTCTTACCGAACGGCGAAAAAACGTGACTTCCCGACTGAAGGTAAATTCCCTACATTCATGGAAGTATTGAAAGCAATCAACTATGCAAAATGGGCATTATTGATTCCAGTAGTCATTCTCGGGGGAATATACAGCGGTCTATTCTCACCTACCGAATCGGCAGCGGTCGCCTGTATGTATGCCCTGTTTATTGGATTGTTTGTCTATAAAGAATTGACGTTAAAGAGTCTGTACAACGTGTTCTTAGAAGCAACATTGTTGAATATTCCAGTCATCATTATCATCAGTTTCTCCATTTCCTTTGCCTATCTTCTCAGTATCGAACGCATTCCTGCGACGATTGCGCATTTCATTACAGGAATCTCTGAGAATATGATTATTACGATGTTACTGGTCAGTGCGTTCCTGTTTGTAGTTGGAATGTTCATTGACACCATTTCAGCAGTTGTTATTTTGACGCCGATTCTATTGCCGGTCGCAGTTGCGGTAGGCATTGATCCGATTCACTTTGGAGTTATTATGGTTTGTAACTTGGCTGTCGGTTATGTTACACCGCCGCTTGGTGTTAACTTATTCGTGGCTTCGCATATCAGTAAAGTCTCTATTGAACGAATCAGCCGTGCACTCGTACCATTCATTATTGCTATGCTGGTCATTATTGTCATCATTATTGCCGTTCCGCAGTTTTCTACCTATCTTCCGGGATTGGCGAAATAATCACATCGTAGAACAGGAGCTGGAATCGTTATGAATTGGAGAACTAGTGTGAAAGATATTGCCCCGTATATTCCGGGAAAATCGATTGAAGCAGTAAAGAAAGAATTGAATCTGGAGGTTGTTCACCGCCTCGCATCGAATGAAAATCCGCTCGGTCCTTCGCCTAAAGCGAAAGCAGCCATGAAGCAGGCAATTGAGGAAGTACATTTATATCCAGATGCGTCCGCAACAAAACTGCGTGAACGTCTGGCGGATTTGTATGAAGTGCGGCCTGAACAAGTTATCACGGGTAACGGTGCAGATAATATTATTTCGTTGGTGGTCAGCGCATACATCGATGAAGGAGATGAAGTAGTTTACGGAAGCCCTACTTTCCCGGCATACCGTTCGTCCACTTTGTTAATGGGCGGCAAGCCGGTGGAAGTGCCACTTACAGAAGATTGGAAGTTTGATCTGGATGCCATTCAAGCGGCAATTACGGATAAGACAAAATTAGTATTCATCTGTAATCCGAATAACCCTACCGGCACGATTGTAGAGGATTCCGCCATAGAGAAATTCATCCAAGAAGTTCCGGATCATGTGACGGTTGTACTTGATGAAGCGTATATCGAATATATTCGGGAGCAACCGTATAAGACGGGAATTGATTATTTCAAGGCGGATCATCCGATTATTACAATCCGTACGTTCTCAAAATTCTATAGCTTAGCAGGCTTGCGTGTTGGCTATGCCATTGCGTCAGAAGAACTGCTTGAACCTGTCCTGCGTTTGCGCGAGCCGTTTGCTGTGAATCGTGTGGCGATTGAAGCGGCATCTGCAACACTCGATGACAGTGAATTTACAGACGAGCATTATCAGATGAATGAAGAAGGCAAGAACTATTTGACGGAGGAATTCACAAAGCTTGGATTCGAAGTCTTTCCGTCCTATACGAACTTCTTGTTCGTTCACATTAAGTCAGATGCACAGATATTGTTTAATAAGCTATTGGAAAAAGGATTGATCATTCGTCCATGCACGCCATGGGGCTTAAATGAATACGTCCGTGTGTCAATTGGGACTAAGGAGCAAAATGAATTGCTGGTGGAAATTTTACATCAAAATGAGAAGGAGTGATGTTGGATTATGACAAGGAAAAAAGTGTGGATTTTAGATGATGAGTGGTTTACACATGATGTGGAAATGGGGATTTACGACGATCACGATATGGAATGTAAAGTGACGAGAAGTGATACGGTAAAAGAGGATTTTGAGACGTTTGGAAAATATGCGGACGGTATTGTAGCGCAAATCGGTTTTCCTTGCGGCGCGGATATTATCTCTCAACTGGAGAACTGTAAAATCATTGCGGCATCCGGAGTAGGCTTTAATCATATTGATTTGGACGCTGCCAGCAATAAAGGAATATACGTCACGAATATGGCGGATTATTGTGTTGGCGAAGTGTCTGACCATACAATTGCATTGTCATTGTCTGTAGCGAGAAGACTGCGTGCCTATAATGAACAAGTGAAAAGTCTCGGTTGGAATCCACTTGATACATTGCCGATTAAGCGGATCAAGGGAAGAACGGTCGGATTGCTCGGCTTTGGCCGGATCGCTAAAGAGGTGGCACGGAAATTTCAGGTGTTCGGTGTGAACGTAATTGCACATGATGAATTTGTGCAGAAAGAGGCGTTTACTGAATTAGGCGTGGAGTCTGTATCACTCGATCAGCTGCTGGAAAGATCCGATATTTTGAGCCTGCACGTTCCGTTAACCGAAGAAACGGAAGGGATGTTAAACTACGACAGATTGAAACAGATGAAAGAAGGTTCTATTCTCATTAATACATGCCGAGGAGCAATCATTCAGGAAGACGCTTTGGTGAAGGTGATGAAAGAAGGTCATCTTGCGGGTGCAGGCTTGGATGTATTGACGGAAGAACCACCTGGCAGAGATCAGGAGCTTCTTCATATGGAAGAAGTGTTTGTTACACCGCATTCTTCTTATGTATCCGAAGAATCCGAATATGAACTTCGATCTCGTACCAGTTTAAATGTCATCCGTGCAATCGAAGGAAAAACACCTGAATTTGTTCAGAATGTGATGCCTGAGCGTACACATTGATTAGTCAGCTATTTTGAAAAAATCTTTCGTCGTGTCAATGAATTCTTCAATGACAGGCGGCAGATAGCGATTTTTTATATAAGCAATATAGACGGTGCGTGAAAGATGACTGTTTGTTAATGTTTTTACTGCCAACGAAGGACGGTCCGTTGTCCGCAGATAGTTCTCTGGAACAATCGTGATACCGAGACCTTCCTCAACTAAGGCACAAGCGGTTTCGAATCGTTCAATCTCAAAATGAATATTAGGCTTAATGCCGGACTTCCGGAATTCATTCAGAATATCATTGCGTGTCTGAAATCCTTCTTTGCAGATAATAAATTCTTCGCCTTCTAGATCATGAATGGATAAATTATCTTTATGCTGAAGAGGGTGGCCGTTAGGTAATAAAGCGACAAGTCGCTCTGTATAGATCGGTAACATTTCGATTTCTTCGCTTTCAAAAAGCTGATTAGTGATCGCCAAGTGAATCTGATAATTTTTTAGGGCAGTTTCCACTTGCGTCAATCCCAGCACTTCAAGTAATTTGATATGAATATCCGGATGATTCGCACTGTAGGATACAAGTACCTTTGGCAGCCAAAAACGTACAGATTCAATTAGTCCGATATGTAGCTCAAGCGGTCCGTCTTCTCTTAGACGGATGGCTTCTTTTTGAAAGTAATTAAAATGACTGAGTAGTTTTTTCGCTTCTTCATACATAATCTCTCCTTCTTTTGTTAGAGAGATATTTCTCGTACTCCGTTCTATTAGTTTAAGTCCCACTGTGTCTTCAAACTTTTTAATTGCAGAGCTTAGAGACGGCTGCGAGATGAAAAGTGCTTTCGCTGCCTGGGTGAAGCTTCCTTCTTCAATTAACGTCGTGAAATAGAGTAAAGATCGATGATCCATCTGACAACCCTCCACTTTGCAATAATTCTTCCCATCAGTATAGCACATCCGCCAGAAGCGATTTGGGCACATGCTAGTTGTATAATTAAGTTATTTCATGTCGTTGAATTACAGAATGCGGTTTCGGTTTCTCGACTTAGCAGGAAGTTTGAAGAAAATATAAGTTTGCGGTTTGAACCCGCTTCGGCGCTGGGGGATTGCCTTCGCTGGTATTGGAGAAAGTGTTGTCGGAACGCAGGGAAACGGTATCCTACCACTTACTCACACTTTTAGAATGTTAAAGGCACTAATTTAAATATAGTTACCTCACTGCTAGGTAAAGAATTATAACTTACTAAGAAAAAAATAGAACGATAAAGGAGTTTAGCGGATGCCAAACGTATTAATTTCGCCGACAGGAACAGAAATCAGCTGTAAGAATTGGGAGATTGAAGGATTGCTGCGGCTGTTTTTAAACAGCCTGGATCCGCGGGTAGCGGAAAGCAGCAAAGACTTAATAGTATATGGCGGCAGGGGAAAAGCAGCCAGGAATCATGAATCCGTGGATGCAATCATTCGTGAACTGAAGCAATTGTCGCCGACTGAAACCTTGCTTATACAATCAGGGAAGCCGGTAGGAAAGTTTCCTTCATTTCCTCATTCTCCGCGAATTGTTAACGCATCATCCGTTCTGGTTCCTCATTGGTCAACAGACGAAGCATTCGATAAGCTGAATGAAAAAGGGCTGACGATGTACGGTCAATCGACTGCGGCATCTTGGGCATATATTGGGGTTCAGGGAGTGCTGCAGGGGACATTTGAGACAATGGGTGAAATTGCAAAGAGGCATTTTGACGATACCCTGCAAGGTAAAATCGTGCTGACGTCGGGACTCGGAGGAATGAGTGCTGCACAGCCGCTGTCTGTCACGATGCACGGCGGAGTGTGTATAGTCGTGGAAATATCTGAAGAGAAGATTGATCAGCGTCTGAAAAATAATTACTGTGATATTAAAGTAGATTCAATGGAAGAAGCGATTCGGCTGGCACGGCAGGCTGCAAAAGCGAAGAAGCCATTAGCAATCGCGCTGACAGGTAATGTAGCGGACCGCTATCGCGAAGCACTTAAACTTGATTTCATTCCGGATATTGTCACCGATCAAACTTCAGTGCATGATCTGCAGATGGGGTATATTCCGAGCGGTCTGGATATGGAGCAGGCGAAAGCGCTACGTAAAAAAAATCTGGGTCACTATTTGAAGTTGGTGAAGGATTCACTGATTCCTCACGTTCGAGCAATGGTGACGTTTAAAGAACGCGGCGCAATCGCGTTTGAATATGGAAATAATTTGCGGAAACAAGCGTACGAAGCGGGGTATGAACGAGCTTTTGAATTGCCTGGCTTTGCTTCAGAATATTTACGCTCTCATTACTGTGAGGGGCGAGGTCCGTGCCGTTGGATTGCGCTGTCAGGCGATCCGAATGATATTTATAAAATTGATGACATGATCTTGGAAGAATTTGCGCATGATCACCGGGTATCGCGCTGGATTCAGTATGTACAGGAAAAAATTTACTTCTACGGTTTGCCTGCTCGTACATGCTGGCTTGATTATGAAGAACGGGAACGAGTGGGGGTCATCATTAATGAAATGGTACGCTCAGGTGAATTGTCTGCCCCCGTTGCGATTACGCGAGATCATTCCGAAGGCAGCACAATGGCGGCACCCTTCCGAGAGACAGAAAATATGAAGGACGGCAGTGATACGGTAGCAGACTGGCCCATTTTGAACGCCATGTTAAATGCCAGTGCAGGAGCTTCAATGGTCAGTATTCAGAATGGCGGTGGAGTGGGAATCGGTAATTCTGTTCATTCGGGAATGACGGTGATAGCGGACGGCAGTGAAGAGGCGTCAGAACGTTTGAAGAAAGTCTTGGTTGTGGACCCCGGTATGAGTATTATCCGTCATGCAGATGCAGGCTATGAAGAAGCACAAATTGCACTAGATATTATTAAGGCGAAGAAGGGGTGATTGTACGATGAGCATTATAGGGATCTATCAGCATGAAGATTTATTTCAGAATTTATCAGCACAAGAGAGATTTCAGGTTGAATGGATCCCCAGCCTGAAAGACACCGAAATGATTCGTGCAGTGGATTTACTGATTGCAGATATTTCATTGGATGAAGAATCAGAGTATGGGGGGACCCATTTCCGTATGTTGCAGGAAGCTATAGAATCTAAGGTCATCTTTCTGAAGGAATCATTTTCATTTGATGAAATGAAGCAATTGATGAAAGCCGGTGCTTACGACTGTCTGGAAGCAGTAGAGACTGCTGATGTTCCCGAACGATTGCTGCCTGTACTGATAAAAGCGGAGGCTGATCTGAAGAGAGAGCGGAGACAAAAGCAAAGAGATTCAGCCTACATGCTACGGTCTATACGAGAATGTCTTGCGTACGATTTACTGTACGGCAACAGTAAAAATGCGAAAGAAATTTGGGAGCGCAGTAAACTGGCGGAGCTGTCACTCATTCCAAATACCGTTCTTCTTTTGAGTATCGATCACTTTTCGTGGCTGGTGGAAAATAAAGGCGAGCTGTGGAAGAATGCGCTGAGAGCAGAAGTGCTCCAGGCAATCCGCGAAACGCACTTACACTATGAATCATTAAAAGTACTTGTGACGGAAGAGAAATATGCAATTTTGCTTGCGCTTCCTGTTCAAGTGGATGAAGCGAAATACAAAGCACTGTCGATTGAGTATGCAGAAAAAATTCGTGCGGAAATTAATCGAAGAACGGACTATACTGTCACGATTGGCATAGGCAATTACTTTGAAGACGCCCGTAATTTACATCTTTCCTATCAAGAAAGCAAGCAAGCACAAGCATACCGGTTGTTTTCCACAGAGAATTCGATTATTCATATAGAAGACTTGGATTATTTTGAGACAGCGGAGTACTATGACTACAAAATGCAGATCCAATCGATAACGGAGAAGTTTTCATTGGGCGATTTGGATGGGGTTCGTCAGCAATGGGAAGAGGTCTATTGCTCGATTGCGTCTCATGTCCATATCAAACCGGAGGAATTCCGTCTGCAAGTGCTAGATCTATTGTTTTCGCTATCAAAATCAGCTATTCAAAACGGAGCCAGTCCGAAAAATATGATGCCCCTGCAAATTAAGCATGCCAAAGAGTTACATGAATTAGAAACGCTTGCCGAGATTGATGCATGCGTGAAAACAATCATTACAGAATACAGCGAGCAGGTCAACGAAGGACATAATGAACAATCCCTGAAGTCAGTAAAGGGAATCCTGCAATTTATTGAAGATCACTACCACGAAGAGATTGGACTTGAAACAGTCGCGGCGCAAGTGGAGCTGAGCCCGAACTATGTCAGTGCCATTTTCAAACAGACGACAGGCAGTTCATTCAGCTACTATCTGACAGAGCGGCGAATGAAAAAAGCTAAGCTTCTATTGGAAGATTTAAATATGACGATTTATGAAATCGCTGAATCTGTCGGTTACAGTTCCTCGCAGTATTTTAGCAGGGTATTTAAAAATCATGTGGACATGACACCGACAGCCTACCGGAACAGTGTGCTATCCACCAAATACTGAATAAAAGAAGAGTTATGCAAAAAGTCCTCAAAATGAGACTTATTGCATAACTCTTTTTAGGTGGGAAAATAACCGGTGAAAAAGTATACAAAACAACAGTAGATAAGTGTACTTTATCGTATATTTTTCTACTGTGAAATAATCCACCTTTTGATAAAGTAGAAATAAGGAAATGAAAGCGCTTTTATTCCGCGCTAGAAATGAGGTCGAATTATCATGAATCAACCATTAGAAGGCATAAAGGTATTGGACTTTTCTAGAGTTCTGGCAGGTCCTTATTGTACGATGATGCTCGCCGATATGGGAGCTGAAGTCATAAAGATTGAACGTCCGGAACTAGGTGATGATACACGTCACTTCGGTCCGTTCCAGAATGGAGAAAGCGGTTACTTCATGTTTTTAAACCGTGGTAAAAAAAGTATCGAAATGAACTTGAAAGATCCGGACGATCGGGAAAGCTTAATGGAACTCATTAAAGATGCGGACGTCATCGTGGAAAACTTCCGTCCCGGCGTCATGGAAAGTCTTGGATTAGGTTACGAGGCGCTGAAAGAAGTAAATGAAGGCTTGATCTACTGCTCTATTTCAGGATTCGGACAATATGGACCACTGAAAAAACGTCCAGCATACGATCTTGTCGCGCAGGCGATGGGCGGAATTGCGAGCATTACAGGTCATCCTGATAATCCACCGACCCGTTCAGGAGCATCCCTGGGTGACATGAGTGCAGCACTTTACGCGGCATACGGTGTCATGGTGGCATTATTCCACCGCGAGCGTACAGGAATTGGCCAGGCGATTGACGTTGCGATGGTCGACACGATTTTCTCGCTACTCGAGCATAACGTTATGCGTTATACATCTGAAGGTGTGATACCTGAGCGAATCGGAAGTCGCCACCCGATTAGTGCACCGTTTGATGTATTTGAAACGAAAGAAGGCAGCATCGTTATTGCGACGGCTAATGAACCTTTATTCGTCAAGCTATGTGGTGTAATGGGCAAAGAAGAGTTAGTGGAAGATGCGCGTTTTAAAACTGACATACTGCGTGGTCAGAATGAAGCAGAGCTTAAAGTAATCCTTGAGGAATGGCTGTCGGGTTACACAGCTGATGAAGCGGTGGATATGATCAGTGAAGCAGGAGTCCCTTGTTCCACAATTTTAAATATCGCGGAGATCAGTGAGTCTGACCATATTAAAGAACGCGAAATGTTGCTGGATGTCGAGCATCCTGTAGCAGGGAAAACAAGAATTCCAGGGAATCCGGTAAAACTGTCGGCGACACCTGTGCAAATAAAATCACCAAGCCCGGCTTTAGGTGAACACAACGAAATGATTAAAAAAAATCTAACGAAAAGTGAGTGAAGAACAATGAATTTCGACTTAACAGATGAGCAACAAAGCATACGTGACATGGTAAGAAACTTTACGAAAGAAGTAATCGCGCCAAAAGCAGAAGAAATTGACCGCGAAAACCGTTTCCCTGAAGAGCACATTCCGAAAATGGCTGAACTTGGATTACTCGGTATTGCCTATCCTGAAGAGGACGGCGGAGTAGGCGCAGATGCAATTGCTGAAGCGATCGCTGTAGAAGAAATCACATATGGCTGTGCGGCAACAGGTTCAATTCTGACTGCACACTACTTAGGAATTGACGGTCTATATCTTGCTTCCAATAAAGAGCAAAGAGAAAAATACTTAGTTCCTGGCTGCCAAGGTGAAAAATTATTCGCATTTTGTCTGACAGAACCGGTCGGCGGAACAGACGTTGGATCCATGAAGACGAACGCAAAACTTGACGGCGATGAGTACGTTATCAATGGTTCTAAAATTTTCATTACGAACGGTGCATATGCTGATACGCTGGTTGTCTATGCAAAAACTGATATCTCTAAAGGAACAAAAGGCATCAGTGCGTTTATCGTAGAAAAAGGCACACCGGGTCTTTCATTCGGCGCAGGCGATGATAAAATGGGAATCCGCGGTGCGAAGACGGATGAAGTAATCTTCGAAAACGTCAGAGTCCCGAAAGAAAACTTGGTTGGTGAAGAAGGAGACGGCTTCAAAATTGCCATGACAGTTGTGGACCGCGGACGTATCGGTATTGCAGCAATGGCAGTTGGAGTGTCACAGGCGGCACTTGACGAAACGGTCAACTATGCGAAAGAGCGTGAAGCATTCGGAAAATCAATCTCTAACTACCAGGGATTGCAATGGATGATGGCAGAAATGGAATCAGATGTGGCGGTCAGCCGTCTGTACACATACTACGCTGCAAGCCTGAAAGATAAAAAAGGTTACCGTCTATCGAAAGAAGCTTCCATCGCAAAATTGATCACTTCAGAAGCTTCAAACCGTGTAGTCAACAAAGCAGTGCAAATTCACGGCGGCTATGGTTATATGAAAGAATACAAAGTAGAAAGATTGTACCGTGATCAGCGTATCCTGGAAATCTTTGAAGGAACTTCTCAAGTTCAAAAAATGGTTATCTCAAGCTACGTAGTTAAATAAAAAGGAGTGGTTTGATTTGAATAATACACCGTTAAAGAATATCCGTGCACCGCGCGGAACTGAATTGACTTGTAAAGGCTGGACGCAGGAAGCGGCTATGCGGATGATTATGAATAACTTGGACCCTGAAGTAGCAGAAAATCCGGACGAGCTCGTTGTATACGGCGGAATCGGAAAAGCTGCGCGTAACTGGGAAAGCTATCATGCGATCATTGAAGAGCTGAAAGAATTAGAAAATGACGAGACGTTGCTGATCCAATCAGGTAAACCAGTAGGGAAGTTCCGCACATATGAAAATTCACCGCGCGTGCTGATTGCCAACTCTAACTTAGTTCCGGCGTATGCAAACTGGGAAAACTTCAATAAGCTAGATCAAGAAGGACTCATGATGTACGGTCAGATGACAGCGGGAAGTTGGATCTATATCGGAGCGCAGGGGATTCTTCAAGGGACATACCTGAGCTTTGTAGAAGCAGGAAAGAAAGTATTCGGCAGCCCGGATCTGACTGGGAAGTTCATTCTGACAGGCGGTATGGGCGGAATGAGCGGCGCGCAGCCATTGGCAGGAAAGATGGCGAAAGCAGTTATTCTGGTCGTTGAAGTTGATAAAAAACGTATTGAGCGTAAAATTAAAGAACGTTACTGTGACTTTATCTATGAGGACTTAGATGAGGCGTTGGCGAAAGTGAAAGAACTGACAGATAAAGGTGAGCCGGGATCCATCGGTCTTGTCGGAAACTGTGCAGATGTATATCAAGAGATTGCAGACCGTGGAATTGTTCCGGATATTGTAACGGACCAGACAAGCGCACATGACCCAAGAAACGGCTATGTGCCGAACGGTATGTCGTATGAAGAAGCATTGAAGCTTCGCAAAGAAAATCCGGATCAGTATGAGAAATTGTCCCTTGAGACGATGGCAAAGCATGTGGAAGCGATGCTTGCTCTTCAAAAAGCCGGAGCAGAAACGTTTGATTACGGAAATAACATCCGCCATTATGCAAAAGAACAGGGCGTAGAAAACGCGTTTGATTTCCCAGGATTCGTCCCGGCTTACTTGCGCCCGCTATTCTGTGAAGGTAACGGACCTTTCCGCTGGGTTGCTTTGTCAGGAGATCCGGAAGATATCTATAAGACAGATAAGCTGGCGAAAGAAATGTTCAGCGATAACGAAGTGCTGACAAACTGGATCGACATGGCTCAGGAAATGGTTGCATGGCAGGGTCTGCCGGCACGTATCTGCTGGCTTGGATACGGCGAGCGTCATAAGTTCGCTCTTAAAGTGAATGAAATGGTGGCTAGCGGAGAAATCAGCGCGCCGATCGTATTCGGCCGTGATCACTTGGACAGCGGATCAGTGGCATCACCAAACCGTGAAACTGAATCTATGAAGGACGGCAGTGACGCAGTAGCAGACTGGCCAATTTTAAACGCACTTGTGAACACAAGTGGCGGAGCGAGCTGGGTAAGTCTGCACCACGGCGGCGGTGTTGGAATGGGCTACTCCATTCACGCGGGGCAGGTGCTGGTAGCGGACGGAACAGATGAGGCAGCTGAAAAGATTAAACGCGTACTCGTTTCAGATCCAGGTATGGGTGTCATTCGTCATGCTGATGCAGGCTACTCAAGAGCGATTGAAGTGGCGGAAGATCGGCATGTTCACATCCCGATGAAAAAGAAGAAATAACACATAACGCACTGAAATAATGGCGTATACAATAGAACTCAGCGTCAGCTCTTTTACAGGGCTGGCGTTTTACTATTATGAGCGGAAAAGTTTTGGCGTAGGACTTTACAGATGTACAATGAATATGATATTCTGGCAAATCAATAAAGATATAAGGTTGTGTGCGTATTTTCTAAGACTGAATTTATGGGTAGCGGGTATATGAATTATGAAATCACATTTTCCGGTGGAATATCAGTTATGCCAGGAGGTTATTAGATGAAGATTGCTGTAGCAGTAGACGGCTCAGAACAGTCATTGCGCGCAACAGAGTATGCGCTGATGCTGGTTGAACATTTTCCTAAAGCGCATCTTGAGATTATTTATGTCACAGACTTTAACAAGGTAGAAGACGAACGGCTTTTGAAACAAAGTCCGAACAGTCTTTCTTTATATCAGAAGAAACAAATACATCCAGTGATGGAATTAGTGAAGAATGAGGGACGGGAAGCTGAAATCACCTTACTGCTGGGAAATCCTGAGCAACGGATCATCAAGCACGTAAATGCCAATGAAATTGATCATCTCGTGCTGAGCAGCCGGGGATTGAATGCACTTCAAAAGTTGGTGCTTGGCAGCGTCAGTCAAAAAGTGATTAAAAATGTGAACTGTTCAGTAACAGTTGTGAAATAAAAGAGTATAGAAAAGGCTGTGCAGTAAGTCATGTTATGACTTACTGCACAGCCTTTCTCACGTTCCCGCTCGTATTACTGCCAGCGGCTTTAATGCCTCATTGCAAGATGCAGCAGCCTTAGGTAAGTGTGCTGCAAAAGGGTTACTAGGAAAATCCGCAGTGAAAGCATTAAAGAAATATGAATCGATGCGTTTAAAGAAGGTACAGAGAATTGTGCAGTCAGGACAATCTTTCAGTTCTTCATTTGGACGGACACTTTTTTAGTTTATTTGAAGAAATGATTACTCCTGTCCTTTTAGGGTAGATAACTAAATGAATACTGTTTTGTCTATAAGTTTCTGTGTTATAGAGTCTTTATTAATAGTAGGTCAGGAGAGAGTCTCGATGAATGAAGTATTGAAAAATGGTCTAAAGCATCTGGGAGTCAGCGAATCTATTAGATCATACGCAGCTGTGTCTGGTGGAGATATTAATGAAGCATATTATATACGTACAGAGGAACAAGAATATTTTGTGAAACTGAACCGCAATATGCCGGAAGCATTTTTTGAATTTGAAAGACAAGGGCTGGAGAAAATCAGGTTGTCTGATACAGTGGATGTTCCACAGGTGCATGGAATTGTAACTGCAAACGAGGTGCCGATGCTGTGGCTCGAATGGATTGAAGAAGATAAACGATCACATACGGAGCAGCAGTTAGGAGAACAGGTAGCTTGTATGCATCTGACGACAGGTACAAAATATGGTCTGGAAGGAGATGGTTTCATTGGTCAGCTGGAACATGATAACCGTCGGACTGACAGCTGGCTGGAGTATTATCGAGATGTCCGCCTTGCAGGTCAGCTGAGAATTGGACGCCAACGCAAGCTGATTCAAGGAAAAAGAGAGCAGAAATTAGTGGAGTTGCTCGCTAATTTAGATCGTTGGGTTCCTGCAAAACCTGAAATTAGCCTGCTTCATGGTGATTTATGGAGAGGTAATTGGATAGCCGGAAAGAAAGGCGCGCCAGTCTTGATTGATCCATCCATTCTATATGGTGATCATGAATTTGAAATTGCCTATACGAATCTTTTTGGCGGGTTTTCAGAACGTTTTTATAACGCTTATACAGATATTATACCGCTTTCCGACACGTATGAAGAAAGAGAACCTATCTATCAGCTGTATTATTTGCTTGTACATCTGAATATGTTTGGTGAAGCGTATGGAAGATTAGTAGATCGGATATTGAATAGATATGTAAAATGGACAGCGAAAAGCGCAACTTGGTAAAACTGAGATGCGCTTTTTTAGTTGATTTGGTCAGTAGATATCGGGTGCATGAATATGGTGAACATGATTTGGAAAACAGACTATAAAACATTTAAGTTACAAATGTACATGCTCGATAAAAGAGAATAGCAATGGAGGTGTCTTTTATTTCATTTACATAAGGCTTAAACCCTTTCTTATCACAAGGTACACTTGAGAAGAATTTAGCAATTTACATCAAATGTGAAATGGGAAAGTCAGGTATGATGAAATTGAGGTGGTAAAGATGGAATATAGTGAAGTCACTCAATCTGTAATTTCCTATACCGAGCAGCATCTGCTAGGTGATTTAGAATTAGAACACTTTCAGGAATTAACAGGTTACTCCAAATATCATTTACTGCGTGTTTTTAAAAAGGAAACTGGAAAAACGATAGGAGAATATATCAGAAATAGGAGATTGGCTGTTGCAGCGAACCTTTTGATTGATTCTAATGAAACGATTATCACGATTGCTTTTGCGCTCGGGTTTAATTCGCAAGAAGCTTTTTCCAGAGCGTTCAAGGAAATATACGCTTTTCCACCGGGACAGTATCGCAGGATGATGAAAACAATGAGAGTAGAGAGGGAGATGAATGGTATGGAACATAAAGATATCAAGGGCTGGCTGCTGAGTGGGACAAATGCAGATTTGTATGAAGCCAAGTTGGATGAACAGGTTTTCCATTCAGGAACGCAGTCGGCTGTCTTATATTCCACGGGAGAAAGCAATGAACAGCAGTTTGCTACGCTGATGCAGGAGTTTCAATCAACGCAGTACAACGGGAAACGAATTCGGCTGTCTTGTTATATAAAGTCGGAAAAGGTTTCTAAGTGCGGAGCGTGGCTGCGGATTGATAATGCATTTGGTGATCCTGTTCAGTTCGATAATATGGATCGACGTTCGATTACAGGAACAACACAATGGAACCAGTATGCAATCGTTTTGGATGTGCCGCCTGAGAGTGAATCGATTCATTTCGGTGTACTGCTGATAGGCGAAGGAAGAGTGTGGATGGACGGATTCCGTTTTGAAGAAGTAGATCTCAATGTGCCGGTTACCAATATGCTTTCAAAGGAACATCTGCCCGTACAACCTGCAAATTTAGACTTCTCTGAGTGACAGAAAAAGCGTTATAGTGAGCGGGAGGGAATGCGGTGGAGTGGAAAACGAAAACGTATGTAATTTCAGTTCTTATCATTTTTGCTGTCATAACTATAGGGAAAATATTCTTTTACAGCAGGATTGGTCATTTGGTAAAAGGTTTCTTGGGAAATTAATGTGTAATGTAGAAAGGGAGCATTTCTGATTTTTTTCAGAGAAGCTCCTTTTGCAGTGTGAAAAATATTATTCGCCAGTCAAATTCTCTTTCATCTGATACAAAACATTACGCAATGTACCCAATTCTTCGTTCGAAATCCCTTGCAACATCTGCTTCTCATGCTCTTCCCAAATCTTTGTGATAGGTACTTTCAATTGCTTTCCTTTTTCCGTCAAATAAACATTTGAAATGCGATGGTCAGGCCCTTCATTTGTACGATAGACAATTCCATCCTGTTCTAGTTTTCGCAGCATATTGCTGACTGTTGATGCTTCCGAGCCCATTTTATTTCGCAATTGAGACTGTGTTAGACCTTCTTGTTCCCACAAATGAAATAGGGCAAGTTCCTGGCCGATATGCAGATCCAGCTGGCGAAGTTGCTGTGCGTAGTTTTTACGCGTCTGAATCGCGATTGTTTGCAATAAGAGACGAATTTCGCTTTCGATCATTGGAATTCCTCCATACACTATTGGTGTGCTAATTGTATCAATAAATGAATGAATGCTAAAGTACAAAAAAATTAAAGACATGTTGACTTTTCATTCAAAGTGCGATTTAATTAGCGTGCTAACTAATTTGAATTGGAGGTCTGATGAATTGAATCGTATGTTAAAACCGACTATTATTTCGATCGCAATGGCGACTGTTATGGCAGGGGCGGCTATTTCGCCGGCACTTGGATTAATTGCAGCCCATTTTCCCGATGCAGATCCTCTGTTAATTAAGCTAGTTTTGACTGTGCCATCATTAATGATTATTCCTTTTTCGTTTATCTCGAGTTCATTAACGAAGAAAATATCTAAGCGTTCTATTGTTTTGCTTGGGCTTGGCATCTACATTGTCGGTGGGGTGGGAGCGCAGTTTGCGAATACCATTGAAGTATTGCTGGCGTTCCGTTTAGTATTGGGTGCAGGGGTGGGGCTGGTTATGCCGCTTTCCTTTACGCTGATCAGTGATCATTTCCATGGAAAAGAACGGACGAAAATGATGGGTTATAATACAGCCTTCAGTAATTTAGGCGGAATCATCACGATGCTTTTGGCGGGTTATTTGGCGGCATTTAACTGGAGAGTGCCGTTTAATGTGTATTGGCTGGGGTTGGTGATTTTCGTATTAGTGCTCTTGTATCTTCCGAAAAATGAACCGTTGAAGACGCGGGAAGGGGAAGAGAAAGCAAAAATGCCCCTCTCCGTATATGGAATGGCACTTGCGGCATGCGGTGTTATGATTGCTTATTATGCTATCGCTACAAATATGGCATTGTACTTGGAACAGAGTGAGTTAGGGAGTTCTCAGACAGCTGGGATCGTTATGTCATTTACAACAATTGGCGGGATGATTACAAGTATGCTTCTGCTACGTCTGCAAGTGTTTTTCAAAAAGTATTTGATGATGGCGGCGATACTTGCTATGGGGATTGCATTTGGTGTTCTTACGGTAACGCATTCCATTCCCGTTATTCTAATGAGTGTATGCGTGGTTGGATTTGGTCAGGGGATTATCTTCCCGTTAATTAATGTGAAAGTGCTCGGCAATATGGATCCACGGCTCAGCGACCGTGTCATTTCTATTGTATCCAGCATGATTTATATCGGTCAGTTCTTATCACCGGTTGTACTTGATTCCATTGGAAAAGCAGCCGGCTACGAATCGATTCGTTTCCAATACAGCTTGCTGGCTGGGGCGCTGCTTGTTTCAGTGGTTGTGATGTTGCTATTTGTATTAGTTAAAAAGAGCGCACCAACTGAAAGAGGAGAAGAGTCTGTGTGATCTTATCTTAACGAAGGGTAAAAGCTCTTGAACTGTGATGGATCAAGAGCTTTTCATTATAAATACCTATTAGACTTTAATGTGTTTCTTCAGCCAAAATCGAACGGATCATATGGATAGAATCCCATTCGCCAAATGAAAGATAGCTAATGGGGTACTTTTTGGGGAACAGCTGTGTTTGAATTTCTTTTTCATCGCGACCTTCCTCATGAAGAGTCAGTGTCTTTTCACGAAGACCTGTCAGATAATCAAGTTTCATTTCCATTGCTTTACGTCCGTCTTTGACATAACCTGCGTGGCAACAGAACATCTCATCAAAATCGTGAGAGAGTACTGTTTCGATAGAACGAATTATAGTTGGAATGTTTTCATTGCGTAATACAAGCTTAGTCCTGGGATTTACAAACAGATCACCCGAAAAGAGCTGGCCGGTACCTTCATTTAAAAACGCCAAATGATCTTCTGCATGACCCGGTGTCGCAATGACCTTCCAGTCAGCGTTTCTAGACGAAAACTTTTCACCGATCGGCTGTGCAGTCAGTGACTTCCGTGGGCCCCAGAATAGCTTTCGATAAAAAGGATGAGTAGCATTTTTAGCGCATTCTTGAACGGACATTTCATTCATTAACACAGGCAGACCGTATTCCTTTTGCAGATAGCTGGCTCCGCCTGTATGATCTTCATGGGAGTGAGTAATGACGACTTGATCGATATTAGCTTCTGCGAAAAAAGGCTTAAATTGATTCAGCAATGACTGTGCGCCTGTATCGATTAACACACCGTCTGTTTCAAAGCAAAAAACATTGAGATGCACACCTTTAAAAGAAACCAAACCATTGATAAAACGAACACCCTGTACTTCTCCGTGCTCCACATTCTTCTTTAGAAACATTTGCACCCACTCTTTCTGCTGGCTTTCAATAAGGATACCATAAAATGAATAGTGATTCATAAAAAAGATCCAACTAATTAGAAAAAACGCCGGCTCTGTTTTTACCATAGCCGGCGTCTTCAGGAATATTTAATTTAGTTATCAGAAAAGTGCCAGCATCACAACTGAACCCAACCCACTAACCATGACCGCAATAAACACCACATCCATCCGACTGTAATGCGTCGTATAATAATACGTCCTCGCTGCGCCCATCTGATATTGTTTTGCTTCCATCGCAACCGCAATGCGCTGCGCGCGCCTGATACTTTGGGCGAATAGGGGAACGGTGTACATTTGTAACCGTTCGTAAACACCCTTGATTCCTCTAGCGAAGCGGATATTACGCACTTTCAACGCATTTCTGCGAATCTGTAGTTCTTCGGTTACGGCAGGGATCAAACGGAAAGAAGCGATGAAACTGTATGCGTATTTTGACGGCAGTCTGAATTGCTGCATCATGGCATAGAAAAACAGGACAGGCTGGATTGTCAGCAGGAATGTGAAGCCGACAAAGCCGAATGAAAGAGACTTACTGCCGAGCAGCAGACCATGCTGAATGCTCTCTTCAGAAATCTTGATCAAATACCACTGCCACAGCACTGTATCCCCTTTACCAAACAGGGTAAGCGTCAGTGCGGAAGACAGGAATGAAATCAACAGCGGAATCGACAACAACGCAAGCTTCTTCATTGAATAGCCGCTGAATACATAAAATAATATTCCGTAAAAAACGGCCTGCCAGACAGCGAACGAAAAATTTTGATTAAAGAGCGTAATTAGTAATAGTGCAAAGAAGACAATGAATTTGAGTGCCGGGTTGACTTTGAACAGCCAGGTTGTGCGTTCAGGTGTGAACCATGCGAGCATTCAAAGCACCTCCTGCAAAATCCACATGTACTTTACCGTCCGCTACGGTCCAGACCGCTGTCGCGAAGTTTTCCACAATCTCCATATCATGCGTCACCATTAAAATAGTCACACCCTTAGTCCGCAGTTGCTCAAGTTTTTCAAGAATCGCGAACGTATTGCGGGCATCCTGTCCAAAAGTTGGTTCATCCAGCAGCACAATATCAGTTTCTGGAGTTAGTGCTGTGGCTACACTAAGTCGGCGCTTTTGCCCTGTAGAGAGCTGATAGGGGTGGCGTCCTGTTGAATTCGGTAGAGTAAATAAGTGCGT
The DNA here is from genome assembly GCF_029257255.1 of Sporosarcina sp. Lineage (GTDB taxonomy): Bacteria > Bacillota > Bacilli > Bacillales_A > Planococcaceae > Sporosarcina. The sequence continues at coordinate 3,336 of NZ_JARICI010000077.1, read as the reverse complement.
CAGTTCCTTCGCATACACTTCAGCCTGATCTTTTGGTATACCGTGCAATGAAACGGTCAATTCCTCAGCAATTGAGTTCGTGACAAATTGTAGCTCGGGATTTTGGAAGACAAGAGACAGGCCTTTTGGCAACTGTCGTTTCTTCTTTTTCTGAATAACGGGTACGCTGTTTATTTCATAAAGACCTTCTGTCCGCAGTAATTGCATTAGTGACAGTAGCAGAGTGCTTTTGCCTGTGCCGTTTTCGCCAACAATCGTAATCCAGTCGCCAGCTTTCACTTCTGCTTGTTCCGCAGAGATTTTCGGAGTATTACCACGAAAACCAGTAAAACCATCCAAAAGAATTTTATTGTCAGAACCAGCAGGCTTACGATTATGCATCATCGAGCCAAAAGCATCTGACGCCAAATACTCCTCCCATACGCCCGGATACCAGATACCGTAGCGTTTCAGTTCTTCTTGATAATTCGCGAAAACCGTTGCAGGCGGACCTTCCGCAATAATCACTCCGTTGTCGTTAAACAGCACAACACGATCCACCCAGTCTGCAATCAAATCAATTTTATGTTCTACAATGATGACCGTTTTATCTGCTGTTGCCTGCTTGATAGAGGACCAGATTTGCTCTGTTCCTTCCGGGTCCAGAAGGGCAGACGGTTCATCGAGAAACAGGACATCCGGCTCCAGCAGCAGTACAGAAGCCAGCGCCAGACGCTGTTTCATGCCCTGCGACATTTCATTAATCGGCGAATGAGATGATTCTAGTTGTAAATCTACGAGTTCTAAGGCGTCTTCAATTAAAGGTGTCATTTCATCCCGTGGTATTTGAAGATTCTCAAGTACAAACGCAAGCTCCTCATCTGCATATGTCATGCAGAATTGCGTGTCTGGATCCTGGAAGACAAAGCCCCAGGACGCAGGAAGCTCAATTTTCTCTGCTTTCATTGGCAGTTCGATGGAGTTTGGAATGATGCCGCTAAGCACTTGTAGCAGTGTCGATTTACCACAGCCACTTGGTCCGAGCAACAGAACTTTTTCGCCTTGCTGCACGGAAAACGAGAGATCTTTAAAGACCAATGAATCTTCACCGGGAAACTTCAGACGCAGATTGGTGACGCTGACCGGATGTTGTTTCGAATGAACCATCTGCATGTTACTGGTCCAGCATCGTGTATTCTTTTTTATCGACAGGACGGATTAATGACGTCACGCCTGTTTTTTCAAGCGCACGGACAATCAGTACTGCAAATATGCCGGTGAAAATGAATGCACTGATCGCACGCAGTCCGTATTTCACTATGAGAGCCCAAGTTTCAAGCGCTGCATAACCATAAACCAAATCAAGCGTGAAGCTGGCAACACAGGAGGCGACACCTGCAAGTCCGGCAATGAGCATGGAGAATTTTCTGTAGCGAACAGCCGCAAATACTAATTCAGCTGCCAGCCCCTGCACAAACCCATACATTAATACTTCAATGCCGTGTCCTGCGAACGCGGATAAACTCGCACCTGCAATACTTGCAATCAGTGCTGTACCAGGCTTACGGATGAGCAAATAGGCGAACGGACCCACCATAAACCACATGCCATAGATCAGTTGGCGGGCGACCGGCATGATGGGTTTCACTACAGTGTATAGGTCATCCCAGAATTTCATGAGGATGCCGAAGACAACGCCGACCATGATCGTGATCAGCAAATCTGTAAACTTTAATTTCTTCAATAGATTCCACTCCTTTTATTTTTGCCTAAACAAAAAGCCGTCTGAAAGAGCAGACAGCCGAGGAGGGAATTCTATCCCAATTATTCCATCGAACACGCTCTCTACGCTGGCATTACCCAGATCAGATTCACGGTCAGCAGCGGTTCCAACTGCTATCTCAGCCTGATTCACTCAAGCACCCGTACGGACAATTATGTTAGCAATGCTAGTATACAGCAGTCACTTTTATCTGGCAACCTGTCAAATTGATCAAAGCAAGATGCTATTACAGAACATGGGTGCGCTGATATAATAGAAGGTAAGAGTTTGTTGCTAGAGTAAGAACCAATGAAAACTATCAGCAGCTAATGGATGCAAAGGAGTTGTCCTATGACTAAACAGATTGCTTTTATAGATGTCGAAACGACGGGAATGAGTGCGGAGGGTAACGAAGTAATTGAACTCGGGGTCATGCTGGGTGAATTGGAAAATAATCGTATTGTCCGCGTGACAGACGAGTATTGTGAATTTCAAGAACCATTTTATTCGATCCCTTCGACGATTACGAGAATAACAGGAATTAACGATCAGATGGTAAGAGGGAGGTCGCTCGATATGAATCGAATCATTTCGATTCTGGATCAGGCGGACGGAATTGTTGCGCATAATGCGACCTTCGACAGAGGATTTGTTAGCCGGTTGCTCCCTGAAACATTGGATATGGATTGGTATTGTTCGGTCAGACAGATCAAGTGGAAGGACTATGGTTTTGAAAACGGCAAGCTCCAGCAGTTGCTGAATGCGCATCGAATTGAAGTGAAGCAGGCACACAGAGCACTTGATGATGCAAAAAATCTGGCTGCTTTGCTGAATTTCTCACATCCGAAACTTGCGGCTGATGCGACATTTATTTCGTATTTGATGGAGAAGAATCCGTTGAAAAAACCAGCTGTTCAACGTTGGTGATAGTGAGTAATATATAGTTAATAAAAGTGGCAGAGCATCGATCAATTGATGCTTTGCCTTTTATATTTCTATCCTCCGTGTAAGCATATATACCTTTTGTTTCATTTCCGAATATAGAACAATAGAATTACTTGTTGAAACTTTAGAACCTATTGTGGTATAGTATTTAGTGGGTTAAAAGGAGTGGTAAATATGAATGCTCAAGAGTTGTTTAAAGCGATAAATCAATGTGTGGATGAATTGGATTTCATTTCAGCTAGAAAGTATATGGAGCAAAATCAAACATTACTGCAGCGTGCGCATCACAGGCTCAATCGAAATGCACAGGAGCTGTTACAGTTTGTGACGGATAAAGGCGCGGAGACGCTGAATCAAAAAGAAATTAACACATTACATGCTATGAATCATTATGCTTCCAATTTTGACGTACGTGCGTTTAAGCTAATCGTCAAAGATCAAGCTGCACTTATCAGCAAGAAGGATTCCCTTACTTACTTAAATCAAGATGCAAAAGCACTTCTTGAAAGTATGAATGCTGTCAGTCTAAACGCGTAGTATGTGAGTATTGGATTCGGTTATTAGAATAAGAATAGAAAGCGTTCGTTCCTGATTAAAAGGAGCGGACGCTTTTTTGAGTCTGTATATAATAGGGGTGTCCAACTAGCCAG
>NZ_JARICI010000037.1 GCF_029257255.1 Sporosarcina sp. | reverse complement strand
GGGAGTGGCTTTTTTGTGGTTTAAAAAAGAAATAATAAAGCCGGCAGGCTTACGATTTTATTGTACAGATTTAGATTACAGAGAACTAAATAGCGAGAAGGGCGAGGAGTAGTGGAGTGCAAGGAAGTGAGCCGCTGTGACTCGAAGCGTATGATATACGCGAGACTCGCAAGTGGAGAAGCTGACGCAGTTAATCCGCTGTTCTTCGTCCTTCGCAGCACCGAACACGGAAGGTAAGCTGGCGCGTTGCGGGTTACCAAAGGTGTCTTTGATCATAGAAGGCGTTCAGGTGCTCATACGACCTTGATAAGTGATCAAAGACAGCAAAGTCATATTATTCATTGACGGTGATCAAATAGACACGAAGTACGCTCGTAACGACACTCATGCCGCTCGTAGAGATAAGCGAGCGGCTTTTGTTGTCTAATGCCACTGGCTAAATCATAAGATAAGCCATAAAAGGAATGGAAAATTCACTTTTAGTTAATTGAGATGGATTCATTAGGGTATATTGGTAATAAGATACGGAGCAGGCTGAGGGGGAATTTGATGGTCATTACGATAGTTAAGCGATTTTTTAATGAACGCTTTTTTGATCAGGCTGCACAGAATGCCTATTATTTATTGCTATCCGTGCTGCCTTTTTTGTTGGTGGTGCTGTCGCTTGTTCAGTTTCTGCCTGTACAGGAGGCAAGTATCTTGGCGTTACTGCGTCCATTTGTTCCAGAAGAGTCGTTTCAGCTGATTGAGCAAAGTGTGCAATCGGTTATATATAAAAGTCATGGTAATGTACTGGTAATTAGTGTGCTGGCTGCTTTGTGGACTTCGTCGGTGGCAGTTCAGTCGTTTGCTCGTTCATTAGATATGGCGAATGAAAAGAGGGTGAAGCAAGCTTTCTGGCTGACGTTTATTCGGAATATTGGAGTGACTGTGTTGTTTATGCTAGTTGTGCCTATGTCGCTGTTTTTACCGCTGATCGAAAAGCTGCTGCATCGTGTGATTGCGTATTATGATGTACTTGACGCCTGGCAAGGCTGGCTGTATATTTGGCCAAATATTAAATGGGGGCTTGGAACGTTGTTTCTGCTGATATTCTTCCTGTTGTTTTATCAGCTTGTGCCGACTGGTAAAATGAAATGGAAGGAAGTTTTGCCGGGTGCTTTGTTTTCAGCATTTGGTTGGCAGCTCGTGTCTCTGCTTTTCGGTGATTATGTGGCGCAGGTTGATTACTCCAGACTGTACGGGCAGTTGGCAGGAATCATTATGCTTGTGTTATGGTTTTATTTGACGGCGGTGATTATTATTCTTTCTGGGTTGCTGAATGCAGAGTGGAAGAGGAGGAGACGGTCGACATGAAAATTTTAGTGGTGGATGATGATATACATATTTTAGAGTTGGTGAGTATTCATTTGCGGCAGGCGGGGTATACCGTGGTGAAAGCGGTGAATGGCGAGCAGGCATTGGAGGCTGTCGAGCAGGAGTGGCCGGATTTGGCGGTGGTGGATGTCATGATGCCGGGAATGGACGGCTATACGCTGACGAGGAAGCTTCGGGAGGATACGGAGATACCGGTGCTGCTGCTGACGGCAAAAGGTGAGTTGGAGGATAAGGAGAAGGGGTTCTTGGCTGGATCTGACGATTATCTAGTCAAACCGTTCGAGCCGAAAGAGCTGCTGTTCCGTATTCATGCAATTTTGCGTCGTTATGATAAAGCGGTGGACCGGATGATTCAGGCGGGGCCGCTGGTGATTAATCGGCAAAGTTATGAAGTGGTACTTGGCAAGAAGTCGCTTTTGCTGCCACTGAAGGAGTTTGAGCTGCTGTCTGTGCTTGCTTCGAGGCTTAACCAAGTGTTCACGCGCGATGTCTTAGTAGAGCGTGTGTGGGGATTTGATTATGAGGGAGATGAGCAGACGTTGAGTGTTCATATTAAACGGCTGCGGGACAAGCTGGGGAAGCTGACGGGTCAGGTGAAGATCGTGACGGTGAGGGGTGTCGGATATAAGCTGGAGGTTTCGGAATGAAGTCGCTGTACGGCAAGTTCGTCATTTTAACTCTTGGTATTATGCTGACGAGTGGGCTGCTCGCATTTTTGGCAGTCAATACATACTATCACCGCTATCTGAAGGACGAGAATGATGAGAAAAACGTTCGAATAGCTGAAGAGATTGCGTCTTTCATTGAGTCGGAAGAAGGTTTGGATCTGACAGGTTATTTTAATATGCTTGCAGGTGTGGGTTATAAGCTATTGGTTATCCAGCCTGACGGGACGACCGGTTCTTATGGAGAAGAATTCCGTCTCGATAATTTGGAACCTAAAGCCGTTCGTCTGGTGCAGGACGGGAACGTTTATCACGGCATGCGGGATTTGAAGGCGGAGAGCTTTGTAACAGGTTATTTTTCGAATGAATCCGCAAATACAGTTGGTGTACCGTTTACTTATCAAGGCAGCACGTATGCATTGTTCCTGCGTCCTGATATCAAGATGCTGTTTACGGAAATCCACTACTTACTAGGCGGCATGGTTATTGTCATGGCAATTATCAGTCTGCTGGCGATGCTGGTCGTGGCGCGCAAGCTGATCCAGCCGATTGTGGTGCTGACGCGTGCGACGAAGAAAGTAGGAGAGGAACAATTCAGCGGCGAACTGTCTATTGATCGTAAAGATGAGATCGGTCAACTGGCGAAAGATTTTCAGCAGATGATTAACCGGCTCAGTGAGAACGATCAGATTCGGAAGGCGTTCATCAGTGATGTGTCGCATGATTTTCAGTCTCCTTTATTGAATATCAAGGGCTATGCGGATTTACTGTCAAATGAAGAGCTGCCTGCCGATGAAAGAAAGCACTATGCAGGGATTATCCAATCGGAGACGGAGCGTTTGTCCATGCTGACAAAGCAATTGTTGTTGCTGACTTCGCTTGATCAGCTTGTTTCACCTCTGCAGAAGAAGGTATTCCGTATAGATGAGCAGGTTCGGGAGACTGTACGCAAATCACAGTGGCTGTTGCAGGAGAGAGAAATGTCGCTGATGCTGGAAATTGATGAAGTGACATTTGAAGGAGATCCTGCTTTTTTAGAAAAGGTGTGGGAGAATTTGCTGTCCAATGCTCTGAAGTATACACAAGACGGTGGAACGATCGATGTCAGGCTGTGGGAGCAGGATAATGAGGTATGTTTCTCCATTGAAGATACGGGTGTCGGGATGTCGGAGGAAACGAAGTCGAGAATTTTTGACCGTTTTTACCGTGCAGATCATTCTCGAACACGTGAAGTAGAAGGAACAGGACTTGGGCTTTCAATCGTCGAGCAAGTTGTGCGTCTGCATGATGGACAAATAGAAGTGACAAGTGAATTAGGAGAGGGAACAACTTTCATTGTGCGTTTGCCTAAATTATAATCTGCAGTTCATCTTCCGTTCATCTAAATCTGATACTATGAAGATAGTAGAAAGATGACTGGAGGAATAAAGATGTTACAAGATAAGTGGAGTTTACGTTTAATTCGCATTGCGGCGATTTTTGGTTTGATCGGTACGGTGCTTGGTTCTCATATGGCGGGCGCAGGTTCATATGCATTCCGTCCCATTCACGCGCATATTTTGCTGGTGGGTTGGCTGTCGATGTTCGCTTGGGGTGTGTTCTATAAAATTTACCGTGTTCGTGCGAAGAAGCTTCTGATAATCCAAGGATGGTCAGGAATTATTGGAGCCATCGGACTGACAACAGGTATGTGGCTTCAATTCATGCAGCCTTTCAATATCAATGAAACATTTGCGTTAATTTTTTATATCGTTGGCGGTACGGTGCTGCTGATTAGCTTTGCATTGTTCGTCCTTGTGACGTTTACAACAGAGAAAGTGACAGCTGTCCGTAAATAAGTTGGTAATCCAAGCATGCGGTCATTCCGTGTACTTGGATTTTTTTGTTTTCGCGGAAATACCTGTCGAAGCGCCAAGAAAGATTTTGCCGGCTGTGCAGTGTATTCAACAAAATATTCAGCTTTGGTATGGCATAGTGGAAGGACTTACTACATAAAGGGGAAATGAAAATGACAGGGAGCAATCGTTTTGCGCTGATAATGATTTGTTTCAGTTTAGTTATTGCGACGAGTATGCTGATTAAAAAACCTGCCAGTTCGGAGCAGGCAGAGCCAAAGCTCATAACAAAGGATTATGCACAAATGAACGCAGCGGTGGAAGAGGTGCTGAAGGACATGCCTGAGATCGAGGAGGAACTGGAGTTTATTCGTTCAGGAGTAAATGCGGATGAAACGGACACGCTGTTTACTGTGAAGAAGGCGGAATTCAGGATACGGGTAGAGAATAATTTTACGAGGCAAGAGCATTCACCCGAGTTTATGCGGTCGATGGCGGAGAGGGATAACGAGCGTTATTGGAATGCACTTCATATTGCAGAAGAGAATTATGGGATACAGGTGGAAGAGGAAGAAGTGACGGAATTTATTAAGGAGCATGTGGCGGCTGTTCGCAATGAAGAGAAAAAGAAATATGCAGAAGTGCTTGATTTGACACTGGAGGAACTGGATTATCAGTTTGACCGGGATTTTTACGTGATGGACGTGCTGTGGGAGAAACTGCTGCCGGTTGTGGCGGAGAAATATCCGAAGAAGGAGGGGGAGAGTGAGAAGGCGTATGGAGAGCGTGTGAAGGAAGAGTTTTTGGGTGAGGTTTGATAACTGATTCTTAATTCGTATATAGAATATGAATAAGATCAAAGTGTTGGGGACTGCTATTTTATAATAGACAGTCTTTTTTGTCTTTCTACATAAGTTCTATTCATTTTGCGACGTTACATGCTATATTTAAGGATACAATCTGTAATCATCTTAACTAGTATATCGCAACAAAGAAGTTGGCAAAGAGAATGAAAGGATGGTGACTATTATGGACATTACTCATTTCATCACGTTATTTGTATCAATTGTCACCGTACTTAATATTCTACTGTTAGCAGGCGTCTTGTTTTTCGAAAGAAGAGATGTCGGAAACACATGGGCATGGATCATGGTGCTGGTATTCCTGCCGATCGTAGGATTCTTTATCTACCTGTTCCTTGGCCGTAATCTGAAACAGAAAAACTTTTATAAACTGACGGCTGAGGAAAGAGAAGCGATTGAAACGGAAGCAGATAAGCAGCTTGAAGCGTTGGACCATGAACAGCTGCAGCATTCTCCTTTGCTGGAGAAGCATAAAGAACTGATCCGAATGAATCTGACGTCTTCTCATGCTTTACTGTCAGACGATAATGAAATCGAAATTTTTACTGACGGACATCTAAAGTTTGACGCGTTACTCCATGATATAAATTCTGCAAAACATGAAGTGAATATTCAATACTATATTATTCAGCCGGATGTGTTGGGTAAGAGGATTCGTGATGCGTTAATTGAGCGGGCAAAAGCCGGTGTTAAAGTTCGGCTGCTGTACGATGAAGTTGGTTCCAAAAAGACATCGCCGAAATTCTTTGAGGATTTACGTGCGGCTGGCGGAAAAGTGGAAGTGTTTTTCCCATCTTTATTCCGCCTAGTGAATTTCAGAGTGAATAACCGGAACCACCGGAAGCTTGTCATCATTGACGGATGCGTCGGCTATATCGGTGGATTCAACGTCGGAGATGAGTACCTCGGGCTGAATGAAAAGTTCGGTTACTGGCGGGATACGCATTTTCGAATCACAGGTAAAGCTGTCAACACTATTCAGGGGAAATTCATTCTCGACTGGCATCAGGCCTGTAAAAATAAGCCGGGCGTTTGGGGAGATTATTCATTTCAGCAGGAGAAGCAAAACGGCACGAGTCCTGTTCAGATCGTATCAAGCGGACCGGATTCTGTGACAGAGCATTTGAAGAATATGTATATTAAAATGATTTTGTCTGCCAAGGAAAGTGTTTTTATCCAGACACCGTATTTTATTCCGGATACGAGTTTCATGGATGCCTGTAAAATCGCTTTGCTATCAGGAGTGGATGTGCGCATCATGATTCCGAGCAAGCCGGATCATCCCTTCGTTTATTGGGCGACTTGGGCATATGCAGGGGATTTAATTGATTATGGAGCTAAAATTTTGCTTTATGAAAATGGCTTTCTGCACGCGAAGACCATCGTAGTGGACGGAGAAATCGCATCAGTCGGTACGATGAATATTGATTCGCGCAGCTTCCGATTGAATTTTGAAGTGAATGCAATTGTTTATGATGAAAAGGTGGCAAAAGAGCTGCAGGAACTGTTCTTGAAAGACATTGAACTGAGTTCGGAACTGACACCGCGGCGCTATAGTGAAAGATCACTGTGGATTCGATTCAAACAGGGCGTCTCGCGGCTGCTGTCACCTGTATTATAAAAAAGGATCGCTGTCATTAAGCAGCGGTCCTTTTCCAATTACACAAATACTAACTCCAGTTTTCCTTCTTTAAATTCCAATGAAGCATCGAACTTCTTGCCGTCAGCCGATGTAAATCCTTTGATGACATTCGTTTTCCCTTTCGTACATAGCAGTTTCACTTGCGGCACAGTCAGCTTCTTCTTCAAAAATAAGCCGGGAAACGTCTGCTTACAGCCGTTTTTGTAGTTACTGCAGCCGTAAAATGATTTGCGGGCGACAATCATACCGTTTTTACATCTCGGGCATGGCGCCACTTCCGTCGCGGTATAAGAACTTCTGTTGGAAGAAGGAGAAGGCGGCAGAACGATATCAATTGTCTGTTTTTCCAGTTGAACAGGCACGTCTTCCAGCAGCTTTTCAATAAATTTTGAGACGCTGCCTAAAAAGTGCTGGCCCGTACCATCACCGTTGCCGATCTTCTTCAAGTACGTCTCCCATTTCGCTGTCATGGAAGGGCTCGCGAGCAGACTGCCTTCGATCGCCTGACATAAGACGCGTCCTTTATCGGTAATCGATACGATATTTTTCGTCACGGAAATATAGCCGTGCCTTTTAATCGTTTCGATGATCCCACTTCGCGTCGCTTCTGTGCCAAGCCCCTCAATCTCTTTCAGGATATCAGTTTCGCTCTGATCTTCCACGAGCTTTCCACATGTTTTCATCATCGCAATCAGTTGGCCTTCTGTATACGGTTTTGGCGGCTGGGTAGCGCCTTCTTTAATGCCGATCTCACTTTGCACCGTTTCATGTTGCTCAAGTGGCGGCAGAGCTGGTTCTTCTGTGTCTTTTGTTTTCTTCGGCGCAGAAAAAAGTTCTTTCCAACCCTTATCGCGTTCCGTTTTCCCTGTTGTAAAGAAGGGAAGTCCGTTGACGTCTGTCGTTACTTTCGTTTCGGTATATAAATAATCACGGTGGAACATCGCAAGCGCTGTCCGCACGACTTCTTCGTATAAATTCCGTTCAAGCGGAGCTAGTTTAGCAATAGCGGCCGCCGTCGGTAGTTTTTTCGTCGGAATGATGGCATAGTGTTCCTGCACTTTGGAACTGTCGACATAGCGCTTCTTCGGTGTGCGTGAAGCAATTTCGAAAGTTTGTCCAATTACTTCCTGGTACTTTTCTACAGACGCAGCCAGGTAGTTGAACTCGCTCGGCGTGATATGCCGCGTATCAGTCCGCGGATACGACACAAGCTTCTTCTCGTAAAGTGTCTGCATCGTTTTCAGCACGGTGGCGGGACTGGCTTTCCATCTTCGGTTTGCTGTTGCCTGCAGGGTAGAAAGAGAGTGCAGCTGCGGCGGCGGCATCCGTTTATCGGTATTCGTCAGCTCTGAGATCGTTCCCGGTGAGCGCTTCGTAATATTACGGCTGTTCAGTGCCTCCGCAATCAGTTCGCGCTTCGGTTCTTTCAGCTTTGCTTTCCCTTTATAGGTTCCATTGGCTGCAGTAAAAAGCGCTTCTGCCTCAAAGAATGGTTCCGACACAAATGTCTCGATTTCACGCTGCCGCTGATAGATCAAATACACTGTTGGCGATTGTACACGTCCGATTGGGAACACTTGTTGAATCCCCTTGGCTTTTAATAAAAGCGTATACAGACGCGATGCATTCATCCCGACCAGCCAGTCGCTGATCTGACGCGCCTTGGCCTCCTCATACAGCTGCAGGTCTTTTTCATTGTCCCGCAAATTCTCAAATCCCTTACGCACTTCATCTGCTTCGAGCGAATTAATCCAGAGCCGCTTAATCGTCTGATTGCGCGCACCCGTCATATAGTAGATCGAATAAAAAATGTTCGAGCCTTCGCGGTCCACGTCGCATGCATTGATGACCATATTCGTTCCGCGAATCAATTGTTTCACGACCTGAAATTGTTTGTATTTTCCCTGGGCCACCTGAAATTCATAACGCTCGGGTAATATAGGCAAACTACCAAGTGACCAGCGTTTCCAGGATGGATTATAGGTATGCGGTTCTTTTAATTCCACGAGGTGCCCGACACCCCACGTCAAAAAAGCCCCTTCTGGAAACGTCTGGCATGGACTGATTTCCATATAGCCGTCGTGTTTGCGGGAAGTGAATGCGTCTGCATAGGCTTTGGCCTGACTTGGTTTTTCTGCAAGGATTACGGGTTTCATGTGACCACCTCGAATTTATTTATAGTACGCTCGTTCTGTTAGGTTCATTATCTCATATATTGGGGGAGGTTGCTGTAAAAAGTAATCTAATGAAAACTTAGGGTTGCTTGTGTTGATTTATCTTTCATAAAGCCATCCCTTTAAGTATAGTGGAAAGAAATCATATTTTATTTAATAAAATCAAGAAGTATATAAGTTTAGCTTAAAAAACTGGATTCTAAAAGCTATCTAGTACCGTTGCTTTCCGTTTCAGGCGGACGCGTTCTGGAGGGCCCGCGGTGAGCCAACTTGGTCGCTTCGCTCCCCTAAGTTGTCGTCACCTGTCGGGCTGATCCTCCCAGAGCATTCCTGTTTGGTTAGTGGAGCCCTATTGAAATAGAAAAGTCCCCTTGGTATGATTCGGGGGTGTCAAGGCATCGACTACTTGACCCCTAATAATAACC
>NZ_JARICI010000022.1 GCF_029257255.1 Sporosarcina sp. | reverse complement strand
TTTGTCTTTCCAACTGCTTAGCAAGATACACATGTTGTTTAGCCATCTCCATGCTGCGTACTTCTCGGCTTTCTGCAAGCGCTTCCAATTCAACGAAACTAAGCTTGAAACGTTCGTCAATATAATGCGCAGTGTCCATCGACTTTTCGTTAAGCTGTGCTTCGGCTTGCGCTAATAACGCTTTCGAACTGTTTAGATACGTGAAAAAACCCAACAGCACACTCCCTGCGATTACCAATAAAACAATTGATAAAATTAACTACGATCCGATTGTTCTCATACAGCACCCCTGATTCTTCTTATTCTCCCACATATAATTTCTATGCTGTTTGAACTAGTCGAATGAGTATAACTATACTATAGCCAATTGGAAAACGACATACAAATAATAACTAATATTTCGATAAATTACTGACGTATTTTAATTTATTGCAGCATAACAATGTAAAAAAACAGGCGTTCTGCAAACTACTCCGCAGACGCCTGTTTACTATTTTTATGACATTCCTTCATCTAAAGCATATAATTGACGGTATCGTTCATTTGAAGCAAGCAATTCTTCGTGTGTACCGTCCATGACAATCTTCCCGTCATCCATAAATATGATCCTGTCCATTTTCTCCATCCCCATCAGATGGTGCGTAATCCACACGACCGTTTTATCTAAGAGGGATTGATGAAGAGTGTTAACCAACGATAACTCTGTGACAGGATCCAGCCCAACAGTCGGCTCATCCAAAATGACAACAGGTGTGTTCTTCAACAAAATACGGCCAAGCGCAATCCGTTGGCGCTCTCCTCCCGAGAAACGCTGCCCTGTCTCTTCCATTTGTGTTTTTATGCCGGCTGGAAGTGACTGTATCATGTCGTACAAACCAACTTGCTCTGCGACTTGCTGCACTTCCTCTACAGTGGCATTCGAATCTCCAAGCTTCAAATTATTTTCAACCGTTGTCGCAAAGAGGTACGGTTTTTGATTCAGCACACTCATCACTTCAAATATATCATCGCCATATTTTGCTGCCGTCTGTTCATTGACCGTGACTTTGCCTTCTGTCGGCTTAATCGTACCAAGAAGTAGTTGAATTAAAGTAGATTTCCCTGCGCCGCTTTTACCGAGTACGGCTACTTTTTCCCCTGCACGAATCGTCAATGTGACATTATGCACTGCATCTTCCGCACGTCCATCATACCGATAACTCGCATTTGTCAGCGTTAAAGTAGTATTAGCAAGATCGCTTACATCGTTTGCAAGCTGCTCATTTATTGGGTTTTGCTCGTGAATACGGTCAATCCGCTCTAGAGAAGCATCATAGGCCGGCAATCGTTCGATGGCGTGAGAGATTGGAATCATCCCTTCTAAAATCGGCAGTGTCACCAGCGTAAATGCTGCAATATAAGTCGGCATTAGTGAGCCAGCTGCTGCCTGCTGACCTGCCCACAGTCCAACTAATAAAACAAGAAGTCCTGAGAATATTTGCAGTTGCGCAGTACGTGACTGCTGCCAGTATGCCAGCTTTTTATCCATTTCATGACTTTCATGACTCTCTTCAAGGAATCCGAATAAAAATTGTTCTTTCCTTCCACTGATCATCCAATCACGAAGTCCAAATATTCCTTCCGTCATCGTATTATACAGACGGCTATGCAATTTCTTCGACTCCCGCTGATTCTTTTTCATTAAATAAAGAGAAGTCATCGGATAGACAAATGCAACGACGGCTAAACAAAGACCCATGATGATTGCAAATTTCCAATCATACACAGCAAGAACAATCACCGAAAAACTAAATAGGAATAATCCGATGACAGTAGGAAACAATGTTCGGATATAGACATCCTGTAAATGTTCAATATCATCCGCAAGCGTCCCGAGTAAATCGCCTGTTTGAAAGCGCGAGCGAATGAATAGAGCTTGGGGTTCCAAAACGTGATACAACTGCACCCGCATGTCCGCAATAATTTTCAATACTGCATTATGACCAAGCAGCCGTTCCATATAGCGCAGAGCAGCTCTTGAAATCCCGAATGTGCGGACTGCAACAACTGGAATATACACAAGTAAGATATTCTCTGGTCTTTCAGATGTCCTCGAAATCAGATAACCAGATACAAATGTCAGCATCGCTGCTGATAATATCGTCAAAGTTCCTAAAATGATGGTTGACCAAAGGGTTTTCCGATACTTTCTGGCATACGGCAAGATATGTCGCTGATATAGATTCATACGGCATGCCCCTTTCCGCGTGCTTCCAGTAATCTGCAATACGCTCCGTCAGTTCGCAGTAATTGTTCATGAGAGCCAGTCTCTACTACTTTACCGTTCTCCAGCACGACGATTGTATCCATCTCCCGCATCCAATGAATACGGTGCGTAGCAAATACGACAAGTTTATCGTCCAGTAACGGAAGCAGCATTTGCTTCATATCATGCTCTGTTTCAATATCCAAGTGTGCAGTTGGTTCGTCAAACAATAAAATTTGACGGCGCTGCAAGAGAGATCTTGCGACCGCAATCCGCTGTTCTTCTCCACCACTCAGCACACGACCTCCTGCTCCAATTGGTTCATCATAGCCATTCGGAAATGCAGCAACAAGTTGATCCAGTCCTACTCGTTTTGCTGCTTCCTCGACTTCTGCTAATGAAGCATCCGGCTCATAAAAACGAACATTATTTAATACGGTGTCTGGAAAAATCGACGGGTGTTGCGGAATGTATGCGATTTGGTCCTGCCATTCCTCAATTGCTAGATGGGGCAATGGCTCGCCATCTAAGATACACTGCCCCCCTGACGGTACCGTAAAGCCTGACAATACATCGATCAATGTGGACTTGCCGGCTCCTGAATGACCAATTATCCCTATTTTCGTATGACCCTGCAGCGTCAGATTTAAACCTTCAAAAATGGTCTGCTCTTCCATTTGAACTTGTAGATCTCGGAGTTCTAACTTGGACTGTTTATCCCAACTCTTAATAGGGTTGACGATTTGCGGCTTCTGAATTTCAGGTTCATCCAAGATTTTATGAATCTGTTCGCTGGCGTCTTTGCCGTCTGCTGTTGCGTGAAAATCATTTCCAAGTTCGCGTACCGGCAGGAAATACTCAGGCGCTAAAATTAAGATTGCAAGCGAAGGTTCTAACAGCATTTGACCATTGATCAAGCGCAGTCCAAGCTCAACCGCTACAACCGCAACGGACAGACTCGCAAAGAAATCAAGTGAGAATGAAGATAGAAACGCAAAGCGCAGCGAACGGTTTGTCGCAATTCGATACTTGTCACTTACCACAGCGATCGACTGTTCATGCGCACGGCTCCGGCCTAAGTATTTTAGCGTCACAATTCCTCGCAGCGAATCAACAAAGTGACGTGATAATAACCGGTAAGTATCCATTTGTGCGTCAATCTTTTTCTGAGACATCATGCCAATCAGGATAAGAAAAATGATTAAAATAGGCAACACAAGAAACAGCGTAATGGCTGACATTTTATCCTGTGTAAACACATACACCAAAATAACAACTGGCACGATGGCCATGGACATGGAACGAGGCAGCAAAAGTTCCAGGTATTTACGGAACTTCGGAATACCTTCCAAGCCAAGCGTCACAAGGTTTCCCGAACCGTATTTACCTAAGGCC
Source organism: Sporosarcina sp. (assembly GCF_029257255.1). GTDB lineage: Bacteria > Bacillota > Bacilli > Bacillales_A > Planococcaceae > Sporosarcina. The sequence goes on along the minus strand of NZ_JARICI010000022.1, from coordinate 1,973 downwards.
TGCGGACCCAAATCAAATATTTTACGAAGTAGCAACTGCTCAAATTCTTTCGCTGTCTGATCGGCAAAGTTATAGGATATACGTTCTTTTACCCACTGAATCAAGTGTCGGATACTGTTTGCCACGACAAAAATCACAAAAGACCGAAGTGCAATACTTCCGTCGGCACCTTGGAACAATTGTGTAATCGCTCGCGCTAAATAGATTGCTTGAAAAATAATGGCGATTGACTGAACTGCTGTCAGCAGTCCAATCAACGCCATCGCTTGTTTACTTCCTTTGTATTGAAGCAAATTTTTATCCATTAGTATTCTAGATGCTCCTTATCACCTGTCAACCGTTTACGGAACACGTAATAACTCCATATTGTATACGCCAAAACGATTGGCACCATAGTAAATGCTACAACTGTCATGATTTTTAGTGAGTATTCTCCTGATGCCGCATCTGCAATCGACATATTAAACGCAGGATCCATCGAGCTGATCATCACGTTTGGGAATAAGGCGACGAAGAAGCTGGCCATGACAATGATTAAGATTAAACCTGTCATCGTAAAGCTTAAGCCTTCCCGCTTGGTCTTCAGGAAGAAGAATAGCAACCCATACAACAGAAGTGCTAAAGCATACATCGGAACAATGATCGCTCCGCGGTCTGTAAAGGCATTTGTATCGAAATAAGTGAAAATCATGAACAGCACAACGAAAACGCCAGTCAATGCATACACTTTAAGCGCCGCTGCATTTGCACGTTCACGCAAGCTTCCCACTGTCTTCAAACTGATGAACAGCAGTCCATGCAAATACGATAACACAACAAATGTAATACCGCCAATAACAGTGTAGACATTAACGAAATCTGTAAATCCTGCATACATATTCATTTCACCGTCAATCGGCAAACCTCTGACCAGGCTGGTAAAAAATACACCGAACAAGAACGGAGGCAGAATACTTCCGATGAAAATCGCCCAGTCCCATGTTTTCACCCATGCTTCAGAGTCACCTTTCCCGCGGAATTCAAAAGCTACACCTCTGATAATTAATGCCAGCAGTAGAACGACAAACGGCATGTAGAAGCCACTAAATACCGTCGCATACCAGTGAGGAAATGCGGCAAACATTGCGCCTCCCGCTGTGATGAGCCAAACTTCATTGGCATCCCAGACAGGACCGATTGTGTTGATGATCACACGTTTATCTAAATCGTCTTTTGCTAAAAATTTCGTACTCATTCCGACACCGAAGTCGAAACCTTCCAAAAAGATGAACCCAATAAACAGGACAGCAATCAATATGAACCAAATATCACTTAATGGCATGTCCAGCACCTCCTGTTTCAAACGGATCTGTTGCAGATACATCAGCTTGCGGTCTTTCTTCAGGTCCGCGCTGGATGAACTTCACAAATAATACGACCATGATGATTCCAAGAATCGTATAAATCGTTGAGAAAGATATTAATGAAAATAGAATCTGTCCAGCTGAGACGTTAGGTGAAATCCCGTCAGCTGTCTTCATCAGACCATTAACTACCCATGGCTGACGTCCAATTTCAGACATGATCCAGCCGAAAGAGTTACCGATGAACGGCATGAATATAGCTGGAACGAGCAGACGCAGGAACCAGACTGACTGCGTAATTTTCTTTCGGAACATTAGTAATAAACCAAGAGCACCAAGCCCTAGAAGCGCACCGCCAGTAACAACCATGATACGGAAACTCCAGAACACAGTCTTCACCGGCGGAATATAATCACCAGGTCCGTAAATAACTTCCATATTCTTCTGGAGTTTGTGCATTCCTTCTACTTTACCGGTAAATTCACTGTATGTCAGATAGCTGAGCATATAAGGAATATCAATCCGTCCGGTTGTTTTTTGGTTTTCCACGTCAATCTTTGCAAAAAGCGTCCAGGCAGCAGGATCACCGCTGTCCTCCCATAATCCTTCTGCAGCAGCCATTTTCATTGG
>NZ_JARICI010000020.1 GCF_029257255.1 Sporosarcina sp. | reverse complement strand
ATTTGGTTCGATGGCTGTTTTAGGAATAATTTGCGTGGATTCCCCTATGGCAAGGGTGGAACAATTCAATGTCAGAAGTGGGCCAAAAACATGGCAAGAGTGGAACAATCGCATGGCTGTAGTCAATCATGTCTTCCTTTTTATAATAGACATTAGGCATGACGGTATTTAGATCGGCTAAATCGGCATTTTTCGGATCTAAGATATATAACTTTGCATTCGTTTTTAACAGTGCTTCAATTAACGTAAGAATGAAATACGTTTTTCCACCACCTGTTCCGCCAGCAATCAACATATGTGGCAGCTGATCATACTCCCAATCCATTGCCTTCATGAGTTTTAAGCGACCATTTTGCGCAACAACTTCATCAATCGAAATACGATTCGCAATCATATCATAAAAAAGCACATACTTCACATAGGAATCATGTAATTCTTTTGATACCAGTTCACAGTACAGACCACTTTCTAACTTCTTTTCTAAATTTAAAAGTGGCTCTTGATATTTACCAAGCGTTATTTCTACTTGAATATGAATCATGCCTTTTTCATACCGATAATACATCTTTGGAAAATGACTGATTTTTTCCTTTGCCTTACTAGATGGGATATCTTTGAAAAATCCTTCATTCACCACTTGTTTGGTTTCATACCACTGATTGTCTAAAATCATCTTTGCGAGCTTTTGACGATGCATCAACTGTTTTAGATGATTATAACGATACCGATAATAAACAAAAGCACAAATTGTCAGCATGACCAAACTAAAGATTAATGATATTAACCCATACCTACTTACAAAGTGAGTTTGAAATGAATCAACTTCCCACGTTGTAGAAAGTAAAAAAAATACATGAAAAGGGATAAAGCAAATAAGCCATACACCAAACAGTCCAAAGAAAATAAATTGAAAAAAGAGAGAGGCGTCACTTGGTCGGATTCGCTTCCCTCTTCTTCGGTAAAATTTCATTATTTATCTTTGGATGGTGTGGTTTTTTGAGTATTAGTGCCTGGCGATGCTGTTTTCCCTTTTAAAATTAAATCATCTGCCTTGATATACCAATCCACATCCGCTCCACGAAAAGTTGCATTTGCGACTGTATCTGCGACAGGATTAATTAGTTCCACTTCCGCATTATAATCAAAGTCTTTTAATGGAACGGAAGCAGGAATACTGACTTGAATCATGCGCCCTTGTTCACGAGATTTTAAGTCATATGTGCGTTCTTTTACTTCCGTTGATACCGTACCATCTTCATTTTGTAGAAACACTTCCCGACGTAATGAAGAAAACTTTAATAATCCGAATGTCTTTTCTTTATCAATGACAATTCCTTCTGCTAATCTCATGTTTTTTCCTCCTTATGCTTTGACCATATCGTCAGCATGTAAAATGTATTTCGTGAATCCACGATCACCAATTTTATAACCTTCTGCGGTAATCCTAGCATTAACTAACTTTACTTTTTCCTCATGTTCAAAGAATTTTTCTCCAGCTTCTTGTGGTAAGATTACCTCAATATCATCTGCACGTTGAATATCTGAATACAGATTCTAACTGCGTGATAATGTTGTCATGCGACCATTAATCCTTCTCTGTTCAACTTTTCCTTCTCCTGCGTATTCTAGATTCCCAAATGTTTTTTCCATATTTGGAATTACATGTTTTAATTCCATTTTCATTTTCCTTTCTATATTTTATTTTTTAACCCTTACAATCATTTACTAGCAGTTGGAGAACGGATTGCAATTCGTTTCATGCAAAATAAACCTCCTTATTATTGTGAAAAAATATAAAAAACGCCACAGTTTTATACTGTGACGTATGAGAAGACTATTATAAAATACAAAAAGCATTATTAAATTTGTATTTTAGGATATTTAACTCCATTTTTTTGACAAATAATTCACTTAAAAATTTAGTCTTTTAAGATTAAATTGGCATCTAACGTATTATCAACACCAAATAATATTTTGGCACTTTCAATAATTGCATTATCATCTGTTACCATGAATACAATTAAGTTTTCTCTTGCCCTCGTACAACACACATAGAAGATTTTCTTGGTTCTACTAATAACGCTTTCATTTACTGAACCCTTACCAAACAGAGTTCTAAAATCGTATTTATTCCATTTTCCATTATCAAGAACTACTAGAACGTTATCATATTCGCTTCCTTTTACACTATGTTGAGTGGCATAAGGCAAATATTCCCTTTGGTAATTAATTGAATTGATATACGACTGGAAAGGGATGTATTTTAGTCTATCCCATAAATATTTTCCTCTACCATTAACGAATTCATTAAAATTATCATCAATTTTTGTATGAAATATATCTACAGCTTTTTGAAACACCTCATGTATAGATTTACCATCTATATTTGTAAAATAAGTCATTTCATTATATAGCTTTTCCTTATCTACATAGTTTTTAATTTTGTATTTGGTTTTTCGTAGAAATTCATTATATTTTCCTTCTTGATAAAATTCTATTAGTTCGTAGATTTTGTCTAACTGTAGTAAAATTTTATCTCTCTTAGAAGTACCTTCATATTCTCCAGTGAGACCATTTAACTTATATGATAAAAGCGACTCACTATCAATCCATGTTTTTTCTATCTCATCTTTCCATAATAATGATTTTAATTGTGAATAAAATTTAGAATAATATTCATCGTTTTTAATCGCTTCAAGAGCAGATTCTCTATTTCTACCTTTAACAATATTTACTTCAATAGCTATTTCTTCAAAGGTCTTATTTTCTGTAGCAATATTATCACTACTTACTTTCTTTCTTATTTTATCAATCAAATCATAAATTTTATCGTTATCATATAACTCAAATAAATCATTAAATCCAGAATTATTTGCATTAAATTTATGCGTTAACCAAAGTATCTTAGTGTTTATTCCATTTTTAAAATCCCAATCTTGAAAAAACTTATGTCGTTTTAACTCTTCTAGAGAATCTATATTATTTGCATAAATAAATCGAGCACTTCCATTAATAATTTTACTGTCCTTCATATTCGGAGCAGTATTGTCTTGAGAGGGCTCTTGTTGTATAGAATCCACTGATTCCCTTAATTTATTAGCAAGGTCAATAACAGATTTGGGATTTCGTCTATTTTGTACTTTGTCAATCCTTTCCAAACTAAACCTTTCTAAACTTCCGATACCTGTATCGTAAATAGATTGCATAGAATCTCCAAAAAAACCAACAATACATTCTTTTTTACTTTTGTTTATTTGATTTAAAAATATATCCACAACTTTGGGATCAGTATCTTGATACTCATCAATAAAGATAAAATTGGCTGTGTCCTTTAAAATATCAGATAGCTTAGGGAATTTACTAAACATCTTTTGAGCAACCAATAAAACATGGTCATGACTGATTTTCCCATTTCTCAAGCTGATATACTCATCATATTCAATTTTCTCAGGTAATTCATTTACAGTAAAATAATCCATACCTTCAGGTTTCTTGAATAGTTTTTGTTCAGTGTCATTAACTATCTCCACAATGACTTCCTTTATTTCCTTTTGATATTTTCTAATAATCCTCCACATAAATTCATGTATTGTTGAAACTATTAGTTTTTCATTATCACTTCTTGATTGGATTTCACGAACAGCATTATTAGTATAAGTAATACAAACAATAGACTTTAAAGGATAACGTCTTGTAACTTCTTGGATAAGAGAAATTAGAGAATAAGTCTTACCACTTCCAGCACCACCCGAAAGTACAAAGTTTTGTTTCTGTTCAATGCAGTTTAAAGCTTTTACGACTTCTTTTTCTATTGCACTTGTAACCATCTTAGCCCCTCCTCAATATACCCTGGAGTTTTCCATTCACTAAAATTAGAATCACTTAATAGTAGTATTTCTGTAGCAAATGCCGATTTCTTATCTATACATTCCTCAGCTAATTTATAAGGGGAAAGATCCTCTTCTAACTTTTTTCTATTTTTCAAACCCTGCTGAAACCTATCACTATTAGCTTTGAGAAAGTCTTTATTTAAATGAATGAAGGCGTCTTCAAAACTGCTTGCTTGATTACCATTTTCCTCTATTTGGTATGCTATTCTAAAATTGCCGTTTTGATTAATTAAATATCTATCAACACTATTCTTTTGTGAAAATCTTAAAGTCTTCTTATTACTATTCATAGATTTTATTTTATTAAAGTCATTTGTTCCAAGAAAGGTTATTAAGGATGAGTTGGTTGTAACTGTCCCCTCGGTAGGATCACTCCTATGAGGCACTTCATATTTCTTTCCTTTTTTGCTTTCCTTCTCTATCATCTTGGCAGAATCAATATCTGTAATAATTAGTGCTTTAATGCCCAAGAAACTAATTAACTTCCCAAAAAGATGGGCATAATTACCCACTTCAATAATTGATATATTCTGTGAAAGTAAAGGTATGTCTGTCGATTGATTCGTATCAACTTTTTTCATCATTGCAGGAAGTAATAATCTTTCAGTGTCTCCTTCAATGAATATAGCTTTATCTGCAAAAAATAATTCTGAACGGTTTAATGTTAGATATTGTTTTACAAATTTAAACGTTTGTTCGTTATCCCCATATATTTTCTCAAGCTCATTAAAGTTTTTAGCTACAGATGATGATCCCTGTTTTTTTAGAAAACGAATATCATCAAAATCACATTCTGAAACAATATGAGATGAATGTGTAGTAATAATTGTTTGAAGTCCTAATTCATAGTCATCAGCTTTCATTCTTTCTTTAATTAATTGAATGAATTTCATAATTCCAGGCCCTTGTCTCCCATGGGGTTGAAGGCATCAAAAAAGAAGTACCTCCCCAAGTCTTGTATAATGGTAGTCGACAAAACATCCCAAAAAGACTGGAGGAGTACTCCTTATGACCATTATACGACAAGAGAGCCTATTTGGCATCCAAGAATTATACGATATGGAACCTACCCAAAAATATGAAGAGATCATGGCTGCCATTGATCTGGATGCTATCTTCTTTGAAATCAATAAGAAATCACGATTTGGTGCACCGATCGAATTGAATTATGGAGCCATGATGGTGAGTGTATTCGCGCGGTATATCGAGCGGATTCCGACCATCAAGGACTTGGTGAAACGCTTAACACATGATCTGTCTTTTAAGCTGGATTGCGGCTTCAAGGTCTCGGATGCTGTACCTTCAGAGGCTTCATACAGCCGCCTTCTGACCAAGTTGAGCGAAACGAACGTCTTGGAAAACGTACAGGAAACCACCATTCTGGACGCTATCGCGGAAGGATTCATCCTAGATGATACAATTGCCATCGATGCCACGCATTTTGAGGCGCGTGACAAAGCACCGAGTAAAAAGGAAAAACCAAAAACAGAACCGAAAAAACGAGGGCGTAAAAAGAAAGAAGAACGGGAACAATGGTTGGCTAAAGAAGCAGAACGGAAAGCGAACCTGCCGATCTACGAAAAGAAAATTGAAGACCAGCTAGGTGCTCCACTTCACCAGTTACGTGCCGAGGTTCCACAAGAGCCCCATTGGGGCGTCAAGAAAAACAGTGAAGGACGGAACGAGTATTGGTTCGGCTACAAAGGGCATTTAGCAGTGGGTGCATCCAGCCAATATATCCTGCAGTCCCTGTTCTCTTCCGGTAACTTGAACGATGGAAAAGCCGCAATTCCACTGTTAAAAGGAATTGAAGAACGGCTTCCACTTCCTCATTTGATGTATCACACGATGGATGCCGGCTACGATTTTGAAGCTATTTACGAACAGGTGCATCGCATGGGACAACGATCTGTCATTGCTTATAATAAGCGTAATGAACCGGAGTACCTTGGTTTTGATGAACATTTTGCGCCCACTTGTTTCAGGGAACATTCCTATCGTTATGACAGTTACGATGCGCAATATGAGACACTGAAATACACTCGCCCCAAGGAGTGCCTGGAGTGCCCACTAGTAAATGAAGGTATCTGTCAGAAGGTGTATAAAGTCAAACTCACAACAGATTTACGGAGATATACGGCACCAGCTCGCGGTTCTCATTCGTGGAAAAAACTATTCAATCGTCGAACCGCTGTGGAACGCGTCAACGCTTATTTGAAAGAGTTTTTCCAACTGAATAACGTTCGCTATCGCACAGGAAAAAGGGCAAAAGTTCATTTTGACATATTAATTTTAATTTACAACGCTTCTAAGCTCGCTGCTGATCGAATCAACAGCAGGTTACAACTGCTTCAAGCTGCATGATTTCTGTTTTTTGAAATACAATTTGCCAATTCGGCTCTTGTTTGTATTTTTAAAAAGAGCAATTATGAAATTGATTCCTTTACTGAATTAATCAATTTTATGAGTTTGAATTGTCCATTGTGCTGAATCACAATTGGAAGGTCTATTTCATTACACCACGTCGTCTGGCGGATTCTTCATACGCTGCAGAACGAAAGAGCAGTACGGGATCTTCGCTGCATTCTAAGCCTGATATAGTAACTGTGGGATCAAATACGAGCTCTTCTGCATTGTCTGCGCAAAGAGAAGTGAGCGTCAAAACACCCGCTTCGATCTTTCTTCGATCACTCGGCCAGGCAATAGTTGGATTATCAACAGTATCTCCCTGATCTGCTAGTTGAATTAGCAACCGGAAACGAATAGGGTCCCCTGCTTCAACTTTTTGGAGTAGAGCATTTTCCGTGTTCGTTCCGCCAGAGTTGCTTGCGTTAGAAGGCAGAGGTTGCCATTCAAAGCGTACCGCCTGTCGCTGCCGCTTTTCGTTGACCAAGTAATAAGTGTGAATTGCATAGTAATGAAGAGTTTCAAAATTTTTAAAAGGCTTCAGTTTTTTTAGAATTGTTGCGAACGCCTTATAATGCGCACTATGTAATAGGAAATTCAAACGGTCAGACCAACCGCTTTTGTCGCTGTCAAAAGTTTTTAGTAGCCCGATGAATGCTTCTGGTGTCTCACTAATGAAGACGGGCAAGTTTACCATTGTAAGATTTGTAAAAGTACCGTCAGCTAAATGAAAACGAACTGCCATTCCTTTTACGGGATTTAATCTTTTATTCGAATCAGGACTGGTGGAACTGTGAGAAAAGCGAACAATTGCCGGGACTTCCTTCTTCTGTAAATGTGCCGCAGTTGACCAAGGTATCGCTGCTCCTGTAGGCTGGAAAACTGCTTTAAAAGCTATGCCGAATGAGTGGGCGCGCCGTAAATGTTTTTCTATTGGAACTGCTGATTCTATTGCGTTGATGGCATCGCTTGCTGATAATGAAGTAGGATTTTTCATTTCACATCACTCCTTTACCTATCAACATACCCTTGAAGCGAGAAAATTAACCGGTTAAAAAACGAGAAAAGGGGAAAGATAAACTGTAGAACTTTTAGAATGGAGAAAGATATAAATGAAACGGTTTTTTATTACATTGATAGTAATTATGGCATTAAATCTGGCGGCCTGCGGTTCGGATAAAAATGCACCTGACAACACCGAGGGGACGAATGGTAATCCAACAAACCAAAGTGAGAACACAATGACAGGTAGCGAACAATCGGATATTACTGATGATCAAGCTGTCAATTCCGGCGGCCAGACAGATTCAACAAAAGATCAAATGCAGGCGGATATGGATCAGCTAACATTTAAAGAAATCGATATTGAGATTTCATATGGGAAAGATCATGAATATGAAGCGGAAATCGACCAGGACGAAGGACAGCCGATTGAAGTTAAAGTAGAAGATGAAGTAAATGGCGTGTACTTAAAAGGTCAAGAAGCATTTGATGATTTATATCCAAAAGTGAAACAGCTTGATTTGACGAAAGACAGTCCCAAAGAAGAAACGATCAGTCAAGTATTGAAAGCATTTGGTCTAAAAGATGATTATAAAAAGTTAGAAGTTGAAATTAAATTCAAAGATGGAAGCAAATTAGATATTGAAGATCGTAAATAAGGAGCAAGCAGCGCTCTCGCTTGAGACGCTGCTTGTTTTTTACTGTCTATATATAGTAGAAGATCAGCGCCAAAAGCATCAGTAAAAATGAAGGAAGTCCGGCTAAGAAAAACCAAGCAGGATTGGCGGACATGACTTCTGAAGGCGTACGCATTGATTCAATTGCTTCTTTTTGTCCTTTGCGCGCCAGAACTTTCCGTGTACTTTGCATGAAGAAATCAAAGAAGCCTGTACGAATTATATACACAACAGCTCCGATGAACAGCAGGAGAAAACTAACAAAAAAAGATACGTTGATATAGTTGAGCAATGACCATGAACCGTAAAATAACCATATGGAGACAAGAATTACTATTTGTGTGATGAAAAAGACAATAATATTAGTTTTCATACAAATCCTTCTTTTCTATATAAATTACATCTCTAGCTTCCATCATACAAGAATCGAGATAATAAGTGTAGAAACAACGTCAATACTTTAAAATTAAGATAATTTAATTGTTAGCGTTTACATACTTAAATTTTTCTTGTATAATGAAATAGCTAGTATTTTCAAACAAACACAAAGGGGAGGTCAATGATTTGAAGAGTAAAAAGTGGTTTTTACTAATGGCGCTTACATTAGTGCTAAGTATGTTCCTGGCTGCTTGTGGAGGCGACAAGAATGAAGACAAGCCTGCTGCAGATAAGGAAGACGATAAGGCAACAGAGAAACCAGCAGAAGAAGCTGGCGAGCCGGACGCTGAACAAGTATTATACTTGGAAGAGGCGAGTGCAATTCCATCTGTTGACTCAGCAATTGTTGAAGATCAAGTTGGGTTCAACGTGTTGAACAACATTAACGAAGGTCTTTATCGTTTGAACCAAGAAAACATTGCAGAACCTGCAATGGCAGCTGAAGAAGCTGAAGTAAGTGAAGATGGTTTGACTTATACATTTAAACTTCGTGATGCAAAATGGTCAGATGATACACCTGTAACAGCAAACGATTTTGTATATGCTTGGCAGCATGCAATTGATCCAGCAACTGGTTCACCTTATGGACCATTCATGATGTCTGGAGTAGTTAAAAATGCGACAGAAATCTCTGAAGAAAAAATGGAAGTGTCTGAGTTAGGGGTTAAAGCTGTAGACGAAAAGACGTTTGAAGTAACACTTGATCGTCCGGTACCTTATTTCTTATCACTAATGTCATTTGGAACTTTCTATCCGCTAAAAGAAGAGTTCGTAACGTCTAAAGGTGATGCATATGCAACAAATTCTGACGGACTTCTTTCTAATGGACCATTCGTTCTAACTGACTGGGACGGAACGGGAGATAGCTGGACATATAAGAAGAACGAACATTACTGGGATGCAGATACAGTAAAACTTAATGAAATTCATGTAAATGTTATAAAAGATTCTGCAACTGGCGTTAAGCTTTATCAAGATGGAAAGTTAGATTGGACAAGAGTATCTGGTGATTTGGCTATGCAATATCGTGATGATGCAGAAGCAGTAATTCAGCCAGAAACGTCTGTATTCTACTTTAAATTTAACCAAGAAAAGGGTGGAGAGAAAACTCCACTTGCAAATGAGAACATCCGTAAAGCAATTGCAAAGTCTTTCGAAAAAAATGACATGGCTGACGTAGTTCTTGCTAACGGTTCATTACCTGCAAATTACTTAGTGCCGACAAAGTTTGCATTTGATGAAAATGAAAAAGATTTCCGTGATCTAAGCGGCGACCATCTAGTTTATAATGTGGAAGAAGCACAAGAGCATTGGAAAAAAGGTTTGGAAGAGTTGGGTGTGGAATCTCTTGAATTAGAAATCCTTGGCGGAGACACTGAGCTTTCTAAAAAAATGGATGAGTACTTCAAATCTCAAATGGAAACTAACTTGGAAGGGTTAACTATCAAATTGAAAGAAGTACCATTCGCAGTACGTTTGGAATTGGATACTAACCAGGACTATGACATCCAAGTATCTGGATGGGGCCCTGACTTCCAAGATCCGATTTCTTTCTTAGATTTATTCGTAACTGATGGAACTAACAACTTAATGTCTTACTCTAATCCAGAGTATGATAAGTTAATCGAAGAATCAAAAGGCGCTCTTGCTCTTGATCCTGCAGCACGTTATGAAGCATTTGTAAAAGCTGAAAAGATTCTTCTTGAAGATGACGCAGCAATTGCACCGATTTACCAACGTAGTTTGGTTATTTTACAAAAACCATACTTTAAAGGCTTAGTAAATCATCCATTTGGAGCGGACTATAGCTACAAGTGGGCTTATATCTCAGGTAAAAAGTAAGCTGTGTAAGTTTCATAGGGGAGAGTATATGGGAGATTTGTATTCCATATACTCTCTTTTTAGTAACAAACAATAGTTGTAATCTTTTTAAGATACTTTCTATTGGAAATACACTAACTATTCAGTTGTGTATAAAGTAATAAACCCCATGGAGGTGTAACGTAGCGTGGTTAAGTATATTGTAAAACGTATAGTCTATATGTTCATTACCCTTGCACTGATTGCGACGGCCTCTTTCTTCCTGATGCAGACACTGCCAGGTTCACCTATCGCATCTTACAGCAAGCTGAATGACACGCAAAAAGCGATTGTTGAAAAGAAGTATGGGATTGATAAGCCGAAGCCCGTTCAGTATGCAATTTATATGAAAAACTTAGCAAAAGGGGATTTAGGTACATCTTTTGCTTTTAAAGGAAAAAGTGTCAATGATTTATTGGCTTCAAGACTGAAACCTTCATTAATCTTGGGAGCGCAAGCGATGGTCTTTGGGACTCTCGTCGGTATCCTGTTAGGTATGCTTGCTGCATTGAGGCAAAATACTTTTTGGGATTACGGAAGCACCTTTTTTGCGATACTCGGTATCTCCATTCCATCATTTGTTTTCGCGTCTTTGTTGCAGTATTGGATCGCTTCTGAGTGGCATCTATTACCGGTAGGACTGTGGAATGACGGTTGGAAATCAAGTGTCCTGCCATCGCTTGCACTCGCTATGGGACCGCTTGCCCTATCCGCGCGTTTCATACGGACTGAGATGATTGAAGTATTGAGTTCTGATTATATTACATTGGCAAAAGCAAAAGGCGCAAGTGGCTTTGAGATTGCGTTTAAACACGCATTCAGAAATGCTTTAATACCTTTAATTACGGTGCTTGGCCCATTGGCTGCCGGATTGGTTACAGGATCACTCGTTGTTGAGAAGATTTTTGCTATTCCTGGGATTGGGGAGCAGTTCGTATCATCTATCATGGTTAATGACCATGCGACGATTATGGGTACGACATTGATGTTCTCAGCTTTCCTAATCATTATTATTTTTATCGTGGATATTTTATATGGCGTCATAGACCCTCGTATCCGCTTGTCAGGAGGTAAATGAGAATGCGCAATGAAATCGAACATGAACAGCTACCTCAAGAAGTTTTTGAACGAATCACGATTGAAAGTGATCAAGCGGAACGAATTGAAAAACCGAGCCTGAGTTTCTGGCAGGATGCCTGGCTCCGACTTCGCAAGAATAAGGCTGCGATCGTCAGTATGGTAGTTCTCGTGTTGTTGGTCATCATGGCATTGATCGGTCCGCATTTGAATGGACATGCAGGGGATGCACAAAATCTGCGTCATGCCAACTTGCCTCCTAAAGTACCTGGAATTGAGCAAATGGGCATCATGGATGGAGTAGGGAATTTAGCAGGAAAAAAAGTTGACTTATATGAAATGAAAAAAGTAGATGAATATTATTGGTTCGGTACAGACGGACTTGGCCGAGACTTATTCACTCGTTTATGGGAAGGTACGCAGGTGTCTTTGTTCATCGCGTTTGTTGCAGCTGCTATTGATATGGTAGTAGGTGTCGCGTACGGTGGGATTTCAGGCTACTTCGGCGGCCGAACTGATGATATCATGCAGCGCGTTGTCGAGATTTTGATTGGGATTCCGACATTGATTGTCGTCATTCTAATGATCATGATCATGAAACCTGGGATAACCGCCATTATTATCGCGATTTCCATAACCGGTTGGATCGGGATGTCGCGGATTGTACGTGCACAGACTTTGAAGTATAAATCACAAGAATTCGTTCTTGCTTCACGAACACTTGGTTCGAAAGATAGCAAGATCATTACTAAACACTTATTGCCGAACATGCTCGGCATTATTATTATCAATACAATGTTCACGATTCCGAATGCGATTTTCTTTGAGGCATTCTTAAGTTTTATCGGGATTGGACTTCAGCCGCCGGCAGCCTCACTCGGTACGCTGATCAATGACGGTTACAAAGTGATGGAGCACCAGCCGTATGTCTTGTTATTCCCAGCCCTTGTCATCAGTATTTTGATGATTGCCTTTAACTTGATTGGTGATGGACTGCGCGATGCACTTGATCCGAAGATGAAAGATTAAGAGGAGGAGAGCAAGTTGACAAAGATACTACAAGTGAAAGACCTCGAGCTTTCCTTCCATACTTTTGGAGGAGAAGTGAAAGCAATCCGCGGTGTGAATTTTGATTTATTGAAAGGGGAGACGTTAGCAATTGTGGGAGAGTCGGGTTCCGGAAAATCGGTTACGACGAAGTCCATCATGCGTCTGCTTCCCCAGTCCAGTGCCGAGTATAAGAACGGCGAGATTTTATTTGAAGGAAAAGATCTGACCAAGGTTTCTGAGAAGGCGATGCAGAAAATTCGTGGGAAAGATATTTCAATGATTTTCCAGGATCCGATGACGTCGTTGAATCCGACGATGACGATCGGCAAGCAGATTATGGAGCCGATTCTGAAGCATCAGAAGATGAGTAAATCACAAGCCAAGGAGCAGACGATTAAGCTGCTAAATCTCGTAGGAATTCCGAATGCCGAAAGTCGTTATAAAATGTATCCTCACCAGTTCTCAGGGGGGCAGCGTCAACGGATCGTCATTGCAATCGCCCTTGCCTGCAATCCGAAAATATTGATTGCAGATGAGCCGACGACTGCACTTGACGTGACGATACAGGCGCAGATCTTGGAACTGATGAAAGAAATTCAGAAGAAAATCGATACATCGATTATTTTCATTACGCATGATCTCGGGGTAGTTGCAAACGTTGCTGACCGCGTAGCTGTTATGTATGGTGGAAAGATTGTCGAAATTGGAACAGTTGATGAAATCTTCTATAATCCACAGCACCCATATACGTGGGGCTTGCTCAGTTCAATGCCGTCTATGGACTTAGCTGACCAGAAGCTTTACGCGATCCCTGGTACACCGCCAGATCTCTTGAATCCACCAGAAGGTGATGCATTTGCATTGCGCAGCGAGTATGCGATGAAGATCGATATGGAACGTCAGCCTCCATTCTTCCAAGTAAGTGATACGCATTATGCAGCGACGTGGCTCTTGCATCCGCAGGCACCACAGGTCGAACCGCCGGCTGTCATTATTGAACGGATGAAAACCTTCCCGGGCAGCCGCTACTACGTAGATCAGACAGGAGGGAATGCGTGATGGCTGATCAATTAATAGAAGTGAAAAACCTTAAACAGTATTTTAACGCCGGCAAAGCTACAGAAGTCCGTGCGATAGACGATATCAGCTTTTCCATAAAACGCGGTGAAACATTCGGACTCGTTGGCGAATCCGGTTGTGGTAAGTCGACTACTGGCCGTACGATGATCCGTCTGTACGATGCGACAGCAGGCCAGGTTCTGTATGACGGTGTCGATGTCCACGCACCAAAAAGCAAGAAGGAAACGCATGACTTGAATCGTAAAATGCAAATGATTTTCCAAGACCCGTATGCTTCATTGAACCCTCGTATGAAAGTAATGGATATTATTGCAGAAGGCCTCGATATACACGGGCTGGTGAAATCAAAGAAGGAACGCAAAGAACGCGTCATCGAATTGCTCCAGACGGTCGGATTAAACCGCGAGCACGCGGAACGTTTCCCACATGAATTCTCAGGTGGTCAGCGTCAGCGTATCGGTATTGCACGCGCTTTGGCAGTAGATCCAGAATTCATCATTGCGGATGAACCGATCTCTGCACTCGACGTGTCGATTCAGGCCCAGGTAGTTAACTTGTTAAAAGATTTGCAGGAAGAAAAAGGACTGACGTATTTATTCATTGCTCACGATTTATCAATGGTTAAATATATATCCGATAGAATTGGCGTCATGTATTTTGGTAAATTAGTCGAAATGGCACCGGCAGACGAGTTATACCGGAATCCGATGCATGCTTATACGAAGTCACTGCTGTCGGCTATTCCGCTGCCTGACCCTATTTATGAACGCTCACGGGTACGTAAGCCTTATAATCCGAATGACCACCAATACGGTCCGGAAGATCAGGTTGAATTCCGTGAGATTGCGCCGGAACACTTTGTACTGTGTTCTGAAAAAGAATTTGCGGAAATGCAGGCTGCCCGCGTATAAAATAGAAGTAGAAGTCCTCTGGAAATGAGGGCTTCTTTTTCTGTAAGCAGAGTTATAGCAATCGTCACCGGTCCTTCACAGGAGGATAATAACAGAGAACAAAGGCCGCGCTGAAGGCTATTTTTATAAGTGGAGCTGCTTTTTTACTTCTTTAATCTGTTCGATATGTCGTAATTCATGATACCCGACAAATGGAATCCATTGTTTAAGATTCATTTCGCCGAATACAGGATGCGGATAAGACTTAACTTCCAGTTGCTCTTCCGTTGTATTCTCAGACAGCTGACGCAGTGTCTCGTGAGTTGCGGATAATTTGGCCTGTAACTCTTCAAGTGACGCGAACTCTTCCGTCGGCACGGCAAATGCTGGAGCCTTTACTTTAGTAGAACGGTTGACGGTCAGCTCAATGGGTTTATCTTGCGCCTGTTTTTGCTTGTCCGAAGCGAGCTGTGACTGAATGGTTTTGGCGACCCCACCTTCCATCAGGTATAGATGCTGCAGTAACTGTTTTATGGACCATCTGCCTTCAGAAGGCTTTTGATTGATTTGTTCATCGGATAGCTGGCTTACTTGTTTGTATAACTCTTCTCTTGCTTGATCATTAATATTCATGTGCTTCACTCCTTTTGAAAATAATACCACTCAGTATGCAAGGAATCTTCATAGAACTCATAGGAAAGGCGGAATAAAAATGAAAGTTCAATCACCAAAAGTTTCAGAACAGCTAACTCCAGCAACGTGGCAAGACCTCTGGAGTGAGGAGGAACCATATTTACAAAACCGTATTTTAATCGATTCAAGAATGGATGGAGAGACACTGGAGCGTGTTCAATTAACAAATATGATTGTAAAGAATTGCAGTTTCCAGCATGCGTCTTTACCAGATTTGTTTCTGACGGATGTGCGCTTTGAAAACTGCGATTTTTCAAATGCAGATTTGAGTAGAGTTAGTATTCATAGAGCCAGCTTTCGTAATTGCAAGATGCTGGGCGTGAACTTTACTGATTCACGCTTCACAGATGTTTCATTTGAAGAATGTATTGGGAATTTATGTGCATTTGTGCATTCGAAGTGGGAACGTGTGCAGTTCGAACAATGCCAACTGAAAGACGTCGATTTCTTTGACTGCAAATTAAAGCATACAAAGTTCTCCGGCTGTAATCTTGATCAGGCAAGTTTTGATGAAACACCATTAAAGAAAGTAGAAATTAGAACGTCAGAATTTGAAAGCATGACTGTCTCGATGAAGGATCTGGAAGGTTGTATCGTCTCCGTACAGCAGGCTGTGCAGTTCGCGGCGATGATAGGGCTGGATATTCGGGATGAATGACTAGGCAGAATCAAGCTGTCAGGAAGAACGGCTATTTGCTCTCCAAGTAGGCTGGCAGCGGTGCCTGAAACCAAGGGAAACGGTCAATATTTACTTTGTATGTTCAACTAAAAAATATTTCCCTCAAGCTAGATGAAAATAGTATAAACAAGTATATTCTCTAAAATAGGCGAGGAGATCGTATATATGTATGAACCGAAGATGAAAGAAAACGAAAATAGTGTAACTGGCTTTATTGAAAGTGTGGAAAATGAGAAGAAGAAGGCGGATGCCTATCAGTTATTAGATATCTTCGGAGAGGTGACTGGTTACGACGCAAAAATGTGGGGTCCTAGTATAATAGGCTTTGGCAGCTATCACTATAAATATGCATCAGGACGCGAAGGGGATGCGCCTTTAGTGGGTTTTTCACCAAGAAAGGCAAAGATTAGTCTTTATTTGGACTATGAAAGTGAAGAAAGGGAAGGATTATTAGAAAACTTCGGTAAACACACGAAGAGTAAGTCTTGTATTTATGTAAATTAATTAGCTGATATTGATACCAATGTTTTAAAAGATTTAATTAAACATACAGTAGAAAAATATCAGAATCTTTATCCTAATGAATGAAGTTATGATTAAAGTATTTTACAGACGTGAACGCTTGTTGTTATGCGTCATTTCTATTATTCAACAAATGAGGACTTACTATAGGAAGTGTAAAAATGAATGAAAAAAAAGATACAGAAATAAAACGCTCTTCAAAAGCAGAAAACATTCTATCTCAGATAAATAGTAAAACTAAGCTAGGGGACTTACGAAAAATCGCGAAGGACATTAAAAAAGATCACGAACTAGCTATGGAACTTTGGTCAACCGAAGAGTTTTTGCCCAGACTATTAGCAATCTTAATTATGGACAAAAAACTTCTTTCACAAGATGTGATAAATAAGCTTGATAAGGATATGCTGACTCACATTTTTGATGAGCGAAATAACTTAATGGATTGGTTAATGGCTAATCAGCTTACCAAAGACAAGAAGAAAATTGCATTGATCGAGTCATGGGAAAATAGTCCTTCCGCTCTTCAAAGGCGAACTTTCTGGTATTATCAAGGGCGATTGAGATGGACTGGAAAAACACCAATTGATAACACTGCAGACTTGTTATCTGCATTAGAAGCTAATATTACGCAGGAAGAACCGGAAGTTCAATGGGCTATGAATTTCACTGCAGGCTGGATAGGCGTTTATGATGAAATGAATCGTCCACGTTGTATTAAACTCGGTGAGAAAACGGGTCTTTACAAAGATGAAAAGGTATCAAAAGGATGTACTCCGAATTATTTGCCGGAGTTCATTATGATTGAAGTTAACAAACGACTTAATAATTAGTTACCTCTACAATGTAAATTTTAACATTCAACTTATATAGTCAGTATTTATTGCTTTTCATTACAGCAGCCGCAAGTATAGAGAAGATTATAGCAGTAGCTGCCAAATAGAGAATGCTGAACATCGGAGAAGTGAGGAAGCCGTTTAAATCGTAAACTACGCCCATATTCACTAAAAACTCTTGCCTGACTGCTGCAGGAGCCCCTTTAAATGCTTCTTGCATTGGCTGCCCCATTAGAATTTGGCGGAACAGCGTAGCGGCATGTGATGTAGGGAATAGTTTAATGATGGTCTGCAAGTATTCCGGTAGACTTCCAATGGGAATATAAATACCTGCTAGAAAACCAAGCAGAGTTCCAATTACTGTACTGGCCGCAGCAAACGCTTTAACGGTTTTGAAAAAAGAGACGAGCAGTAAGATCATGGCACTGCTTGCGATCACCGATAAAGTGATTACTCCGGTCACCTGTATCAACTGGAATATAGTTAGCATTGCTTCACCCGAGAAAAAGAAGACTCCATTTGTAATCAGCAGAACGAGCAGACACATGATGAAACCGACGAAGACAGAACTTATGACATAGCCTCCAAAAAGTGACGACCTGTTAATTGGAGAAGCATAGAAGTCTAGGGCGGATTCTGTGGAGCGATCTTCAACCATAACTCCAAAAGCACCTAGTGTAGTAGTGACTGAAGTAACTGCTAAAATTCCTGCAAAGATCCATGACAGAAGAAGCCACTTTTTGGCGGGGAAATCAGGAAGGCTATCTGCAATTAAATTACCAAGAAACGTTCCGTACAAGACGACAAGAATGATAACGGCAAGCAGAGAAAAGAATAACGCACTTTTATCGCGAAAATAAAGCAGCAGATTACGTTTTGCAAAAGCCATCATTTCACACACCCTCCTTTTCATTATGGATTTGAATAAATACATCATCCAGACTCGACTGCTGTACTTCAAATGAAACAATCTGCTGCTCATATTTTGTTAATAAAGCAATTGCATCGGTTGTTTTCTTCAGCTGAATGAGGAACGTACTGTGATCTTCACTGAAAACCAGCTGATCTGCCTGTAGCTGACTGCGGAAGTGTGCCTGATCCTTTGCGGTGATCATCAACCGATCTGCCGAGTACTCAGCCTTCAGGTGATTTGGTGTTCCTCTGGCAATAATTTCTCCTTCTTTCATGACGACAACAAAATTCGAATTGGCGGCTTCTTCAATATAATGAGTGGTTAAAAAGACCGTCATATTAGTCTCGCGCTGCAAATTCAAGATCGTATTCCAAATCTGTTTTCGGTTCTGCGGATCAAGACCTGTCGTGGGTTCATCCAGCAGTAGTATTTTTGGCTGATGCAAAAGTGCTCTCGCAATATCCACTCTTCGCTTCTGTCCTCCCGATAATTTCCCGTAGCGTCGTTTCATGAGGGAGGATATATCGACAGCTGCAGCTGCACGGACGATAGCTGCAAGTCTTTCTTCTTTGGTCATCTTGTACAACCGGGCGCGGTAATCTAAATTCTCCTGAACTGTTAATAAAGGGTCCAACAGACTTTTTTGAAACACAACGCCTATTTCATTGCGAATCGCTTCGTCCTCTTTTCCGACGGTTAAGCCGTTAATTTTTACTTCCCCAGCATCGTGCTTCAAAAGAGTAAGTAAAATAGAGATAGTTGTGGACTTTCCCGCTCCGTTTGTACCGAGAAATGAAAACAGACTCCCTTGCTCCACGTAGAAACTCACATCCTTCACTGCCTTTACAGCGCCATACGATTTGTATAAGTGGTGCACTTCAATAATTTTAGACATTCGAACCCCTCCGTCTCTGATTGGCAATTGCTTGATTAATTGCTTTTTCAGCCGTTTTATTGTTCATATAGACCATCAGGATGACAAATGAGTAAGCAAATATCCCGCACAGCGCAACAGTTCCAATATAAAAAGCGGTGAAAGGATACACGTTAAAAAATGCCCCGGCAAATATCAGCACTACTAGAACACACATCAGTTCAATCAAATGAACAATCAGCGGCTGCTCAACGGGGAGTTTATGGGACAGAAAAATCAACAAAGTAATGAAACAGGATATGATAAATAAATAGCTGGTAATTTCCTCTGTCAGTGGCGGGAAGATGCCAAACAGCCTGAACAGATAATAAAACAGCGAGCTGAAAGTAAAGGCAAAGCAAGCCGCGCCTAGATAGATTATTGTACGGTTCATTCTTGCCACCTCATCCTAAAAAATATTTTCGAAATGATTTTACATAGTGCCGATTGACGATAACTTTCTCACCGTTTGTCAGGTGCGCCTCGAATCGGCCATTGATCAAAGCTTTGACACTTTCAATCTTTGCGATATTCACGATGAAGTTTTTACTGATTCTCATGAATCTCATATCTTTCAGCTGCTCTTCAAGTTCGTATAACTTCTTGTCACTCTCAAAAACCTCATCATCTGTATAAAGAAATACCGTGTCATTCACTGACTCCATATACAGCAGCTGATCAAAAACCAGAGGATAAGTCACACTGTTTTTCTTTCCGTGAATAGAGTGCATCATCTGGTTCAATTGCTGAATCAAAGGAGACACACGTTCATCTGCTTCAGGGCAATTAATAATAATCTCGATGTCTGTAAAGTCGTCTGATTCATTTACTTTTAGCCTAATCGTAATCACCTCGAAGTTCTAATCTTTGGAGAATCGTACCATTTCAATTGCTGTAGAACAATACAATCTGGGTGTCTTGCATTTTGAAGAGGGTAACCTGCATCTTGTATATGATCAAAAAGCAAACACTGTACAAATTATTGTTGAATTGTTCGAATTAGTCTATATTGACTTTCTATTCTATCAAACGTAACATTAGTATATTGAGATACATAGGGGGCAACGGACATGACAAATGAACTTCAACAAGCGATTCAGTTTCTTAAACAGAAACAATGGGTGGACTTGACACATACTTTTGGTCCGGATTCGCCGCATTTTTCTGCTTTTGATGCAGCAGAATTTACCACGCTATTTAGTCATGATGATGGATTTTTTGCACAGAGCTTTAAATTTGCGGGACAGTATGGAACACATATTGATGCGCCCATTCATTTTGTGCGGGATACACGTTTTTTAGAAGAGCTTGAACTGAAAGAATTGGTATTGCCATTAGTGGTCATGGATTTCTCGAAAGAAGCAGAGGAAGATCATGATTTTACCGTGAACATTGATCACATCAAGTCATTTGAGGCGCAGCACGGACGTATAGAACCAGATACATTCGTCGCGTTGCGCACGGATTGGAGCAAACGTTGGCCCGACAATGAAGCGTTCTGCAATGAAGATGCAGATGGCAATAACCGGATACCAGGATGGGGCTTAGAGGCGCTGGAGTTGTTATTCAATGAACGCAATATACAAGCTGTTGGACACGAGACATTCGATACGGATTCTGCGATTGATTTTCAGAAACATCAGGCACTTCGCGGGGAATACTATGTACTGGAGCAAGATACATACCAAGTCGAACTAATGACCAATTTAGATCAGCTGCCTGCTAAAGGAGCAGTCATCTTTAACATTGTGCCGAAGCCTGAGAATGCATCTGGTTTTCCGGTACGGTCATTCGCAATTTTGCCGTAAAGATAAAAGGGGGATGGGGTTTTGTTCACACATCAAGTAACAGAAGAAATATCATTAAAACTAATAGGACAGAAAGACGCTGAGGAATTATTTGAGCTGGTAAACGCGTCGAGGGAGAATTTGCGGGAATGGCTACCGTGGGTAGATTCCATGACAGACGCAGAACAATATGGACCGATCATTGAAGCCTGGCTTCAGCAATTCGCTGAAGAAGACGGATTTCAGGCGGGAATTTTATATAATGGAAAGCTTGCAGGAATGGCTGGTTTCCATTTAGTAAACTATTCGAACCGACAGACGAGCATCGGGTACTGGCTGGCAGAAGCATATCAAGGAAAAGGCATTATGACTGCAGTCGTCAGGGCTCTCCTTGATTATGCATTCGAGGAATACGATTGCCACCGTGTAGAAATCAAGTGCGGCACAGACAATGTAAAGAGCAGAGCGATTCCAGAGAGATTGGGGTTCATGGAAGAGGGAGTCATTCGTGACGGTGAATTTCTTTACGATCATTTTCATGACCTGATTCTATACAGCATGTTGGATGAAGATTGGCAGAAGCACAAAGAAACAGTAAAATAGATAGGAAATAGTTATTGCGGTATCCTGTCACTAAGGGATATCGTTTTTTTATTTGTGAATTCGGTACCGGTCAGGCTGACGAATAGGAGTGTACAAAAATGCTTACTGCTCAAGAAATTGAAAATGAATTGATAGAAAATCATCGCCTAGAAACTGCGACTTTTGGTATGGGCTGTTTTTGGGGTCCAGAGTCCAGATTTGGTAGTTTACGGGGTGTTTTCCGGACAAGGACTGGATATGCCGGTGGAACAACTGCTTCACCGACATACCGAACATTAGGTGATCATACCGAAACAGTGGAAATTGATTTTGATCCGGAGATCCTTTCATTTGAAGACGTGTTGAAACATTTTTGGCGCAATCATTATCCAAACAGGGACGAGTACAGAGGGCGTCAATATTTGTCCTCTCTGCGCTATCACGGCATACAGCAGAAAGAAGTCATTGATCGAGTGAAGAACTTCATGGAGACAGAGCTTGGAGAAACGATTGAAACGGAAATTACAGAACTTCAGCAGTTTTATTTAGCAGAAGAACGTCATCAGAAATACTATTTGAAGCGCTATCCAGGCGTACTTGAGCAGCTGTCCGAATTGTATCCGGATCAAGCGTATATAAGAGATTCCATATTTGCAGCTAGACTCAATGGAATCGTCAAGGGGTTTGGTACAAAACAACAAATTGTGGCTGAAATTCAACAGTGGAGAATCCCTGATAAAGAACGTCATAAATTGATTCAGAAGTTTCTTCATTTGAAGTGGTAGGGCGGATGGAAATATAGTTTCCGTTCTCCTTGTATCATTATGTACTGCTTGCTATGATAATAAAATATCAACTAGAATGAACACAGGAGAGAGTATCATGAAAAAGGAATCTATCACGCTGGGACTGCTGCTGACGAATTTACTGATTGCATTTTTAGGGATTGGTCTTGTCATTCCGGTTATGCCGACGCTGATGAATGAACTGCATATATCAGGTAAGGTTGTCGGATATATGGTCGCCATTTTTGCAATGGCTCAGCTGCTTGTCTCACCTTTTTCGGGACGTTGGGTCGATACAGTCGGCCGGAAAAAGATGATTGTCATCGGCTTAATTATTTTTAGTGCGTCAGAGTTTCTATTCGGTATCGGACAAACGCTTCCTGTTCTGTTCGCTTCAAGAGTTTTAGGTGGCATTAGTGCTGCTTTTATTATGCCTGCAGTCACTGCCTTCATTGCCGATATCACGACGATGGAGACGCGGTCGAAGGCGCTTGGTTTTATGTCGGCGGCCATATCTACAGGATTCATCATTGGCCCTGGTATTGGTGGTTTTTTAGCGGACTTCGGTACCAGGGTTCCGTTCTTTTTTGCTGGCGGACTGGCGCTGTTTGCCGCGATATTTTCTTTACTTATGCTGCGGGAGCCTGAACGCTATCAAGAAGCTGTGGCAGAGGATGAAGAAAAGCCGGGACTCAAGCGAATATTTGCACGCCGTTATTTTATAGTATTTGTGATTATATTAATTCTCTCGTTTGGACTGGCTTCATTCGAATCAATCTTCAGCTTGTTTGTGGACCATAAATTCGGTTTTACGCCTAAAGATATTGCTATCATTATTACTGGCGGTGGACTGGTAGGTGCACTGGCTCAGGTGCTGCTGTTTGATAAACTGGCGAGGACGATCGGGGAAAAGAGACTAATCTTTTTCTGTCTCGTCTTTTCAGCCATATTGGTATTTTTCGCGACCTTTGTACAAAGTTATTTTGCGGTTCTTGCGGTGACGATCATCATCTTTGTAGGCTTTGATCTGATTCGTCCTGCTGCTACGTCCTATTTATCTAAAATCGCAGGAAATGAACAAGGGTTTGTCGGTGGAATGAATTCCATGTTCACCAGTATCGGTAATGTGTTTGGACCTGTAATCGGCGGAGCACTGTTCGATATCGATGTCGACTATCCATTTTATTTCGCCGCATTCGTTTTGCTCATCGGAGTCGGACTGAATTATTTATGGATTAAAAGGACACCTGCTTATACCCCGCATATCTAATAGGCTAATCAGGAGGGATAGTAGTGACGATAATTGGATTTATACGGCATGGCGAGACAGCTTGGAATAAGGAAGGTCGGGTGCAGGGAAGCTCAAACATTCCGTTGAATGAGGAAGGCATCAAGTCAGCAATAAAATTGGCAGATCGCCTGGCTGATGAACAGTGGGATCTGATGTTTACAAGTCCAATGAATCGTGCAAAGCATACAGCGGAATTGATCGCATCTCGAATGCCGGGCATGACAGTCGAAGAAGATGAACGCGTGCGGGAAAGAAGCAGCGGGCGGATTGAAGGGACTACGGAACAGGAACGCGTGCAGAAATGGGGAGCGCGGTGGCGTGAGCTTGATATGCAGTTTGAATCTGCAGATCGTGTGATTGCCAGGGGACTTAATTTTGTAGAAGAGCAGACCCGCATACATCAAGATAAACGAATTCTTGTAGTTAGCCATGGCAGTTTTATTAAGCAGATAATCGCGGTGTTATTAGAAGATGAACAATATGCAGTGACGATTGAAAATACGTCGCTGACTGTGATAGAAGTGGAAAATAAAACGTGTACGCTGCTGAATTGTACAGCACACTTAGCAGGAGGAACGAATGGAGATTGAGTATGAATTAACTGAAGAAGATGTAGTTGCTTTTAATTTATATCATGTGAAAAATACCAAAGTCGGCAAAAATTCATTGCAGTGGCAGCGGTATATTTCTCCTTTAATATTTTTACTGTTTGCCTATTTTTTATCCATGTTTACAGACATGGCGAAAGGTCCCTTATTTGCAACATTTGGTGTAACAGCGATTGCATGGGTGATTTTATATCCTAAGTATTTTTACTTTCATATTACCAGGCAGGTACGAAAAATGTTGAAGGAAGGGAAGAATGACGGATTAGTCGGTGAGCATAAGATGAAGCTCAATAAAGCGGGAATAAGAGATACTACTTCCACAGGTGAAACGAACGTTCAATGGCCAGGCGTAAAACGGCTGATTGAAGATGCGGATTATTTCTATTTGTACACGAGTACGGTCAGTGCCTATATAGTGCCAAAGCGTGATCTATATTCTGCTGAAGGTCTGAAATCATACATACAGAAACGTTTGGAGAAAAACTGACTCTTTCCCCAAACGGCTATATTTCCAAATTAAAATGACCAGCTAGATGCATGATTCGACTATCAACTTCGTGTAGTCATCCAAGATGCTTATTTGCTGTTTAAACGGCCATGTGTGAAGTTATGGTTTATCTGGTTTCATTTGTTGTAATCCAATCTTCATTGCTGCAATCGCGCTAGTGAGATTTAAAATCACAGCAATCGCTAAGAATATCCATTTTACTATATCGGGTAACTCCAGCATGATTGCTAAGATCAAAAATGTAAAACCGACTGCCAGCATGAATAAATAGATAGCTAATTTCTTCGGCAATGCGAGTCCACCTCTCTTGTTTTGTAACCTTATTGTAGCATGAAAAACCTGATGATTTTTCGTGAGTAAGGTTTTAATATGCTCTCTTAGGGAATAATAAACACAAAATAACAGACAGGAGTGCAGTTTATGACGAAAAGCTATGCTGACAAATCAGGAGATCAAAACGAGAAAAATAAAAAACCTTCCGAAGTAGCAAATGATGCAGCAAGAGAAGCGGAAAAACAGGTGGAAGAAATCAAAAAGGAAGCCAGAGAACAAGTGAAAAAAGAGCGAAATAAGGAATAATGACAATAAGCGATTATTTCCCCGGAAATAATCGCTTATTTTACATAGTTCATTCGTTGAAAAGATGGTGTAGCATTCGGTCTTTATCATCAAAAAACTGTTTCATGATCTGATAATGACTGGTTTCTTCTAAGGTAGTAACCTGCGCGCCTTCGTCCGTGAATTCTACAATCTTTGCATCCGGATAAGCGAGTAGAATCGGCGAGTGCGTAGCGATGATGAATTGAGAACCTTCACATACTAAGTCATGAATACGGCTTAGCATGGCAAGCTGCCTCATTGGGGAAAGCGCAGCTTCCGGCTCATCCAATGAATAGATCCCGTTTCCTCTGAACCGATGAATGAAAGTTGCCCAAAATGATTCCCCGTGCGATTGTTCATGCAGAGATACACCACCAAAGCCGTCAATAATTCGCGGGCTTGGTCCAGGTGCGCTGTCAAGTTCCTCAATCATTGTCGCCAAGTTATAGAACGTCTCAGCACGAAGAAAAAAACCGTCAGTCGGTCGTCTTACTCCTTTAATCATCGTAATATATTCTTCCAACACAGAATGCGAATCGTATGTAGAAAAATTGAAGTTCAAGGAACCGCCCTCCGGATTAAATCCCGCAGCTACAGCCGAAGCTTCGAGCAGTGTTGACTTTCCCATGCCATTTTCCCCTACGAAGAATGTCACTTTTGGATGAAAGTCCAACTCATCCAGTGTTCGAATACTGGGCAAATCAAACGGATACGCATCAAACGAAGGAACTGTAGCACGTTTTAAGCGCAGACCTTTCATGAATTGTTTATTCAGCATGTTTCTCACTCCTTTTCTTATTAGGTCTCAGCTGATAAGCAACTTCACAGCGCATTGTCAGATAAATTGTTAGACTAATTGTAACATGTGAAAAGGAGCGGGTTAAATTGGCAGATGAAAAATATTCATTATCAGGAAAAACTGCGATTATAACGGGTGCGAGTGGCGGAATCGGAGCTGCCATCGCAAAAGAATTAGCTAAAGAAGGAGCAAATGTTGTCTTGGCGGCTCGCCGTGCAGAAAAACTAGATGAAATTGTTCAGGCGATCAATGGCAAAGGTAACGGAAAAGCACTTGCTGTACCGACTGATGTCGCCAATGAAGCGGAAGTGAGATCATTAGTAAACCGTGCGAACGATTTATTCGGTTCTGTCGATATCTATGTCAATAATGCAGGACAGATGCTGTCAGCTTCTGTCCGCGACAGAGAAGTAGAGCAGTGGGAGCGTATGATTGACGTCAATATTAAGGGCGTACTCTACGGGATAGACGCTGTATTGCCAAGCATGACGGAACGGTCGAGCGGACATATTATCAATATCGCCTCTGTATCCGGCTTCGAAGCGACAAAGAAGAGTACGGTGTACAGCGCCACAAAATTCGCTGTACGCGCTATTTCGACAGGATTGGAAAAAGAACTTGCGCGGACGGGTGTGCGCGTCACGAATATTTCTCCAGGGATGGTGGACACCCGTCTGAGTTCAGGAGTGTCAGACAGAAAAAAATTAGAGGCAGAAGATATTGCCAAAGCGGTCGTATATGCAGTAACACAACCTGATTACGTTAACGTAAATGAAATTACTGTGCGACCTGTATAAGAAAGGAGAAAATTCATTGGAAAAGAAAATAGTGTTTTTTGACTTAGACGGTACGTTATTTACTCACGAAAAAAAGATATTGGAATCGACAAAGCAGGCTTTGAAAGCTCTGCAGAATAAAGGGGTTTACACAGCTATTTGCACCGGTAGGGCACCGCTTATGTTTGAGTGGCTGCTGGACGAACTTTCATTTAATTCATATGTATCGATGAACGGGCAGCATGTGATTTGTGAAGGAAAAGAAATCTTTACAAATCCCATGAAACAGGATGATATGGAAAAATTGACGAAAATGGCGAATGAAAAAGGTCATGGCCTTACTTATTCCACGTTTGATACATTCGTTTCCAATACGTCGGCGCATCCTCTTATCACTGATAGTACATCCCGCTTAAAAATCCCTTATCCTCCGGTCGACAGTGAGATTTTTATTCACTCGGGTGTCAATCAAGTTCAGCTTTACTGTCCCGAAGAAGAAACGGAAGAATATATTAAACTTTTTGATGGCCATACATTTATCAGATGGGATAAAACGTCAGTGGATATGCTGCCAGCAGGAGCTTCGAAGGCTATCGGTATCCAAAAGATGCTGGAGCATTTGAAGATCCCAATCGGAAACAGCTATGCATTTGGAGATGGTATGAATGATATGCAAATGATTGAGACTGTTGGTACCGGGATTGCGATGGATAACGCCATTCCTGAAATAAAGGAAGTTGCAGATCTTATCACAGCATCCTGTGATGATGACGGCATTTTAAAAGGATTACTTCAGGTCGGTCTATTGCAAGAGGATGAAGTACCGTTACTGCAGAGCATCAAGAAATAAGTAACATACTTCATCAGATTCTGCAAACTTAATTGTTGACAATTATGTGAACACCCTGTATGTTTAGTTGATATACAATTTAGGACTTAATCAATCTACCTGTATGGCGGTAGGTTGGCATACAACCAGGGAGGCTTCATTTAGAATGATACATGAAAAGCAATGTCGGGATTCGAGAGTCGTGAGAACGAGCAGAATATTTCCAAATGACGTTAATAATCATAATACATTGTTCGGCGGTCGTTTAATGAGTGATATTGACCAGATCGCATCTATCTCTGCGGCTCGTCACAGCCGGGCTGATTGTGTCACAGCGTCAATGGATTCAGTGGATTTTCTGCATCCGATCCGTCCATCTGATTCTGTTTGCTTTGAATCCTATGTGACGTGGACAGGGAAATCTTCTATGGAGATTTTCGTTAAAGTGATTGCGGAGGACTTAGCGAGCGGTGTTTGTAAAATCGCAGCTACTTCTTTGCTGACGTTTGTTGCATTAGATGAGAATAAAAAACCGCTGACTGTACCGCAAGTCGTTCCGGAAACAGAAGAGGAAAAGTATTTGCATGAAACAGCTCCGCAGCGCGCTGAAATTCGTAAGATGAGAAAGCAGCAAAGTAAAGACTTGGCAACTGTTTTGACAAACAATTATCCATGGCACGAACCTGTACGAGTGAATGCCTAAAGAACCTCAGTCAACTGAAATAGTGTTGACTGAGGTTTTTTATCTACTGCATGTATAAAAACCTCTGCATCTGTACATACTGACAGCAGGTAGGATGTTCTCGGATTCTTTTTGTCTGAGGATACCTATCTTTTTTTCATGTAACAATAGTTAATGTGAATTCCAAATCATTTTGTAAATGTTTCTCCATCAGCATACTTGCCAATTCCGGCTGTCGCTGTTCAATGGCATCACAAATTTGGACATGCTCTTTAATTAATAACGGGGGGGTGTTAAGCGCCAGTGTCTTACTGCATAGGTAAAAATTCGATTGCATTTTATCGAATGTCCCTGCCATGATTGGATTTTGGCATTCTTCAATAATTAGATTATGAAACTGTTTATTTGCTTCCACTATAACTTCTGGTTCACTCGTCTGAGCAAGTTGGATACACTTTCGCAATTTTCCTATACGTTCTTCCTGCATATTGGTTGCTGCCATCTTTGCTGCATGGCTTTCGATTAGCATCCTCATTTCAAACATATGGCGAAAATCTTTTTCATTCGGTTTAAATACTTTATTCCGTTTAATTAGGCCCTCTTGTTCTAAACGGCGGATTGCTTCACGAATGGGCGTTCTGCTTACTCCGATCTCTTCAGCTAGCTGTCCCTCGACTAACTTCATCCCACCAGGAAAAGCACCATTAATGATTTTCTTCCGTATTGTTTCATAAGCGATAAATTGTGCACTACGTGAAGCCGCTTTCATTATCTATCTCCCCCGTTCGTCAATGAATAGTATACAAGAGAACGTCCTTATATGTAACCGTATTCATTATATTTCTATTTCAGATTGACAGATTAAAACATTTTTTTGTATGATATCAAGGTGCTGAAGGAGGAACAATATGCACGTTAAATTAGGAAAACAATGTAAGCGCCAGAGCCGGAGAAATCAGAATCGTAATCTCTCGCAGACGAGGTGGAGGAGTATCGAATTGTTCGGCGGATGCCTCCCGATCGCAGTTGCCCGATTGAAATCTTGAGTCCTAAAAGATACAGGAGACTGTATAACCAAAGGATCAAGAAGGCAAACAAATAAAACAAAAAAACACTTCCAGGGTGAGGTGTTTTTGACGTTTTGTTAATTGGAGGGAACGATATGTGCGGAATTACAGGATACATCGGTGAGCAGCAGGCAACACCCGTTTTATTGGAAGGCTTGAAGAAATTAGAGTATAGAGGGTATGACTCGGCAGGCATTGCGCTCCAGACAGGGCAAGGTGTAGTAGTTTGTAAGGAGAAAGGCAGAATAGCAGATCTTACGAAAATGGTAGATTTGAATGTGCAATCAACTGCTGGAATCGGCCATACTCGCTGGGCGACACACGGCGTGCCGGACCGTAAAAATTCACATCCTCATCAAAGTCAGTCGGGACGATTCACACTCGTGCATAACGGAGTGATCGAAAACTATCTCCAATTGCAGCGTGACTATTTACAGGAAGTTGAGATGATATCTGATACAGATACGGAAGTGATTGTGCAGCTGATTGAGAAATTATCAAGTGAAGAAGTGTCAACGGAAGCAGCTTTTCGTAAAGCGTTAACTTTACTTCATGGTTCTTATGCGATTGCGATGTTGGATGAACAGGATCCCGATACGTTGTATATCGCGAAAAATCGAAGTCCTTTATTGGTTGGGGTTGGAGCGGATTGCCGTGTTGTCGCGTCAGATGCGATGGCAATGCTGCAGGTGACCGATCAGTTTATCGAACTGCATGACGAAGAGATGGTATTATTGCGGAAAGACGAAGTGAAAATCTTTACACTTGGCGGTGAACGTATGGAACGTGCACTTTACACAGCTCAACTTGATCAAAGTGATCTGGAAAAAGGAACGTATCCGCACTATATGTTGAAGGAAATGGACGAACAGCCGACAGTCATTCGTAAGATCGTGGATGCCTATTCCAATGAAAGCGGCAAACTTTCGATTGATTCGAAGGTTTTACAGGCTTTTAAAGGAGCTGACCGGCTTTATATCATTGCGGCGGGAACTAGCTATCATGCAGGATTGATCGGTAAACAGTACTTCGAAAAGTTCGCCGGTATCCCGGTGGAAGTTCATATTTCCAGTGAGTTCGGCTATAATATGCCATTGCTCTCAAAGAAACCTTTGTTTCTATTCATTACACAATCAGGCGAAACTGCCGACAGCCGACAAGTATTGGTGAAAGTAAAAGCGCTTGGCTATCCAACCGTCACATTGACAAACGTTCAAGGCTCGACTTTATCACGTGAATCCGATCACACATTACTTCTGCATGCAGGCCCGGAAATCGCGGTCGCTTCAACAAAAGCGTATGTTGCCCAAGTAGCGGTTCTCGCAATCTGTGCCTATGCGTGCGGTGAAAGTGATTTGGAGTTGAAGAAAGAACTTTCTATAGCAGCGAATGCAATCCAAACTGTGCTGGATTCAAAAGAAGACGTGAGAAAAGTCGTGGAAGAGACATTGACAGATACACGCAACGCCTTCTTCATCGGACGAAATCTCGATTTTTATGTCAGCTTGGAAGGTGCGCTGAAACTAAAAGAGATTTCCTATATTCAAGCGGAAGGATTTGCAGGCGGCGAACTAAAACACGGCACGATTGCCTTGATTGAAGAAGGAACTCCGGTATTTGCTCTGGCCACACAGCGTGACGTCAGTCCGAATATAAGAGGGAATGTGAAAGAAGTTACTGCCAGAGGTGCTAAGACTAGTATTTTCTCAATAGAAGGAATTCAAGAAGAAGGCGATCGTTTCGTGCTGCCCCATGTGCATGAATTGCTGACACCGCTCGTTGCTGTAATTCCGTTTCAGTTGATTAGTTATTATGCCGCGTTACAGCGTGAGTGTGATGTGGATCAACCGAGGAATTTAGCGAAAAGTGTTACGGTGGAGTGAGAAGATAGGAAGTAGAATTTTTCATGTTGATTTGAAATAAAGTTTTATTATAATAAATATTGATAATTTGCAATGAATTCTGATTTTTGATAAAAGAGTTTGATACAATTACATTAACAAGAAGGATTGTGACAAAGCCACAAACTAGCCAGAATTGTTAGAGATGTACTAAGAAAAGGAGGGAGTAATTTGGATAATAAAAATCATCCTAAAAACCTTATTATCGTTCGATTAGTAGCTACAGTACTGATACTTCTGTCTTTAATATTGCCGTATTTTGGATTAATGGAGTTCGGTACAACTCCATTTGTGATTCTCATAACACTTATTGTTTTTTTCGTTATGGAAAATAAACATGGTGAAAAAATGGCTAGTGAATAGATTTCGACAAGAAGCTTACTTCAAGAGTCAGGGGCTATTGTAGAACAAGTTTTTTTGGTAAACACTTAGTTGAGCGGAGCGGAAGCCGGCGACTCTGGGAGGATGAACTGGATTTGAAAGCACCATAAAGTCCTGCCTAAATTTCTACAAAAAGACGCAGAAATACGACAAAGCGAACCCTGCGCTGTTCGCTTGGCTGCAGCGCAGATCAACGGTTTTAAACCGCTATCTAAGTAACGGGTGCGTGTGTTGTAGATCAACAGTAGAAAATGATCAAACTTTATTCCAAAGCTACATTCATGAGTAATTATAATCAGTTTTAACTGTATATAGCCATATAACATATAACATGTAACACGAGGGAAAATAGATTATTGATGCCTGCTGTGGATGTCATTTAAAATAAGTGTTTAACAATTCTACTTACTGGGAATAGTTACACAAGATTTATTAAATATTTTATTAATAAATCAATAAGTACTATGGAAGGGAATTGATTTACTTGAAGAAGACAGGTCGATTTGCGGCTGCATTACTTATGGCGGGAGTTCTGGCAATTGGCGCCAACTCCACCGTAAATACAGCGGAGGCAGCATCCGTTAGTCATACGATAGGATCAACTTCCTTAGGAAGCGATTGGAAAAGTGGACAAACTGGATTCGAGGCAGGCTGCGCATTGTCAGAATGGCTAGGCTGGTTTGAATGTCATCCTTCACAAGTTTCTTGGAAGTGATGTAAATACGCTTAATAAATATCATTTCTCGGACGAGAGGTTGCTGTTTCAGCAGCCTTTTTGTTTTGCGAAGTTTTACTAATTCTTCAGATAAAAGTCTGATGATTTGTGAAACAGTTGATACAATTAGATAAAATATGCTCAATAGTGAGTAGCGACGGGAATATTATCAAGCAAACAATAGGGGGAATGTATGAAACTGTACCTATCATTATATAAGATCGGCAATAAAGGAAATGAAGTGAAAGAGAAGACGAAGAACGGAAATAAAAGAG
Source organism: Sporosarcina sp. (assembly GCF_029257255.1). Taxonomy (GTDB): domain Bacteria; phylum Bacillota; class Bacilli; order Bacillales_A; family Planococcaceae; genus Sporosarcina. The sequence goes on along the minus strand of NZ_JARICI010000020.1, from coordinate 44,701 downwards.
TAGCCTATATAAATAATGCATTAGATTTTGCAACCGATCTGGAAAGAAAGAAGAACAGTGATGTAGCAGATATATTAGATCTTGAAAAACTGGGCTTTAGGGTAGATAGTATCGATTTGAAAAGCTATTTTCATCATCAAAAAGAGCTGGAGGAAACCCTGGGATCATATGATGTTTTTTGGGTAAGGGGCGGTAACACATTTATTCTTGCCCAGGCTATGAGGCTGAGTGACTTCGATGAGATTTTGAAACAGTATGATAGAAACAACAAGATATTGTGTATGGAGGGTACAGTGCAGGCGCCTGTATTCTTGGACCAACGCTAAAAGGTATCCATTTAGCAGATGATCCTGATCAAAAGCCATATGGAGAAGAACACGCTTGCATATAGTAGATTATGCAATTGCTCCGCATTATAAATCGGATCATCCAGAATCTCAGGATATAGATAGATCTATTGAATATATGATTGATAATAAAATTCCTTTTATCGCATTGAAAGATGGCGAAGTTTTAATTGTTGAATGATTTTTTCTTACTATATAGTTTGAATTAGACGTTTTACATGATAAAGCATGCTATGTACAGCCTACTCAGTTGATTGGAGTGCAAGTTGGCTCATCGCGGGCCCTCCAGAAAGCGTCCGTCTGGAACGGAAATCAACGGTACTAAGTATCTTCGACAATGTAGATTTTTAAATTCAACTTATACAGTTGTTGCCTTGAACACTTGCAGTCTATAATTAGGAGAAATAACATTTTTCGATTAAACAGGAGAAGAGGTGTACGTTATAGAAGCAGATTTCAGTCTTAACCTAATTGATTTTATATCAACCATTCTGTCTTACGCTATTATCATTTTCATTACTGTCAAAATCTATAGGAAACAAATCGTCAAACCGAAATTGTGGGCGGTTCTTCTCGTTTTGATTGGTGGCTTATTTTCTTTTTCCATCAACATCAATTGGTTTGATACGCCATTGCGGCTGGCGATCTTACCGCTTGGGCTATGGGTCTTATATTTGATTATGAAAAGAAAGGGAGATCGGTGGAAGCGTTACAGAGGTTTTGTCTGGCTCGGTTTTTGGGCGAATTATATATTTTTGGCAATGGCGCTGCTGTCGGTTCCCTTTCACCAATGGATTTATCCTAAGGAACAACTGTCCACCTATTTAACAGAAACCGATGGTGCATCGCTGATTTCTATTCATTCTGCTGCTGAAGAGGGACGGCAGTTTCAGCCGGAGAAGTTTTTAAAACAACTGGAATCAATGAAGAAAGAAAAAGTGATGAATGATGAGTGGTACACAAAGTTCTATCTAGAGACGGAAGCATCTGAAAGAAACGAACGATTTCCTTATTTGCTGGACGGCGCTCATCCGAAGCGGGGAAGCGGCCTGCAACCTATGATTTTTATAGAGGATGATGGAAAAGGAATATTGGTGAAAACATCAAAACGTCAGCTGTATTTCCGTTCAAATGAACCATTCATTACGGGAGGAGGCAACTGATGACAAAAAAGAACATGTGGATCTTTTCTTCGGGATTGCTGCTTGTAGCGTCACTCTGCCTGTTTTACTGGTTTTATCTCGCAAAACCTGTCACTTTTCCGGATGATCAGCAATTGATTTATGAAATGAATGATGTGTTCCCGCAAGTCGCAGTGGAGGTCATTCAGGATAAGATTCATGCAGATGAACATCATGTTGTTGTGCCTTTCATTTCAGAAAAACAACAGTATGGTCTTAGTTATTGGATGTGGAAAAAACATAAATGGCAAGTGCTGCATATTGATCTGGGCGGTGAGCCAAGAGTTTGGAAAGTGAATCCGCAAGATCCTTCGAGCTATCATTTTGTTTGGAATATCTCACCTGCTGAAAAACTGAGTGCTATTCAGTTATATATGCTTCGTGAACGTGGCCTCAGGTTCTCTGAAGAAGAGGAAACATATGAACCGCGAGTACAGATTGAGTGGAAGATCTTGCTTCAGGATCAGCCATACGGATTGATGCCTTTGCCTGACGAGGGTGTGAAAATACTGAAGGCCTATACAAACGTCAGTGCAGCGAGGAAGCTGGACTTGCTTTTTTCTTTTCCAGAGCCGGAAGTCTATTTTAGCTGGATTGCCAAAGATGTCTCAGGTAACGAAGCATTTCCGACGAGTATAATGAATAGTAATAGCTACTCTGTTAACTACAATCCAGTGGATTATATGCTCATTTACAGCGAAGATCAGCTGGAGATGCCGGATAGGAATTGATGGGATGATAAAGAGGAGAATTTTATATACAGCCGCTGTGCTTGCAATAGTAGGGTATTTCATTTGGTTTCAAAATAATTCAATTACAGTAACTCAAAGTGAAATCAGTTCTTCAACTATTCCCGAAAGCTTTGACCAATACAAAATTGTGCATTTGTCTGATCTGCACAATAAAAGTTTCGGGAAAAATCAGCGAAGACTATTTCGGAAAATTAACAAGCTTCAGCCGGATGTGATCGTATATACCGGGGATCTTATCGACTCCAATAGAGCAGGTGATGAAGCGGGCCTGATTTTAATGGAAGAACTTACGGCTGTTGCACCTGTATATTATGTATCTGGCAACCATGAATGGTGGTCTGGAACATTCAGTTCACTGGAGAGTTCATTAGAAGATATAGGGGTGCAGGTTTTACGGAATGAGCATGCCGTGTTGAAAAAAGGGAATGACAAAATGTATCTGGTAGGCATTGATGATCCCGCGCATGACGGAAGCCGTGCAGAAAGAGAGACGGCAGAAGAGGATATCGTGCAATCCATTGAAGGACTGGAGAAAGACAGCTTCACTATACTGTTGACTCATCGTCCGGAGTTGCTATCTCTCTACGCAGAGTATAATTTTGGTATAGTTTTTGCCGGACATGCTCATGGCGGACAGGTGAGGATTCCTTTTATCGGAGGACTAGTTGCACCGAATCAAGGGTTTTTACCAGCGTATACGGCTGGAAAGCATGATTTGAATCATACCGTGATGATGGTCAGCAGGGGGCTTGGGAACAGTATTATTCCTTTACGATTATTCAATCGTCCCGAGATTGTGGCGGTCACTTTGAAAGCAGACTGAGGAGGAAATGGAAATGACGGTCAAAAAGATTACGCCTGAAGAATTGAGCAGGAAAATGAACGCGCAGGAAGACCTTGTGCTGGTGGATGTACGTGCTGCGGAAAAATATGTTGATTTTCATATTTCGGGAACCAGCATAAAAGGATTGAACATCCCGAAAACAGAGATTTTCAAGTTAGAAGACGGAACAGGACAAAATGTTTCTGAACTGCCGAGAAATAAAGAGCTGATTATTACCTGTACGACCGGAAATTCTGCGGCGAAGTGTGCAAACATTCTTACCGAAAAAGAATATGATGTTGTCTTACTGGAAGGCGGAATTACAGCCTGGAAAGAATATATGGGCAAGGCATCTATAGCTCAAATGTGGGAAGAATTTAAAATCGGCGCTCCAAATGCACCGGAAAGTTACGAAGCATGGGCATTTGGCGATTCTAAAGAAATGGCGGATGAGCTGGCGGGGCTGGTGTTGTCTGGAAAAAAGACAGGCACCTCTTCAAATTATCTGTTGTATGAACTGGAAAGCGAGACGCTGCCGCATGTCGGTCTGCACAATATTATTCTTGATGGAGAAGGCCAGGCAGTCGCTGTGGTCGAAACGACATCGGTTGAAGTGGTCCGGTTTGATGAAGTAACGGAAGAGCATGCGCATTCGGAAGGGGAGGGCGACTGTTCATTGCGTTACTGGCGGGAAGTTCATCAAGACTTCTTTGAAAGGGAACTGGAAAGTGTCAAGCAGCATTTCCATGATAAAATACCGGTTGTTTGTGAAAGATTTAAGGTGGTTTTTAAAAAAAATAGCAGTATAGTAGCATGAAGCAATGGACAGCAAACGTTTTGAAGTTGTTGAGAAACAAGGGAAGTTGGAAGTGTTTCGAGTGATTCTCGATAATCAAACCGGTGTACTTTACATGTCCCATAGTGCAGGCTATGGCCTTGGACTGACCGCCATGGTAGATCAGGAAGGCAGACCCATGCTGGATGAAGAGTATATAAAAACGAACCTGTATTCAGCAAAGAAATATAGCGCGTAAAAAAAGTCAGCCCGTCGATCAGGCTGACTTTTACTTATTTACTTTTCATTCGGAAATAAAGGGAGTTTTTCAAGGAAGATAATGTCTTCACGATCGGCAGCATCGCCTTCAGCTAAAATGGCAGCTTTTGCTATAATATTGGCACCGGCACTTTCCACAAGTTCTGCAAGTGCACGGAGAGATTCACCTGAACTGATCACATCATCGATCAAGGCGACGCGTTTTCCTTTGATGAATTCTGCATCCAGCCGATCAAGACAGAGAAACTGTTCTTTTTGCGTTGTGATGGAATTTACTTTGGTGATCAGTGGATCTTCCATATACGCTTTTACAGACTTTCTGGCCACGATATAGCGCGGCATGTCCAGATGTTTGGCTAACTCATGAACAAAGGGAATTCCTTTTGCTTCTGCTGTAATCAGTACTTCAACAGCCGGTAGTTTTTTTGCCAGTTCCGGTGCAGCCACGCAAACCATCTCAGTATCGCCCAGCAGAACAAAACTTGCGATGCTCAGTGTATCGGATATGGGTATGATAGGAAGTTCTCTGGTTAACGAAGCCACTTCGAGTGTATAGGTTTTCAATTCATTCATCCTCCATTAAAATCCAGACAGATTCATTAGAAATTGTACGATAATCCCAGAAAGCATGCCGAGAAAAGGATCCGTGATAGCGGTGACTACCATCGTGATACCACCGACGATTCCAGTTCCCGCGCCTTCTCCTGTCAAAGCCATAATCGCGTTGCCTGGCAATGTGACAATGGCACCAAGAACGAATAAAAATCCTGCAATGGAAGCACTCGGAACGAATTTACCGATTTTCGGTAGCAACCCTGTCACTAAAACGATGGCCATCAATACCATCATTAAGACTCCCGACCAGACAGCGTGGGGGGCACTTGCAGTGGCGGAAATGACAATCTCAACCGGTGCTCCGCCAAATAAGGAGGATACCATGTCTGCTAAACTGCTGATCATCGTGATGACATCCACGTTAACATCGGAACCCGCGATTTCTCCATTAATTTTACCAAATGCAATATTCGCACCGATGTTCAAACAGACCATTGCGAGTGCACCACGTATGACTGCGGTATTGACCAGCAATTTTTGCAAATGAAATCCATCTTTAATTGCGGGACGTTCTGTAATCACCCGATTTTTTGTCTTCATAAATGCGTATACTATACTCGATAAAATAACAGATGCAGTGATCGTGTAGACTAAATCCTTCGTCGCAAAATAAACGATCAATGCGCTGAACATGGAAGTCAGACCTACGACACGATCCGCTTTTGCCATATCCCATGCTACTTTAGATAGCATCAGCCCGACTCCAGCCATCATTCCTGTCGTGATGATCGGACCAATCCAATCAATGACAGATTCTAAAATGCCAAAGATTCCAATCACAAATAGAATCGCAGCTCCAAAGAAAATCATTGAGAGACGTTCCCTCATATTTTTGCCCATCGTACCAGCCAATGTGATGGTTTCAGCTTGGTAGGAAATTACTGCCACGTTACTTGTAGCCGCATTCCCGAAAGCACCGACCATAAACGCAAGCGCTGTAGGAATGGATGCGAAGCCGAATGTCAGTGCAAGCAAACCTTGCGGCAGAGCATTCAATACACCGCTCAGTGCTGCTAATATATCTTTCCAAATGTCCATCTTGTTCTCCTTTTCTTACGCCGCCGTATACGGAAACAACAAAATACACATGATCCACAACTCAAATAATATAGGGGCATCCCAAATAAATTGGAATGCCCCCATGTAAATAGAAGAAATGTACCAGCCATAGTAGAACAATTAAGGTTGTTCCGTAGAGACTCCCGAACCAGATTATCAGGATTATACAGGGGTAATGGAATATTGATTTCGCTTATAAAAATAGCACACTGCGCGTCCCCATACAAGTGAAAAAATGTAAATTACTAAAGTGGATTTTTACTATTTCCAGTAAATCAAGATTCTAACTTTATTGGTTTGAATACCTTTTTTTCTTCCACCGTCAAATCGTTTTTATCATGATAAATCCATTTTTGCAATGGTTCTTGAAAACGCGGCATCAGTCGTCCAAGTATTTTACCAATAAAATAAGCTGCGACAATGGTGCCGATACCAATTGAACCGAATGAGTGAATGAAAACTAGGCAGACGGCTGCGGCAATGGTTACATTCAGCAAGTCACCGCTAATTTTCGCTTTGCTGAATTTCATTTTAAAACGGTCACTGATGACATACGTTAACGCATCGTAAGGCATTAACGGCAGTTTCGCTGTAAAATAGGCTAACAGACCTGCAGATATGATGTATAGACTAATTACTAAAAATGCAAATCTTCCCAGTAAAGTTTCAGGAGCAGGGAGCATTTGCACAAGTACAAGTGTTGCATCCATAAAGAAACCGAATAAAAATACGATGAGCAGCTGTACCGCAGATTCCCGTAATTCAATCCGCTTGTTTAATATAGCCTGAACTGCGATGAATAAAGTATTTGCTATGATCGTGGTAATTCCGATCGAAAGGCCAGCTGTCAGGGAAATAGCATAAGCCAGTGAAGAAACCGGCGAAACACCTAGACTTGCCTGAATGGAAAAGCTGACTCCCAGTGATAATAAAAATAGCCCCAATACATATAGGGTGAGCCGTTTTGAAATGATTTTCATAGATGTAATAAACCTCTGCTTTCGGTAACTGTATAGACTAATATTATCATGGTAACAGTGATATTAATAATATATAATAACGAACAATGACATATGGAAAAGATATGATGGGGAGATAACAATGGATATTAGACAGCTTCATTATTTTAGAGAAATTGTCAATCAGGAAAGTATTTCAAAAGCAGCAGAAGTTCTTCACATAGCGCAGCCGCCTCTTAGTCAGCAATTGAAAAAGCTGGAGACTGAACTGGGGACCGTGTTAATTCATCGCTACCGTCAAAAATGGGAGCTGACTGAAACAGGTGAAGTACTCTATCAATATGCAGAAAGACTGCTGTCCACTGTGGACGATATTAAGCATCAGATAGATGAAATTGAACAAGGCAGTGCCGGAACTCTTAAGATTGGCGTGTCATCTGCCTGTTTAAACCTGCTCGTTGACTATGTCAGCATATACCGGGAGAGATTTCCGAATGTCAAAATCAGTATTGAGAAAGGTAATTCGGAAGAACTGCTGAAGAAGTTGAATCGAAAAGAAATAGAGGTAGCCTTATTGCTCCGGCTAGATCACAGTGAAGACTATTTTGTGAAGGCCTTGGAAAAGCAAGAATATGTAATAGTCAGTCCACGGAGCTGGGGTAATGTGTTTTCTTCCGATCGAGTGACATTTAAGGAAATCGGGAACCATCCATTTATTATGCTTGGGGCAATGGAAGGTCACTCGTATTATAGAAACATTCTAAGAGCTTTTGATGCAGAGAATGTGTCGCCTGAAATCGTGCTGGAGAGCAAGGACCTGACGACCGTAATCGCAATGGTAAGTAAGGGGCTGGGGCTGTCCATCATACCGAGAGTTGCATACGCGGTACCTATGGAACAAGTAAGAATCTATAAATTAAAGCAGTTTGATTTTCATGTGGAGCCTGTCTTGATTAAGACGAAAGAAGAAAGAGTTTCAAAAGCAGCTTCGCAATTTTGGGAGTTGGTGGATTCAGTATATGAAGGGAAAGAGCATGAAGATTAATTTAATCATCAGCTTTAAAGTACCTGCATAAAACAAATAATGCAGAACAGAAACGTTACGTTTTCAAACGACAACTTATGAGGGAATTAATTCGTAACCAAAAGCCTCCTTATTAACGACGAAGCTAGAGCAATCAGAAATAGGGCTCTAGCTTTTACTAATGACTCACTTTGCGCAAATTATGCAATGTTATAACAAACGACAAGTTCCGTGCCATTGGCATCCATACGGCTATGTCTCAAATTATTTATGTTTAGCGATGCTAGTAAACAGTCATGGGAAATTCGAAATTACTATACATGTAAATCTCTGCGTTATTTCACCAGGCAAGACCAATCGTTAACACACAGCATATACCTTTCTTGTCACGATACTTCAGCTGAATACCGTCTGGGTTGTAATGAGTTTCAACAGTGATGGAGTCATCAATGGATGCTACCAGTTGATCCACTCTAGCTTGATTGGATTGTTGAGCAGCTTGCATTAAATCCCTTGCAAATTGCGGTGACTGTTCAATCTGGGTGACCACAAGTTCAGCTTGTTTCATGAGTTGATGGTATTCATGAGCTGAGGATTGAAGCCTTTTTGTATCAATGGGCGGATAAGGCCTCGTATCATTTACAGCTTGCGCGGGGACAGGGGTCCAAAAAGGATGGTAAAGATGATGAAAGTAAGGGTGACGATACATCGGTAAACCTCCTATTCAAGAACTCATTCCCTTATGTTATGAAATTATCTATTGATACATGTTAGACAATCAGCATGATAGTTATTTATGAGAAATGGGTATCTATAAGCAATAGAAAAGTAGCGTAGGAGTGATATTGCAATGGCTGGAATGAATAAAAACAGAAAAAAGCCAATCAAATCGCTGATTGGCTTTTTTCTGATTCTCGCATGCGCGCACGCTTCTCTGTGTAGATTACAAGTTGGATGCTTCCTTCATAAAGTAGGATCATTGGCACCAAAACGATGAGCTGGCTTATGAAATCAGGCGGCGTAATCAATCCTGAGACAACGGCCAATACGATATAAGACCACTTACGCACTTTCTTCATCGTTTCTCCTGTCAGCAGACCAATTGCTGCCAAAAACAGCGCAACCATCGGCAATTCAAACAACAATCCAATCGGCATAGTCGTCAGTAATAAAAACCGTGCATATTCCTGTGCTGAGATCATCACATCGAAATTCATTGCTCCAAGTGAAATCAGGAAGTTATAACTTAGCGGATTGACTACGAAATAGCCAAAAACCAATCCTCCTGCAAATAAAATAAACATGAAAGGCGAGTACAGGCTGAGAAAACGACTTTCCTTTTCATTCAGACCCGGCTTGACAAATTGCCATAAGAAGTGGCAGACAAAAGGTAAAGCTAAGCCCAGTGCAATCGCTGCTGAAATCGACATATAAAACGTGATGATTTCCAGCGGACTCAAGACAATGAGTTTATGTCCTTTTGTCACATACGGAAACCACAGATTGATCGTACTGAACATCCCCAGGAAGAAAACTAGAAAGACGACAGAGCTTTTGATCAGCTGTTTTCGAAGATCTGTTAAATGTTCAACAAGTGTTGGTTCCTCTGCATTAGCGTTATTCGTCATTTGTGCTGTATCTTGCTCATTCGGCTGGTGTTCCTGGCTATTGACTGTCATTTATTTCACCTGCTCTTGTGTGTCGATTTTCTTTGGTTCCTCCTCGTCCTCCATGATATCCTTAGCCGATCTCTTGAATTCTGCTAATGTCTTTCCGATTGCAGCACCGACTTCCGGTAATTTACGGGGCCCAAATAAAATCAATATAATAACCAATATGATAATCAACCCAGGTACTCCAATGGCTGCTAAATTCATTATTCCTCCTCCTTCCTGTTGTGAAAATCCACGCTTCTATTCATCTTGACCATTTTACTGCGATCTAAAACACCAGCATTAAATTAACTCTAGATATATTTCAGCAATGTCAGTGAAATTAAGTGGTAATACTCTTCCTTCAATGATTAAGTTTCCTTCAAAAAGGACAGTCTAATCTACAGCGAATAACATTCGAATGAAGGAAGTGAAGGGCTTGGGTGAATCAGAAAAAGATACAGCAGCACTTGCATATATCAACCGGCTCGCTAAACAGCTGGCACCTTCTGCTGATGTTGTGAAAAAGAATTTAAAAAGAAACGATAACGTCGTGCATTTGCTTTATTTAAAAAGTGTGGTAGATATGATGCAATTACAAGAAGTTATTGTAAAACCCTTTTATGGAAATTCTGCAGAGCAAGACTTTGCAGAATATGTACAATCCTTGCCTTATGAAACCCAGATGCCGACGGGTGATGAAGAAGTATTGACCGAAATCACGAAGGGCAATGTGCTGGTCATGATTGATAAACAAATTACTTTACTTGAATTGAAAATGGTATTGGCTAACACAGTGCAAGCTGCAGAGATGGAACCAACCATTCACGGACCACAGCTTGGGCTCAGTGAAAGTATAGAAACGAATATTAATTTAATACGGCAGCGCTATCATCAGCCTTCACTAATGATTGAAACAATGCAGTTGGATGAGGCATCCAACCGGACCGTTGCTCTACTTTATGATCGGGAAAAAGTCCGTCCTGAATTATTGGAAGAGATTAAATTACGTATCAACAACCTGGATGTAGAATTGGTTCAGGGAAGTGCAGATTTACAATATTATTTAAACAATAGTAAATATACTTTACTACCCAAAACCTTGCTCAGCGGCCGGCCGGATCGGCTACTTCACAATGTGACCGGCGGAAAAGTAATTATCATGGTAGATGGAAGTCCGCATGGTATTATTGCACCCGTTGTTTTTTTTGACTTCATGCTTTCCATGGAAGATAATTACCACAGCTTCTGGATTGTGAGTGCTATTCGTCTTCTGCGTTATGCAGGAATAATAATTTGTACTATGCTGCCTTCTGTCTATGTCGGGATCACATCATACAACCCAGATATATTTAAGACGGAATTGGCTCTGACTGTGGCAGCCAGCCGTATCGGCGTACCTTACCCATCATTTATCGAGGTATTTTTAATGTTGCTGTTTATCGAATTATTAACGGAAGCCAGTATACGTCTGCCAGAGAAGGTCAGTTCCACGGCAACGACTGTCGGAGGATTAATATTGGGGACTGCAGCAGTGGAGGCAGCACTGGTCTCAAATGTTATGGTCATTGTCATTTCGTTGGTGGCCATTTCTACTTTTGTTATCCCAATCAATGAAATGAGCTATGCTATTAGAGTTTGTCGTTTTCTTTTATTGCTTTATACAACCTCTTTTGGTCTCGCGGGCCTCGTCTTAGGTATGATTGGACTGGTAATGTACTTGGTGAATTTAAATAGTTTCGGGGAACCATTTTTGCGGGTGGCCTGGAAGGATCGCCATGAGGAATTAAAGGCGGATGATCAATGAGCCGGTTTGTCTACTACTTATTGTTGTCCAATATGGTAGCCAATATTCTGGCTGCCGTTCCCAGAATTCTACTTTCTAAAAGTTCGGAAGGAGCAGTGTTGTCGATTATCTTAGCACTGATTTATGGAGTGATTGGAATATGGGTGTTCATAAGATTGATCAGTAAATTTCCGGGAAAAAATTTACCGGAACTGTTCAAAACATATTTGAGTAAGTGGGTAGGTGTTCCTCTTCTTCTGCTATTTGGCATTGTCTGGTATATTGCCGGACTGCAGTCGCTGATCACCTATGTGGCGATACTATCACGCTTTCTAACACCCGAAATGTCCATCTATATGATTCTCGGTGCATTTGTTGCAGTTATTACATTTGGGTTATTCATGCAGAGTCGGAATGTACTGTTTTTGCTTGAAGTGATCTTTGTACTGCTGCTACCCATTATTGTTTTGTTTTTAGGGAAAATTTATTTTACTGAACAAATTGACTGGGACCAAGTGAAGATTGCGGCAATGCATATCAATCATGCGCCAAGTTATACCGCTTTCGCTGCTGCATCTTACGTATTTGTAGGTATTTTTGACCTGATTATATTCAATTCAGTAATAAAGAAGAAAATTGTATTTAAATGGAAGCAAGCCATAATTATATTTATGTTTGGCTCCATCACCTTGGCCACAACGTACTTTATTCCGATCGGTGTATTGGGGTTCGATTCAATCAAGGATTTCGTCTATCCGTGGGTTTCAACAAGTGATTCGGTTCGAATGCAATATGGGATAGTCGAGCGGGTGATATTTCTATTTTTATTAAACTTCCTGGCGATTGCATTTTTGAATATAATGCTTCACTGGTTTGTAGCCTTCAAACTGTTTCAAAGTACTTTTAGTGTAGATCAGCTGGCTCCTGGTACACGTAAGTACTTCAGCAACACCCTCATCATTATCGTATTCTGGACAGTAGGTGTATTAGTGACCATTCAGGAAACAGAGTATAATCTATTTCAATATAGTAATTATTACTTTAATGCGCTCCCCGCAGTATCAGCCGTGCTGTTTATAGCATTATTGATTGTGAACAGGAGGGCAAAGTTTGAGAAGTCATAGCATTTTTATTATAAAAATTGTGCTAGTGTTTTTTTTAATGACCGGTGTGCTACTGCAGACAGGCTGTGCATTTAAGGATATAGACAAAACCCTGTTCGTTGTGGCAATTGCAATCGATCCTGTCGAGAATAATGAAGAAAGGTATAAAGTGACGTTAAAAGTGTCCTTGCCGTTTGGGGCCATAAAAGAAGCTGAAAAGCCAAGCTATGCATACTTGTCAAATGAAGGAGATTCAATCGGAGAGTGTATCCGGATGCTTGAAACATATGCAGATAAGGTGTTGGAGTTCGGACAAATGAAAACGATTCTCGTTCACGAATTATTGATGACAGATCATTTGAAGGATTTTATGGATTACTTCATGCGTAGGGGGGATGTTCAGTTAATTGCATTTGTGGCGGGGGCTAGTCCATCTGCTGAGGAAATTATAAAAGTAGAGCCAGAGACGGAAGCACCTGCATCAGTTTCTTTGTTTAACTTTTTTGGCGGTACAGGAACGGAAAGTCCTTTTATTACGACTACTTACTTATTTCAATTTCGTAGGGACTTTTTCAGCGACGGTATTAATCCGGTTTTGCCTTTGATCGAGACCAATGAAGAACAAACTGAGCTTCGAATAAATAATGCAATTGTGATTGATCAGCATAAAGAGCCGATTAAACTGGATAATCAAGAGACTAAATATTACAACTCATTAGTTAAAGGTGCCAGCGGTTTTTCGTACAAAGAGATAAAAGGTGATTTTCAGCTGTTGCTGAATATCAGCAGAATAAAGATGGATTATCAAATAATAGCGGAAAATGACGAACCACAGTCTATTGAAATGAATGTCAAGATGGTTGGTACAATAGGAGAATCTAATCAACCGTTGTCTCTAAAAAAACTTGATGAATATAATCAAATGGCTTCCAATACGACCGAGAAAATAATTTCTAAATTTTTAAAGAAAATGCAAGAGCATGAAGTGGATCCATTTGGCTTTGGCCTCCGTTACAGAGCGACGAGGCTGGAACGAGACGGTCAAATTGATAAATGGAATAGAGCGTATCCTGACCTGGATGTTCATGTAAACGTGGATGTTAAACTGCAGGGGGCGGGGACTATCGAGTGAAGAATAGAGGGAATTGCGATTACGAATAAAATGAAAATGAAAACAAGCCGTTCCCAAATAAAAATGGGGCAGCTTGTTTATTTTTGTTAAGTTATTTACGGTTATTTCTGCGTTCTTTATTTTGATTTTCTTTAGGTTGTTCACGCTTCTGATCAAATGTGAATTCTTCGCCAAACTCCATATTCTCTGGCTGTTGTCCTCGTTCCTGTTGCTGTCGTTCATGCTGATTTGGTTGTTCTTGACGTTGACGCTCATTTTTACGTTTATTCATTTGGGAGCACTTCCTTATAAGTTGTTAGATGATCTGTCATCTACACCTATAGATTGTGCTGTAGAGACCATTTTATGAGTGGTAAAAAATACTACAACTTATGTCAATTAAGATTTGGCGTGATTGCATCTGGAGTTTCAGTCGTGGTCAGCAGATTATAAAAACTCCGCTGTGCACAAATGCATAGCGGAGTTCCAATCGGCTCATGTTAAATGAAGTGGTGGTGGGAAAATCCATCCTTTTGATTTGTTGAGGCTCAGTAATTTTGCGCCAAACGCCACTTTATCCATATGGCATTTCGCAAACATGGCAGCAACATCTTCCCTCAGGCATTGCCCCATCGCCATGCTGCATGAAACCAGGCCTTGTCCTACGTTTATCGATATGGCTCCCGCGATTTCAGGATCCATAAATCGTGCGCCCGCCGGAATTTCAGCCGGATTAGATTTTGGTCTTTCCGGCAGAGCAGGAGGCGGGGTAATACCATTCGCTTTCAATATTTTGCCGAAAGCTTTATTCTCTGAGCGCATGGTCTTAATTGCCTCTTCCAGCAAATGAATTAAATCTGCGTCTTCTGCGTGATTGATGAACGCTTCGTATCCGCTGATTAATCCATTGTTGGCTCCCATGAATGCCCAAACAGCGGTGATCTCGCCATAATGTAATGGTTCATCTTTCGGATTACCATCTAGAATACCCAATAAACTCACTCCTCAGTTCATAATTGTCCTCAGGAGTAGTCTTTACAGGAATTTAATTTTTATGCGCTTATTTTTTATATTTTGTCACAAAGGAAGGTCTAGGGAAAATGTTTGGACGTTGATCGACTCCGTCTTCTGTGCCCCGTTTCGCGTGCGCTTTACCGTAAGCCTGTGAACTTTGCCAAGTAATAAATGACTCTTCATCTTCCCACATCGTCAAAATGACATATGTGTCGGAATTAACAGGACGCAGTACACGGATGGCAACAAATCCTGGTTCTGCTTCAATTAAGCGTGCACGGTTAGTAAAACGCTGTTCAAAAATCTCCCGTCCGTCTTCTGCTACCGGAATGTTATTCAAAACCGCAAAGCGTCCTGACGGCAAATCACCACTTTGATCCAGTATTTCATACGCCACCGCATCTTCCAAGTTAGTAGATTCCGCTTCTTGCAGTACGAGTACTTCTTCATCATTATTCAATAAAAGAGCACGGGATTCTTCTGGTAAATTACCTGCTTCCTCCAACGGCCCAGTCCATTTAAATAGTTTCATAATTCTTCACCCTATCTACTTAAAGTTTGTTGATTATTGTTTAGTGTACCTGAAACATGAAAAGATTTTCAATGAATAAGAAAGCAAAGCTTTTAGTTTAGAATGGAAATGAGTGGGAAGAGTAAGAAAGAAATATAATCTGGGAGGCGATCGAATGAGTAGTAAATATGACGAAGTACTTCGTGTATTGGAAGACTGTGTAAAAGCTTGTAATCATTGTTTTGATGCGTGTCTGAAGGAGGAAGATGTCAAGATGATGGCGGATTGTATCCGACTAGACCGTGAATGTGCCGAAGTCTGTTCTTATGCAATTCAAGCCATTACCCGAAACAGCCCGTTTACTGCACAGATATTGCAGCTTTGTGTTGAAATTTGTAAAAAGTGTGCGGAGGAATGCGGAAAACACGATCATGAGCATTGTAAAAAGTGTGCAGAAGCATGTCGGAAATGTGCCGAAGCGTGCAGTAATGCTGCTTGAGTTAATTAGTTTCCATACAAAAACACCTTCCAAAATGGAAGGTGTTTTCTGTCTTTATAGAAGCCGTCTTTGCCGTAGTTTAGTCATAGAAAGTTTTAAACCACCACTCCTCAAAGTGGGTGTTTGCGGAAAACGTTCCTGTATGTCCGGATTGCTAAGAAAGGAACCCGGCATGCCATTTCCGTTTCGTAATAAACTCCCTGTTACAGCTTAAAGGTTAAAACTTAATGTACATACGAACAATACAGCTTGTAAATTTATAATACACCCTGGACTCAAAAAATGCAATGGAAGTTATTACATAAGCATGAAACTTATCGACTCGCATAAACGTATAGAAAAGAAAAGGTGAAGGGCGGAGTTGTTATGGAAACTAATGAAACGTCTTTAGAAAAACATGAGCTGGTAATTAAGCAGTCACAGGAACTTAGTACATTGAATACTGAAGTGGAAGACTTGCGTAAAGAAGTGAAGCAGCTGCGTGAAGACCTAGAATTAATTGATGTATTTCAGAAGAAACCTGTGGTATCGACCGAAATGATTCAGACTGTCGGTGGTTTACTAATTGCTGCACTTGTCATTATTGGAATATTTTTTTAAAGCCATCCTTGCAGTATGGTACTATAAAAGTATCAGGAATATAGACAGGGGTGGGCGTGTTGAAAAAAGCAGTGACGGTCCAAGCGAACACAGTAGAAGAAGCGGTTCAGCAAGCGTTGGCTATGCTCAAATTGACTAAGGAACAGGTGGATGTAGAAGTACTTACAAACCCAGGAAGACGTTTAATGGGATTGCGCAAAGTATCTGCAGAAGTAACTGTGACAAGTAAAGCACAACAAGAAGAAAAGCCCGAAGTGAAACCGGTGCTTTCTAAGATTGAAGAATTGGCGAATTTATTGGATGAAGCAGAAGCCGGAACAGCTCGTACTGTAAAGAGTCCATCCGTTGATTCCACAGTTCAAACTGAACCACAGACAGAAACGAGCGGCGTTAGAATTTATGAAGGTGAAATTCAATTCAGTTTCGGTGGGGACCGGCTGCCGTCCGTTATTCCAAATGAAAATGCACTGCTCCATATTAATGGCAAATTGCAGACAGAACCTGTATTGATTCAGCCTGAAGACGAAGTGACTTTGACGATCTGTGATGAGGTCATATCCCCGAAATTTACCATACAGCTAATGGAAAAAGATATGATCGCATTATTGTCATTTACACCGGGAAAGCGTATTCAGCGTATGTTGACGGACACTCCCTGGTCCCCGAGTATTGCAATACAGGTAGAGGAAACCACTGAATTTACTAATGACCTGAAAGCACAGGATATTGTGGACGAACTGAAG
This sequence comes from Sporosarcina sp., assembly GCF_029257255.1. Lineage (GTDB taxonomy): Bacteria > Bacillota > Bacilli > Bacillales_A > Planococcaceae > Sporosarcina. The sequence goes on along the minus strand of NZ_JARICI010000020.1, from coordinate 27,868 downwards.
GCGAAGGGCGTCCAGCAAGGGCTGCTGTTTCCAGCGATCAAGAAGGTAACGGATGTAGATAAACCTTATGAATTAATTGTGGCAAAAGGCACGTTGCCTACAGAAGGTACAGATGGTGATCTTGAAGTACATATCCGCTATGAAGAATTTGATCCGGACAGTGAAGAGAAAGTTGATTTCCGTGAAATGAACGCCATCGCGAATGTGAAGGAAGGTCAAGTGATTGCAACGCATGTGTTGCCTGTGCCGGGGACACCGGGCAGAAGTTTATTGGGCAAGGAAATTCCCGTAAAACCTGTTCGGGATATCGTCCTGCGCCTTGGCAAAAACGTCAAACAGGTGGATCAGGATATTGTGACATTGATTTCCGGAAAACCTGCACTTGATTGGCGCGAAAAATTAGTGAAAATCGATGTGAATAATGAATTTCATCATCCGGGCGAAGTCGATTTAGAAAGTGGGAACATCCGCTTTGAAGGAGATGTCCGGATAGGTGGTAATGTTTTACCGTCCATGTTCGTCGGGGCGACAGGTGGTGTGTACGTCGGAGGCTCAGTGACCAAAGCTGTGATTCATGCAATGAAATCCATAACCGTGCGCGGAAATGTCCTCTCTTCTACTATTAGCGCTGGAAAGCAGGAAGCAGCCGTCAGTGAATTGGCGGTCATCATAAAGGACGTCACACATTTGCTTGTACAGATCAAAGAAGCGATAGATCAGATCTTTGTCATTCGCGGGCAGGGAGAAGCTGATCTGAGCCCGTCTGAATTAAAACGATTGATTTATTTGCTGATGGAGAAACGATATGCGCAATTTGAAGAACTGAACAAGCATTTTATCCAAAAAGTACGGGCGCAGGGTGAGTTAATTGATGAAGAATGGACAGAATTGGCGGATCGGCTGTACGATATTTTCATCAATCCACTGAATGAAGATCTGCAGAATATGACTGACTTTGAACAACTGGTTGAACATGCACAGATCTTAGTACAGTTATATGACACGGAAAGCTCACCACAAATTAAACTGAGTGTACCGTATGCTATCAACAGTACGCTCTACAGCAACGGGGATATAGAGGTCCATTCAAAAGGTGTCTATCACAGTGATCTGACCGCTTCACATGCCATCAAAATTATAGGAGTGTGTAGAGGCGGAGAAATTTCTGCACCGACTGAAGTTGTGCTGCAGGAAGCTGGATCAGAAAGTCCGGTGAAGACAGTAATCCGCACGAGTGCGCAGGGACGAATAAAAATTGGCATGGCGTACGTGGGGACTGAAGTTCACGTGGGTACGCGTAAACACGTCTTTACAAGGGACGGAACGAATATTACCGCTCGCCTGGACAGTGAGGGAGCACTCCAACTTAGCTGATGAATGTTTAGATGTTTTAAAAGGTGGAATAGTAGACCTAGAACATCTAAACAAGGAGTGGATAGCAAGATGGCTAAAATTGCAACTGTATTAGGAGATATGTTCGAGGACTCAGAATATATGAAACCGGCAAAAGCTTACAGAGATGCAGGTCACGATGTAGAAGTCATTGGGGCGGAAGCAGGCTCTGAAGTGATAGGTATGAAAGAAAATACAAAAGTAAAAATTGATAAAGCGATTGACAATGCAAAATCAGCTGACTATGACGCATTATTTATCCCGGGAGGATTCTCGCCGGATATTCTGCGTGCGGACGATCGTTTTGTAAAATTCGTTAAAGAATTCATGGATGCGGATAAACCTGTATTTGCGATCTGTCACGGCCCGCAGCTGTTAATTACAGCAAAGACTCTTGAAGGCCGCGATGCAACAGGCTATAAGTCGATTCGCGTGGACATGGAATATGCAGGTGCAAAATTTGCAGATAAAGAAGTTGTTGTCTGTCAAAACCAGCTTGTGACGAGCCGCCAGCCTGACGATATTCCAGCATTCAACCGTGAATCACTGAAGCTGCTGGAAAAATAAGCTAGAGAAAGAAGACCGTCCGGGTGGGCGGTCTTTTTTCGTGATCGGGTATTATTGCAGTCGGGGTCCCATAAAATGAATAGAATTATAGTGGCGAATGAAAAAGATTCTCATTCACACTTGAAAATAGTTCTCATTTGGCGTATGCTAAAAGCAACGGGTTGAACGGAAACTTTACACACAGAAAGGTCGGGATTTTGATGTATAAGCTGGTCGCATTGGCAGTTTTCGCAGGAATTGGAATCGGTACTGCTGCAGGATTTTCTTTTGGAAGTAAAGAATGGGTAGGCATGCTTGCAGGTGTTACCGCGCTGGCTTTTATCGCAATCCCGGCCGCAGTTGTTTATTCAGCAGAAAAGAAAAAGTATCATCAAGTTCAATAATTGAGACCGAGGCATCCACTTACATTGGGTGCCTCTTGTGTATAAAAAAACCTCTTGTGCATGTCACACAAGAGGTTGGGGTTATTTTACTTTCATGCCTTCAACAATTTCTTTTGCTGTATACAGTGCCTGTTTAATATCAGCAATCAAGTCATCGATATCTTCCACACCTACCGAGAAACGTAGGAGACGGTCATCTACCCCGCGGCGATTTCGCTCTTCCAAAGGAATTGCCATATGGGTCTGCGTCGTAGGATACGTAATGAAACTTTCCACTCCGCCAAGACTCTCCGCGAATGATACGAGTTTCATACTCTCTAAGAACGGACTGACCCAGTCGCTGTTTTGCACACGGAAAGACAGCATGCCACCCATACCCGCATAAAGTACATCCACAACTAGAGGCTCTTTTTCCAGATAATTAACCATTTCTTTGGCATTTGCGTCATGTTGCTTCATCCGTAAATGCAGCGTTTTCAATCCGCGCACAACAAGCCATGAGTCAAATGGAGAAAGCGTTGCACCAATTGAATTGTGATTCTCAAACAGTTTTTCACAAAGTGCTTCCCCTTTTGCCACAACCAGACCTGCAAGTACATCATTATGGCCGCCGATATATTTCGTTGCGCTGTGAATGACGATATCTGCACCGTGCTCAATCGGTCTTTGCAAATACGGCGTCAGGAATGTATTGTCGACAATCAGAAGCAAGTCGTGCTTTTTTGCGATATCTGCGTAGGTTTTAATATCAATATTCATCATAAGCGGATTAGTTGGCGTCTCCAAAAAGATCGCTTTCGTTTTTTCATTAATAGCAGCTTCCACAGCAGAAGCATCAGCGAATGTTAAATAGCGCGGACTGACTTGATACATATTTTCATACTGCTCGAATAAACGGTACGTGCCCCCGTATAAGTCTTCTGGTGCCAGGATTTCATCCCCTGACTTGAATAAAGAGAGGATAAGCTGGATTGCGGCCATTCCCGAACTGCAGGCAAACCCCTGGTCGCCTGATTCTAAATTGGCGATACCGTCTTCCAAAATAGAACGTGTGGGATTCTTAGTGCGTGAGTAATCATATCCCGTGGACATACCGAGTCCTTCATGGCGAAAAGCAGTTGATAAATAAATAGGCGTATTAATCGCTCCGGTTTTTTCGTCACTGTTATTCCCCAGCTGGACTAATCTTGTTTCTAATCCGTTGTTTGTCATGAATATTCATCCCCTTTAGCAAGATAAAAAAAGAACCTCTTCTTTTCGAATAGGCCCTCGAACATACTAGTTTGTTTTTCGCATTCTCATCTTCAAGGCGGTTTCACCCTTGGAATTAGCACCATGCCATAAGGCTGGTTGCTGAGACTTCATTGGGCCTATCCCTCCGTCTCTCTCGATAAGAATATTCATAATATAAGAAAAACTATTGAAAGATTCATTCTATCATGCGGTCATAGCAGATGCAAGCAGACTTGGAAGCGTACAAGTGGTTTTTCGCAACCTTCATAATTTTGCTATACTACTAGATAGTATACAGCGGATGAAAGGGGACGTTCACTTTGGCATGGGGTTATGTCGCGCTGGCTGCAGTCGTAGAAATCTTTTGGGTTGTCGGCTTGCGCTATTCGGAAACCGTCCTTCAATGGACTGGAACAGGCGCGGCGATTGTATTCAGTTTTTATTTCATTATTAAGGCATGTGAGAAATTGCCTTCCGGGACGGTATACGCTGTTTTTACAGGCTCAGGTGCAGCCGCCATTTTATTAGTTGATATCCTTGTCTTTGATGCAGGCTTTACTTGGATTACACTGTCATTTATCGGACTTATCGTGATCGGTGTCGTTGGAATTAAATTGACGACCGATGAAGCAGAAGGGGGCAGCTGACGGTGGCTTGGGTCTATTTAGCAATTGCCAGTCTAGGTGAGATTTTCGGTGTCATGAGCATCAATTATTATTTACAGAAACGTACAATGAAACGGCTGCTGCTGATTGTAGGTGTATTTGGCTTTGGCTTTATATTCCTGTCCCTTGCCATGCGTGGAATCCAGATGAGTACAGCCTATGCAGTGTGGACTGGGCTTGGTGCAGCGGGGGCGGTGCTTGCAGGGATTGTCGTTTTTAAAGAATCGGCCAGCGTGAAAAGGCTATTCTTTCTTTCATTGATTATCATGGGTGCCGTAGGACTAAAACTGTTTGGCTGAACGGAGGATGAAAAACAAAATGATGTATTGGACAAGTTTTGATGCGGAGGATTGGCATGTGACACTGGCGGCAAATGAAAGAGGAATTTGCTATATCGGCCTTGCAAATGACAGTGAAGAACGGATGAAAGAATGGATTTCTAAACAGTCGAGTGAGGTTGAAATTCTTGAAGATGCAGACAGGTTCACCACAAATGTCCTTGAAATAAAAAGTTACTTATCCGGTAAAATACAGAAATTTGTTTCGTCAACTGACTGTATCGGCACCTCGTTCCAGCTGTCTGTATGGCAGGCATTGCGAGCGATCCCCTATGGAGAAACTGTTACCTATTCGGATATAGCCAAGGCAATCGGACGCCCTGCTGCTGTTCGCGCTGTCGCCTCTGCGATCGCTAGAAACCCGCTTCTGCTGATAATTCCATGCCATCGGGTTGTCGCAAAAGATGGAAGTTTGTCTGGTTTCCGGGATGGTCAGCAGGTGAAGGAACGTTTGCTGGAGTTGGAAAAGGCGAACTCTTTATCTCCTGTTGACAACAAAAATGACTGTGCTACACTGTAGTTGTTCGACAATTCAATAATCATAACTAGGGGTGTCCGGCGTGACCGGACTGAGATGGAATGAATACATGCATTCCGAACTCTTTGGACCTGATCTGGCTCGTACCAGCGTGGGGAAGTTTTCAATTTATCTGAACTCAGCAGAAGTGCTAAAGCATGCTGAAATCAGATAAAAGCCTCCGGCGGATGTCATGGATTTTGTAAGGTGTTCATCGCGTAAATGCGATTCAAATTCCAGACGCAATCACGCCAAGGCACGATTGATTTAATCAGCGTGCTTATTTGCGCTTTTTTGAAGACCAGGTCCTTTTACGGATCTGGTCTTTTCTGTATGCTGATTCCCATAACTCGGATGGAGTCATGGTCTGCCCTCAAAAAGGAGACGATGACAAAATGAAACAAACGACAGAAGAGATTCACATTCACAGCTGTTTTCCGGCAAGCAGCAAGGTTTATGTACAGGGGAGCCGGGAGGATTTACGTGTCCCGATGCGTGAAATCAAGTTATCTCCGACCGTCACGGACAATGGCGAGTTTCCAAATGAACCGTTTCGTGTCTATGATACTAGCGGGAAATACACAGAAGCGGGCTATGAAGTTGATATTCAAAAGGGCCTTCCAGCTATTAAGAAAAATTGGATATGGGAACGCGGAGATACAGAAGAATATGAAGGAAGGCAAGTACAGCCGCAAGATAACGGATTTCGTTCATTGGAACAAATGAACAATGATGCACAGTTCCCATTGTTGAAACGCAAGCCTTTGAGAGCGAAAAAAGGGAAAAATGTTACGCAGATGCACTACGCGCGAAAAGGAATGATCACACCCGAGATGGAGTTCATTGCGATTCGTGAAGGTGTGCAGCCCGAGCTTGTGCGTGACGAAGTAGCGAGAGGCCGAGCGATCATTCCGTCCAATATTAATCATCCCGAAGCAGAGCCCATGATTATAGGCAGCCGATTCCATGTGAAAATTAATGCGAATATCGGTAATTCAGCGGTATCTTCTTCAATTGCGGAAGAAGTGGAAAAGATGACGTGGGCGACTCGCTGGGGCGCAGATAATATTATGGATTTGTCTACGGGAAAGAATATCCATACGACTCGTGAATGGATTATCCGCAATTCACCTGTGCCAGTTGGGACGGTTCCTTTATATCAGGCACTCGAAAAAGTGAATGGAAAAGTAGAAGATCTGTCTTGGGAAGTATTCCGAGATACGCTGATTGAGCAGGCCGAGCAAGGTGTCAGTTATTTCACGATTCATGCCGGTGTGCTTCTGCGTTATATCCCGATGACAGTAAATCGCGTGACTGGAATCGTCTCGCGCGGCGGCTCGATCATGGCACAATGGTGCATGTTGCATCACAAAGAAAGCTTCCTATATACACATTTTGAAGAGATCTGTGAAATCATGAAACAGTATGACGTCGCCTTTTCGCTTGGAGATGGATTACGGCCAGGATCGATTGCAGACGCTAATGATGAAGCGCAATTCGCTGAGCTTGAAACGCTGGGTGAACTGACGAAGATTGCCTGGCAACATGATGTGCAGGTGATGGTCGAAGGACCCGGACATGTGCCGATGCATTTGATTAAGGAAAATGTCGATAAGCAAATGGAAATCTGTCAGGAAGCCCCTTTCTATACGTTAGGTCCGCTGACGACAGATATTGCGCCGGCTTATGACCATATCACGTCTGCCATCGGTGCGGCGATGATTGGTTGGTTCGGTACGGCGATGTTGTGCTATGTGACACCGAAAGAACACCTTGGCCTACCGAATAAAGAGGATGTTCGCGAAGGTGTTATTACGTATAAAATTGCAGCACACGCGGCGGATTTAGCAAAGGGCCATCCAAATGCGCAAAAGCGCGATAATGCACTGTCAAAAGCACGCTTTGAATTCCGCTGGCGAGATCAGTTTAATTTGAGTCTAGATCCGGAACGAGCAATGGAATATCATGATGAAACATTGCCTGCTGAAGGAGCGAAGGTCGCTCACTTTTGTTCGATGTGTGGACCGAAGTTCTGTAGTATGCGCATATCCCATGACATTCGCAAATACGCTGATGAAAATAGTTTGGAAGAGAAACTGGCTATCGAACAAGGTATGCAGGAGAAAGCAGATGAATTCAAAAAAGCCGGTGCGGAAATTTATCTTTGATGAGGAGTGGAAGAGATGTCTGCAGTAAAACAGTTAGTCCGTCATATTGCGGTACAGCGTCACGGTCTGCGTCATTTGGAAGAGCAACTGCATCGGCTACAAACGGAATGCAGTCATGAGTATCGAGAAACTTTATCGCACAGAGAGTGCCATAAATGTCTTAAGGTAGAGAGTATTCATTATTGAAGAAACAGCCGCAAACTAAAAAAGAGCCCTTCGGCTCTTTTTTAGTTTGCGTATTAAGATGGCTGGCGTAAAGTACTGCCCGACAGCATTTGTTTATCTGTAGCCATTTTGAAGATATAGGCAGCTACTATTCCAAGTGCAATAATCAGCCAGATGTTTAAGAAACCGTGGATCAGTGCCATTCCAAAGAAGCCGGCGGTCAGTAAGTAATAGCTGAGCGGAAACAGCACGCGACGAATCAACAGTCCTTCTTTACCGATTAAACCGACTGTTGCAGAAGCAGCAACGACATTATGCACACAGATCATATTGCCGGCAGCACCCCCTACCGCCTGCATGGCGACAACAATTCCAGCTTGTGCAGTATCCAGCCCAATATTGCCGGCTGCACCGAATTGAAACAGAGAGAACATCATGTTGCTGAATGTATTACTGCCAGCAATGAATGCGCCGAGCGCCCCGATGACCGGGGCAACGAGAGGCCAGAAACTGCCGGTTAGAACGGATACACTTTCTGCTAGAATGAGCGGCATATTTTCACCGGCGAGTGAAGCACTGTCAGCTGCTACTTTTCCTGCTGCAAGAGAAGTGTTTAAGAAAATTTTGATCATTGGGACTGCAAAGATTAAGGCGACACCGGCAGTCAGTGCGGTAATAAATGAGTTTTTCCATGCCAGGACATACTCATTCGGTTTCATTCGATAAAGGAAGTAACCGAATAGTGAAGCGATGATAAAGAAAAAGCCCGGTAGGAATAAAGGTGTGGATGCTGTAGTAATTCCTGAACCGAATGTGTTTTCAAATTTAAGTGTCACTGCGGAATGTTTCAATAAATTTGTCAGAGGCTCAATCGTTCTTGACAGCACGAGCAAACCCGCAAGAACCACATAGGGCATCCATGCACTTAACATCGAAATCTTGCGGCTTTCTTCCATCGGTTTTGCAGCTTCATGATTTAGCCTGCCAAACCAGTCTTCTTCCCATTGTGCACGAGGCGGGAAATCGAATGTATCTTCCGCTTTTGGCATGAACAATCCTTTACGTGCAGCAGGCACAACGATAATTAATGAAATGAGTGCACCGAGCAGAGAAGGAAATTCAGGTCCTAATGTAATGCCGATCAGGAAATAAGGGATGGTAAATGCAAGACCGGCAAATAAAGCGAATTTCCACACTTTCAGACCTTCACGGAATGACTTTTCAGGACTGAAAAAGCGAGTCAGCAATGCGGCTAAAAATAATGGGATCAATGAACCGACAACACCGTGAATCAGCACGGTATTGGCAGTAATCTGAAGTAGATACTCTGGAAAGCTCATGCCAGTTTTTTCAAGAGCGGCCATAACGGCAGGCTGATCTAGAAGGCCGGTATTGACGCCGATTTGAATTGGAGTGCCAATCGCTCCGAATGAAACAGCAACACTCTGGATGACAAGTGATACCATAACGGCTGCCAGAGCCGGAAAACCGACAGCAACCAAAAGTGGTGCAGCGACAGCGGCTGGTGTGCCAAATCCTGAGGCACCTTCAATAAATGAACCGAATAAAAATGCGATAATAATAGCTTGAATTCGTCTATCTGGAGAAATAGATGTAAAACCGTTTCGGATTGTGTGGATGGCACCGCTTTCTTTAATGGTGTTTAACAGTAAAACTGCGCCGAAAACGATGAAGATTACTTCGAGTGCAGTGATCAACCCATTAAAAGCGGCACCAGCCACGACACTTCCTTTTGTCCCCCAGACGAAGATGGCAACGAGGGCAGTGACGACGAGAGCGATTGGCATAGCACGACTTGCCGGCCAATTCAAAAAGACCAAAAATACTAAAATCGTGACAATGGGGAGCAGGGCAATAAGCGAAAGAACGAGTAAACTCAAAATGAACAACCTCCTTTTTTTGTATTTGTTGGAAAGTGCTTTCTTATTTTATGAGGTCATGTGGTCATCTGATGACCTAATGACTATGAACTCTTTTCCTGATTATATAGACTGTTATAATAAAAGACAACAACTATTTGAACTTTTTAGAAAATAATATATTTGCACGTTTCGACCTATCAATAGGCGGTATATATTATAATAAAGCGAGAGACAGGAGTGAACCACTGTGCAATACAAGCAAATCAAGCCTAAAAAAATATATGAAGAAGTAGCAGAAACGTTATTAAGTCTCATCCGTTCGGGTCAATTGAAGCCGGGGGATAAATTAGATTCGGTTCAGCAGTTGGCTGAAAACTTTAATGTGGGAAGATCGGCAGTGCGAGAAGCACTCACTTCGCTGCGGGCAATGGGGCTGATTGAAATGCGTCAAGGTGAAGGAACCTATGTCCTTGAATTTTCAACAGATGATCTGACATTTCCTCTTCACAGCGCAATGCTCATGACTGAAGAAGATGTATTTCATCTGCTCGGTGTGCGGAAAATACTTGAAGCTGGTGCTGCATATGCAGCTGCTGAAAAACGAACAGATGAGGATTTGCTGAAGATGGAATCCGCTCTGAATGAGATGAAGCAGCATGCAGGTGACATCATCCTAGGAGAAAAAGCGGATTTAGATTTTCATTTCGCTATAGCGCGAGCCAGTGGCAATCCTATATTGGTAAGCCTGATGAATCATGTTTCAGACCTGATGGGTGAATCGATGCGTGAGACCCGGCGGATTTGTCTCTATACGGAGACTGCAACGGTTGACCGTTTACATGAAGAGCATGAAGCGATATTTTTAGCAATTAAAAACAAACTGCCTGATACAGCAGCTATAAACATGCAGTCACATTTACAAAATGTAGAACAGGTTTTATCTACTTATATGCGTACCTTGCAGCCATGACCCTATTCACCCGTTATGTAACCGGGTGATTTTTTTATCAGAAAAAACAGTAAACATCTATTCAATCAAAAAGATTTATAGTATGCTAGGAAATATGTAGGTCATCTGATGACCTGTTGACTGGGAAAATACCGGAGGGGGAATGAAAATGAAGGTCAGTTTATTTATTACATGCCTGGTAGACATGTTCTATGCACATGCAGGAAAAGACATGGCAGAGGTATTGGAACGTCAAGGCTGTGAATTATCATTTCCAAAAGGGCAGGTATGCTGCGGGCAGCCTGCTTATAACAGCGGATATGTAGAGAATTCGAAATCTGCTATGAAAAATATGATTAAGACATTTGAAGGCGCAGAGTATGTAGTGACACCTTCGGGCTCTTGTGCCACGATGTTTAAAATGTATCCTGAAATTTTTGCGAACGATGCAAGATGGAAAGACAAAGCGCAAGCACTTGCAGATAAAACCTATGAATTTACTGAGTTTCTGGTGGATGTACTGAAAGTGGAAGATGTCGGTGCGAAGTTAACGGGAAAGGGTACGTACCATCCATCCTGTCACATGACGAGACTGCTTGGCGTTAAAGAACCGCCGAAAAAGCTGCTTGCTCAAGTGGAAGGACTGGAAATGATACCTTTGCCGAACGCGCATAACTGTTGCGGATTTGGCGGCACCTTCTCAGTTAAGATGGGAGATATTTCGGAGCAGATGGTCGATGAAAAAGTAAACAGCGCGATGGTGACAGAAGCGGATTATTTAATCGGGGCAGACTGCGGCTGCTTGATGAATATCGGAGGGCGTGCAGAGCGGACAGGGAAGAAGATTCGAGTCATGCACATAGCGGAAGTGTTGAATAGTCGCGAATAATTGTGAAATGAGGTGAAGCTTTATGTCAATGAAGTTCAGCACGAAAAACTTTGCAGATCGAACGAAAGACAATATATCAGATGAGTTCATGCGGCAGGCGGTAGCGGGTGCGCAGGAACGATTGCACGGTCGCCGTTTAGATGCAGCAGAAGAGCTTGGGAACTGGGAGGAATGGCGTTCTCACGGAGAAGAAATCCGGCAGCATGTATTAGAGAATCTCGATTATTATTTGCACCAGCTGAGTGAAAATGTGGCGCAGCGGGGAGGCCATGTATTTTTCGCTAAAACGGCGGAAGAAGCTAGTAACTATGTTCGTGAAGTTATAGAGAAAAAAGACGGCAAGAAAGTAGTTAAATCCAAATCCATGGTGACGGAAGAGATTAATTTGAATGCGGTTCTTGAGGAAGCAGGGTGTGAAGTAATCGAGACGGATCTGGGGGAGTACATACTTCAGATAGATGACCATGATCCGCCGTCACATATCGTTGCACCTGCTCTCCATAAAAACAGAGAGCAAATTCGTGAGGTCTTTGAAGATAAACTGGACTATAAAAATACGTCTAAGCCGGAAGAGCTGGCCCTTCATGCGCGAGAAAAACTTCGACAAGAGTTTCTAGCGGCAGATATCGGAATCACAGGCTGTAATTTTGCTATTGCGGAAACAGGATCAATCAGTCTTGTGACAAATGAAGGGAATGCCCGTTTAGTGTCCGCATTGCCGAAAACACAAATTACCGTAATGGGAATGGAGCGCATTGTGCCTTCATTTGAAGAATTTGAAGTGCTAGTCAGTTTATTGACGCGCAGTGCAGTCGGTCAAAAGCTGACGAGTTATGTTACAGCATTGACTGGACCTAAAGGGGAAGGCGATGCCGACGGTCCCGAAGAATTTCATTTAGTCATCGTAGATAATGGACGTTCTGAGATTTTAGGAACAGAATTCCAATCCATTTTGCAATGTATTCGCTGCGCAGCATGTGTCAACGTTTGCCCAGTATACCGGCATATCGGCGGACACTCCTATGGCTCGATTTATTCCGGACCAATCGGCGCTGTGCTGTCACCGTTACTCGGAGGGTATGATGATTTCAAAGAATTGCCATTTGCCTCAACACTTTGCGGCGCGTGCACAGATGCCTGTCCAGTGAAAATACCGTTGCATGAACTGCTGCATACACACAGACAAATCATCGTCGAAGAAGAAGGGCGGGCTCCTATTTCAGAGCGGCTTGCAATGAAAGCATTCGGCATCGGTGCTTCTTCCAATCCATTGTATTCCATGGGTTCTAAGGCGGCGTCAACCGCGATGAAGCCATTTACGAAGAATGAACGAATTTCGAAAGGTCCTGGTCCGTTGAAAGAATGGACAGATCTTCGGGAGTTTCCGGCAGTCGGCAACACTCGTTTCCGTGACTGGTTCTACGATCAGAAAGGGGGCAAATAAACATGACAGGCACCATTCAGAATCGTGAAGCATTCTTAAGCGGTATTGCATCTCAACTGGGAAGAGCACAGAAAGCGCAGGTAGAGAAACCTGTATGGAAACACCAGCCGCAACGAAAGGTATTAACGGGTGCTTCCACAGATGAGCTGCTTGATGTACTGCGCAATCAATGTGAACATATTCATACGGAATTAATTGAAACCAAGCTCGTGGACCTTCCCGCAGCTTTAGACAATGCGGTCAAACTATATGGCGGAGGTCCGCTGTCGCTTTGGAATGATGAGCGCTTTGAAGAATACGGGCTGACCCGTTTGATTGAAAGTGATTGGCCGGCGGAAAATATAGAAGTCCATACATGGCAGGCTGAACTTGGCGAACGGAATGTGGAGCTGGCCGAACAAGCAAATATTGGCATCACATTCAGTGATCTGACTCTCGCGGAATCAGGCACTGTAGTACTTTTAAGTAGTTCCGATAAAGGACGTTCTGTCAGTTTACTGCCAACGAATTACATCGCTATTATTCCAAAGAGCACACTTGTACCAAGAATTACACAAGCAGCTGATTTAATCCGGGAGAAAATCGACAGCGGAGAACAAGTGCCCTCTTGCATTAACTTCATCACCGGACCGAGTAACTCGGCGGATATTGAAATGAATTTAGTAATTGGAGTACATGGTCCTGTAAGGGCGGCTTATATTGTGATTGAGGATTGTTAATTCCTCACGTAAACAAAGAACACTTTTCCAAATGGGGAAAGGTGTTCTTCTTTTACTTTACATATCCTTTTTTAAACGATCAACATACTGCTTTGCTTCTATTAAAGAGAACCCGTAAACTTCCCTCGCCAATTTTATAGCTTGTATACTTTCTCCTTCTGCAATCAGTGCAACGACTTCCTTGTCAGGAGGCATTTCCGGTAAGTCCTGAGTTAATTGATCCAAAATCGACTGCTGTCTAGCCAGTCTTCTTTCGATTGCCTCTAATTTACCCAAAATCATAAATCCTAAGCCAGCCATAACTACTACCAATAGTATTGTTTGCATAATAATCACTCCTTGTTTCTATTACGTAACAGTCTGGAAAAAGTTTCATATGTAATTTAAGCTGAAGATGGTTACTTTGCGGAGAAAAAGGGGAAATAGTGTATAATAAGACCATCATTGTATCGGAAGAAGGAGACCATTATGACTTCATCATATAAAGACGACAGCTTGGCGCTGCACACAGACCTTTATCAAATCAACATGGCAGAATCTTATTGGGGGGACGGTATTCACGAACGAAAAGCGGTTTTCGAACTGTACTTCCGAAAAATTCCGTTTGGAAACGGCTATGCGATTTTTGCTGGACTTGAGCATGTATTAAAGTACTTGCAGGAATTTTCATTTACAGAGAGTGATTTGGCTTATCTACAAGAAGAGCTCGGCTTTCAAGAGGATTTCCTGGAATACTTACAAGGTGTCCGTTTTACAGGCGATGTCTACTCAATGAAAGAAGGAGAGCTTGTTTTTGCCAATGAACCGATTATCCGTATTGAGACAACTTTGATTGAAGCACAGCTGATTGAGACAGCATTGCTTAATATCGTCAATTATCAGACGCTGATTGCGACAAAAGCAAGCCGTATCAAACAAGTCGTGAAAGACGATATTGTGATGGAATTCGGCAGTCGCAGAGCACAAGAAATGGATGCAGCGATTTGGGGAGCCAGAGCGGCTGTGATCGGAGGCGTAGAATCAACGAGTAATGTACGCGCCGGGAAACGTTTCGGATTAGAGGTTTCGGGCACACATGCGCATTCATTTGTGCAAGCTTATAAGGATGAATATACAGCGTTTAAAGTCTACGCGCAGCGCCATAAAGACTGTGTGTTTTTAGTTGATACATACAACACGCTGAAGATCGGTGTACCGACAGCTATAAAAGTAGCAAAAGAACTTGGAGACAGTATCAATTTCATCGGCGTCCGCCTCGACAGTGGAGATATCGCGTTCTTATCGAAAGAGACACGCAGGATGCTGGATGAAGCAGGCTTTACAGATGCAAAAATTGTCGTTTCGAATGATTTGGATGAATATACGATTCTTAACTTAAAGGCTCAGGGAGCGCAAGTGGATATATGGGGCATCGGTACGAAGTTGATAACTGCCTATGACCAGCCTGCTCTCGGAGCGGTTTATAAAATCGTATCGATTGAAAACAGCGATGGTGTGATGGAAGATACGATTAAGATCTCTGCGAATGTAGAAAAGGTCACGACACCGGGACGTAAAAAGCTGTATCGAATTATCGATCTGGAAAACGGCAAAGCAGAAGGTGATTACATTACGATGCATGATGAAGATCCAACGCAGGAAAAACGTATCAAAATGTTCCATCCCGTACACACATTCATTTCGAAATTTGTTACGAACTTTAAAGCGGTAAACCTTCATGAGCAAGTCATAAAAAACGGCGAAGTGATTTATGAAAACCCTGAAGTGCATGAGATCCGTTCATTTGCGTATGAGAATCTAACGTTATTATGGGAAGAGTACAAACGTTCATTGAATCCGGAAGAATATCCTGTCGATCTCAGCCAGAAGTGCTGGGACAATAAACGACGTAATATAGAAGAAGTGCATGAAATGGTGGCCAACTACAACAAATAATTGAAAAAGGAAGTGGGAACGTTGACATTGCAGCAAGAAATTATCCACGCGTTAGGTGCGAAGCCTGAAATCGATCCGCAGCAAGAGATCCGAACCTCCATTGACTTTATGAAGGACTATTTGAGAAAGCATACTTTTTTGCAAGGACTCACATTAGGAATATCAGGTGGACAGGATTCCACCTTAGTCGGCAAGCTTGCACAAATGGCTATTGATGAACTGAATGAAGAGACAGGGAATGAAAAGTATCGCTTCTATGCAGTGCGTCTGCCATACGGAGTCCAATTTGATGAAGATGACTGTCAAGACGCATTACATTTCATTCGTCCGTCGGTTGTATATTCTGTTGATATCAAAGAAGCGGTGGATGCCAGTGAACGATCACTTGCGAATGCAGGTTTGCACATTACCGACTTTGATAAAGGGAACGAAAAAGCCCGGGAGCGTATGAAAGTCCAGTATTCAGTAGCGGCGGTGCATCACGCTGTTGTACTTGGTTCAGATCATGCAGCTGAAGCAATTACAGGATTTTATACGAAACATGGTGACGGCGCAGCAGATTTGATGCCGATTTACCGTTTGAATAAACGACAGGGGAGACAGATGTTGGAAGTGCTGAACTGTCCCCCTCACCTATACAATAAGATTCCAACGGCAGATCTGGAGGGAAACAAACCAGCAATCCCCGATGAAATTGCTTTAGGTGTCTCATATGAGGAAATCGATGATTACTTAGAAGGCAAAAAAGTATCTGATGAGGCTAGAAAGCAAATAGAAGGACATTATTTGCGTTCTGCTCATAAGCGGCATTTGCCGATTACCGTATTTGATGATTTCTGGAAATGAAAACTGCCTGCCTTCTAGTAAATAGAAGGCGGCAGTTTTTTCTGTTTGTGGGACTTAGTCGTTTCAGGTATGATAGTCTCATATACTAGAACGGAGCAAGTTAGGGAAATAAGGGGGAAATAACATGCATTCAAGGTGGATCGAACAAGTACTGACGAATATTGAAAAAGTGATTGTCGGCAAGCGAGAAATCGCGGAATTAAGTATTACAGCACTGCTGGCGGGCGGACATGTTCTGCTCGAAGACGTGCCGGGAGTAGGAAAGACGATGCTGGTGAGAGCGCTTGCAACATCCATCGGTGCGAAGTTTAAGCGAATACAGTTTACGCCGGATTTATTACCATCCGATGTGTCAGGTGTGTCGATCTACAATCCGCAAACGATGCAGTTTGAATTTCGCCCCGGTCCGTTAGTCGGCAATATTGTACTGGCGGATGAAATAAACCGTACCTCTCCAAAAACACAGGCCGCTTTACTAGAGGGGATGGAAGAATCATCTATTACCGTTGACGGCAAGACAATCCAGTTGCCTAAACCGTTTTTCGTTATGGCTACACAGAATCCGATTGAATATGAAGGGACTTATCCATTACCTGAAGCGCAAATGGACCGTTTTATATTCAAGCTGAAAATGGGTTATCCGACAAAGCAGCAGGAAATGGACATCCTGAAACGCGCCGAACAGCAATTGCCAATTGATCAAATCAGCGCCATTCTATCGGTTGAGGAATTGCTTGAGTTACAGGAAGAAGTTCAGAAAGTGGTTGTAGACGATACGATTGTTTCCTATATTGTAGATTGCGCAGAAGCAACGCGACACCATGACTTGGTGTCGCTCGGTGTGAGTCCCCGCGGTTCATTGGCATTAATGAAAGCATGCCAAGCGTATGCATTTGTAAAAGGCCGTACATATGTCTTGCCGGATGACGTTCAGTATTTAGCTCCTTTTGCATTTTCTCATCGTCTCATTTTGCGTCCTGAAGCTGTCTATGAAGGAGTGGACCCTGGCGAACTCATTCAGCAAGTACTGACGCGTCTGGAAGTGCCGGTCCAGCGGTCGTTCATAGTATGAAGCGAATGAAATCAATCAGCAGTATTGCGGGAGTAATCGGAATCGGTGTAGCAGCCTATGTTTTCGCAAAGTTTCAAGGCAGTTTTGTCAGCTGGTTTATTTTTTATATGCTGCTCCCTTTTGTGCTGTACTCCATCCTGCTGTTTTTTTATCCGCTGAGTGATCTGAAAGTGGAACGAAAGATGACAACACGAAGGTTAACGCGTGAAGGCAAGGTAACAATCCGTTTGCGTATAACGCGAAAGCTGCCATTTCCCTTATTATATACCGTAATTACGGACCGGAGAGAACACGCGGAACGTGAGCGAATAACACAGGAAATTGTATTATGGGGATTTAAAAGGCAACATGAATTCTCCTATACATTAACGAATATTCAGCGTGGAGAATATACTCTGAAGGCTGTAGAAATAGAGACAGTCGATTTTTTTAATTGGATCAAAAAGCGTCGGGTGTTTGCGATAAAGGATTCGTTTTTAGTTTATCCGAAGTTAACGGAGCTGTTTTATCAGTCAGCTTCTTCCAGTGCGAATGAAGGGAAGAAAGCATCTGCTTATTCACTGACGAAGGATGCTGCGATGCCTTCAGGTGTACGAGAATATGCGCCGGGTGACCGGATGTCCTGGATTCATTGGAAGTCTTTTGCACGTACGAATAAATTGATGACGAAAGAATTTGATGAACAGAAATCTGAGCAGTATACGGTCCTTCTGGATGCAAATGCGTCGCCTGATTTTGAAGAGGGACTTGAGTTTGCTGCTTCCCTATTGGTTTCTGCAAAAGACCATCATGCGATGCTCACTCTGCTGATTGCAGGAAAAAATCCAGCACAATTTCCTATGATTCATTCGGCGGAAAGCACGCAACAGGCACTGATTCATCTAGCGAAAATGCAGCCGGATGAGACAAATCATTCTGAGCTTCCTAGGCTGAAAGTTGATCAGGGGAATATCCTGCTAGTAGTTACAGGGAATCTGCGGCTGGAATTCATTCAGACTGTCCTTCAATCGTATCCAAATCCGTCTTCTATCGTTTGTTTCGTGACAACCACAGAAGTTTCGGAAGAGTTACAGTCTGTAATTCAACAGGTGAAACAGCTGGGAATCAAAGTTCAGTTGATCAGCAAAGCCAATATTTCCTCAGCGTTAAAAGAGGCGGTGACTTCATGAAGAAAAGTCGTATGAACTGGAAGGTCTTGCTCTTTTTATATATACTGAGCGTCATTTTGCTTTGGGAATGGTTTATACCGATAATGGAGCTGACGGATTTTGGCTATCCATCGCTTTTCCTAATTTATTTGATTCTGTTCTTCGTTCTGGCCTTATTTGATGTGACGTGGTGGCTGAGTGCGATTATCCAACTGCTGTATATTGTTTGGACAATTCATTACATATACTTTGGTCAGCTTATGTTATCGACTGGAACAATTGGTCTAATTTTTACTGATATTAAACAGAACTTCTCTCATTTATTTCAGGGTCATGTAGGGGAACTGTCCAATCTGTTTCGAACGCTTTTGTTATATACATTGATTTGGATGATTGCTTATTTAATTCGCCATTGGATTGAAGTGCGCAATAGCATGATGATGTTTTTTGCCATCACCGTTGTGTTTATTGCGCTTCTTGATACATTCAGTCCGTATGACGCGTCTGCTTCCATTGTACGCATTATGATGGTTGGACTGCTCATTGTCGGTTATCTGACGCTGATCAAGCTGGCTGCAGGAGAGCGCACAACTCTGCGCCCGAAACGCTTGCTCCTTCTATCGTTGCCTTTGCTCTTATTGATTGCGACGGTCGGATTGGTATCAAGACAGCTGCCGGTTTATCCGCCGGCTTGGCCAGATCCTGTACCATTTTTATTATCGATGAGCGGGGAGGACGGTCAGAAAGGCGGTGTGTCCAGAGCTGGCTATGATCCGGATGATTCACAGCTGGGCGGTGCCTTTATTCAGGACCATCAAATAGTGTTTGAAGCGGATGTGAAACAGCGGCAGTATTGGCGGATTGAGACAAAGGATACCTATACGTCAAAAGGTTGGATTCAAAACAGTGAGGTAGATTCCGAGATCTTGCATACCAATGAAGATTTTTTAGGCAATGAAGATACCCAACTGTCTTATGCGAATCTGCGTTTTGAACAGCCGCTTCCTTTTTTAGTCACTCCTTATGGCGCGCGAACAATCTTCTATCCTGAATCGCTTTCCATCATGCGCGAAACGGAAGCAAATCGTATGTATCTGCTGATGGGCGCACAAGAGGAATTGAGACAGTATGAAGTGGGATATGAGACTCCCAAATACAAAATGTCTGAATTGGAAAAAGCAGAAATGCTTGCCTATGAAACGGTCCAGGAGGATTTGGAAAGCTATTTGCTACTGCCGCCTGAGTTGCCGGATCGTGTGACAGAATTAGCCTTATCCATTACGGAAGAAGAAACAAGCGTCTATGACAAAGTCAAAGCAGTGGAACAGTATTTCAAGAGGAATGGCTTCGTCTATGAAACGCAGGATGTAGCTGTGCCGGGACCTGATGAGGATTATGTAGATCAGTTTTTATTTGATACGAAAAAAGGATATTGCGATAACTTTTCTACTTCGATGGCTGTTATGCTTCGTTCAGCAGGTATTCCCACTCGCTGGGTAAAGGGGTTTGCCCCGGGAAAACCTGCATTTAAATCATCTGGAAAAAGTGTCTATCGCGTAACAAACGACGAGGCGCATTCCTGGGTGGAAGCCTATATTCCAGAAATAGGCTGGATGCCGTTTGAACCGACAATCGGCTTTACACATCCTACAGAAATTAAATTTGATACCTCAAAAGGTGAAAAAGAAGAGCAAATGATCAAGCAGCCTGTGAAACCGAAAGTAGAAAACAAAGAGCAGAAGAAAAAGCGCGATTCTTCTTCGCCGCTGTTTAGCAAGCAGCTAGAAAATCTTAAGTGGTTCTTTACGCAGTGGTGGCTATATGCAGTTTTAGCTGTATTATTGGCCGTCGGTTCAGTGCTCGGCTATTCCAAGCGGACAAGCTGGCTGCCGGCGTTGCGGATTAAACAGCTTCGCAAGCGTCCGGATGGGTGGGGGAAATTTGAACAGCAGTATATAGAGCTGCTTCAGCAACTGAAACGGATTGGCTTTCCGAAAGAGCCTGGTATGACGCTTTCAATTTATGCGGCTGCAGTTGATACAAGATATGGCGGGGAGCAGATGCGCATACTAACAGATGCCTATGAAAAAGGAATATATGGAAATGATCAAGTGGCGCATGATTGGAATAAATTAAATGAAGTTTGGGAAGATTTAATTATTACTACTACTTCTTGATTTTTTCATGAAATGTGCGTAAAATATGTAACGAATTGATGCTTGATATGACCTCGATATATCTTGCTATAACGAACGTTGACTGCTGACGTATAAAGGTTTGTATTCGTTAGCGGAAAAGGCGCGTGGAAAGTTACTTTCTTACGCGTCTTTTATAATTGGGGAATCAATCGGCACTATTACAATGGAAGAGGTGGATCAGTTGTCAAATGCTCCTTTGCTAGTCGAACAAGAAAAGATCGTGGTACTTGATTACGGAAGTCAGTATAATCAGCTCTTCACTCGTACAATCCGTGATTTCGGAGTGTACAGCGAGCTTCACGCACATACTACGACTGTAGAAGAATTAAAAAATATGAATCCAGTTGGTATCGTTCTTTCCGGTGGAACTGCTTCTATCGGTGATGACGCAGCATATGATGTGGACCCTGCAATCTTCACATTGGGAATTCCAGTATTGGGTATCAGCTATGGTACACAGCTGATCGTCAAACACCTTGGTGGTTCTCTTGGGCAAACTGCGGATAGTGATTTTAAAGAGGAAGCAGTTACTGCGGATACAGCGTCTAGCTTGTTTGCAGGTCAGTCGGAGAAGCAAAGTGTATGGATGGGTCATAGTTCTTCAGTTGCACAGCTACCTGAAGGATTTACTGCGTGTGCAAAAGATTCTGCTGGCAATATTGCAGCGATTTCTAACGACGCACAAAAGGTCTATGGTATTCAATTCCATCCTGAACATCATCAGTCAGAGAACGGAAAAGAATTCTTACGCAACTTCGTATTCGAGATTTGTAAAGCAAAAGGCGACTGGACGATGGAACGCTTCATTGAAATCGAAGTGGACAAGATCCGCTCAACTGTCGGAGACCGCAAAGTACTTTGTGCTTTGAGTGGCGGTGTAGATTCTTCAGTAGTGGCAGCTCTGATCGACCGTGCAATCGGTGATCAGCTGACATGTATCTTCGTGGACCACGGCTTGCTTCGCAAAGGCGAAGTAGAAAGCGTAGTGAAAACGTTTAGTGAACAGTTCAGCATGAATTTCATTAAAGTTGATGCACGCGAACGTTTCTTGGGCAAGCTTGAAGGTATTACAGACCCTGAGCAAAAGCGTAAAATTATTGGTAATGAATTCATTTATGTGTTCGATGAAGAATCCGCTAAGCTTGACGGTATCAAATTCTTGGCACAGGGAACGATTTATGCTGATATTATCGAAAGTGGGACGGCAACTTCTGCGACAATTAAATCTCACCATAACGTAGGCGGCCTGCCAGAAGATATGGATTTCGAGTTGATTGAACCTCTTCGTGCGTTATTCAAGGATGAAGTGCGTGCAGTTGGAGCTGAGCTTGGACTCCCTCAAGAAATCGTTCACCGTCAACCGTTCCCAGGTCCTGGACTCGGGGTTCGTGTACTTGGTGAAATTACAGAAGAAAAGCTGAATATCGTTCGCGATGCAGACTGGATTTTGCGTGATGAAATCGCAAAAGCAGGTCTTGACCGTGCGATCTGGCAATACTTCGCAGTTCTGCCCAATATCCGCAGTGTAGGCGTACGCAATGAACAGCGCTCTTATGATTACGCAATCGGTATCCGTGCAGTGCATTCTATAGACGGAATGACAGCTGACTGGGCACGTATTCCTTGGGAAGTGCTTGAAAAAATCAGTACACGTATTACATCCGAAGTTGATCAGGTCAACCGTGTAGTATATGATATTACGGCTAAACCACCTGGCACAATTGAGTGGGAATAAAGTTATAGATATTATAAAAAGCTTGGAGATCCCATTATTAGTGGGTTATCTCCAAGCTTTTTTATTTTGTGATACCAAATTTGATGCCTATGTTATTTAACGAACAGCCCTTTGATGTAAGAATCTTACCTTAGTGGCTAACTTGGTATTGCGATTTAGGGTAATATAACTATCCGATTTCCCTTGAAAAATTGTCCTTCACAATTTAGCCCGGTTTTCTTGAGTAAGATTAGTTTAATCAACCGAACAGCACTATGTTCGGGTTCAGCGTGCTTTTTCGAATTGGGCAGAATGGACAGTGCTTTATTCACTTTGTACGGTAGATAGGGAAATCTGAATGGGTCCAGCGAAATCGGATACATCCTCCCCTTTAGGATTATGAAGACGGAATAAAAAAGCATCGCCTGATTCCGCTGTCCACACAATATAATCGCTAATCCCTTTCGTTCCGGAAACTTGGAGGTAGAGATCTGCGAAACCAAGAGGATGTTCGAGCAACTCACCGCTAAAATTGGACACCTCACCGAATTGAAGTAGCTCTTCTTTACCCGCTACTTCAAGTTTAGCCAAATCATAAGCGGATGGCAGTGGTTCAATGTCGACGTAATATTCCGGATTACCACTTAATGATAGGCGATTCTCAGTTGCGTCAAATGTGAATTTGTCGAAGACATACAAAGAAAACCCTTCCCCTTGATGTAAAGTAGCCTCCAGTGTCTGATTTCCCTTAGATGTTAGCATTTCAAAGCTTTTAACTGCCGGGCGTGTTTCTAGAGCGTTTGGCTTCTGTCCGGATGTAGAAGACGATATCGATTCAGCTTCAGCTTCCTTTTTAGTTGTATCGGAAGATTTTGTTTCTCCATTACAAGCAGTAAGTAGGAAAACTAGTACTAGTAACAATATCCCTTTCCAAATGAAACATAAGTTTTTCAATTTATTCTCTCCTTTCAAAAATGATACTCTTTTTCTGAAATGTATTTACTCTCACATTCCCTTCTTAAATTGTTAGACTGAGAAAAGTTATATAAGTTACTTAATCGTTCTATAAGATTTTCTCTACTCTGAAAAATGAACATACTATCATTCAAGAAGTGCGCCCGATTGTTTGTGATTAGTTTGCTGTGTTCCCAAACCTTTAAAACTCCAGTTAAGAGAGATCTATGGAATGATAGATAAAAGATTAATAGCGTCAAATGCTCGCAGAGGCTCCATGTCACGTTGTAACATTGTGTATTTCTCGTTGCACAACTCTGCATTATGATTTTTCAAATACAGTTGAAAATCACCGCGTTTTCGCTCATCCCGTAAAAGTGTTTGATTTTCACATGTTGCTTGATCTATTTGAAGAACAACCCAATGGCTCAATGAGAGCGGCATATTTCACTGCTTTCCTTCGCTGGAAGATCAAAACGATTCGTGATTCCATTTAAACGTTAACCACTTTAAGTGGGCGGAATTTCGAACAAGTGATCAAATTTTTAAAAACTTGTAACGAAATGGATGGTCGAGGTATTAATACTATGAACAACAAGAAAGTGAGGGCAGTTATGAATAAGCTTGAGGAAGAATATGAAGAGATACATCCGAAAATCTATGCGTTTTTTTATTACAAGACAGGAAATCGGGTGACTGCTGAAGATCTTTGTCACGATACCTTTTACGAGGCATGTAAAAATATTGTCTCTTATAATGGACATTCAACCTTGACGACTTGGGTGTTCTCGATTGCAACTAATTTATTAAAAAAGTATTACCGAAAAAACAAGTATCAGCAAAGCTTAATGCAAAAACTTGCAGGAATTCCAGAGACTGAAATCCATTCAATAGAAGAGTTGGCAGAAATTAAAGAAGACACAAAAATACTCTTACTTCATATCTCGAAATTAGATGATGAATCAAGGGAAATCATATTGCTGCGCATTTACGGAGAGCTGAGTTTTTCAGAGATTGGCATCTTGATCGGCAAATCAGAGAACTATACGCGTGTAACTTTTCATCGGTTGAAATTAAAAATTCGAAAATTAATGGAGGTGACTTTATGAGCAACGAATGTACAATTGTGCAAGACCTTTTGCCATTATACGAAGAAGACTTGTTGCAGGTGGAGACAAAACAATTTATCGAGGAGCACTTGAAAAGTTGCCGAGAATGCGGCCGCATCGCAGAGCAATCACAACTTCCACTGCCCGTGGAAGTAAGGGACGGCGATGCTTCTAAAAAAATGATTCGGAATATAACCGTGAAATTGACGACAATACAGATTTTCTTTGTAGCAATTGCCTTTATATTGGCGATGAGCACGACCCTTATGAATGACAATAGTGGCTTTATCCTGACCTATTCCATTTTGGGTGCGGTCACGTATCTGTTTTACCGCTCGGTCCTCGTTGCCGTCCTACTTGCGGCTGTACCGAATTTCATATGGAATTGCCTGTTATATATGACGGATTGGTTCGGAGAATTTTATGCTGAAAATTTTTGGGAAGCTCTTCAAATAGCACTGACGGCCTTAATTGTCCACCTGCTGTTTACTTTTATCGGAATCATTATCGGCTTCTGCATTCTTAAAATAAGAGAGGAAAATTAATTATGAAAAAGAAAATAATATACAGTGTGATTACCCTATCACTAATTGCCGTCATAGTGTTCGCTTACATACAAATGAGCGGAAATACAATTGACAAACACAAAGCAAGGGAGAGCCTGGAAGAGTTTTTAGAACAAACTTACCCGGATATGGACTACGAGATCAAGCGGTCTGTAGGATATGGATGGTCCGATGGCACGTATCTTTTTAAAGTAGTGAAAAAGGATCCGATAGCAGTTGAAACCACCTATCCGTTCTATGTCTCTGCTCTCGAACCTTATGAAGTTTTTAGTGATACGATCCATGAATCCAACATAGACAAAGAGGCATCCGAAAAGCTAAATGCCGAGGCGGAGCAGTATATTCTAACACTCCTCCAGGAAAAAGTGCCGCAAGTCGATTCAGTGGATACTGACGTGGCCGTATACAACAAAGTTTCCAAGGAATGGACGCCGCAATTGAAAACACCAAAGCCGATTCTCATTATGCTTGAAATTGAACAAGGCGATTTGACGAAAGAACAAATGTTACAACAGAGCCAGGAAATACAGAAGCAATTGAATAGTAAATCTATCGATTATTATTTAGCTGAAGTAGGGTATAGAAGCGTCGTCAAAGGGGAAGAAGTTTTTAATTATTACGTTAGTTTTACACCAGAACAAGAATTAACCATAAAAGATGTAAATTGAATGGTGAGGTATAAATTTAGTCAATAAAAGTTTCGTAACAATATAAGTATATCGAATGAGTTAATAGAGTCGGTCCCATTATTTGCTTTTACAAGTTGTCTTAAGAATAGTAAACGTACAACGTAAATTTTAACTTTCTCATTCGGTTTGTAGTACTCCTTTTCAGACATAACTTACCCAACGAAATCCCCAGTTAATTATCACAAGCTGGGGATTTTATTTGAATTCATCTGGAAGAAGGAAGCAAGGAATAGTGCCGAACTGAATGGGGAAGTGGTAGCGATTGCACGACGATTGCTTTTAACGGAAAACATGGAGACGGCTGAGGCGGTATTTAATGTAGGTTATGAAAGTCCATCTCATTTCAGTCGGGAATACGGCCGTAAATTTGGTCTCTCCCCAAGGAAAGACATACGACGTCTGCGAGAAAAGCTGTGATAAAAGATTTAAAAACAAGTATAGAAAAAATGGGTAATCGTCATTTAGACTTAAAAAGTCTTTTTTAAACTGCTATTGCACTGTTCGTATATTTGAAGTAATATTATTGAGTGGAAATAAAATGTAATCAATCAACAAGTGAATATGATCGTATACGCTGGGGATATGGCCCAGAAGTCTCTACCGAAACGCCGTAAATGTTTCGACTACGATCCCTAAATAGGATAAGTATTTTCTATTTAGCTGGATTAGAGGCATGCGAACTTACTTCGTATGCCTCTTTTTACATAATGAGCATAAGGAAGGTCGCCATGAAAAAATATTTTGAGTTTGATAAGCTAGGCACGAATTACCGCCGTGAAATTATTGGCGGAATCACTACATTCTTGGCAATGGCTTATATTTTAGCAGTCAATCCGATCATGTTATCACTGGATGTAATACCTGATTTGCCCGATTCCATGAGAATGGACAAAGGAGCTGTCTTTGTTGCGACAGCACTATCTGCCGCGGTCGGTACATTGTTCATGGGGTTAATAGCTAAATACCCAATTGGATTAGCGCCGGGAATGGGATTAAACGCCTTCTTTGCGTTTACAGTTGTTTTAACATACGGAATACCATGGCAGACAGGGCTAACCGGTGTTCTATTTTCTGGATTAATTTTCATTATTCTTTCATTAACTGGATTGCGTGAAATGATTATCAATGCGATCCCTGCTCAATTAAAATTCGCTGTAGGCGCTGGTATTGGTTTGTTTATTACTTTCCTTGGGCTGCAAAACGCCAAAATTATCGTAGGTGACGAAAATACATTAGTAGGACTTGGTGATTTGACTTCTGGCCCTACGTTGCTGGCGATTTTTGGATTAGTTATTACTATAGTTATGATGGTGCGCCAAATTAAAGGTGCGATCTTCTATGGAATGATCATGACAACTGTTCTAGGTATGCTAGTCAGCTTAATAGAAGTCCCGCATAAAGTTGTAGATAAAATCCCACCGGTTACGCCGACATTCGGAGCGGCTTTCGATGCAATTATAAACGACCCGTCTTCATTAATGACGACTCAGTTTCTTGTTATCATCATCACTTTCTTGTTTGTCGACTTCTTCGACACGGCAGGTACATTGGTGGCGGTAGCCACACAGGCAGGATTAATGAAGAATGACCGTCTGCCGCGTGCAGGCAAAGCATTGCTGGCAGATTCATTGGCAACGGTGACAGGTGCTGTAATGGGTACATCTACAACAACATCTTATATAGAATCAACAGCTGGTGTTGCAGCAGGAGCAAAAACAGGATTCGCTTCAATCGTCACAGCCGTTCTATTCCTGTTAGCTTTATTCTTTTCTCCTCTTTTATTGGTCATTACACCGGCAGTTACTGCACCCGCTTTAATTATCGTAGGTGTTCTGATGGTCTCTACATTAGGAAATATTGAATGGAATCGTTTTGAAATAGCTGTGCCTGCGTTCTTTACAATCATTGCAATGCCACTGACATACAGTATTGCGACAGGGATCGCAATTGGCTTCGTATTTTATCCGATTACGATGCTTGTAAGCGGAAGAAGAAAAGAGATCCATCCGATCATGTATGGATTGTTCGTGATATTTATTCTTTATTTCATTTTTATCAAATAGAAAATACTTGTTGAAAACCGTTTCTTTCTTATATAGAGAGAAGCGGTTTTTTTTAACAGTTTAGCGAAAATGAAATTTTATTAGCATTTATTGAAATAAATTGTTTAAAACTGTTGACACTATAAAAATCATTTGTTATAGTAATGAAACAGTCAAAAAAACGACTGACATGAACCTTGAAAACTGAACAGCAAAACGTTAACGAAAATAGTTTGTGCACTTCGGTGACATAAACAAAAATGAGTATCTTAAATGATGCCAG
>NZ_JARICI010000055.1 GCF_029257255.1 Sporosarcina sp. | reverse complement strand
TAATAGAGAAATTCGAGTAGCTCGAGTTTCTTGCTGGCATCATTTAAGATACTCATTTTTGTTTATGTCACCGAAGTGCACAAACTATTTTCGTTAACGTTTTGCTGTTCAGTTTTCAAGGTTCATGTTGTTGCTCTTTCGTAAGAAGCAACTTTATTATAATACCAAATCGCTGTTTCGTTGTCAACACTTTTATTGAAAAACTTTTTAATTCGTTTTTTCGGCTGAGTCGCTAACTTCAAAAGCAACGTTATTTAATATACCATCCTCTTTTAAATAACGCAACTGTTATTTGAAATTCTTTTGTATTCTTTTCGTTTCCCTTCTTCTTACATAATGAAACAGCTCCGACATATAGAGTCGGAGCTGCTCAGATTAGTCTTTAGAACGCATCTGCGGGAATAGCAGAACGTCACGGATTGATTGGGAGTTTGTTAATAGCATGACTAGGCGGTCGATACCAATACCGAGTCCGCCTGTAGGCGGTAGGCCATATTCAAGTGCTTCAATGAAGTCTTCATCCATTTCATGCGCTTCGTCGTTGCCCTGCTCTTTCTCTACTAGCTGCGCTTCAAAGCGTTGGCGCTGATCGATTGGATCATTCAGCTCCGTAAAGGCATTCGCGTGTTCACGGCGTACAATGAATAACTCAAACCGGTCCGTATAGCGCGGATCTTCAGGATTCTTCTTGGCAAGCGGCGATACTTCAACCGGATGTCCGTAGATGAATGTTGGCTGTACAAGCTCTTCTTCAACTTTTTGCTCGAAGAATTCATTCAGAACGTGACCGGCTTCCATAGAAGGAGTTACTTGAACGTTATGTTCTTTCGCAAGTTCGTGCGCCTGCTCTTTTGTCAGCTGTTGCCAGAAGTCTGCACCTGTATATTCTTTTACTGCATCCGCCATATGAAGTCGTTTCCAGCGTGGTGCCAGTTCAATTTGGTCTTCGCCGTATTGAATAGTCGTCGTGCCGAGCACTTCTTGCGCAATATGCGCAACCAGGTTTTCCGTCAGTTCCATAATATCGTTATAATCTGCGTACGCTTCATATAACTCAATCATCGTGAACTCCGGATTGTGACGAGTGGACATTCCTTCATTACGGAATACGCGCCCAATCTCATAGACCTTCTCCAAACCGCCGACAATCAGGCGCTTCAGATGAAGTTCGATTGCGATACGCATGTAGAGAGTCATATCCAATGTATTATGGTGAGTGACGAACGGACGTGCAGCCGCTCCTCCTGCAATAGAATGCAACATTGGTGTTTCAACTTCCAAGAAACCTTGTCCATCCAAGTAATGACGCATCGATTGGATGATCCGGCTGCGCATAATAAATGTTTCTTTACTGCCTTCTGTTGAAATCAAGTCCAAATAGCGCTGACGATAGCGCTGTTCTACATCCTGCAAGCCGTGGAATTTCTCAGGCAGCGGACGAAGTGATTTCGTCAAGAACGTAAAGTTCGTTGCTTTAATAGAAAGTTCGCCTACTTTTGTTTTGAAAATAACCCCCTGAATGCCGACAATGTCGCCCAGGTCTGCCAATGTAAACAATTTATATGCATCTTCGCCGATTGCGTCTTGACGTACGTAAATTTGAATCTGGCCGCCGAGGTCCTGAATATGCGCGAAACCTGCTTTTCCTTTTCCACGTTTTGTCATGATCCGGCCTGCGATGGTTACTTCATGCTCAGTCGCTTCCAATTCTTCTTTCGACTGCTCTTCATAAGCCGAACGAATTTCATTTGTCAGGTGGGTACGTTCAAAACGCTGACCGAACGGGTCCAAACCGCCTTCTCTTATATCATTCATCTTTTGGCGTCTCACCAAAAGCTGATCATTCATTTCATCCAAATGGGACATTCCCTTTCACTCCTTATACTTTGGCTTATCTTCTTATCAGATCCAGCCTTCTGCAACTATTGTACACAAATTACACGCCTAACAAAAGTCCAAATGGTTATCGACTTTGATTCCATAGAAAAAACCGCCCCGATACAGAGCAGTTTTATCTTGATACAGTACTATGCCAAGCTCAATCCTGCTGCAAGAACTCCCCGGCGTTTTGAATTGGTTTCCAGAGAATCACTCCCTCTTCCTCCATAGCTGGCTCTTCGCGATAAAGCGACCCTGTCACAGGATTCTTCACTTCCGAATTAATCTCCACAAGAGGTACAAGCACAAATGCACGCTCCTGCATCCGCAAATGAGGAACAATCAGATCCTCCGTTTGTATACTTTGTTCATTATATAGCAAAATATCCAAGTCAACTGTCCGAGGGCCCCAGCGGATTTTTCGCATTCTGCCGAGTTTATTTTCAATCGACTGGCAGGCACTCAGTAACTCCACCGCTCCCAATGAAGTCTCCAGCTCCACAGCGATATTTAAAAACTTTGCCTGCTCCGTCAAACCGAGCGGCTCTGTTTCGTATATAGAGGAAACTTTTTTTACCTTCACAGCAGGATGTTCATGCAATAAGCGCACAGCCTGCTTCAAATGTTCCAGGCGGTTGCCAATGTTTGATCCGAGGGACAAGTAGGCTGCATTCACACATAGCGCCCCCTTTTGATTTCAACAGCAACTGAAGCATAATGGCCGTGAATCGGCGGATCAGGTTTCACCAGCACCACACGCACACCGTTAACTTTCTCCGCAAAGTCCGTCATGATTGTTCCCGCCACCGTTTCCGCCACCGTCTCAATTAACCGGACCGATTCTCCTTCGACGATGTTTTTGCACATATCATATACTTCCGCATAATTGACCGTTTTCGATAAATCATCAGCCTGCCCTGCTTCTGCCAGTTCTACTGCCAATGAAACTGTCAGCCGAAAACGCTGGCCCAGTTTATTTTCTTCCGGTAGTGCCCCATGATAACCGTAAAACTCCATATCATTCAAATGAATATAATCCATGAAATCGCCCCTTTGATTTCTTACATAGTCAACGCAGTCTTTTTCGTCAGAACATCCATCATCTTCGCCATACGTGCAATTCCTCTCACATCGTGCACACGCATAATATGGCAGCCGTGCTCAATACCATAACAAACGGTCGCACCGGTACCTTCCATTCGTTCTTCAACCGGCACATCCAGCACTTTCCCGATCATCCCTTTACGTGAAGTACCGAGCAATACTGGATATCCGAGATCCGCAATTGCCGGCAGCCCCTGCATCGCCAAAATATTCTGCTCCAGATCCTTTGCAAAGCCGATACCCGGATCAAGCCAGATCATCTCTTCCCGAACACCCGCAGCCTTCGCAATTTCCACACTCTCCTGCAGATCCTGCACGACCGCATTCATGAACGGCAACTGATAATCTCTATTGTCCCGGTTATGCATTAAAATAATCGGTACATCATAACGCGCCGCCACTTCGGCAATCACAGGCTCACGTTTCGCCCCCCATACATCATTAATAATGCTCGCACCTGCCTGAATTGCCGCTTCCGCCACCGCTGCTTTTGACGTATCCACGGAAATCACACACCCAAGCTCCTTCGTCAGCATCTCGATCACCGGAATTACCCGCTCCATCTCCTCTTCCAATGAAACCGGTGTGTATCCAGGACGCGTCGACTCACCGCCGATATCGATGATTTTCGCACCATCCTCAAGCATCTGCTGTGCATGGCGGAGCGCCGGATCTTTCAGGCCAAACTTCCCGCCGTCTGAAAATGAATCAGGCGTGACATTTAAAATCCCCATGATGACTGTTTCCTCTGTAAAATTCATTGTCGTCTGCCCAAATTGATACGACGACTTCGCCTTTGCTAACTCCATTACTGGTCACTCACTTTCATTCGGTTGACGGCCTGCTGATAGCCGTTATGTAATCGTTGATAGACAGGTCCTTGATTGCCAAGATATTCGATGTTCCCTGCACTGCGGATCGGCACAATTTCCTGAATTGCATTCGTAATGAACACTTCCTCTGCAGAATCCAGATCTTTCGGAAGAAACAGCCCTTCACGCACTACAATTCCGAGCCCATCTGCCAGCTCCAGTACAAACGCCCGCGTAGTTCCGGGCAAAATGCCGGTTTCCAATGAAGGCGTATAGAGCACACCGGCCTTTACCCAAAATATATTCGACGTAATTCCTTCCGCCACAATGCCTTCTTCTGTCACAAAGAATCCTTCAAGCTTCTGTAATGAAGGCAGTTCAAGTCTTGCCTTCACATTATTTGCGTACTGATGCGACTTATGACGCTGCGCACTTTCCGGTTCACTGCGCCTGGTCTGCAGCCATACCGCCTCTTTTTCCGTATGGGCAGGTGGCAGAACTAACGCCTTTTGGAAGATCATTACGTTCGGCTCCTGGTACTCCTGAGGGGCCAGCCCAATATCATGCACCCCAGCTGACACATTCAGACGGTAATAGCCGTCTTCATTGCCATTCTTCACATATAGCGAATGAACAGCCTGTCTGATCGCGTCATCTGTATACGGCATATCGATCCGGTACTCCATAAGCGCTTTCCGAAGCCGAGACATATGCAGATCAAATAGAAAGATTTCTCCATCATACGTCCGGAACGTTTCAAAAAACCCTACTCCATACAGAAACCCGTGATCAAAAGGTGAAATCCGTAAATCCTCAGATCGCTGCAACTCCCCGTTCATCCAGCAAATCAATGAAGCTGACCTATTGCCTGTTCAGCCATCTCTTTTGCCTGCCACAACGCCTTCGCCTTATTGAGCGATTCTTCATATTCTGCTGCCGGTACCGAGTCAGGCACTAATCCGGCTCCTGCCTGAATATGAACCATGCCATCTTGAATGAATGCCGTCCGGATCGTGATATTCAGCTCCATATCTCCATTGAAACCAATCCAGCCCATTGAACCTGTGTACAATCCTCTTCGGGTTGGCTCTAATTCTTCTATAATCTCCATTGTCCGCAGCTTTGGATCGCCCGTTATCGAGCCTCCAGGGAATACTCCGCGAATAATTGCGCCTGGATCTTCTGTAGCAGCTGTACCACGCACGTTTGAAACGAGGTGCATAACATGCGAATACTTTTCCACTACCATGAACTCATCCACTTCGACAGTTCCCTCAACACAGATCTCTTCAAAATCCTTACACTCCAGATCAACCAGCATCTTATGCTCGCCCTTCTCCTTCGTGTTCGAGATTAATTCCTGCTGCAAATCGGCATCTTCCGCTTCAGTGGCCCCCCGTTTGCGAGTTCCTCCGATTGGCCGTGTGCTCAATTCACTCCCGCGCTTTTTCAGCAGCAGCTCAGGCGATCCCGAAACGACTTCAAAATCAGGTGCGGCCATATGTGCCATATAGGGTGACGGATTAAATGAACGCAACGCTTCATACATAGACAACGACGTCGCACGGAGTGGCTTTGATTGGCGGACGGAAAGGTTGACCTGTACAACATCGCCCTGTTCGATAAATTGCTGCACATCGCGCACCATTTCTTCAAACTGCCCGCCTGTTACAGACACTTCCAACTCTTCCTCTGTGACGGAAACATCTACGGCCTGTCCTGCAGAAAACTGTCGGGCAGCGATTCCGGTTTCAGCAGCTTCGATCCACTCTGCCTTCATACTTGCCAATGACGCCTCCTCAGAAGGAAGTGCCATGAAATACGCCGTATCCGTATTGACATCAAGCACTGCCCAGCGATCAAATACATAGAAGTAAATATCCGGCGTCAGCAAATCTTCAGTCGCTAAAACGGGAAGCGTTTCATAGCGTCTGACATAGTCATAGCTGATCATCCCGATCGCTCCACCCTGGAAAGCAGGAAGCCCTTCATCTGTCTGCAATTCATACCGCGAAATGAATTCACGAAGAAGCGTTAGCGGATCTGCTCCCGTACGCAATTCTTCTGTGCCATCATTCCACTCTATCTGCAGACCTTCCGACACTGCTTTAGCAGCCGCAATCGGATCAATTCCCGCAATACACATCTCCCCGCCGCGTCCGCTTTCCAATAAAATATGTCGCTCTGTCTTCGCTGCCAGTTGCTTATACGAATAAAAGAATTCGTCTCTCGTCATTGAAGCGGATGTATAGGCTGCTGTTTCCATCATGTTTCCCCCTGCATTCTAGTTTAAATTTATTTGCTTTCGTCTATAATCTTCTTCAGAAACTTATCATCTATTGCTGATACGACTATATCTGTGATGACGCCTTCCGTGTTGATAATATACGTGGTTGGATAAGCCATTACACGATACATTTTCATCACTTTACTATCTTTATCCAATAGAATCGGAAAGGTTAGCCCGTACTCACCTACAAACTCTTTCGCGCTCTCTTCTTTATTGACTTCTGTTTTTGTCATATTAACTGCCAGTATTTCCATATTGTCTGTATCTTTGTATTCTTTATAATAGGTTTCCATATGCGGCATTTCAGTCCGGCATGGCGGACACCAGGATGCCCAAAAGTTCAACATGACTTTCTTGCCTCGGTAATCAGATAGTTTTACCGTTTTTCCGTCCAGCGTGGTCAATTCAAAGTCAGGTGCCAGATCTCCTCTTGCCAGACCAGATTCTTTCTCCTCATCTTCTGTAACGCTGTCGTCACCTTCAGCTACCCGCCACTCTTCCGGCACTTCCGCTAGCTCACCTTTAGACATATCTTTCATCATGGCGCTTTCATATCCCGGCATTCCGCCAGTTTCTTTCTTTATTTCTTGTCTAGTTATGATAACAATCGTCATCATACTGATAATAATCAATACTGAAATCAGCATACTCCACTTTTTCACAGCCAGCCTCCTCGTTATGTTTATTACGCAGTTTATTTTAAATTGTAGATCTAACTCACCTATAGCAATTATACAGAATCTTATAGTCTGACGAAAGCGTAGAGGTTTTACCTGTTTCTACTGGAATATGAAAAAAAGAGCGCAAATGAGCGCTCTTTGGGTTATTCTTCGTCAAATTGGTAAAGCGGTGTACTCAAGTAGCGCTCACCGTTGGACGGGATAATAGCTACTACCTTTTTGCCTTTGCCGAGTTTCTTTGCAACTTGCAACGCAGCTACAATGGCAGCACCAGATGATACGCCACCTAAAATTCCTTCTTCGCGCGCTGCACGGCGCGCGTAATCATATGCATCGTCATTCGAGACTTGAATGATTTCATCGTAAATATCTGTGTCCAATACTTTCGGGACGAATCCTGCTCCAATTCCTTGAATCTTGTGCGGACCCGGTTTGGCACCCGATAGTACAGCAGAATCTTCAGGCTCAACAGCTACAATTTTAATTTCCGGGAAACGTTCTTTTAAAACACCACCAGCTCCTGTGATCGTTCCACCTGTTCCAATTCCTGCGATGAAAGCATCTACGCGGTCAAGCGCATTTGCAATTTCAGGACCCGTCGTTAAACGGTGTACTTCAGGATTTGATTCGTTATTGAACTGCTGAGGAAGAAACCAGCCGTTTTCTTTCGATAATTCTTCTGCTTTTGCGATTGCGCCTTTCATACCTTCAGCACCCGGAGTCAATACCAATTCCGCTCCATATGCACGAAGCAAATTGCGACGTTCCAAGCTCATTGTGTCAGGCATTACGAGAACAGCCTTATAGCCTTTAGCTGCTGCAATCATTGCTAAGCCGATTCCTGTATTGCCGCTTGTCGGTTCAATGATTGTGCTGTCTTCTTTCAGGCTGCCGTCTTTTTCAGCCGCTTCGATCATCGCCAGTGCAATTCGGTCTTTAACACTCGAACCCGGATTAAAGTATTCTAATTTCAAATAAACGTCTGCATCCTCTGCACCAGTTAACCGATTTAATTTGACGAGAGGGGTGTTGCCGACTAAATCAATTACTGAATTTCCGACTTTACTCATAAATGATCCACTCCTAATCCCTAGTAGTTTGATATGTTTTATTGTTTTAATCATACTACCTTACTTTTCTCTTGTCAATTAAATTATTCAGAGAATTACAATCTGATTTCACTTCTTACCGTAAAACCATTCTGCATCAAACTCTTTCCAGAAGGCTTCCGGACTTACTGATTCAGGCAGCTGTTCCAAAGCAAGTTGGCGCTTGATATGGTCATTTACTTCTGCATATGTAAAATCACGTTCTTTAATCGTTTCAAGAACCGTAACAATTGCATAGGTTCCGTCCTTTAACGCAAACGGCTTACCCACTTCATCAGCTTTCAATTTTTCTGCCGCTTTAATCACCTGCGGATCCACATCTTCTGTCTGTGAATTTACATAGCCGAGGTCGCCACCCAGGTTACCAGAAGAACGATCAATGGAACGCTCTTTTGCAAGCGCAGAAAACGCAGAACCGCCCTTCAGTTCATCGGCTACCTGCTTCGCCTCTTTTTCTGTGGCAGAAACAATGATCGACGTACGGTAGGCAGGCAGTACATGAAAGAACATTTCATTTTGTTCAAAGTACTTTTTGATAGCGCTTTCCTTAATCACTACATCTTTCGTAAGTACTTTCTCTAAGATCAGTTCACTGCGAATCTGGTTCCTCGTCTGCTCCGTATCAAGTCCTGAGTGCTGCTGGCCATCGACTGATGTAATCAACGCAAGCTCGAGATCAACCTCTTTATCCGATACTTTTATACCGTATTCTTTAGCGGCAGCATTCATAACCCGATGATTCACTAAATCTTCCAGTACTTCTCTTCCTACCTCTTGCTCCATTGCCGACATCCATTCCGCACGGGTGATCGGCTCACCCGCCACAGAAGCCACTTCTTCTGTATCTGCAGCAGGAGAACGATCAGTCAACAGCCAATGAAATACCCAAAAGACATTCATGGCCAATAAAACTCCTAATAATGTAACAAACGGCTTCGTTTTCAGTCGCTTTTTCTGGGGTGCCGAAGCAAGCTCAGTCGGTCGATTGAATCTCATTAATATACCCCTTCAACTCTTGCTCCGAATACTGATACGTTTCCAGACAGAAATGACATTGTGCTTCAGCGCCGTGATCTTCGTCAATCATTGCCTGTATCTCTACAACGCCAAGACCCGTTATCGCTTCACCAAAACGTTCTTTCGAGCACTCACAATCAAATCTCACATCTACTTTGTCCAGGAACTCTACATTTTCCTGGCCTAATACTTCTGTAAGGATCCCTTCAGGAGTGAGACCTTGATCGACCATTGTAGAAATAGGTGTCATATTCGCAATCTTTTCCTCTAGAAGAGTGATTGTTTCATCTGTAGCACCAGGCATCACCTGAATGATAAAACCACCAGAAGCTTTCACCGTGTTATCCGGATTCACAAGTACACCTAGCGCTACAGCAGAAGGCACTTGTTCAGAGACAACCAGATATTGCGTGAAGTCTTCCGCTATTTCCCCGGAAATAATAGGAACCTGTCCTGTGAAATAATCCTTCAGTCCAAGGTCTTTAACAATAGAAAGTGTTCCTTCTGTACCGACAACACCGCGCACGTCTAATTTCCCTTTTTCATTTAACGGAACATGCGTCTGTGGATTCGTTGCATAACCACGGACTTCTCCATGAGCATTGGCATCCACAACAATTGGCCCCAGCGGACCGTTACCTTGAATTTTGATAGTCAGTTTATTATCACCTTTTAGCATTGCACCCATCATGACTGATGCTGAAATCGTACGGCCGAGTGCCGCTGTTGCAGTCGGCCACATCTGGTGACGCTGTTGGACTTCCGCTACTGTATCTGTAGAGCGTACTGCATACGCCCGAATTACTCCATCGAACGCAAGTGCTTTTACTAAATAATCAGTTGACATGTTCTTCACTCCTATTACAGATTTCTTTCATATATGAGATGCAGCCCTTTAAGCGTCAAGAAGTTATCGACTACATCAATGATTTTCGTTTCTGTAGATATCAGTTCGGCCATCCCGCCTGTCGCAATGACAGTAGGCTCTATATTGCTTTCTGCTTTCATCCGGTTGACGATACCCTCGACCTGTCCGACATAGCCGAATATGATACCCGACTGCATAGCTGCTACTGTATTTTTACCCACTACATGTTCAGGACGTGCCAGCTCTACTCGCGGCAATTTGGACGCACGGTCAAAAAGAGCTTCCATCGAAATTTTAATTCCGGGAGCGATCGCGCCTCCCATGTATTCACCGTGTTCATTGACATAGCAATATGTTGTGGCTGTACCGAAATCGACGATAATTAGCGGGCTGCCATAATCACGGATGGCCGCTACCGCATTAACGATACGGTCTGCTCCGACTTCCCGGGGATTTTCATACTTAATATTTAAGCCCGTTTTTACACCCGGACCCACGATCATTGGTTTCTGCTTGAAATACTTTTTGCACATCTGCTCCAGCGGGAACATGACGGGTGGCACCACAGAGGAAATAATGATTCCAGTGATGTCTTTAAATGAAAGACCTACGTGCTGGAACATTGCTTTGACCTGCATCGCATACTCATCTTCCGTCTTATGACGATATGTTTCCATACGCCAGTGATGCTTTAATTCGGCTCCCTCATACACACCTAAAACAATATTGGTATTGCCTGTATCTAATACTAACAGCATAGTCGTTTTCCTCTCTTACTCTGACTTTTCCCACACATCATACCATAAACATTCGGTCACTATACAAGCAGTTGGTTTGTCTTTTCAACATAGTTTTAGCACTTCAACAATAGCCCCGTCATAAGAAAACAGCCGACTGCTATATACAGTCGGCTGTTGTTGCACTTAATCTCTGCGTTCCTCATCAATGGAAGGAAGTGTTTTGTCACCTGTTCCACTTTCACTCGGCAAATCTCCGACAGACGGGTCTTGTGGTGCACCCGTGACGTCTGGATTTACATCAGAAGTTTCATTCGAATCCGTTTCCGTCGCGTCAGCAAGTTTTGGAGTCTCCGTTTCAGACTCTTTCACATCGCCTGCGCCATTGCCGTTTTCGTATGGTCGCTCAGGTAAGACACCATGGTCTTTCAAGTGATTAATTTGTTCCGCATCAAGCGTTTCGACTTCCAATAAAGTCGTAGCAATCAGATCAAGCAAATCACGGTTTTCAGTGAGTATTTGTCTTGTACGCTCATATTGCTCTTTAATGATCCGTTGCATTTCCTGGTCAATTTCATATGCAATTGACTCAGAATAGTTCTGCTCGGAATTAAAGTCACGTCCCAAGAATACCTGGCCGCCTTGCGACTGACCAAACTGCATCGGTCCGAGTTTATCACTCATTCCGTATTCCGTAACCATTGAACGCGCAATACCAGTTGCACGCTGGAAGTCATTGTGGGCACCCGTAGATACTTCGCCAAGAACAACTTCCTCTGATACACGGCCGCCGAGTAAACCTGCGATTTTATCGAGAAGCTCAGGCTTCGTCATGAAGTAACGGTCTTCTTTCGGAAGCATAACGGCATAACCGCCTGCCTGCCCGCGTGGAACAATCGTTACTTTATGGACGATTTCCGCATCATCGAGAATCAAGCCGACAACTACGTGCCCAGCTTCGTGGAAGGCCACGATATTGCGTTCTTTTTTAGATATGACGCGGCTTGTTTTTGCAGGACCCGCAATTACCCGGTCTGTCGCTTCATCAATATCGGACATATCAATCTTGGTTTTCTTTCTTCTTGCCGCGACAAGTGCCGCTTCGTTCAACAAGTTCTCAAGATCAGCACCTGAGAATCCAGGTGTACGCTGTGCAAGAGCTTTCATATCCACCGAATCATCCAGCGGCTTGTTACGTGCGTGGACTTTCAGTACAGCTTCTCTCCCTTTAACATCCGGGCGGCCAACCGTAATTTGACGGTCGAAACGTCCTGGACGAAGAAGAGCAGGGTCCAGAATATCCGGACGGTTTGTAGCAGCAACGATAATAATTCCTTCGTTGCCTTCAAAGCCATCCATTTCAACAAGCAATTGGTTCAATGTCTGCTCACGTTCATCGTGCCCGCCGCCTAAGCCTGCGCCACGCTGACGTCCAACTGCGTCAATTTCATCAATAAAGATAATACATGGTGCATTTTTCTTTGCATTCTCGAACAAGTCACGCACACGGGAAGCACCGACACCTACGAACATCTCCACGAAATCAGAACCTGAAATCGAGAAGAACGGTACACCCGCTTCACCTGCAACTGCACGCGCCAGCAAAGTTTTACCTGTACCCGGAGGCCCTACGAGCAAAATCCCTTTAGGAATCCGCGCACCGAGCTCTACAAACTTGCGAGCATCTTTCAAGAAGTCAACGACCTCTTCCAGCTCGGCTTTTTCTTCATCTGCACCTGCTACGTCATTAAAACGTACTTTCTTTCGATCATCGGTCTGCAGTTTCGCTTTACTCTTTCCGAAGTTCATCACTCGACCGCCACCGCCGCCTTGTGATTGATTCAATAGGAAGAAGAAAAGGATAATAATGATGATAAATGGCACAAGACCTGTAAAGAACGATACCCATGCACTGGTTTCAGCCGGCTTCAGGAAATCAATTTCCGTCTTTGTCGTTTGCGCGATTTCCTTAATACCGTCCATATCATTTGATGGAACATTGGTTACGAATGTCTCTCCCTTTTCGTAGCCTTCTATTTCCCCTTTTACTTCATACACGAGCTGTAAAGGCTGAAAAGTAGCGTTTTCGACTTTTCCTGCCTCCAGCGCTGCGACGAATTCGTCATACCGAATCGGTTTCATCTTCGGATTTGGATTATTTAGCGAACTGAATATCCCCATGATTGCAAGGAAGATCAATCCATATAAAAGAAAGTATCGAAGTATTCGATTCATCCCAAGCCTCCTCATCTCATTCAACAAAAACTAAACAGAAAACTATTGTAAATTTTAACATAGATTAACTCGACTCTACAATGAAAATGCCTTCATGGAAAAAGGCTTTCAAACCGGCCGTTCTAAGCCTAGTCGGAAAGCGTTAAAAAGAGTAAATTTCTTTTTTCAGCACACCAATGTATGGCAAGTTCCGATACTTTTCCGCATAATCGAGTCCGTAGCCGACAACGAATGCATCTGGAACGTTGAACCCTACATAATCTGCCTTCAGATCCACTTTGCGGCCTGTCGGTTTATCCAGTAAGGTTACAATTTTGATGGAGTTGGCTTTTCTATATTTAAATAGTTCCACTAAATAATTCAATGTCTTTCCACTGTCAATAATATCTTCAATGATCAGTACATCGCGGCCCTCTACACTTGTGTTCAAATCTTTGACAATTTTCACTTCGCCTGAAGAGACCGTTGCGTTACCATAGCTTGATACGTCCATGAAATCCAATTCAATATACGTATCAACTCGTTTGATAAGATCGCTCATGAATGGCAATGCCCCTTTTAAGACGCCAATTGCCAACGGAAACTTCTCGCGGTACTCTTCCGTTAAAGTAGCCCCGAGTTCCCTAACTCTCTCTTGAAGTTCTTCTTCTGAAATTAAAACTTGCTCGATATCTTGTGCGATCATCGGCTCGTCCCCTCCATTTTATCTATTTTCGCCTTCTCGCGTAATCCATATGTATGACTCGCCTTTCGGTTGGGAAGATAAAAACATCTCACCATACCGAACGCTCGGCACCGCACATACGATACCGCTTGCCGTTGTAACAACCGGCTGCTGCTGTCTTTGCGTCATTCCAACTTTTTCATCAATCAATAACCGTGATACACGCTTTGTCTGAGACATGCCTTTTAACTGTAATCGATCACCGGGTTCCCGAAGACGCACCGTCAGCGGCAGTTCAGAGGCAGGCAATCGAAAGTAACGCACTTCATCTGAGGATCGAATTTGTTCGATCGCGTGCGCCTCAGTATGCTGCCAATAAAACTGTATACTTCCCCAAGAATGCCAAGTTCCTTTTGACAGTACTTTTGGACAGAGGGATGCCGTATCCATATACGTTTTTGTAACTAGCAGTTTATCATATTCTCTAACAAATCGGTAGCCATAAGCCAAATCCATCGTACTGTTTCCTGAAGTATTGCAAATATGCTTTAACAGTTCTTCCACTACTGCAGAACGCTGCTCCGCTTTAACGATTTCAGGGCTTGGAAGACAACTTAATAGTAGTTGAATCACCCGCTTTTGTAAAGCTTGAGGAATAGCCAGAAATGCCTTTCGATCAAAAGAAGGAAGCTGTTCATCGGTATATTGAACAATTGGCTTCCAGTACTTCAGCGCAAGTTCCTGCAAAAATGTTTCTTCCGCTTGGCGCTGCATAGTTAATTGTACGACCCCGTCTGCAACAGAAGGGTTTTCTTCCGATAACAATGGCACCACTTG
Source organism: Sporosarcina sp. (assembly GCF_029257255.1). Classification (GTDB taxonomy): domain Bacteria; phylum Bacillota; class Bacilli; order Bacillales_A; family Planococcaceae; genus Sporosarcina. The sequence continues at coordinate 39,607 of NZ_JARICI010000055.1, read as the reverse complement.
ATGCCGGATACGGTTGCGCAAATAATCATCTTTTTGATTGCTCGGATCTTCTCTGTACAAAAGACCATGAGAAGCGGCATACGCATACAGCTCTTCTTTTTTCAAGGGAAGGAAGGGACGAACCACGCTCCCCTGATGAAATGGCCGCTGCAAGGGCATGCCGTTCATCGTGCGTCCTTTCGTTAGTTGAATCAGCACCGTCTCCAGCTGGTCTTCTGCGTGATGAGCAGTTGCCAACGCCGTGAAATTATGCTGCTGCATCGTTTCTGCAAACACTTTATAACGTTCTTCTCTGCACAGCATCTGCACATTGCCACCGGTATTTTCCACCAGCGACGGAATCGGGACCTGTTCAGCAAAAAATGGCAAATGAAATTTGTTGCACAGCTGTTCTACTACATATGCATCTTCAGCGGACTCTTTGCCGCGAAGCATATGATCAATATGAATGGCACCCGCTTCAATCGATAGCACGTCTTGATGGGTTGCAAGAAAATGCAGCAGCACCATCGAATCAACACCACCCGAACAAGCGACAAGCACACGGGAATTGGGAGGAATCAGCGTTTGTCTGTCGATGAACTGCAAAACTTTCTGTGTCAAACTCTTCATGATTCATCACCCTTCTGTCTCTATCCTACCACCTTTTGCTGAGAAATAATCCTCGATTTTTTATTTACGCTATACCATTTTGGCACCACATGATCCATTTTCATTACCAAGATCGTTCTGTCGTCATCAACTGTTTCAAATGTACGTTCCATTTCCGCCATAATCTGATCTGCAATCGTCCGGCAATCCAGTTCTTTATATCGTTCAATTGTCTGCTGGAGCACTTTCTCCTGTGCCTCCAGTGGAATTTCACCATTAAAAATTCCATCTGTCATCATGACCAGAATATCGCCTGACTTTAACTCCTCCTGCTTTGCTTCTATGGAAAAAGATGGCAGGAAACCAAACGGTACATTCTTACTGTCAAGACGAATACATTCCTCTCCCCGTTTAATATACGTACTCATCGAACCCGCTTTCCACGACCACAGCCGGCCTTCCTGCAAATCAATGAGTGCCAGATCAAGCGTCGCATACATATCATCCAAACCGTTCAGCGCCATCATATAGTGAAGCGTGTGGATCGCTGTTTCTGGATCCATATTCTGCCCCAAACATTCACGCATTAAACGAATAACTTTTCTACTTTCGTGATAGGCATTGAGGTCTTGTCCCATGCCGTCAGATAACAGCACGGCATACAGTCCATCATGAATTTTAAACACTTCATACGCATCGCCCGCCTGGAATGTACCTCCGCCGGCTGTCGTGACAATATCATAATCCAATGAAAAACGAACGGCCGAACTGAATGTCAACTGCATATGCGGAAACGGGAACGGTTGAAAAGTGGATTTTGAAATATAGATCGGTTCTTCATACATCTGTTCCAGAATAGGCAGAATTAAATATTCTCCTACGGTTGTCTCCGTTTCAAAATCTGCTTTCTTCTCGGGAATTGATATGACTACTTTGCAGGCACCTCTTTCTTCAGATAATATATCTACTTGGAAAAACTCCACTCCTTGCGCTTGCAGACGGTTTGCAAGCTCCTCCTCAGCCATTTTATACGTCGTCAGATCCTCCTTCACCTCACGCATCACTTTTTCTATATGTGTACTCATATCACGTAATTGCAGTGCCAGCATCTTCCTTCCGTGTTGCAGTTGTCCCATCAATAAACGGTTCGTACCGTGTTCTTCTAATTCATTAAGCAATCCTTTAAAACGCAGACATTTAAACTTCATCTTCTCTTCCACGCGCAGACGGGCTGCCTTTTTCGTTGCAGAATAGGTCGATTCCCATTCATTTACTAAAGTAGCCATACTGGCGTCCTCACTTTCCCAGCATTTTTTATAGCGGAAACAGGATTGGCAAATAGACGGCACTGAATCTGCAGCCGCAACTTCCTCTTCTGGAGAAAAACGATCATTGACGAGTGTCGACATGAAATGAGCAAACTGCTGAAACTCTTCCAGTTGTCCATCTAATTTATCCGCCAGCCATTGCTGACGCTTTTCCGAAATACCTTCCTGCTTCGGCAAAAAAACCTGACGGATCCGGTTCATTCTGCTCGAAGGAATAAAGAAAAACAGTATAGCTGCCACACCCATTGTGGCGAAATGGACTGTATCCAGCGGTAAAGTCGCGTCGTACAGCAGGAAAAAGACCGATACAAATAAACTCCCTGTTACAATACCTATTTTCCCAAACCTCTTCAGTCCACCTGCAAGCAACCCTGTCATACCGTAGAGCGCCATCATGCCAGTGAAGGCCAAATCAGAAACACCTATAATTAACGCGATAATCATACCTACCGTTGTCGCGAATGGAACGCCGCCTACCATGGCGGCTACATAAATCGCAAGAAACAAGAACACCCCTGCCACCGAAATGTAGCCGAGCTGCAAGCCGCCCATCCCGGTCGTCGCGAGTGCACCTACTATGCACATCGCACTTACTTGTTCAGGATTCCATGGTCCATACAGTAATCTTTCGATAGAAGGAAACGCGAGCAGCATGAACACTGTCATGAACAAAGCAAGCAAAGCTTCCAGCCCGATTGACAGCTGTACTGTCACAGGCGGGCTCCCGCTATACATAATAAGCTGCCATATGATCTGCGGGACGATCATGCAGCCTGCCACGGCGAGCGGAATAGACTTTTTGACAAACGGAGACTTGATTGCCGTGTGAAACAGCAGCAGTTGCGCCAGATGAATCACGGCTTGTCCCATTCCTAAAAACGCACTTCCCGCCATGCCTCCAATGAACACGTAGATCAGATACTGCCGGTAACGCACAGTGGCCAGCGCCCAGATAGATAAGAAAAACGGAACCGCCATGTCGAATACTACTGCCTGAGACAGAAAGAAGGAGCCGATCAAGAAAAGGAACGCGGTCAGTATATAGACTTTTCTGTTCATCAGTTCTTGCCATGCCACTCTAAACTGCTCGCCGAACGGTCTCTCCATATTGTCAATCATCTTCATTTCCCATACCCCCTATGTTCTCTTACTAGCAACTATACATGGGGTTTCCAAGAGAAATTGTCTGTTTGTGACAGCGGTTTCAAAAAACATTTCGACGTAATCCGGTTCTTTTTTTCTTTTTTCCAAAGAATTGTTGACACTTCTCACTTTGCCTTGTATGATAAAAGACGTTGCGCTCGAATTAAAAGATTCGGATGTGCATGTCTTGGCGGTGTAGCTCAGCTGGCTAGAGCATTCGGTTCATACCCGAAAGGTCGTGGGTTCGACTCCCTCCGCCGCTATACATATAAAAGTCCCTTGCTGATGCAAGGGATTTTTTGTTTGAACTCAATGGAACTTTGACTTTTATTAAATATTGAGGTTTTTTGCCGCGCTGAAGGGCGACTTCGGATCGTCTCAAGCTTTCTTTAGCATGCCGAAGTGCATGATGGGTGCGTTCGAAGACAGTAGCAGAACTGTCGATGATCATAGAAAGTCCGTTTGCGCTCATAGGCGGCGGCTGCGTGATCATTCAGCACGGCCAGCCGATCATATGGACGGACGGCATGATCAAATCCGCTGTCTGAGCGCTCATACAGCTTTCATTCGCTTGCAGGCTAGTTTGGTCCCCTGCCGCTGACGTAAGGTGCGCAGAAGGGTCTCTTTGGCGAGTTCCATTCCTATCGCTTATTTCATTGCACACAAAAAAACTGCCTGGAAAGTGTTTGTTCACTTTTCAAGCAGCCCCATCGATCATATATAACTTAAGTGTTTGAAACAGACAGCAAGTTATCCTCTTCTCGCTCCGCGACCGCCGCGTTTGGATTCTGTCGCTCTCTTTAAGGTAGTTAGACGTTCTTCGCTGTCCTTCATGAATTTTGCCATTTTCTGTTCAAAATTCTCTGGTCGCTCAAAGCTCGGTTTACTGCCTGGACGAGGTCTTTGTGGACGTTGTGGACGCTGAGGACGTTCTGACTCAGGTTTTGCCTTACGGATGGAAAGACCGATTTTACCGTCTGCTCCCACATTCATCACTTTTACTTCTACCATATCACCGACTTTTAGATGGTCATTTATATCTTTGACATAATTGTCAGCTACTTCACTAATATGGACTAATCCTGTGGATCCGTTCGGTAATTCAACAAATGCCCCAAAATTTGTGATCCCGGTTACTTTACCCTCTAACTTGCTGCCTACTTCAATTGACATAAAAAAAATGCTCCTCCTTAAGTTTTAAGCGGCCCTTAAGCCTATCAACCATATTGGCAGTGCCTGTATTTTACAGGCTCCTACTTATATTATAGCCAACAAAAAAAGAGTGTCAATACGACTACTCTTTTCTCGCCTCTTTTTCTGACGGTTTTTTCTTGTCAGGAATGGAAAATATGATCTCATTGGATTCAGAAAGGAAGTATTCTTTTCGCGCTAGTTTCGCGATATATTCTTCATCATCCAACTTAGCCAGTTGCTTATTCAGTTGTTCCTTCCCTGCATTTAAATCCTTTAGTGTCGCGATTGCTTCAGTCTTTTCCTTTTCTTTCGCAGCCAATAATTTCTTCTGCCCGGAATACATATTGAATAAACTCCCAAACACAACGCACATCAAAACGGCGAAGACGATAAGGCGATTACGCAGCCTCTTCTTTTGTGCCAGTTTCCATTTTTCTTTTTTCTGCATGGAGCGCACATATTCAGTTTCGATTGATGTAACGTTCCGAGTTGTCGGCTTCTGTGGTTTGTTCATGGCGCACACACCTCTCTCACTCTTATACTCTATTGTTCTCTATTATATAGTACTCTACCTTTTTTTTGAAGGAATTTCCCAGTCTTCTTAGCCAACCGGACAGCCGGCCAGCTAATAAATGTCAGAATGGAGATCAAAGCTTGGACGATTCGCCGAATAATCAGGATGACCAAGCGGATGATATACCACACAGGCCGGATGACCAGCAGCAGTATCAACCTTCCGGCAAACCGGAACGGATAATGGAATAATACTGCATACAACAGCATGCCGCTGACCTGCGCAATAGGGTCATACATCCGCCAAGCCCCTTCGCGTACGATCAGCAATACCCAAAATGCACCGACCCCGAGCAGCACCCAGATGACCAATTCAAACCAGAATGCCCGCCTGCGGATCCAGGATCGTTTATCACAGGCAGCAATGATTGTGCCGAATAAATCCATGACGGCTCCCGCCAGGATTCCCGCTCCAATCATTGCGAGTAAGCTGAAGAATTGGACGGATAGACTCATCCGAATAATTTATGGAGAAAGTTTCGTGAACCGGCTTCTTCTTCATCGTACTGCAAGGTCTGAACAGAGCCTTCGAGTGTCAGCAAGCCCTTGTCCACATCCAAATGTACAATACGCAATTCTTCTCCGCGAATTTGCAGCATTCCCTGCGACGTACGAACGAGAAACTCTTCCTGGTCGAACCGGTCAATTGTTTTCACAGAAGTGAGATCCATTCTTTTACGATTGCGCATGGTCACTACATGATCTCCTGTTGGAATGGTATACGTAGAACTGTCAGTTTGAATTTGCATATGCGTCCCCCTTTTCTAGTGCGTTCCCCATATCATATGCGTCGGGTTGGGCAAACATTACAAAAGGTTTTGGAGGGGGTTTAGTTTACAGAAGTAAGTGGAATTAGGATGGCAGTCTGGGATTTAAATCAAAGATGTGCTCCTAACGCTACGCTTTTACTCGCAAAAGCCGTTCTCCGTAACGGCTCTCACTTCAGCCGGTACGCTTTCCGGAGGGCGTGGCTTGAGCCTCCTCGTCCGCTAAGAGCGTGTGCTCCTAACGCTGCGCTTTTACTCGCAAAAACCGTACTTCGCAACGGCTCTCGCTCCCTGCGGGGTCTCAAGGCGCACGCTGAGCCTCCCGGAGTCGACCGGCTTACGCTCCAATCCTTACAATGTAAGCAGTAATATTTTGTTGGTCCACTGCAAATTCATACTACTACTTATTTTTATCATTACGAGTTGTAGCAGTACTTTCAAAAAGGTTCTCATTAATGAAATGGCTAATTATAAAAACCTGTTCCTGAGAGTCTACTCAAAAAGTAGTTTAGAAACCGTTTCGGAGTGCCGAGCCTAAGCTTGTGTTTAGAATGCATATAATGCTAATACTCAAATCGATCTTGATTCAATAGCTGCTTGAGTTAACAAGAACATAATCACATTAAAATCAATAATTCGATTAGGCTCTGCTTACCATTTGATATGTAAAGTGTTGAAACCCAAGCCAGTGTACCGTAGCGGAAGGCGGCGACTCCTGCGGGAATAGCATGAGCCGAAGACCCTGGACTGAGCGTAGCGAGGGAAGCGGCTGAGGCCATGCCCGCGGAAAGCGTCCGCCTGCAGCGAAGAGAAACGGTCTCCTCCCCACTAGCCAATCTTTTTACCCGCAAACCAAAAGACAGCCAAAACACAGCTGTCTCTTACTTCATTGCTTATTCAATCCTCATCATCCACAAACTCAGGCTCTACTTTTTCAAGGCGCTCTTCGCTGACGATGGTGTACATGCCTGCTGCGTCTTCTTTTTTCGTCGAAGCTTTTAGCTCATTAACAGTAGCGGTCACAATCTTCTGGCCGAAACGAATCGCTAGCTCATCGCCAGGCTTCACGTCAGAAGCGGCTTTTGCCACCTTTCCGTTAATGGTAATGCGTCCCTGATCCGCCACTTGCTTTGCTAATGTACGGCGTTTAATCAAGCGGGATACTTTTAGAAATTTATCTAATCTCATGTAGGTTCTTCCTCTCGTTTGGCTTGCTGCCAGAATTCTTCTAACTCGTCCAGCGTATATGTGGAGAACTCGCCGCTCCCCTGCCGGACACTTTGCTCAACAAATTGAAAACGGGATTTGAATTTTTCATTGGCGTGCCACATCGCTTCTTCAGGTGAAATCTTCAGGAATCTCGCAATGTTGACAATAGTAAACAACACGTCCCCGAGTTCGTCAAGCTGACGGTCTTTAGTGCCGCCCTCTACTTCTGCCTGAAACTCTTGCCACTCTTCTTCAAACTTATCAAAAGCCCCTTCGCTATCCGGCCAATCAAAACCTACTTTGGCAGCAGCTTTTTGATAATTGAACGAAGTCAGCAACGAAGAAGCATAGCGTGCCTGATCTTCCAATAAAGAACTACGCTGTGGTTTTTCCTGATCTTTGATCGCCTGCCAATTGCTCAGCACTTCTTCCGTTGTATCCGCTTCTGTCTGGCCAAAGACATGTGGATGACGGCGAATCATCTTGGAACCGATTGATTCCAACACGTCTTCCATGGAGAAATATCCATTGTCCTCTCCAATTTGCGCATGCAGGAAGACTTGCAGCAACACATCTCCAAGCTCTTCTATGATTGCTTCATCATCTTCCTCATCGATCGCTTGAATCAGTTCATACGATTCCTCAATTAAATAACGTTTCAGTGTCTCGTGGGTCTGTTCGCGATCCCAAGGACAACCATCAGGAGCACGCAGGGCCGCAATGATTTCTCTGAATGAACTCCACTCTTTCAAACGCTGCTCACGTTCAGCAAGCGGCGGTACGTAGATTGTCGTGAGATTATTCAGGGTCACCGCCCGGTCCAGTTCAAACAGCGGCACAGCCGTCAGCTTTTCATCGGCAGAACCGGCAGCTGTCACAATCGTGACCATGTGCTCATCCGGATACTTTTCCATCAGCGACAGCTTAACGTCTGACGCGACAAAGGAATCGTAAACTTGTCCCACTAAAACGTGCTGGTCCATCCGAATATCGTCGCGCTTCAAATCGGTACCGTCTAGCAGCTGAAAACCTTCAATCGGATCGATGCGCAAAGCGGTGAAAATGGGATCCAAAAAGCTGCTGCCCCCAGCTATCTGCAGTTCAATCTCGCCTGCTTGCTCTTTCTCAATCAATAACTGAACCGTTCTCTCCGCCACAAGCGGATGCCCAGGAACCGCATAAGTAATCGGATGATTCGCGCTCATTTCAAGCAGTTTTTCGACAATCGTCTGATACACCATATCAAACGATTCATTTGCTTCATAAATCGCATCAAAACTTTCCATCTGCAGCCCTTCTGCACGCAGTTCACTTACTACGGGATGTTCTTCGGTTCTGATAACCAGATGATCCGCCTTTTTTAATAAACGGTACGTGCCAAGCGACAATTGATCCAAGTCGCCCGCACCTAATCCGATAACTGTAATCTTCTTCACATGCTTCACCTTCTATTTTTAGTCAACCATAATTGTACAGTAGCCAGTCGTTTTCCGAACGGCAGCAAGTACCATTCTTTTTCCTTCATTATACGTGATTTTAATACGACGAACAGGAATATGGTTGCTCCGATCGTTACACCCGTCAAAGCTGTCATTGTGGCTTGCAAGCGTGATGGCAGCCAATCAAACAGCCACACATCCGACAGCATCATCCAAGGAAGTAGCACCGCCGCCATCGCAGCCGCTGCCCCCAGCAGTACCGCGTAAAAGCGTCTCGGCGCCAGTGAAAACTTCCAATAGCGCTTGAAATAGATAATCAATAACACTGCCACCACGGCAAACGCCGCAGCACCTGAAATCGCTGCTCCTTCAATTCCATACTGGCGCACCAGCCACGGCGTCCATAACGATTTAATGACGACACCAAGCAGCATCAATAACAGTGGCCCCCGCACTTTTCCGCTCCCCTGCAGAATCGCGGTCAACGGTAATATGATCGACAACCATAGAATCTGGATACAAAATATAATGAGCGCCGCAGAACCTGTCCGCGTTTCAAACAACATTTCATTGACATACGGAAGCACGAGCGCAAGTCCTACAGTAGCCGCCCAGCCGAATAAAATCGATGTGCGAAACGTCATACTGATGAAAGGAAGCGCACTGTTCCCGTCCTTTTTCGATGCATGATGGGCTATCAAAGGTACAAGCGCAAGCGCCAGTGTAGAAGCCAATAAAATCCCCATTTGAGCAAGCGGCTGGCCTCGATCGTATACACCTTTCATTTCCATCGCCTTCTCGCTCGCGATTCCTGTTTCAACAAGAGCATTATAAATGGTAAACGAGTCGACCAGCTGAAATACGAGTAAAATCAGCGAACTGGCACTGACGCTGATACTTAACTTCGTCAGATCCTTAACGACCCGCCACGGCTGTACCTTCACCAAAGGCACCCGTTCACGACGCATGAAGAACCAGGTTAAAATGAATACACCTGCTGCTTCTCCGGCAACTGCTGCCCACATCGTGATTTCACCTATTTTATAAAGCGACGTACCTGCACGTACCGCAATCCACGTGCCAGCCAGAACGATGATGACCCGAAACAGTTGCTCCGACACATTCGAAACCGCAACCGGTATCATCTGTCCTTCTGCTTGAAAAGCACCTTTCAGTACAGCTAGAAACGGCAGCACTAAAACAATATACGCACCGGTCTGCAACACAGGGGCTAACGCAGCATCCCCCATTACGTCTGCAAAAAATGCCGAGCCTGCCCGCAGCAGTAGGAAAATCATTCCTGCAACAATGAACAGGTAGGCGAGAGAGACGCGGAGTATCCCCCTTGATTCGCCCGGCCCTTTACTTTCGGCTAACATTTTTGATACTGCCACCGCAAAACCGGATGATGTCCAAACAATAAAAATCCCGATGAACGGATAGACTTGCTGATAAATATAGAACCCTTTATCCCCTACCAGATTCTGAAATGGCACGCGATAGACTGCGCTAAGCACTTTGACAATAATCGCAGCAATCGTCAAAATGGACGCACCTTTCATAAACGACTTCATATTCCATTTAGTCAACGCCATACATGTGCCTCTTTCATTCGATGATGGTTTCTAGTATACCATTTACTTAAACCAAGCTAGAAGAGACGTGTGAATGCAATAAGTAAAATGATGACACCGCTCATGAACGTACCAAATTGTCCGACACTCATCTTGCCGATCCGCAAGCCAGTCAGCTTCACTCCCAACGCCACACCAATCCATAAAGTTAGATAACTTCCAACAGCTGCAGACAGGGCTATTGCAAGCGGGGACAGTTCCAGAAGCCCTGCACCTACACCATTTGTCAGTGCATTTGCGGACAGCGCCACCCCCAGCAACAACGCTTCTCCCAAACTAATATGGGAAGATCCGTCAAAGTCCATTTTCTCCGGCTCATTCAGCACGCCATTGTCCTTTTTCTTCTGTTGCGAAAGCGAGATTACCATGATCCGTAAGCCGATGATACTCAAAACAGCAAATGCGACAAGATCCGGCAGCATACCGGGCAGCAATTCCGCGAGCCAGACACCCGAGATAATGCCGATTAAACTAAAAGCAAAACAAATTACTGTAATCAGCAAATTAGATAAAGCAGGGATCCGCACCCGCTGAACGCCATATGAAAGTCCAACTCCAAAGTTATCTATACTTGATGAAATAGCAAAGCCAGCGACAAGCAGCCAAGTCATTGTATTTCCCCCCAGCCTATAGGTTTTATCATACTATACGTACTAAGGGAAGACAGCGTGTGTGCGCGGCAGTGAATTTCTGTACAAATAAAAAAATCCAGTCTTTCACAAAGTGTGGAAGACTGGTAGGTATACTCAGTTTTAATGGGTTGGAAGGATGATGTCTTTAGCAACTGACACGCTCGTGCGCATTGCCGCCTTGCCTACTTCATGCGCCACAATCGAAGCAACACGATCATCAAATGGATCTGGGATAATGTAATCTTCACGTAAATCTTCTTCTTTGATCAAACCGGCGATTGCGTAGGTTGCCGCAAGCTTCATCTCTTCGTTAATTTCTGTTGCTCTGACGTCAAGTGCACCTCGGAAAATCCCCGGGAATGCCAAGACATTATTTACTTGGTTCGGATAATCAGAACGTCCTGTCGCAATCACGCGAACACCGTATTCTTCAGCAAGTTCAGGTTTCATTTCAGGAATAGGATTCGCAAGACCGAAGACGATTGGATCTGTATTCATGCTTGCCACTAATTCTTTTGTCAGTAAGTTTGCCACGGAAACTCCCACAAATACGTCTGCACCCTTCATTGCCTGTTCTAATGAACCTTCAATTTTTTCACGGTTGGTGATGAGTGACATCTCATGTTTGACGCTATTCATTGAGTAATCTCTGCCTTCAAAGATGATCCCTTTAGAATCGCACATGATAATGTTTTCAAAGCCCATGCTAAGCAACAGCTTCGTGATAGCCACACCTGCCGCACCTGCACCGTTTAAGACAATTTTCACTTCATTGGCTTTCTTGCCGACCAATTTCAGTGCATTGATTAATCCGGCACCTACAACGATTGCCGTACCATGCTGATCATCATGGAAAATCGGGATATTACATTCTTCGCGTAATCTTTGTTCAATTTCAAAACAGCGAGGAGCAGAGATATCTTCTAAGTTGATTGCGCCGAATGTCGGACTCATTGCTTTGACGATATTGACGATTTCATCCGGATCTTTGGTATCCAGACAAATTGGGAATGCATCGATTCCAGCAAACTGCTTCAGCAATAAAGCTTTTCCTTCCATGACCGGCAAAGCTGCTTCAGGACCAATGTCCCCCAGACCAAGTACAGCAGTTCCATCTGTTACGACCGCGACCAGATTCCCTTTTATTGTATATTCATATGCAAGAGAAGGGTCATGAGCGATTTCCACACACGGTTCAGCTACTCCTGGTGAATACGCCAGACTTAAATCCTCTTTATTTTCCAAAGGCACTTTTGAAATAATCTCCATTTTCCCGTTGTGGATTTGATGCATGTGTAAAGAAGATTTGTATTGCCTATTCATAAATATCTCTCTCCCTGTCCTGTTAAGTAGTTGGTGGTTCTTGTTGATAGTGATTATAAGCGCATTCACAAAGCAAATACAAGGGGGAATATTCTATCAACTCTAAAAACTCTAACTTGGTAAGCGGTTACATATGCTTTGTCAAGCCTTTTATAAGCATGTAAAATTTTTTAAAAAAAGTTTTGACTTTTGCTTAATTTCGTAGTATGTGAAATCTTTCACTTTTGATTTGGCTTATGTGAAGATTTTCACGTATGAAGCATGTGAAAAGCTTCACTTGGAGATTTCCGCCATGTGAATTTCATCACATGGGTAGTATGTGAAATCTTTCACCTTTATATAGAAGGAAAAATTTTCGTTTTGGTTGGAAACTGTCCCGTCTCCAGCAGAAACAAGTAAAAACTCCATAAATTAAGGTTCTGCACCAAAATTGGTTCTTTGCAACTTGTCACAGTGAAATCTCAAAACGGCTTTGACCTCAACCCTAAATCCACACACAAAAAAACCCACAATCCGTTCTCTCTGGATCGTGAGTCTTCCGATAACAATTTGGCACAATTCCTGCATCTGTTTAATTTTCCATCTGTTTTGCTAAAAAGTTTGCTGCAGTTTCAGCCGCTTTTTGTTCAACTTCACCAACGAAGTGAACTTTGGACAATAAATAGACTGCACCAATTGCATCTCCATTTGTCACAATCGGCGCAATACAATATGATTTAATTTGTTCTACCTGTCCAGGCACCCATTCCACTGACTTTTCATGTTTTTCCACAATAATTGTCCTATCGTTCAACAGCTCTTCACAGGAAGCTGACAGCTGTCGATTGACATAGTCCTTTTTCGACAGACCCGCAACCGCCAGCATCTCGTCACGATCACTAATCAAAGTAGGTGTTCCAAGCGTTTCATAAAGCGTCTCTGCATATTCCACTGCAAATTCGCCAAGCTCTGATATAGGCGAATATTTTTTTAGAATGACTTCCCCTTCTCGATCGGTGAATATCTCTAAAGGGTCTCCTTCACGAATTCGGAGTGTCCTCCTAATTTCTTTTGGGATGACCACTCTGCCTAAGTCATCAATTCTGCGGACAATACCCGTTGCCTTCATGTATAATGCCTCACTTTCTCGAAATGAAATGTATTTCTGAAAGTAGTATGCATCATCACTGGTCATTTTATGCAATGAAGGATTTACACGGAATCAGCAGACGAAACTTCTTTTGCTGTCTCCTGCATAACATGTACCATATCTTCCACCATATCGAACTCCGTGAATTGATTCGACTTCTTTTCATTCACTGTCACGATAATCTGGCCGTTTTCAAGAGTTAGCCCGACAGCATGGCCGAATTTCAATGAATGCTCCATAAGCTTCGCACCGTCTGCACGTGCCGTCCCTTCAACAGTCAGACGGATTTCTGCAATACCCTGCTGCTTTTTAATAGACTCCACACCGGCTGTCCGTCCCCATGCTTTCATTCGACCTACACGCAGCAATAAATCGGCTTCAAGCGGCATATCGCCGAACCGGTCAATCATCTCATCGACCAATTCCAAATAATCCTCGTCGCTTTCGATTGCTTTTACGCGTTTATACATTTGTATTTTTTGATAGCCATCCTGAATATACGTTTCAGGCAAGTACGCATTGATCGGCAAAGAGATTTCGACATCCGCTCGCGCTTCCTTGACGACGCCTGTTTGCCGTTCTTCGATTGCTTCCTGCAGTAATTGGGAATACAGGTCAAACCCAACCGAATCAATAAAACCGTGTTGTTGTGAGCCTAACAAGTTTCCGGCACCTCGAATAGATAAATCACGCATCGCAATTTTAAAGCCCGAACCGAGCTCCGTGAATTCTTTGATCGCCTGCAGACGGTTTTCTGCCACTTCTGTCAGCACTTTATCACGTTGGTACAGCATATAACTGTAAGCAACACGGTTAGAACGCCCGACGCGTCCACGCAATTGATAGAGCTGCGACAGACCCATGCGGTCGGCATCGTGGACGATCAGCGTGTTGACGTTTGGAATATCAATACCTGTTTCGATAATTGTTGTCGTCACAAGCACATCATATTCGCCTTCAAGGAAGCTCATTATAACTGCTTCCAGCGCAGCTTCTCCCATTCTTCCATGTGCAGAAGCAATACGCGCTTCCGGCACTAACTCGCGAATTTCCTCTACTTTTCGATCCATGTCTTCCACGCGGTTATACAGATAAAACACCTGTCCTCCGCGACCCATCTCACGTTCAATCGCCTCCCGCACTAATCCTCCGTTATGTTCCATGACATACGTCTGGACTGGGAAACGGTTGGCAGGAGGTGTCTCGATGACGGACAGATCACGCACGCCGACCATCGACATATGCAATGTCCGCGGAATCGGTGTAGCGGTTAATGTCAGTACATCGACATTGTTTTTCAGCTGCTTCAATTTCTCTTTATGCGTCACACCAAAACGCTGCTCTTCATCCACTACTAACAGTCCTAGATCTTGGTAGACTACATCTTTTGACAGCAAACGGTGCGTGCCGATGACGATATCCACTGTCCCTGCTTTTAACCCTTTAATCGTTTCATCCTGTTCTTTCTTCGTACGGAATCGATTCAGCAAGGAAACAGTCACCGGATAATCGGCAAATCTTTCTTTCATTGTTTCATAATGTTGTTGCGCTAAAATGGTTGTCGGCACTAAAAAGGCGACTTGTTTGCCGTTTGTGACCGCTTTAAAAGCTGCCCGGATCGCTACTTCCGTTTTTCCATAGCCTACGTCTCCGCATAAGAGCCGGTCCATCGGGCGTTCTCTTTCCATATCCTTCTTAATTTCACCGATTGACTGCAATTGGTCGGCTGTTTCTTCATAAGGGAAGGCATTTTCAAATGAACGCTGCAAATCGTCGTCTTCACTAAACGCAAATCCTTTTTCCGCTTCTCTTTTGGCATACAGCTTAATTAAATCATCTGCTATATCCTGGATGGCAGCTGTGACTTTACGTTTCGTTTTCGTCCAGTCTGCGCCGCCAAGCTTATGCAGCTTCGGCTCTTTCTCTCCTGAAGCAACATACTTCTGGATCAAATCAATCTGATCGGCGGGTACAAATAATTTATCTTCTCCGCGATAGCGTATATCTAAGTAGTCTTTTTGCAGACCACCCACTTCAAGCGTCACGACACCATAATATTTCCCGATTCCGTGATGAACGTGGACAATATAATCGCCAGGTTTAATTTCAGAATAGCTTTTAATTCGCTCCGCATTCGTAATTTTAGGCGGACGGGCTTTGCGCTTTGGCTTGCCGGTAAACATTTCAGCATCTGTGATGACTGCAAGCTTTTGAAACGGCAGTTCGAAACCTGCTGTCAGTTCGCCTTCAATAATCGACAATGTTCCTTCTTTGGTCAGCGGTCCATTCAGTACGGCTTCTATATCATATTCCCGCAAGATTTCTTGAATCTGCTTCATGCGTTCATCTGATGACGCCAAAAGGAACACATTGAAATTCTCTTTCTTCCAGCGGTCGATTTCATTTTTCAATAAAGGCATCTGGCCATGGAACTGCTGCATGGGTTTACAAGAAATCGCAAGTGTTTTTTTGATAGTAAATCCAGGCACTGTACGCGTGAATAAAGACAGATACAGCTTGAGCTGATGAATTTCGTTCAGCACATGTTCATATTTCCAGGCCAGCTTCGTATCATGCAGCATCTTGCCGTCTTCAAGCATTGCCAGCTGGTATTCCTGCTCTTCGGCTTCCAAAGTTGCAACCGACTCTTGAATTCGCCCCAATTCGTCGAATACGATCAGGCCGTCTGATGGAAAATAATCCGTCAACATAGCACTTGCCTCAGATGAGAAGGAAGCATACTTTTTCATTGTATCCGGGACAATTCCGTCTTTCATCAGACCGACATCTTCCATAATGACTGTCAGCAATTGCTGCTGCAGTTCTTCACTTTTAATTCTTGTCAGACTGTCGCCGAGTGCCTGCTTTACACTTCGGGATACTTGCAGCAATTCTTCCGGCGTCCATATAAACTCTGTCGCGGGCAGCAATGTAATAGAATCCATTTTGCCTGTTGAACGCTGATCTTCCGCTGAAAACGTACGGATTGAATCAATCGTCGTATCAAACAGTTCGATTCGCACAGGTTCCTGCATCGTCAGCGGATAAATGTCCAGAATCCCCCCGCGCAACGCAAATTCACCAGGCGCACTGACCAAGTCTTGACGTATATAGCCCATTGAAACAAGCTTCTCGAGCCAAATTCCCACATTGATCTCTTCATCTGTTTTTGCCGTGATGTAATTTGACAGCCACCGCTCTTTTGACGGCAGCAGCTTACGAAGGCCTGCTACCGGTGTGATATAAATTCCGCTGCCTGTGCGCGCCATATGATCCAGTGTGTCGATGCGGCCTGCCCGCAGTTCATAGCTCGCAAATGAAAAATCTGCAGCCACTAACTCTTCCGCTGTATACAAGTGGACATGGTCTTCACCCGCCATCTTGATCAGATCTTCATACGTACGCTGTGCTTGAAGCATATTCGGCGAGACGATCAAGACCGGCCGCTTCAGTGACTGCTGAATCACTTTAAAGAAGATAGCTTTAGATCCTCCGGAGAGCCCGGTGACTAACTGCTGATCTTGTCCAGCCTGCAAATCACTGAGCAGACCTTGAATCTCTTTTTCTTCTAAAAATAGCTGATCTAGTACTTCCAATCGAATAATCCTCTCTATATATCAATTATGACTTGTCTACCAAGTCTCGTTTTCTTATTTTCACCAGGAAGCTTTATGCACAAAAAGCTTTGGCGCTTATAGCCAAAGCAACTGTTACTATTGTAACCATTTTTTTAAGGTGTAATAATCCGGAAACGACTTCAGCGATTGTTCACAGTGTTCGCAAATACAACGTATGTGCAGGCCCCCGTCATGATCGACCGATAACATGGCTCGTTTCTCTTCTTTCTTCAACTTCTCGATTTGGCTAAGGGTTTCTTTTGCTGCTTCGAATGGAATGGAACCTATTTCCGTGTGACAGTGATTGCAAGAATAACGGATCACGTACTCTTCACCTTCCTTTTACAAAGTATAGGCAAAGAATCCATATGTTATGCTTACCCGTTAAATTTATTCATCACCTCAAGAAAAGGCGTCTCCTTGATCCAAGCTTCACATGCATCTGCACTCTTCTGTACGGCTTCTTCCATTAGAGGTAGCTCCTCTTTATGAAAAGGAGACAGAACGTAGTCAGGGACCTTCATACCGCCTGTAGGACGATCAACACCTATGCGGATTCGATTAAATTCAGAAGTTCCTAAATGTGCGATCAATGATTTCATACCATTATGACCGCCGGCACTTCCTTTTTGGCGAAGACGGATTTTACCTGCCGGCAGATCCAAGTCGTCATATAGGACAACAAGTTCTTCATCATTCACTTCAAAATAGTCAGCCAGCGGACGCACACATTCACCTGACAAATTCATATACGTCATCGGCTTCACCAGAATCACTTTACCCTGTGCCGTATGAACAGTCGTGTATTGTCCATTGAACTTTTGCTGGAAAGGAGGTGCCTGCAAGCGTTTTGCCAGCTCATCAATTACTTGAAATCCAATATTATGGCGTGTGTTCTCATAAGTTTTCCCGGGATTTCCGAGTCCGATAATTAATCTCATTTGCTTCTCTTCCTTTTCTGAGCGATCGATATATGCATAGAAAAGGAGCGCACGTTACAAACTCGTGCGCCCATTTCATTACCTATTATGCTTCTTTACCTTCACCAATTACTTCTGGTTCAGCTTTAGTTTCAGTTGTTTCATCCAAGGCTTCCATCTCCGCTTCCGTACGAGGTGCAGAAATCGTAACCAATGCCGTTTCATCATCATTCAGAATTTCAAACTTCACTTTATCGCGAATATCGCTGACGAGCAAAGTATCACCAATCTGAAGTTCTGAAACGTCTACGTCAATGCTTTCAGGAATATCAGACGGCTTCACACGGATAGTTAATTCCCATAGTGGCTGCTGTATAGTTCCGCCTTCTTTTTCGCCAGGAGACTGGCCTACTAAGTTAATAGTAGCCTCTACTTCAAGCTCTTCCGTCATATTGATCGCTAAAAAGTCAGCGTGTGTAATGTTTCCTATAAGTACATCGGATTGATAATCACTTAATACGACATTTACATCTTTGCCGTCTACGTTCAACTTGATGACACCGTTCCGCCCTGTTTCGTGAAGCGTATCAATTAAGTCACGCTCTTTTACAGAGATTGGTGTGCTTTCCGTTTTGTAACCATAGACTACGGAAGGAATCCATCCCTCATTTCGTAATTGTCTCAGTGTTGTTTTGTCAGTTTCTCTCAATTTCGACTGCATTATGCTCATTTGTATAGTCACCTTTCCTTTAAAAAAGTTTTTTCTACCTCTTGAAACATTCAATATCAGACGACTTCAGGTAACTTGTCATCAATCAAATAACGTGCTTACAGACTTCTTCTCAAACACCCGAACAATTGCTGAAGCCAGTAAAGGCGCAATGGACAGCTGTTTAATTTTCGGAGATTGTTTATCCTCCGGCAATTTAATGGAATTCGTAATGACCAATTCCTTGATTTTAGAGTTGTTTATCCGTTCAATTGCGGGACCGGATAATACGGGATGTGAACAACAAGCATACACTTCTTTTGCTCCGCTTTCAATTAACGCGCTCGCTGCAATCGTAATCGTACCAGCTGTATCAATGATATCGTCAATCAAAATTGCAGTTTTTCCTTCTACATTTCCGACAATATTCATGACTTCTGCTACGTTAGGGCGTGGACGGCGTTTATCGATAATTGCAATCGGCGCTTTCATGCGGTCTGCCATTTTACGCGCTCTTGTAACGCCTCCATGATCAGGCGATACGATGACAAGATCATCACCTACTAAACCTTGGCCTTGGAAATATTCCGTCAAGATCGGCTCAGCAATTAAGTGGTCGATGGGAATATCAAAGAAACCTTGGATTTGAGGGGCGTGTAAATCTACCGCAATTACACGGTCTGCACCTGCTTTTTCCAATAAATTCGCAACTAATTTTGCTGTGATCGGTTCGCGTGATCCCGCTTTGCGATCCTGGCGTGCATAGCCGTAATAAGGCATTACCACACTGATTGTACGGGCAGAAGCACGCATCAGTGCATCTAACATGATGAGGAGCTCCATCAAATTATCATTTACCGGGTTGGAAGTGGACTGAATAACGAATACTTCACATCCACGAATGCTTTCGTCGATATTGATCTGGATTTCACCGTCACTAAAACGTTTGACTGAGCATTTTCCTAAAGGAAGTCCGACTTGTTCTGCTACTTCTAGTGCTAGGGGTTCATTCGCAGTTAGCGAAAAGATCTTCAATTTGTTGTTTGGATAATGATTTGCCATGATGGCCCTCCTGTTAGTTGGGTAAGATTAGTTTTTTACGTATCCCTCTTTATTCTCTTGGCGAACGCGTGCAATTGCAAGTGAATTTTCTGGAACATTTTTTGTAATGGTGGATCCGGCAGCTACAAGAGCATTTTTCCCTATTGTTACAGGCGCTACTAAGTTAGCATTACAGCCAATGAAAGCATCATCCTGTATTTCGGTCTTATACTTATTCTTGCCGTCATAATTGACTGTGATTGTGCCGCAGCCGACGTTTACATTCGTGCCGATCTCGGCATCTCCGATATAGCTCAGATGAGATACTTTACTATGATCGCCGAGTTGTGATTTCTTCACCTCGACAAAGTTTCCAACTTTTACGTGATTGCCCAATTGTGAATTAGGACGTAAATGTGCGAATGGACCGACAGCGGTATTTGAGCCCACCTGGCTGTCCAGTACAACAGATGAGTGGACGGTCGTGTGATTGCCTACTATACTGTTCTGCAAATGACTGTTGGGTCCAATTATACAATGTGTACCGATTTTTGTAGGTCCTTCTATCATCACGCCGGGCTGAATGACTGTATCACGGCCGATTTCTGCATCTGCACTGATGACAGTCTGTTCCGGATTGATGATCGTTACACCATTGCGCATATGTTTTTCTGCGATTAGGTGACGCATTTCTTTTTCTGCCTGAGCAAGTGCTACACGGTCGTTGACTCCCAATGTTTCGTGGAAGTTCGGTGTCGTATATGCCGAGATGCGCTGTCCTTCTGATTTCAGAATACCGATGACATCTGGAAGATAGTATTCGCCTTGAACATTTTCGTTATTCACTTTTTTTAGTGTTTCGAATAATGCACGGTTATCAAAGCAATACGTACCTGTGTTAATTTCCGTTACGTTGCGTTCTTCATCATTTGTATCTTTATGTTCGACGTTTCGCAATACGTCACCATTCTCTGCCCGGATGATCCGGCCATAGCCTGTCGGGTCATCTGCGTTTGCAGTAAGTATTGTAGCTTTTGCTTCTGACTTATGATGATGAGCAAGTAACGACTTCATTGTTTCACTGCTGATCAGCGGCGTATCTCCGCAGACGACAAGCGTTGTACCGTCAAGGTTGCCAAGTACATCTTCTGCTTGCTGCACTGCGTGTGCTGTGCCGAGCTGTTCTTCCTGCAGTGCGTATTCACTTTTACTTCCTATTGTCTGCTCGACCATTTCTGCGCCGTGGCCGACAATGGTAACAATCCGGTCTGCATCCAAATGACGAATATGATCAATGACATGTTCGACCATCGGTTTACCGCAAACTGGGTGAAGCACTTTATATAAATCAGACTTCATACGAGTCCCTTGTCCTGCTGCCAGGACGATAGCATATGTGTTTGTCATCTGCCAGCCCCCATCCTTAATTCAATATTGACTATATAGGAATTGAGTGGGTTTTTCAAGCATACTCCCTTGACAATTATGGATCTTTCTTTTATCATTATTAATCTTTTTGCAAATTTTGCAGTGCTTCGCGCAATTTCTAACTCCAACTAACAGGAATGTCTTGGATATACCCTTTCTCAACCGATTGAAACCAAAAGGCCATCTATTCGAATAGATGGCCTTTTGGTTGATATAACGATATGAAAACGCTTTCTTTTATTTCGTTTGTTTAAAGCGCAACTTCCTCAAGTTCCCCAACCTTATGATAAGCTGCCAAAATCGATTCCTGCACTTTTGTTCTCGCTTCAGAATTAATCGGATGCGCTACATCGCGGAATTCCCCATCTGGTGTACGCTTGCTCGGCATCGCCACAAATAATCCGTCATTCCCCTCGATGACTCGGATATCATGGATGACAAATTGATCGTTTAGCGTAATGGAAGCAATCGCCCTCATTCTGCCTTCTGTGTCTA
The DNA here is from genome assembly GCF_029257255.1 of Sporosarcina sp. Lineage (GTDB taxonomy): Bacteria > Bacillota > Bacilli > Bacillales_A > Planococcaceae > Sporosarcina. Next base: position 18,435 of record NZ_JARICI010000055.1, on the reverse strand, counting down.
CCTTGCGTAATCTCACATCTGTAATCTCCATTTTCCCCACTCCCTTGTTGTCAATTATTCACAATGTATATATTCTAGATAGAATGGAAAATTTCCTCTTTTTACCCAGAATTGTTGTGTTAATTCTATAATACTAGTTTTTCACTCAGATTAAAATAGAATTTTTTGTGAATTTTTAAATTTCACATTTGAAGCAATGTTTTTTCTCTAATTACTCCATATATCCCCACTCGTTTATCACTATAAAAAGAACGGTTCCCGTGTCCGAATTAGACATAAGAACCGTCTGCTTGATTGTGATCATTATTTACAAAGAGCAATTACTTCGATTTCAACACGTACGTCTTTTGGAAGGCGTGCGACTTCTACTGTGGAACGTGCCGGTTTATGGTCACCGAAGTGCTCTGCATATACTTCGTTTAATTCAGCAAACTCATTCATATCTTGAATAAATACAGTTGCTTTGATTACTTGCTGCAAACTGGATCCCGCTTCTTCGAGTATGGTTTTAAGATTGGCAAACACTTGATTTGTCTGCTCTTTGATTCCGCCTTCTACCAGTTCTCCTGCTGCATTCAATGGAATTGCGCCTGACGTATAGACCATTCCGTTCACTTTCACTGCTTGTGAATACGGGCCAATCGCCTGTGGTGCCCGTTCTGTTTTTACATATTCCATTTCTCATTACCGCCTCTCGAAAAGTAGTTTCCTTCTTCCAGCTCGATCTTTCTGTGTTTCTCGTCCACCCCGTGCAGTTTAATCAAAGACAGATAGTCATCCACCAGAATTTCTTCGGGATGTTCGGCCTCTACGAGCACCGCTACCCCGCCCAACTCGCAATTAAACTCTGACAGTAAGCTTTTCATGCCATGAATGGTTCCGCCGACTTTCATGAAGTCATCCGTCAGCAGCACTTTCTGGCCACTTTGCATGCTTCTCTTCGACAGCACCATCGTCTGAATCCGGCGTGCAGAACCTGACACATAATTAATACTGACTGTAGAACCTTCTGTCACTCTACTATCACGCCTTACAACAATCACCGGAACATTCAAATGCCGGGCAATTGCATGGGCAATAGGAATTCCTTTTGTCGCGACCGTCATAATCGCATCAATACCTGCATCAAAAAATGCAGTGGCAATTACTTTGCCGATTTGATCAAGGAACTTTGGATTGCCCAGCAGATCCGTCATATACAGATAACCGCCAGGAAGCAGGCGGTCAGACTGAGCCAGCTCATCCATTAATGAATCAATCACTTGCTGTATTTCTTCTTTGCTCGCCAGAGGAATATATTTTATACCGCCTGCTGCACCGGAGATGGTTACTAACCGTCCTGTGCCGCTCTCTTCAAAGGTTTCCTTTAAGATGCCCAGATCTTCACTGATCGAAGACTTGGCCGCAGCGTATCTAGTAGAGAAAAACGTCAAAGAAATGAGTGTGTGCGGATTTTCCAGCAAATGGCGCGTCATGTCGACCAGCCTTTCACTTCTTTTCCACTTCATAATACCGACTCCTAAATCCGAATGAATTATAAGTACATTATCATAATCGTACGGAATTAATCAACTACCACACGTTCACCCAGCATTCGTACAGCGTGAACGTCTTGGCAAAATCCTTTTAATGCATTGACGATTCTTGGTACGCGTGATTCCTGCCTGACCAGACCAAACACCGTCGGACCACTGCCGCTCATTAGCACCGCATCTGCCCCGAAACGTTCCATCTGCTCTTTCAGCACCACTACATCCTGATGAAGATTCATGGTGACAGGCTCAAGGACATTTCCTAATGATGAACACATTTTTTCATAATCACCTTCCCGCAGCGCTTCCATCATGGTCTTCGTCTGCGGATGCTTAATAGACGCCAAATCAAGCTGCCCATAAATATTCCCAGTAGACACACCGATCGTTGGCTTTGCCAGGATGACCCAGCAATTCGGCGGCGACGGTAAATGAGTGATCTTCTCACCACGTCCCTGTGCAATGGCTGTACCGCCATATACGCAAAATGATACATCCGAGCCAATCTCCGCTCCGAGCACCGCCAGCTCGTCCAGTGACAGCCCGAGCTTCCACAACCGATTCAGTCCGCGCAATGCGGCAGCAGCATCTGAACTGCCGCCCGCAAGGCCTGCCGCAATCGGAATATTCTTGTCCAGCGTAATTTCAACGCCATCACTTAACCGATAGCGTTTCCGCAATAAATCAGCCGCTTGATACGCCAGGTTTTTCCGGTCATTCGGCACAAAACGATGAGATGACTTAATCGTAATGCTGCGGTCCAAAGTAGGACGAAGCCAAATACGGTCAGCCAAGTCAACAGTCGTCATAATCATTTCGACCTCATGGTATCCGTCTGGCCGTTTATTCAGTACATCTAGCGTTAAATTGATTTTCGCAGGCGCCTTTTCGTAAATCATGATAAAAGCTCCCTCCCTACCGCATGTTCTTGCTCATAATATTACCACAGAATAGATAGAACGTAGGAAGATTAAATGAAAAAAGAACTGTAAAGCGCGTTTCGCTTTTACAGTTCCTTTTGTCAGCCTGCTTTGGATTGTCCGTGACATTGGATGGATTACTTCTTCTCCTCCGTCTGCCTGCTCGCCATTTCAATTGCACGTTTCACCATATTGCCTGCATCACGTGATCGAATACCGCCCCAGCCTTCTCGCTGTACTGTCTCGTAAAATCCCAGTTCTTTCGCGATTTCTATTTTCAATTGCTCTGACATAACACCTTTTCTGGCCATTCGGTTTTCCTCCTTTGGCTGACATATATAGCTTGTGTCATATAGAAGGAATTACACGCTTAGATTTTGAGTTAAATTTTGATTCAAATAAAAAAACCTGCACAAGGATTACTTGTACAGGTTTACTAGGAATTAAAATAAAAAATTGCTTGGAAATTATTTGATGATAAAGGCCGTTTGATCTGAACCATCAAGAATGGTTATTTCAACCGCTTCGGTCAAAATATCTGCATAGCTGTAAGAAACTCTTTCAAACGCATTGTCATCCTGGTCTAACTCCACTACGAAAACCGCACGATACGTATCACGCAATACTCCAGCATGTTCGATCGTTTTTTTACGACCACCATTTGCTTTTAGGTGGAGTCGTTTCCCTAAATGAGCGTCCAGTGACTTTTTAATGTCTGCTAATGTTTTTGGCATGTTGCTTACACCTCACTAACTAATAGCATAACATTTCTTTGCAGTTCTGTCAACCAAATTTTTTATTTTAACAGTGAACCTATATCTTTGTCAAATGTTTTTTATTAATTTCACCATTTTTTCACAACATAATGTTGTTGACTTTTACTCTGGTTTCACTTATGGAAGTGAGGGTATAACGCGTTCGCGAGCCTAATAAACTCCGGAATCGATAATGTTTCGCCTCTTCGCCCAGAGTCCAATTCTGCTTCATCAAAGGATTGCTGGATCAGTTCCTTCTTCTCTTTACCCTCGGGCAATGACGCCTGCAGATTATTCCAGATTGTTTTACGGCGATGTAGGAATGAACCTTGTGTAACAATAAACAAGAAATCTTCATCTGTCACATCAGGATATGCTTCTTCTCTGCGTGTTAAACGTAAAACTGCAGATTCCACATTTGGCTGAGGAATAAATACGGTCTTTGGCACGATCATCGATACTTCTGCATCCATATAATACTGCACGGCAATGGATAATGATCCATATGCTTTGGTGCTTGGCACAGCAGTAATACGGTCCGCCACTTCTTTCTGCATCATGATGACGAGCTGTTTAACCCGTGCTTTTTCCATTAGGAATTTCATGATAATCGGTGTTGTAATGTAATACGGCAGATTGGCAACCACAACAATATCTTCGTATTCCGCAAAATGCTCCTCAATCACCTGATGAAGATCGGCTTTCAGCACATCCTGGTGAAGTACCGTAACATTCGGGTAGGGAGACATCGTGTCCTCCAGCACAGGCAACAGACGACCGTCTATTTCAAACGCTACCACTTTTCCTGCCTGACGCGCCAGATGCTCTGTCAGTGCTCCTATACCGGGTCCTACTTCAATGACACCTGTTTCTTTCGTAATGTCTGCGTGAGACACGATATTATGCAGTACGTTCGGATCGACCAGAAAGTTCTGTCCTAAACTTTTTTTGAATGAAAATCCGTGTTTCTGCAGTATCTCTTTCGTTCTCATCGGTGTTGCGATGTCTTTATACATCAGTTTTCATTTCCTCCTCGTCGAGAACTGTCAATGCCTCGTCTAATTGTATTTGGGAAATCCGGAACATTTCCAAACGTTTCTTTAACCCTTTACCATTAACCTGCCCAATCTGAAGCAACTCACTCAGGCGTTCGCGCCGTTTTCTTGAGTCTTCATGGCCGAGCAGCCGCGCCTCGAGCAGCCTGGCCATAGGGATCTCTTCTATAGTATGCTTGCTAACTGTATAAACAGAAGCTAAAGCATGGCGAATTGCTTCATCACTGGCATGTTCAATCCCAAGTCCACGGCCGTTTTTCGCAATCGTCTCTTTTTTCGGCAGGAATGCGTGCTTAACGTCCGGTACCTTTTCTTCCACAATTGCGCGAATGCGTCTGCCGGGGAAATCAGGATCTGTAAACACGATGACGCCGCGTGTCTTTTGTGCATGACGAATCCGCTCTATCGTCATTTCATTGACGGCAGAGCCATTTGTTTCAATTGTATCAGCACCTGTTGCCCGTCTGACAGCGACAGTATCCGATTTCCCTTCCACTACGATGACTTCTTCTATATTCACAAGATTCCTCTTTTCTGCTCACATCATTCTTTCTATTTTACAGTTTTTTCACATGCTGCACAACCATACAGATCTCTTTGTGTACGCAAAAAAACCGGTAAAAGAAAGTCTCGCTTTCTTTTACCGGCAGTTTATCAGTTGATTACTTTAATTTTTACTGTACGGCGTCCAAATTGATAAGCTGCTGCTTTAGTCGGCATATGCAAATCGATACGGTTGCCTTTTATTGCGCCGCCTGTGTCTCCTGCTACTGCATAACCATATCCTTCAACCCATACTTTTGAGCCTAATGGAATCACGCTTGGATCGACCGCAATCACTTTTAAATTTGGGTTTGCGCGCAAGTCGATACCTGTTGCCGTTGTTCCCGAACATCCATTACAGTATGCTGTGTATGCACTGGCATTCGCATAAAATTCACGGCCGCCACTTGGTTCATTACCACGAGATACCCCTACGTTGCCGTTATTCTTAGAACCGTTACTCGCACTCGCTACCATAACTTTCGATCCGACATTCACTACTTTGTGCGTCGGTTTCTCTAATAATTTTTCGCTTACCAGCTCGCGAGATACGACTTTCCCGTTCTTCTTCGTTACTTCAAACGTTCGCTGTACTTTTCCTTTTTTACCTTCCTGAACCACTTTTTCGCGGCCTTTCAGTAATTTAGGATCTGCTTTCGTCTGTACTTTGAAGTTCTCTGCTTCTTCCACTACATCGGTGACCTTTTCTACTCGTGCAATGTTTACCGTTGCATTAGACGATGTCAGCGTTGCTTTCGAATCGCCTTCTACTTTATCCAATTCATTGAGACGGATATTTTGTTCTCTTAAAAAGTCAGCGACCGTAGTCGAAGTTGACCAGTGGGTACTTTCATTTCCACCGTCTTTTACCGTAACTTGAAATGCTCTTTCAATCGTAATCGGCTGATCAGCTGAAACATTTGACGCAAGCGCAGGTTCTATTTCGTCATGCGAGCTGACATCAATATTCGCTGTTTTAAGCACATCTTGCACAGTTTGCTCCGTCGTCCACATTTCTGTTGCCTTGCCGTCTACATCTATAGTAACTTTTTTCGCCTGTTTCCACTGGATAGCTAAGCCATTCTCCACTGGTGTGTTCATCGAAGGTTCAAGATGGTCTTGTGTCTTCACTTTTACGTCATGTGCAGCTAATACTTCTTCCACTGTTGCTGCTGCCGTCCGCAATTCGGTTTGCTTACCGTTTAGAGCCAACGAGACATTTTTCTTTTTACCATCAATCAAAACTAGTGATGTGGTAGTTATAAATAAAGCCATTGCAATCGCTAGAATGGCAATACGCTTACCCTTCGTTGAAAACGTAAACAGGTTTTTCATGGGTTTCTGAGACATGAAAAAAATCCTCCTTTATTACTCGGCTGAGTATATAGTGTTTGATTTTGCCTGTCAACCTTTTAAACTGACAACCAGTCAGGAGACGGCAGCACTTTTTTGTCTGTCAAGAAACGCAAACCCAGTGACCACTATATTCACTGTATACCGAAAAGATTCATCGCATTTTTGGTCGTTTGCATTCCAACTTCCTCAACAGAGAGTTCTTTCAGCCGTGCAATTTCTTCTGCAACAAGCGGTACGTATGAGGGTTCATTGCGTTTCCCTCTGTATGGATGAGGCGCTAAATAAGGCGCGTCCGTTTCAATTAATAATTTGTCCAAAGGAATTTCTTTTGCTACTTCTTTTGGCATTTTGGCATTCTTGAAAGTTACAGGTCCGCCAAGAGATATGAGAAAATTCATGTCGATGCATTGTTTGGCCGTCTCTACGCTACCTCCGTAACAATGCATAATGCCTCCCACTTCGCTAGCATTTTCTTCTTGCAAGATACGAACGACATCAGCAGTTGCATCACGATTGTGAATGATAATCGGCAAGTTTACTTCTTTCGCTAGTTGAATTTGTTTGCGAAACAGCTCTTGCTGAACGTCTTTCGGTGACTTGTCCCAATGATAATCAAGGCCCATTTCTCCGATTCCCACTACTTTAGGGTGCGCGGCCAGTTCCTTAATCCATTGTAAGTCGCTTTCCGTACAGTCGATTGCGTCAACAGGATGCCAGCCGATTACGCCGTAGATGAACGAATACTGTTCTACGAGTTCCATCGCCTTTTTAATCGTCTTCGTATCAAATCCAACGACCACCATTTTTTCTACCTTTGCGTCAATTGCGCGCTGGATGACCTCTTCAACATCCTCTTCGTATTGATCAGCATTTAAGTGGACATGTGTATCGATAAACATCTGTATCTCTCCTAACAGTATTCTCTATTTTACGAGCAATGATTATGTCTTTCATCTCATTTATATTACAACTGTGTAACAATCAAACTGCATAGTGTGCAATTGGTATTACTAGATTGCACTAGTAAATCATAATTTATCCCCGGTGTGAATTTATTTGCACTTTCTTGGTTTGAATGAAAGAGCGTTAATTGGCAGTCTAGATACCGTTACCCTGCGTTTCAGACGGACGCTTTCGGGAGGGGCCACGGTTAAACAGCTATTGAATCAAAAGCAATTTGAGTAACGAACACTATATGCATTTTATTTAGTACTATACCTAAAATCAGCAATATATGTTTCTGACCGAAAAAAAGACGCCAAGCTGTTTGCTTGGCGCCTTTTATTTCGGAGTTATTTCACTTGTGCTCCGTTTTCCAATGAAGCATCTACTGTTGCAAGTTTTAGTACGCCGTCTTTTTGACCGGCTAAAATCATTCCTTGTGAAAGCTCGCCCCGTAATTTTACGGGCTTTAAGTTTGCTACCACGATAACTTTCATTCCGACGACATCTTCAGCAGCATAATGCTCGGCGATGCCTGAGACGACTTGGCGCTGTTCATAGCCAAGGTCGAGTTGGAGTTTCAGTAACTTGTCGGCTTTTGGCATTTTTTCGCAAGCCTTGACGGTTGCCACGCGGAGCTCTACATTCATGAAATCGTCGAATGTGATTTCATTGGTCTCCTCAACGGCCTCTTCTTCAACTTCGGCAGGTGCAGTGATGGCCATTTGCTGACGAATGTATTCCACTTCTACTTCCGTATCGAGACGAGGGAAGATCGGAACACCTTTATTGATAACCGTTGTGCCTGCCGGGATCTTGTAATCTTCTTCTAATGTATCCCATCCAAGCGAATCTGCCGCCAGACCCAATTGCTCGACCGTCTGTTTCGGTGCATTCGTCATGAACGGCTGCAGCAATACGGCTGTGTGATGAAGAGACAGTGCCAAGTGATACATAACAGAAGCAAGTTTCATGCGGTCTTCTTCCGACTTCGCCAGGACCCATGGGGAGGTTTCATCAATATATTTATTCGTACGAGAAATTAATGCCCAGACATCAGATAAAACGACACTGAATTGCATTTTTTCCATCGATTTCTCATATTTATTCACAGTTTGCTGAATCATTGCGCGTAACGATTCATCAAATTCTGTTGCAACAAGATCTTCTGTCAAAATTTTACCGTCAAAGTATTTGTTGATCATAGAAATCGTACGGTTCAATAAGTTTCCTAGGTCATTCGCCAAGTCATAATTGATTCGCTCGACAAATGCTTCCGGAGAAAATACACCGTCTTGTCCAAATGGAAGCTCACGCAACAAGAAGTAACGTGTTGCATCCAAGCCGTAGCGCTCGACGAGCATTTCAGGATACACGACGTTCCCTTTGGATTTTGACATTTTCCCGTCTTTCATCATGATAAAGCCATGCGCGAATACTTTCTTCGGTAGCGGCAAATCAAGCGCCATCAAGAAGATTGGCCAATAAATCGTGTGGAAGCGAACAATATCCTTACCGACTACATGCACATCAGCCGGCCAGTACTTTTTGAAAAGAGAATCATCATCTGACAAATAGCCAAGTGCCGTAATATAATTTGTTAGTGCATCGACCCAGACGTAGATGACATGTTTTGGATCTCCAGGCACTTTAATTCCCCAGTCGAATGACATGCGGGATACAGACAAATCTTCCAGTCCAGGCTTAATAAAGTTATTGATCATTTCATTTTTTCGCGATTCCGGCTCAATAAATGTTGGATTTTCCTCATAATAAGCCAATAGACGATCCGCATATTTCTTCATGTTAAAGAAATAAGATTCTTCCTCCACCCGCTGAACAGGACGACCACAATCCGGGCAATTTCCATCTTCCAGTTGAGATTCTGTGAAATACGATTCACAAGGCACACATTTCCAGCCTTCATATTTCCCTTTATAAATGTCACCATTGTCTAGAAACTTCTGGAAAATATTTTCGACTACTTTTGTATGGCGATCCTCTGTTGTCCGGATCAAATCATCATACGAAATATCCATCAGTTTCCACAGATTCTTCGCAGTATCTGCAATAGCATCTACATATTTTATCGGTGTAAGCCCTTCTTCTTCAGCTTTTTCCTGGATTTTTTGTCCATGCTCGTCCATCCCCGTCAAAAAGCGGACGTCATATCCGCGCAACCGTTTATAACGCGCCATTGCATCGGATGCAATTGTTGTATAAGCAGTTCCAATATGGAATTTCCCACTAGGATAATAGATTGGTGTTGTGATATAAAATGTTTTACTTTGATTCTCCACACAAATTCCTCCAAATTAAATAATGTATAACTTCATTTTATCGGATGTTGTACAAAAGTGCCATGTTCTCCTCTGATTAAGCTAAATTCTATCCACTTCTCTCCCGTCATTTTTAAAAAACCAGCTAAAAAACGATATATATACCATTTAATACCTATCAAAAATTTAATAAAAAATATTATTGTTTTTTCGAGTTATGATGATTGACGATTATTGGAAGAGTTGGTATGATGTTTAATAGACAAGAGAATCATGTCGAATTTTGACGAATAGAAAACTAGAGTGTAGGAGGAATTCTTGTCATGAAATCTACTGGAATTGTAAGAAAAGTTGATGAGCTAGGCCGTGTGGTTATCCCCATTGAATTACGCCGCACGCTTGGTATCGAGCAAAAAGACGCGTTAGAGATATACGTGGACGACGACAAAATTATCTTAAAGAAGTACATGCCTAATATGACATGCTCTATTACAGGAGAAGTGTCAGACGACAACCTTCGTCTAATTGACGGTAAGTTAATTTTAAGCCCAGAAGGCGCAAAACAATTGATTGAAGAGATTCAAAATAAGATCAATTAATAAAAAAGAATCCTGAGCGTATTGCCGTTCCGGGTTCTTTTTTCTTTTAAATTTTATTAATCTACGTGGTATGCTTGATACACCTCACGCTTACCAAGCCCGCGAGCTTCCGCCACTTCCTTTATAGCTTCTTTCGAACGCACATCCCGCTGTTCGATTATCCGTTCCACATGTTCTTTGATCGAAAGTCCTGTCCACCATTCTTCAATTTGCTCTTTTGGAGCCTCATGATTTCCTTCCAACACTAAACAAAATTCGCCTCTGATTTCGTTCGAATCCGCCCAATCTATTGCTTCTGCGAGCGTTCCTCTCAATAACTCTTCAAAACGTTTCGTCAATTCACGTGCCATAACAATTCTCCGTTCATCACCGAACTGCTCTGCCAAATTACGCAGTGTTTGCTTGAGTCGGTGAGGTGCTTCATAAAACAATAGTGTCTCTTCATAGCGCTGTAGTTTAGCGAGCTGCGCTTTCTGCTCTTTCTTCTGCCGTGGCAGAAACCCCCAAAACAAAAATGGCTGCGGAGTAATACCTGAAGCAACCAATGCTGTCACTGCTGCATTAGGACCGGGAACCGGAACGACTGCCAATCCGTGTTCGATCGCCAATTCCACTAGATCAGCTCCAGGATCTGAGATGCACGGCATACCCGCATCACTGACGATGGCTATATCCTTCCCATTTTGAAGGTAATCTATAATCTTTTCTCCTGCATCCCGCGTATTATGTTCATGATAACTGATTAGCGGCGTCTGGATAGCAAAATGATTACACAGTTTGATCGTATTACGCGTATCTTCTGCGGCAATGAAATCAGCTTCCTGTAAAATACGCACGGCGCGGAACGTCATATCTTCCAAATTGCCAATCGGTGTGCCAACAATAAATAATTTCCCTGCTTCTGTTTCTTCAGCACTTTTTTGTGATGTAATCATTCTGAACGCTCCTTTCGAATATACTGCTCTTTTTGCGGACGGGTTAAGGTCTTAAACTGGTACTCAGCCTGCATCGCTTCCCGTTTTGTTTCAAAAGCTTCCTTATATAAATAGCGTACGGGCAAACGCCCTCTCGTATACTTCGCGCCCTTCCCTTCATTATGCACACGCAAGCGACGTTCTAAATCATTCGTGTAGCCTGCATAATAGGAACCATCCTTGCATTCTAACACATAAAAGAAATGCTCACTTGTCGCCATACAGCAAGAGCCTCACTTCTTCTGTGTATTCGTTGTTTTCCTGATAGACATATAAGGGAGGGAGAATTTTCAAGTCCGGTTTTCCGTCTTTTATCGCTTCGATTAGCAGCGTATTCGCCTCTTTGCCTTCCTTCGGATAAACAAACCGAATCCGCTTCGGCTCCAGACGATATTTCCTCATTGAAGTAATCATATCCAGCAACCTGCCCGGCCGGTGTACAAATGCAGCTTTTCCACCTTGCTTCAGCAATTCACTAGCGGACTGGACCGCCTGATCCAATGTTAATTCCACTTCATGCCGCGCAATCGTATAATGCTCGCTTTTATTCCTCGCACTCGCATCGTTTGCTGCGAAGTACGGTGGATTGCATGTTACCGTATCGAACTTATCATAGCCAATCTTTTTGGCTATGCCAATTACATTATCCTGCATAATCGTCAGCTGTTTTTCCAAATGATTATGCTTTACACTCCGCTTTGCCATATCCGCCAGCCGCTCCTGCAGCTCAACTCCAATAATATCAGCCTTCGTACGAGCACTCAAAAATAATGGAATTGCACCATTTCCAGTACACAAATCTACCACTTTTCCTCCTCGGATCGGCATATAAGCAAAGCGGGCCAGTAATACCGCATCCAATGAAAAGGAAAAGACTGAAGGACTTTGGATAATACGTAAGTCCTCCGCCAATAAATAATCCAGCCGTTCATCATCCCGTAAATTCATTCAGCATACTCCTTACTCAAAAGAAAAAGCCAATACCTAAAACTAGGAATTGACCTTCTCAACCATTCTGTTTATTTAAAAATGACAGACAAAACAAGCAATCTTCGCCCTTACGGCTGCTGCCGTAATGTACGTTGCACACATGAAACCCTTCATTGTACAGACGAGCTAGATTATCTACACCTTCGCCGACATCCAGTTTCTTCGGACGTTCATCCCGTGCGGTCTCTTCTATATTTTGTGTAATCTTATCAATTTCATCCAGACGCATTCGCAGATGATGATTTTCCAGACGAAGCGAGTGGTTTTCTTCAGTCATCTCTGCCACAAATCCAATGAGTTCCCTGAATTGTTTTTGCATGGAATCTAACTGCTGCTCAAACTCCATCACTCGATCAAGAAAATTCACTTCTTTCAACTGTTCCACCTCATCATTTCGTCAATTGAGCCATTTCCTTCTGTAAATCCTCAATCTCACTCCACGCATATTCGAGCACTCTCTCAAATGCCGGCATATTCACTTGCAATACACGTTCCAATAAATTCAGACCGACTACTTTTCCGACGCCATCTGGTGTAGCAACCTGTGTGCCGACGTCCGGCATCTGTGCTTTTGCTTCTTCGTACGCATCATTTTCATACTTCAGACAGCACATCAAACGTCCGCACAGACCTGAAATCTTCGATGGATTCAGCGAAAGGTTCTGATCCTTAGCCATCTTAATGGACACTGGTTCAAAGTCGCCTAAGAAAGTTGAACAGCACAGCATTCTACCGCAAGGCCCTATACCGCCGAGCATCTTCGCTTCGTCACGCACTCCAATTTGCCGAAGCTCAATTCGTGTACGGAAAATGGATGCGAGGTCCTTAACTAAGTTTCTGAAATCGACACGTCCTTCAGCAGTAAAATAAAATACAATTTTATTGCGGTCAAACGTATACTCTACATCAACCAGGCGCATGTCTAATCGATGTTCTATAATTTTATCAGTGCAGACATCAAAAGCCTGCTCTGCTTCTGCCTGATTTTCTTTCACACGCTCGCGATCACTCTCATCTGCAAGACGAATGATCTTTTTCAATGGCAAGACGACATCTTCATCATCTATTTCATTACTTCGACTGGCCACTTTACCGTACTCTACGCCTCTTGCGGTTTCCACAATGACATAGTTGCCAATTTCAATTGGCATATCTAATGGATCGAAATAATATAATTTACCCGCTTTTTTAAAACGGACGCCTACGACTTTATACAAACAATAACCCCTCCTGCATAGTAAGCACCAATTGTTCCAGTAAAAGCGTACGATTCATGTTTTGATGCAATCGTTTTTTTGCCTGCAAGATGGCATCTATTTTCACAGTTAAACTGCTATACGCATTTTTGACAGAGTGTCTAGTGAAGGTTTCCAGCTGATCGGGATAAGCAATAGTTTCATGCAGTCCCGCTTTCACCGCAACAATATCACGGTAGGCGAAGAGAAGCAAATCTATTCCTTGTTCACAATCGTTCTTTTCCTTCATTAAAGGCAGCCAATCTGTCTGAATGAACAGCAATGCCTCACTTGGCGAACGCTGCTCGATTGCCTCTACTAATTTTAACACTAATCTCCGTTTCTGTACAAAGGATTCTTCCTGCGCCAATTCATAAGCCGCTTCTATATCCGCAGTCATCAGTGTAACCGTAGCTGCCATTGATGCAGTTACTCCTCTTTCCGTGAGCTTTTCCATAATTTCTTCCCGGTTCATCGGTTGCAATGATATCCTTTGGCAGCGTGACTGAATCGTCGGAAGCAGAGAAGTATAGGAGTCCGTCAATAAAATGGCAGTCACTTCTCCCTCAGGTTCTTCCAGAAACTTCAGCAGCGTATTAGCTGCAAAGCCATTCATGCGCTCTGCGTTTGCGATAACATAGACTTTGCGCCCCTCTTCAAAGCCCTTCTTCGCCATAATCTGAATGACATTTTCAATCTGTTCTTTTTTTATATCTTGACCGTCTGGCCGGATCGTCAGTATATTTGGGTGGTTCCCTGAATCAATTCGTTTACACGAATGACATGTTTCACATGGAACATTTTCTTTTGGATCCATGCAAAGCAGGAGTTTGGTGAAATGTCGTGCAATTTCTTCCTTACCTGCTCCAGTCGGTCCATCAAATATATAAGCATGACCGATCCTTTTACGTTTATGAATAGCCTGTAAACGCTGGATCACCTGCTGCTGAGACTGCAGTGCACGATTCAATATTGCTTCCGACATGCAATCCCCTCCTTGCTAACTCTTCCATGCCGTTGTAAAAAACCCCGTGCTACTCGATTAGGGCAGCACGGGATCACGTATATAAGTTGATCAGAAGGCCTTTAATTTCACCTATTTTTGCCAACAAATCAATGGATGATGATTCTTCATCTAATAAAGCTTCTGTCAGCGCAATCAACTTTTCGTCAATCGTCTGTACAATTTTCAACCGGCGACCTTCACCGAATTGATTCCATGTATGAGATTGCTTCAGCTCAATACCGGAGTCTACTGCTTCTTTCAAAAAGCGCTTGATCAGCATTTTATACTTCGCCATGTCACGCAGATTCCGCGATCTGGCCAATCTGTCTCCCGCGCTCGAAATATCTCCAAATAACCGGGTAATCTGTTCACCCTGGAGACGTGATTCCTGCTTTTCAACCATTTGCCCGAAACGTGCATTAGGCGGGTGTGGTCGAAGCGGGTCCGGTAATTTTTCCATCCCTGTACGATAGTCACCATTGACTTTCATCAGAGCTCACCTCAATATCAAAAATGGTGGAATTGTTCAATTGGCAGGACAAATACAGTCGCTCCGCCCACTTCTACTTCAATAGGATACGGAATATATGAATCCGCATTTCCACCCATTGGTGAAACAGGTGCAACCATCTGATCGCGTGAACGGCAGTTAACCCGAATTAAATCCAATGCTTTTGATACCAGTTCATCTTCTACACCCATCAGGAATGTAGTGTTGCCCGCGCGGAGAAATCCCCCTGTACTGGCCAACTTCGTATTCCGAAAATCACTTTTAGTTAACGCGGAAGATAATCGGTTACTATCCTGGTCCTGTACCACTGCTACTATCAGTTTCAATGTACTCTCCCCTTTTCCGATTTCTTATCTATGCAAGGCTTTAATTGGAACGTGCCTATTATTAAAAATAAGGTTCCTCTTTATTATATCATGAATCTTTGTGTAAGATGACTTCTGAACTAACAATTTCCCAAACATTTTCGACTACTTGCGCCTGAGGCTGATTTGCATTGACTGTACGAACTCGATCCCCGTCCTGCCGGATTACTTCTTGATACCCTTCGTAGACCTTCTGATGAAACTCCAACTTTTCCAGATCCAGGCGATTCCGTTCGCGTTCCTGATCCTTCCAAATCCGTTCCAATCCGACTTCCGGTGGTACGTCAAAGAAAATAGTACAATCTGGCATATGATCTTCTATCGCGAATAAGTTAATGGCCAGTACTTCATCCATTCCAAGTCCTCGAGCAAAGCCTTGATATGCCAATGAGCTATCTAGGAAGCGGTCACACAGAACTATTTCACCGCCCTCAAGAGCAGGCAAAACTTTTTCGACTAGATGCTGCCGCCGTGCAGCTGCATACAATAACGCTTCTGTCTTCCCATCCATTTCCTGATGATCGGCATCTAAAATCACTTCGCGTATTTTTTCAGCAATTGGAATTCCGCCTGGTTCACGCGTAACCGTAACCGCATGCCCTTTTGCCTTCAAACGCTCTGCGATTTGATACAGCACAGTCGTCTTCCCAGCTCCTTCAGGTCCTTCAAAACTGATAAATAAACCTTTCACAAAAGCATCCCCTATCTATTCAATGACCACTTTAATTTGTTTTGTCTGATGGTCTAGTGCGCCTTGAAAGCGAGATCCCGCATCCAGTAAATTCTGCAATTGTCTCACATGTTCCTCCAACGCTCTTTCACCCGCGCACAACAAAGGGATACCAGGAGGATACGGTACAACAGACTCGGCGGCAACCCGATTCTTTGCATCTACTATTGCAACCCATTCCGATTTCATTTCGCGGAGTTGGGCAGTTTTATAAGCAACAGCCGACACAGGCATTGCTGGCAAATGAAGTATCTGCCGTCGTGCTGATGCCTTTGACATCCGCAGCGTATCTACTGCACATTTGAATTTAGACTCCAGGTCGACTGATAATGCCACATGACCTACTTTCACTAAAGGTAGCACCAATAGAACTTGATAAAGATCCGCCAGTTCCGGATAAATACCCTGTTGCTCCAATGCCTCCTGTAGCTCGAATCCCGTATAACCTTCTACACGCACTATTAACTTCAATGCGTCATCCACTTCCATCACTTCTATAGTAGGTATACTGCGTAGCCCTCTCAGCAACTGCAACCGATATATTTGAAAATATGCATAGTCTGCCTCTTTATAAGTATCCGCATAATACCTGGCATCATCTAATGAAGCCATTAGCAAATATGATGGACTACTCGACTGTAGCATGTGTAAAAAATGCGCAACTTGTTCTGGTTGTACCAACTTCGAGCGAATATGTAAAAAGGAGGCCATCGTCATAGCAGGTAATGTCTTGTGCGCTGACTGCACCACAATGTCTGCTCCTAAATCTAACGCATGATCCGGAAATGATTTATTGACCACAAAATGTGCTCCATGTGCTTCATCCACTAAAACAGGCACATCGTACGCATGACAGACGCTTATTATTTCTTTCAATTCCATATTTACCATGCCGTAATAGGTGGGACTTGTGAAAATTGCTGCCTTTATATCTGTATACTCCCTGAACGCTGCCTTTACGGTTGCAACGGATACCCCGCCAGCTGTCTGCGTTTGTTCATCCCACTCAGGCGTCAGGAAAACCGCCTGCGCTCCTATCAACTCTATGGCATGGAATACCGATTTATGCGCGTTTCTCTGCACCAAGACTATGTCATCTTTATCGGCGGTCGCATATAGCATTGCCAAATTGCCGACTGTCGAGCCGTTGACTAGAAAAAAGCTGCGAATGCTACCATAAAGTTTGGAGAGCTTCTCCTCCGCCTTCAGAATCGCCTCTGTCGGTTCATGCAAATCATCAAGACCTGTCAACTCTGTTACATCATAAGACAAAGCATCTTGTAATACTTCCGGTAAACCAGACAAAGCCCCATGCTTATGACCAGGAACATGGAAAGACGTAGGCCGTTGTTTCTGAAAGTTCTCTAACGCCTGTACTAACGGTCGATCTTCATACATCATCTGCTGCGCACTCCTTTTCCTCTACTTAGTATAGCAAAACTATAGTCCATGGAGACAGTTCACTGACTTTTTACCACATCTGTGTGCACAAGAAAGCTTAACTTTCTTTACATACGGATTAATTGGATTTGAGACTAAAGGTTTATATATTTCAATATGCACTAATAGTATTTACACATATATCCAAAACATTAACATTCCTCAATATCCATTTTTTACAACCCGGTATATACTAAATGTTAAGACTATTTTTCAATTACTGGATATTTCTTGCTTAAAAATAATCTAATACAAAGGAGTTGATTGTGTGCCTGCTTATATGGTGAATGAATACTATATTTTCACTTCATACGACGAGCTGTCGTCCCTTATTCATGATATTGTTCATTACTCAATTTTGCCCACCCAAAGAGATAGTCATCAATTCTCTATTCAAACAGGAGAACTAGATACACATAATCTTCAATTTAAAGCAGACGGTGGGCATTCGATTACAGTACGTTACGAATCGGAAGAAGATCTATATTACTGCGTGCAATTAAATGAACTTTCAAGAGTTATTTGACCTCCTAATACAGTGTGTCTTCTATTAAAATGCCTTATTCAATTGCTTTCTCTAAATACAAAATGCCAATCTACCTAGATGGCTTATGAGCGGTGTAACATTTTTATGGAGAACGCGTTCAATAGGAAATAGTTTGACACAGCTGTCATCCAGCTAAATTTTCTCCCCTAAACGAACCATTTCACCTATAAACAAAGTTAATACACATACCACACCATTACCTCTACCTACTTAACCAAACCCAAAAACATGAGAAAGCCAATATCTATAGCGGGGTCCCAGCGGGGTAGAAAAGGGATCCATAAATACATCTGGTTGGCTTTCCTTGCACTCCACTGACATATCTTTAAAGCACCAACCATTTTGAAGGACGAACCAAAATGTTTCGCGCCATTGAGGAATATCCTTTTGTTTATCAAAACACAAAAAAGCCACTCCCCATAAGGAATGGCTTCGCTTGCCCAGCAACGTCCTACTCTCACAGGGGGAAGCCCCCGACTACCATTGGCGCGCGAGCTTACCTTCCGTGTTCGGTGCTGCGAAGAGCAAGGAGCAGCGGATTGACTGCGTCAGCTTCTCCACTTGCGAGTCTCGCGTATATCATACGCTTCGAGTCACAGCGGCTCGCTTCCTTGCACTCCACTACTCCTCGCCCTTCTCGCTATTTAGTTCTCTGT
>NZ_JARICI010000009.1 GCF_029257255.1 Sporosarcina sp. | reverse complement strand
AAAAGTCAAGTCCTTGTTTATGTGTAAAAGATAATACAATGGTTTTCAAGTTAAAAATTATTACAAAATATTCCATTATAGATACATGTGAATGCCTAGGATCTATCTGAAGACTGTGGCGTGACCTAGAACTTCTTGTCCTCACATTTTTTCGGACCCATATCCATGAGTTAAATTCTCTGTATCCAGTGAAGGTTGTCAAGAGCGGGTTCCTCTTGACAACTTTCGCTGGATGCAGGACACTCCATGGATGGATATGGTTCTGAACCTCCAACTTAAAGACTATATCTCTTATTTTTTGTACGTAATTGTTTGTCGTACTCCATGAGCACCGCACCAATTAATCGAAAAGCAGATTGATGGTTCGGGAAGATCCGTATCACTCTTTCTCTTCTTCGTACCTCCTGATTAAGTCGTTCTAGAGAATTGGTGCTTCGGATATGAACACGCACCTTACTTGGGAAATTCATGAATTGTAGGGAATCTTCGAATCCTTCATCTAGAATCTTTAACCCCTTTTGATACTTAGGATCCTCTGAGAAGCTGTCGAAAAGCTCTTGCTTCAATGTACGCGCCTCTTCTGGTGTATCTGCATCAAAAATACGTTTTAACAGTTTCCGCGCCTCTGTCGAGTCCTTTTTAGGAAATGTAGTGACGATATTCCGCTTAAAATGAACGTTGCAGCGTTGCCAAGAAGTACCGATAAATTCTCTTTCAATTGCCTTCACCAGTCCTTTATGAGCGTCAGAAATAGTTAGTTTTGGTGAGGATAAACCTCTAGATTTCAGCAGTTGAAAAAACTTACTCCAACTTTCAAAACTCTCTACATGATCAATATGTAACCCAATCACATACCGATATCCTTGATCGTCTAGTGCTGTGGCAATGTAGACAGCTTTTGACACCACTTTATTGTATTCACGCACCTTAATGTACATCGCATCCACAAAAAGATACTCAAATACAAATGTATTCAGCGGGCGATTCACCCACTCATTCACCAGCGGATCCAATTTACTAGTCAGAGAAGATACGAACGATTTCGAGACGTCTTCTCCACAAAGAGTCTGGACGATCGCTGAAACTTTCCGAGTGGATACTCCATTTACAAACATTTCAAGCATAGAAAGAACCATCGCTTGATCGCAGCGGGCATACTTTTCGAAGATGGAAGGTGAAAAATCTCCAAACCGGGTTCTTGGAACCCGTAACCTGATCTTCCCAATACTGATCATAAGATCTCGTTCGTAATAGCCATTGCGGTAGTCCGTGCGTTCGATGGACCGTTCGTGCGATTGAACCTGTAAATAATCATCACGTTCTTTTTCCATGAATTCATTTAACACAAGAACCATGGCAGATTTCATCACATCGTCTAAATTGGATTTCATTAAAGAGTCTTTTAAAGTATCCATATTTAAGTTAAAATTAAGCTGGGTCATATTTACCTCTCCTTAGATGTTTATCGTGGTTGAAAACATTGTATCATGAGGGTAAATATTGGCCCTTTTTCTTTTTACACAATTATATGGACTTTATCATAAAAAAGCTGCCTGGATGTAATTCCAGGCAGCTTCATGTCAGCTAAATATATTAATCGTCGTGATGATAATCGGCATCGATACGACATCGATTAGGAATGCACCAACGATCGGTACAATTAAGAATGCTTTACGCGAAGGACCATAACGGCTGGTGACTGCGGCCATATTCGCCATCGCATTCGGTGTTGCACCAAGTCCGTGGCCTGCAAAACCCGCGATCATTACTGCTGCATCGTAATCTTTGCCGAGTAGACGGAACAAGACGAAAATCGAAAAGAGCACGACGAATATGACTTGCACGAAAACGATGATCAGCAATGGCAATGCTAAATCAGCGACTTCCCATAGCTTGATGCTCATGAGTGCCATTGATAAGAAAATCCCCAGCGATACATCGCCGATCAAATTGATACTCTTCATGTGCACAGCATCTTCTTTAACGCGGTCAACGACATTACGTACGATAACCGCAACAAACATCGCACCCACGTAGCCAGGCATGACAAAACCGGTCGCATCGGAGAACAGATCGCCGATGAACGTACCGCCTGCGATACAGAGCGTAATCAACAAAACTTGGGTCAAGAAGTTATCCGTGTGGATCGGTTCCTCAAGTGCCTCTGGAGAATATGCTTCCTCATGCTCGGTTTCCGTTGACTTCAAGTCATACTTGTTAATCAAGTATTTGACGATTGGACCACCGATCAGACCGCCCGCTACGAGTCCGAATGTAGCGGCTGCAATCCCGACGGACAGGGCCGAATCAATTCCGAGACTTTCAAGCGTTTCTCCGTAGGCTGTCGCACCGCCGTGACCGCCTTCCATCGAAACGGCTCCTGCCATCATTCCGATAAGCGGATGCAGATTAAACAGATAGGACATCGATACACCGATCGCGTTTTGAGCCAACGCCAAAAAACTACAGGCGACCCAATAAATGATCAGCAGTTTTCCGCCGAGACGAATAAGGCGGAAACTTGCACCTAAACCGACTGTAGTGAAGAACGTCAGCATGAATAGGTTTTGCAAAGATGTGTCTAATTTGAAGCTCACCAAATCGAAATACTTCAAAATAGTCGCTAAAAGGGCAAAAAGTAACCCGCCTACAACAGGGGCGGGTATACAGAATTTTTGGAGAACTCTGACTTTACGTACGAGGAGAGTTCCTATTGTCAGTAAAGCTAATGCCAGAAAAAGCGTAGTAATTTGATTTAACTCAAACGTCATGTGTTTCTTCCTCCCATCAATGCAACGATTGCTTCATTTGTTAAGTAGGCGCCCAGTTTGACCGTCTGATTGTGATGATCAAGTGCTGGATTTATTTCTGAGATGTCGAATGAAAGGGTTTTCTCGTGGGAAGCTACGGTTTGAATAAATGTTCGTACAATGAGCGGATCCAATCCAAATGGAGAAGGAGCACTCACACCTGGAGCTACTGCCGAATTCAATACATCTGAGCATAATGTTAACAAAACATAGTCCTGTTTATCAATGAAAAAACTGATTTTCTGCAAAGTTTCGTCCAATATACCTGATGTGATATCTTGTTCTAATACATAGGTTACACCTTTAGCATCAGCTTCATTAAATAGAATGTCAGTATTGCCAAACTCCTGAATACCGAGCACCAAGTATTCCACGTTTTGATCCGAATCGAGCATTTGCTTGAACATCGTGCCGGAAGAAGGCTGTTCTTCGTAGCTGCGCAAGTCAAAATGCGCATCGATATTTATTACACCAAGTTTTTTGTCGGGACCAATGAATTCGCGGACACCTAAGTAATGGCCGTAAGCAGTTTCATGACCACCGCCTAAAATAACGGGTTTACTCTGTTTTGACAGGCTGTCGCATACGGTAGCACCGAGCTCAGCCTGGGCCTGTTCAAGCTGATTGCCTTCACATACGACGGTGCCTGCGTCTATCAACTGACAGTCAGCTGGCATGCGCCAAGGCAGTTTTGCAAGCTCGCTGCGCAGAGCATTCGGGCCTTCTGCAGCACCCAGTCTGCCATTATTTCGACGTACACCTTCTTCAGATGAAAATCCAATTAATGTACAAGTTCTATTGGAAACGCTTTCCTTTGGAGCGGAAAGCTGTACAATTTGATGCATGCGAAATGCGGCTCTCTCCGTTTCGCTATCTGTCCGGCCTGACCAGAATTTTTCATTTGTTTGAATTAACAATATACTTCATCCTTTCAAGCATGATACTCTATATTGTAATGCTTTATATTTCGTAACTCTAATACTTCTTATTTATGGATTCATGCCTGAAAGTTATAGATAAGACAAAATTAGCGAGTTGTCGGTCATGGGAAAGGAAGTGAACATATGAATAAATTTTTATTTGGATTTCTGGTTATTGTGACGACAGCGCTGATGGGTTCGTCGTTTGCCGTCGGTAAAATCGGTCTCGAATATTCCTCACCGCTATTACTGGTGGCGCTTCGCTTTACAATTGCCGGCGTGATTATGGCGATTGTCGTCAAGATTTTGAAGAAGCCGCACCCTAAAAAGCTTGGAGAGTGGAAGTGGCTCGTCCTGATCGGCTCACTGCAGACGGCTGCCGTTATGGGCTGTATCTTTATCGCCTTGCGGACCATCACGTCTGGTGAAACATCTATATTGACGTTTACGAATCCTCTGCTGGTTGTCGTCATCGGCACACTTGTATTGCGCATACGCTATCGGCTGCAGCAATGGATCGGCGTAATCTGTGGACTTTTCGGCGTTTTCATTACGATGGGAGCGCATCTCGACCTGAGGATCGGGACAGTGCTGGGTTTTATGTCGGCTATTGCCTGGGCGTGCTCGACATTGATTGTCAAACTACACGGCTATCGTTTTGATACATGGGTGATGACCGCTTATCAGATGCTGTTCGGTGGTTTGATTCTATTTATCGCGAGCTTTTTATTGGAAGAACCATTCTTTGAAATGAATGCATTATCCCTTGGTATACTGGCCTGGTTGGCAATTGCGGCTTCAATTATTCAATTCTCAATTTGGTTTTATTTGCTGCAGACCGGCAATCCTGAGAGAACAAGTGCTTTTTTATTTCTGGCACCGTTTTTCGGCACGCTGAGCGGCTGGGTGCTGCTGGATGAAAAGCTATCCTATTCGCTGATTACAGGAGGACTGTTGATCAGCCTGGGTATATTCCTCGTTAATTGGCGAAGTAAACGGGAGCTCAGCCGGCTGCTTGTGTGAAACGCTCCATTCTGCCAGTTTTCTGCAAAAAAATAGCCCTGCAGACTGCTGCAAGGCATGTTGAGGGTTACATCACCGTATAATTTTTATGTGCGACAACAGTCATATTGGATGCTGCTCCAATTTGTTCTGCGTCTGAATCAGAAATCTTAACAATGACGGAGTTTTCGAGAATCTTGTGAATCGTTCCGGAAACCTCGTGTTCATTGCGGTTGAAGGAAATGACTTCATCTACATATCTTGAGGCCACGAAATCGGAAATCGGACGATCTTTGCGCGGAAATGCCAATCGAATCAACTCCTTCAGTAGTAATATCTCGTCAGTTTCACATGTTGCAGCGAAAAGACGGAAGACGTACAATAGCTTACTATAAGTAGTATAACATATATCGGGAAAAATTTCAGAATAGTAGAAACCTGTCGAATGGTAGGTGACTTCATATTGACATTAGATATAGCATATAGAGTCATGCAGTTGATTTGACAATATACCTCGTGGGGTATAATCTGGAGGTAATAAAAGGGCGGTGAAACTTATGGAATACGATGATAAAGTGAAGAATCGTTTGAAGCGTATTGATGGGCAGATTAAAGGTGTGCTGCGTATGATGGAAGAGGGCAAGGACTGTAAAGAAGTCATTACACAGCTGTCTGCAAGCCGTTCAGCCATTGACCGCACAATCGGCGTAATTGTCAGTTCCAATTTAATTGCGTGCATGGAAAACTTGGATGAAACAGACGACAAAACACATGAATCAATTATTAGCGAAGCGGTGGAATTGCTGGTAAAGAGTCGATAAGCATTTGTGCTTGACTCTTTTTTTATTCATTGCATTATACCCCGTTATGTATATAGAGTGGCGAGTTGAGAGTAAACGTTTGAACAGAAGAAATCAGTAAACGCAGTAATCAGTAGTGACTATGATAAAGCATTCGGCATGATACTACCTAGAGGTACTGGCGCCTGGAACTTGAAATATTTTTGCTAAAAGAGAGTAATCTTTCTAGTTGACTTTATACCCCTAGGGGTATAAAGTGTGAATAGTAACTGCAACGAAGAAGTTGACCAAATGATTACGAAGCGAAAACAAAAAGCCTTATTTAAGAGAGAGAAGGCTAATTGCGAGGGATTTTACGTCTCGTGGGAGAAGGAAAGAAATGTAAAGATTTCATTCCCGACATTCTTCTGCTCGTGCTGGTAAATCGTATAATCAGCGTCATCGTAAGTAGAATGTTAATAATACTCAAATCCATGAAACTGTAAATGTACTACTATGGAAAAGTCGCTAAAAGCAAGCGCTTAATATTGTTCAAAATAGAGTACCAATAGTATAGGTATTTAAAGGGAGACGAATATGGAAAAGAAAAGAACAACGATCGTTTTATTTAGCGGAGATTATGACAAGGCAATGGCAGCTTATATAATTGCTAATGGAGCGGCGGCTTATGATCATGAAGTAACCATCTTCCATACATTCTGGGGTATCAACGTCCTGCGTAAACAAGAGCCGGTAGTAGTGAAGAAAGGCATTCTTGAAAAATTGTTTGCCAAAATGATGCCGCGAGGGGCGGAACAGCTGGGCTTATCGAATATGCATATGGCTGGTATGGGACCAAAAATGATTAAACATGTAGTGACCAAGCACAATGCCCTAACGTTAACGCAACTAATTGACATGGCGCAGGAGCAAGAGGTTAAAATTGTGACATGTACAATGACAATGGATTTATTAGGCCTACAACAAGAAGAATTAGTAGATGGAATTGAATATGCTGGTGTGGCTGCTTATCTAGCTGACGCAGAGGATGGGAATGTGAATTTATTTATCTAGGAGGAGTAATGATGAAAGAAATTACAGCAAAAGCACTTCAAGAAAAAATAACAGCTGGTGAGCAAGTAAATGTAATCGATGTTCGTGAGGCAGCAGAAGTCTCAGAAGGTCATATCCCTGGTATTAACAATATTCCCCTGGGATTACTTGAATTTCGTATGCATGAATTAGATAAAAGTAAGCCCTACATCATGGTTTGCCGTTCGGGTGCCAGAAGTGGTCAAGCTACCAACTTTTTAACATCACATGGTTATGACGTAACAAACATGGTCGGCGGTATGTTGGATTGGGCTGGAGACGTACAATAAATTTTTAACTAAAAATATACCCCGTGTGGTATGAGGAGGAAGACCGTTGGTAGTAAAAGCAGATGTGCAACTAGATGCAAAGGGTTTAGCTTGTCCCATGCCGATCGTTAGAACAAAAAAAGCGATGAATGAGCTGGAAGAAGGTCAAGTATTAGAGGTACAAGCTACGGATAAAGGATCAAAAGCGGACTTAGCGGCTTGGGCAAAAACAGTGGGCCACCAATATATTGGGACATCGGAGGTAGGGGAAATTTTATTCCACTACATTCGTAAGTGCAATCCTGAGACGTCTGAGCAAGAGGAAAAAACATTTGAGGCAACCATTGCTAATGAAGAAATCGTAAATCGAGATGGACTTATTTTAGATGTCCGTGAAGCAGCAGAGTTCGCGTTTGGTCATGTGCCAGGTGCAAAATCCATACCAATGGGTGAATTAGAAATGCGCATGAAAGAACTGGATATGAATCAAGAGATTTACGTCATTTGTCGTACAGGTACGCGTTCTGATATGGCGGCCAAGACACTGGCTAAAGCCGGCTTCACAAAAGTATATAATGTTCTGCCTGGTATGACGGGCTGGACAGGCGAATTATCAAAAGAACTGTAATGGAGGAAATATCATGTCAAAAAAAGTAGCAATTATCGCATCAAACGGTGGATTATTCGACGCTTATAAAGTATTCAATATTGCAACAGCAGCAGCAGCTTCAGAGAAAGAAGTGGAAATTTTCTTCACATTTGAAGGCTTAAACTTAATTCATAAACAAGGCATGCAAGCATTAGAAATGCCGGCAGGGAGAGAACATTTCGCTGAAGGTTTTGCGAAAGCACAAATACCAACTATCCCCGAATTAGTGGAAATGGCGCAGGAGCTTGGTGTGAAATTCATTGCTTGTCAAATGACGATGGATGTGATGGGCTTAACTGAAGCTGATCTTGTAGAAGATATTGAAGTAGGCGGAGCTGTGACGTTCTTAGAATTTGCAAAAGACGCAGCACCAACATTAACGTTCTAACTTGCTTGTTTGGAGGGGTGATCCTCTCTGCCAAGAAAAAATTTTACACAATTATATACCTATGGGGGTAATTAGTGATGACAGTAAACATGTGGAAAGCGGCAGATGTAGCCCGAAAAGTAATCGATAATAAGGAATTATTCATTTTAGACGTACGTAACGCAGATGCATTTGAAGACTGGAAAATTGAAGGGCATCAATTCGATTACTTAAATATCCCGTATTTCGAGCTTTTAGACGGTGTAGAAGAAATTTTACCTCGAATTCCAACTGACAAAGACGTGTTAGTGGTTTGTGCCAAGGAAGGTTCATCCGTTATGGTAGCAGAAATGTTATCAGACGCGGGTCTAACGGTTGGCTACCTTGAAGGTGGCATGAAATCCTGGTCCATGTACTTAGAGCCGATTAAAGTAGGTGACCTAGCGGATGGGGGCGAGTTATACCAATTCGTGCGCTTGGGCAAAGGATGTCTATCTTATATGGTAGTTTCAGGAGACGAAGCAGCCATTATTGACGCGGTTCGATTCACAGAGGTCTTTACGAAGTTTGCGGAAGAAAAGAATATTACCATCAAACACGTATTTGATACGCACTTACACGCGGATCACATTTCAGGCGGACGTGCGATTGCTGCAGCAACGGGTGCAACGTATTATTTACCACCAAAAGATGCAGAAGAAGTAGTATACGACTATACGCCACTTGAAGATGGCTTAACAGTAAAAGTCGGTACATCTCAAATTAACGTCGGCGCTGTATATTCACCAGGTCATACAATTGGATCTACTTCATTCGTAGTAGACGGCAAATATCTTTTGACAGGTGATATCCTATTCATCGATTCGATCGGCCGTCCTGACTTAGCAGGTTTAGCAGAGGACTGGGTAGCAGATTTACGTGAATCATTATATGTTCGTTACCGTGCTTTAGCGGAAGACTTAATTGTTTGTCCGGCACACTTTATGATCATTGATGAATTAAATGAAGATGGTACTGTGGCTAAACGTTTAGGTGACTTATTTGCTGAAAACCACGGTTTAAATGTAGAAGACGAAAAGGTGTTCCGTTCAATGGTAACAGACAATTTACCACCGCAACCTCACGCATACCAAGAAATTCGCCATGTCAACATGGGTAAAATTATGCCTACGGATGAAGAACAAACGGAAATGGAAATTGGACCCAATCGTTGCGCAGTCCGTTAATCTAGTTACGGAAAAAGTATGCTTATACAAAAAAACATATTGAAAAGAGGACATAATCATGAACATTACAAAAACTTTAGATGCAAAAGGGTTAGCATGCCCAATGCCAATCGTACGTACAAAGAAAGCAATTGATACAATCCAGTCTGGGGAAATATTAGAAGTATTAACTACAGATAAGGGTTCGTTAAATGACATTAAAGCTTGGTCGGCAGCAGGGGGCCACACCGTTTTAGAACAAAAAGAAGAAGCGGGCGTACTGTACTTCTATATTCAAAAAGCATAAGACAATTAAATAACGAGTAGCGTGCATCTACTTGCCTTTCTTAATACAGAAAGAAGGAACGAACTATGGATTTACTATTTATACTTGTGATTTTTGGACTTGGATTTATCGGGTCATTTATTTCGGGCATGCTCGGAGTGGGTGGCTCGATTATTAAATACCCGATGCTGTTATACATTCCACAATTATTCGGATTAGCCGCATTTACAGCGCATGAAGTTTCAGGAATTAGTGCTGTACAGGTATTATTCGCTTCGATTGCAGGGGTTTGGGCCTATCGTAAAGGTGGCTATTTAAATAAATCACTCATTATCTACATGGGTGGGTCGATTCTAATCGGTAGCTTCATTGGTAGCTATGGTTCAAGGTTTTTATCGGAAGAGGGAGTCAACATTGTTTACGGAGTTCTCGCATTAATCGCGGCAGTGATGATGTTTATTCCGAAAAAGCAAGTCGATGATAAACCGCTGCATGAAGTAACGTTTAACAAGGGGTTAGCAGCTTCATTAGCTCTGATTGTCGGAGTTGGTTCAGGTATCGTAGGGGCAGCTGGTGGCTTTTTACTAGTGCCCATCATGCTTGTCGTCTTAAAAATTCCAACGCGAATGACGATTGCTACAAGTTTAGCTATTACCTTTATTTCATCGATTGGCAGCAGTTTCGGTAAACTGATGACGGGGCAAGTTGATTATTGGCCGGCATTTATTATGATTATCGCAAGTATCATCGCAGCACCACTAGGAGCAAAGATGGGGAAAGAGATGAATACGAAGGTGCTCCAAATCATTTTAGCTGTGCTGATTGGGGCAACGGCGATCAAAATTTGGGTCGACATTTTACTATAATTTTATACGCAAAAGGAGAAGATACACATGAGTTCAACAGTATTTTTAGATGCAAAGGCGCTGGCTTGTCCAATGCCTATCGTACGGGCGCGAAAAGCGATGAAAGATCTGCAGACAGGAGATATCCTCGAAGTTCATACGACTGATAAAGGGTCGGTCGCGGACTTTACTGCCTGGTCAGCGGCAAGTAACCATGTAATGAAAGACCAGCAACAAGAGGCAGATGTCTTTAAATTTTGGATTCAAAAAGGGTAAACTAAGCAAATAGAACAGGAAGAAGGAAGAAAGTCATGAGCTTACCATTCATCATCACGATCTTCCTCATTGGATTCGTCTGCTCATTTCTTTCCGGCATGATGGGTATGAGCAATTGTCAAATACCCTATGCTGTTATTTATTCCTGCCGTGCTAGGTTTTACTACTTTTTCACCGCATGAAGTATCAGGGATTACAGCGGTGGAAGTGTTCTTCTCTTCACTTTCGGGTGTATTAGCTTATCGAAATAGCAATTTAATCTTGAAGCCGCTTGTTTTGTACATGGGAATCAGTGTACTAACCGGAAGTGTTATCGGGGGAGCGGGTTCAAGCTATCTTTCTGAAGATGCCGTTAATATTGTTTATGGTGTGCTAGCTGTATTGGCAGCTATTATGATGTTCATTCCGAAAAAAGGGCTCGACGATCAGCCAATAGAAGAAATTACATTTACTAAATGGGTTGCTTCAATCGTTGCCTTTTTAGTGGGGTTAGCGGCTGGAATTGTCGGTGCCGGGGGCGCATTTATTCTAGTGCCGATTATGCTGGTCATATTGAAAATCCCGACGCGTGTGACGATTGCGACATCGTTGGCTATCACGCTATTGTCATCTGTAGGATCCGCTTCAGGAAAGATTTTTACCGGTCAAGTACCGTATATGCCTGCTCTAGTAATGATTACGGCAAGTATCCTGGCGGTCATGATCATGGGATCTGCGATCAAAATCTGGATAGATATATTTTAGAAAAAATGGTTATTTCCAAAGATTCTATTAATAATTCTTGCAATAGCAGAAAATTAGCTTTATACTATTTTTCAAGATGGAAAATGAATAGACGAACTCTTATCAAGAGCGGCGGAGGGATTAGGCCCTGTGATGCCCGGCAACCGGCTTAATAAGCAAAGGTGCTACTTCCTACAGACTGTTTTATCAGTTTGGAAGATAAGGGAGGAATACGCGAATTCTTGCGGGACCCCTCTTCTTATTTAGGAAGAGAGGCCCCGTTTTTGTATATTCAGACGCTTTTCATTGTCTAGCTGCAGAGGGCAGCTGCTCGGGACGTTTCGGTCTTGTCGAAAAGGTGAAGACCGCACCTTGTCGTCAAGCCTTCCAACGCCTGTCGCAGCAAACCGCCCTCTTTCGCTTTTCATTGTCTAGCTGCAGAGGGCAGCTGCTCGGACGTTTCAGTCTTGTCGAAAAGGTGAAGACTGCACCTTGTCGTCAAGCCTTCCAACGCCTGTCGCAGCACCCGGCCCTCTTTCGCTTTTCATTGTCCATTCACAGAAAATACATGTTGGAAGGGGAAATAGTAATGACGAATTTTCAGCCAGAAACAGTATTATTGCACGGAGGACAGCAACCTGATCCCGTAACCGGTTCACGTGCTTTGCCGATTCATCGTACGACTTCTTATGTATTCAGAGATACAGAACATGCACAGAATTTATTTGCTCTGCAAGAGGCGGGCAATATTTATACACGGATCACGAATCCGACAGTAGCCGTTTTTGAAGAGCGGATGGCGGAGCTTGAAGGAGGATCTGCTGCAGTGGCTTTATCTTCCGGAATGGCAGCCATTGCATTCTCTATCATGAATATCGCAGGCGCTGGAGATGAAATTGTAGCGGCAAGCAATCTATACGGCGGAACATACAATCTATTTGTCGTTACATTGCCGCGTTACGGCATCACAGTGAAATTCGTAGATGCATCCGATCCGAAGAATTTCGAAGCGGCGATTACAGATAAAACAAAAGCTTTATTTGCAGAAACTATCGGAAATCCAAGCCTGCAAGTGTTAGATATTGAAGCAGTAGCAAAAGTTGCGCATGATAACGGTCTGCCGCTACTAGTCGATAACACATTCCCGTCTCCATACGGTTTGAACCCGATTGAATTCGGAGCAGACGTGGTCATTCACTCTGCAACGAAATGGATTGGTGGACACGGAACGACAATTGGCGGAGTAGCGGTTGACGCGGGGAAATTTGACTGGACGCAGGGCAGATTCCCTGGATTCACGGAGCCTGATAATTCCTATCACGGATTGCGTTACGGAATTGACACAGCCGGCGCTGCATTTGCGACGAAGCTGCGTGTTCAGTTATTGCGTGATTTTGGGCCTTGTCTAGCACCTGATAGTGCATTCAACTTATTACAGGGACTGGAAACGCTTCATTTGCGTGTTCCTCGTCATAATGAAAACGCACAGAAAGTAGCCAATTTCCTGAAAGAACATCCGGGGGTAGAGTGGGTGACCTATACAGGACTGGAAGATCATCCGACACATGATCTCGCTCAGAAGTATTTGAAAAACGGATACGGATCAATTATCGTATTCGGCATCAAAGGCGGACGTGATGCAGGTCGTGAAGTAATTGATAACGTAAAAGTCTGGTCGCATGTTGCGAACGTAGGTGATGCGAAGTCGTTGATCATTCATCCGGCATCGACTACTCACCAGCAACTTTCTGCAGAGGACCTAAAGAACTCTGGTGTAAGTGAAGAGTTGATTCGTCTGTCTGTAGGATTGGAATCTGCAGATGATATTATTGCAGATCTGAAGCAGGCAATTGAGAAAGCTGTTAAGCAACCCGCATAATAAATAAAGAGGAGAACCATTTCAACTGCGGAATGGTTCTCCTCTTTTTTACGGCCTATTAATCCTCTTACGTTCTTCTTTCAACGATTTGAACAAGGAAACAATCATCATAATCAAAATGACGGAAAATGGTAGGGCTGCGATGATAATGACGTTTTGCAGTGCACCCAGACCGCCAACGAATAGCAGAATAATCGCTATAGATGACTGAATGATTCCCCAAACAATCTTCAGATTATTAGGTGGTGTCAACGATCCGTGGGAGGATTGCATACCAAGTACGAAGGTAGCTGAATCCGCGGATGTGATGAAAAATGAAATGATCAGCAAAACCGCAATCATGGAAATGGCGAATGACCACGGCAATCCGCTGAACATCTCAAAAATCGCCAACTCTGATGCCTTTGAAGCTAAATCAATAACGCCGGCTCTTTGAGTCTCGATTGCTGTCGTGCCAAACGCTGCGAACCAAATGGCACTCAATACTGTCGGCACAACTAGCACGCCGATCATGAATTCACGGATAGTCCGGCCTTTCGAGACACGCGCAATGAACATACCGACGAACGGTGACCAGGCTATCCACCAAGCCCAATAGAAAAGTGTCCAGTCGTTTAGCCATGAACGATTTTCTGGAGTCAGCGGCGCTGTCCGGAAGCTCATCCTGATCAGATTCTCTAAATAGCCGCCAATGGAATCCGTGAACATATTGAAAATCAGCAGTGTAGGACCGAGTGCAATGACGAAAAACAATAACGCGAGCGCCAGAACCATATTGGTGTTGGATAAAATTCGAATACCTTTACCCAGTCCGCTCCAAGCGGAGATTAAGAACAATACCGTTACAATCGCAATGATGACCAGCTGCGAAATGAAACCGACAGGGATGCCGAATAAGTAATGAAGCCCCGCATTAATCTGCACCGCCCCGAAGCCGAGCGAGGTAGCGACGCCGAATACTGTAGCGAAAATGGCGAATACGTCAATAACTGTTCCAAGGTGCCCATCTACTTTATTACCGAAGATCGGACGCAAGGTAGCGGATACTAACCCCGGCTGTCCTTTGCGGAACTGGAAATATGCAAGCGCGAGAGCAGTCATACCGTAAACAGCCCACGCATGGAAACCCCAGTGAAAAAATGTTGCCCGCATCGCTTCTTTATAAGCAGCTTTCGTTTCAGGAGCAGCGGTAGAAGGGGCAACTGCATAATGAGATAAAGGTTCTGCAGCTCCGTAGAACACTAAACCAATACCCATGCCTGCAGAGAATAGCATCGCAAGCCACGAAACCATGGAGAACTGTGGCCGGTCACTGTCTTTTCCTAAGCGTATTCTGCCAAGTGGGCTGAATATTAGAAAGACGGAAACAAAAAACAGCATGGAGACAGTCAGTAAATAATACCAGCCGAATGAATCTGCAATGAAGTTTTTGGCGGCTGTTGTAATTTCTTCAAAATGCTTTGGTGCAATTACGCCGTATCCAACAGCCAGGATGACGGCGGCAAGCGTAATATAAAATGTGTTAGATATCTTTTTCATATATCCTCCTGATCTGAATTACTTATGATAAACTGCTGGCATGAAATAGCCTGACTCAGCTACAGCAGATTATTGCGCATATACACTTGATTTTACCCAAGAATCACAAGTTACAAACGGCAACTCAGTTAGACAGCATAGTAAATTTCATTAAATAAAAAACAGAAGGAGTGTACCTCCAGTCTGTTCTGATCATAAACTTTAAATTAACCTAGCAAAATTCAATCGTTTATTCAGCGCCTTCATCACTGGAATTCCGATCGCCATGACAGCAAACTCTCCGATTGCCACGTAAAGCCAAGTTAGAAGAAACGGCAGGTGCAGCACGATATTTAATTCCCAGGCAATCAAGAACATCGTGGTGGTGAAAATGAATGTATTGAATACCATCCGCGCCATTGTATTAGAGACGTACCGGCAAAAAAGAATCGTCAGCGAAAGCGCGATGATAGATTGTCCCACACCAAATACGAGATCAATCGGTCCAAGCTCGGACAATAATAAATTGGAGACAAATACACCTACGACGATGCCGAAAATGTAACGGGGATTAAAAACGACCAGATGATTGAACATTTCAGATATCCGAAATTGAATATTAGTAAAGCCGAACGGAAGAATCGCCAGCGTGATAGCTGTATAGAGAGCTGCAATAATTCCGCTGATGGCCAGTGTTTTTACATTCATTGGGAAGACTCCTTTAAGAAAATATAGAAAACCTAGTACAGTATACACGAGTTAGGCCGATCGTTTCTACAGTAACGTTCTATTTCCATTGTTCACGTAATTATTCTAAGCGTCTGCGTGTTATACTATAGAAACAAACTTGATAAGGAGATGATTTTCATGCAATATTCACAGCCAAAAATGCTTCAGCTGGTAAAGGAAAGTCCTGAGTTGAACCGACAGTTAAAATCAATTATGAAAGAGCATGAACTGGAGAAGAGCTATGCTCTGAAAGCTCTGTATCATGCGGAAGTAAAAGACGGAGGTAAATATCAGCGGGATTATCAGGAATTGTGATGTGATTTCTGTAGTAGTACATTACCATTTCAAATATGAAGTCGGCTAACGCAATTTTATTGAAGAAGCCAATTCGCTAGATATTTATGGTTCTATAATAAAATAGACAATAAATCAGAAGGTTGATGAGTGGACATATTCATCAACCTTTTTTCCTATTCTTTTAAATAGTAAGAAATCTTATTTGACGCTGTGATATACTAGATTGAAAGTTTAATAGAATATTTTGGTTCTTTGTTTAATTTACAAAGATGAAAAAGGAAACAGGTGAAAATCCTGTACGGTCCGGCCACTGTAAATGGGGGACATCTTTAAAATTGCCACTGGTGAGTAACTGGGAAGGCGGAAGATGTGCTATTACCCATAAGTCAGGAGACTTGCAAAAATAACATGCGTAACGCCTTCCGGAGAAAGGTCTGCATAGTATATTGGATTATGTCCTTGATAAAATCTGCCTATACATAATGCCCTTGTCTCTTTTCGGAGGCGGGGGCTTTTTGTGTTCAATTAACGGCATCTAGGTGATGACAGCCTGACATTGATTCCATTCTTTGCGCGATTTGAATGGAAGGAAGTGGCGGGACGCGAAGTGGTGCTGCTCGCGATGCTTGCTGCGATTGCCGCAGTCGGCCGTGTGCCATTCGCAGGACTGCCGAGTGTCCAGCCTACTTCGTTTATCATCATTATGGCGGGATTGGTGTTTGGCGCGGAATCCGGCTTTATTGTTGGCGCCGTTGCTGCAATTGTCTCAAACTTCTTCCTTGGACAAGGTCCGTGGACGCCCTGGCAGATGTATGCATGGGGCATGATGGGGATGAGTGCGGGATTTTTGCACAATACATGGTGGATGAAAAAACTGTGGGGGAAACTGATCTTCGGCTTCATCTGGGGCTATTTATTCGGTTGGTTTATGAATATGTGGATCATCGTCAGTAACATGGAAGCATTATCATGGGAGTTTTTCGCAGGTATCTACATTTCGAGTATTTACTTCGATTTGGCGCATGCGCTGTCGAATGTATTTTTCCTACTTGTGTTTGGCGCCAGTTGGATTAAGATTCTGCAGCGGATCCAGCGAAAGTATGGATTGCTTGAACAGCGAACTGAATAAAAAGAGTAGCCAAAACTGGCTACTCTTTTTATGTCCATTAACCACTGCGGCGGCTTACTTTGATTCAATAGTTTAATAAGTGGTATGATGTTAGAATGAATAATTAGAACCTCTTCTTAACTTGATATGTATTAAGTTTTATAAGAAGTAAGACTTTACGGTTATAGATAAAATTCGGAAAGAAAGATAAGAAGCTTGTAATCAGTTGAATTAAATGGGGTTAAAATGAGTATATAGGTTTATATAATTAATAATTTATTGGTAATTTAGACATAAATGTGTCTGTAAAAATAAAACAGATAAGTTAATTTTGTTTTGTGATCTGTATATATATGTTGTATAATGTAGAAGAATGGCGGATTATTTGAGTTTATTGGAAAGTGACTATATTTATAATTTGAATTTAGGAATAGAAGATAGTCATGCTTCAGGGAAATTTGGTCTTTGCTATTCGATTAGATTCTAAACTATTTGTCTAATACAAATTAAAAATCAGGTGGATGCCATGGACTTTGAGAAGTATTAATTGAGCAGGCATATTCAGTTTCATTTAAGAACTTATCGTAGTCATACCGCTGAGTACTTAATGAAACAATAATAATAATAATAATAATCTTGTTAAATTGTGAAGGAGTGATTGATGTGGCAATTGTTTTACAGAAGGGTCAAAGAATTGATTTAACAAAAGGTAATCCTGGACTTCGGAAGATTGTTGTTGGTCTTGGTTGGGATCCAATCCAGAAAAAAGCAGGCGGGTTACTTGGTGGTCTTTTTGGTGGCGGAGGCGGCGCGAATATGGATATAGACGCTTCAGTGATCATGCTTCAGGATGATAGGTTTGTAAGTAATGATAACCTGATTTACTTTGGTAACTTAAAAAGCAAATGTCGGAGTGTACTACACACTGGAGATAATATTACGGGTGAAGGTGACGGAGATGATGAGCAGGTGATTGTCGAGTTGAACAAAGTACCCGAAAAGATTAATAAACTTATTTTTGTTGTTAATATCTATGATTGTATTAAGCGAAAGCAAGATTTTGGACAAGTAGAAAACGCATATATCCGTGTTGTAAATTCAGCGAGTAATGAAGAATTACTAAAATTTAACCTATCTGAAAACTATTCAGGTTCAACAAGTTTGACGGTAGCTGAAATTTATCGTCATGGCAGTGAATGGAAGTTTGGCGCACTTGGAGCAGGTTCAACAGATCCAGGTCTCAGTGAAATCGTTAGACGTTTTAACTAAAATTAAAAACATTAGAGAAGAGGTTGGCTAAATGGCTATTTCACTAAGCAAAGGTCAAAAGGTTGATTTAACAAAAAGTAACCCTGGACTAACAAATATCACGGTTGGTGTGGGTTGGGATACAAATAAATATGACGGCGGAAAAGATTTCGACTTGGATTCATCTGTATTTTTATTAAACGCAACAGGAAAATGTGAAACAGAAAAGGACTTTGTCTTCTTCAATAATCTTGAAGGTGGAAATGGTTCGGTTGTTCACACTGGGGATAACTTGACAGGCGAAGGTGATGGGGATGATGAGCAAGTGAAAATCAGCTTATCTACTGTGCCGGGCACTATTGATAAAATTGCATTTACGATTACCATACATGAAGCAGAAGAACGTAACCAAAATTTCGGACAAGTATCGAATAGCTATGTGCGTATTGTTAACGATGCATCGGGCGAAGAGCTAATTCGCTATGACCTTGGTGAAGATTTCTCCATTGAAACCGCTGTTGTTGTAGGAGAGCTATATAGACACGGAAACGAGTGGAAGTTCAATGCAATTGGTAGTGGTTATCAAGGTGGATTGGCTTCGCTTGTGAAAGATTATGGTCTGCAGGCTTAATTTTAAATGTTATTTGAAGGCTTTACGTCATTATTGACGTGCTGGTTCCAATAAATGAACAGGAGTGATTCAGTTGGCAATTACATTATCCAAAGGTCAGAAAATAGATTTAACTAAAACAAATCCTGCGATGGTTAGAGGAGTTATTGGACTTGGCTGGGATACAAATAAGTATTCGGGCGGACAAGAGTTTGACTTAGATGCTTCAGCGTTCTTGGTGGATGCGAACAATCGCTGTCAGAATGATCATGATTTTATTTTCTATAACAACTTAGAACATCCAAGCGGTGCTTTATTGCATACGGGCGATAATCGTACAGGGGAAGGTGACGGCGACGATGAGCAGGTAATTGTTGATTTCTCTAAAATACCTGCTTACGTTGATCGGATTGGCATTACGGTAACCATACATGACGCGGAGTCGCGAAGCCAGAACTTCGGCCAGGTATCGAATGCTTTTGTTCGATTGACGGATGAAGCAACAGGTGAAGAACTGCTTAGATTTGATCTGGGTGAAGACTTCTCAATTGAAACGGCTGTTGTGTTCTGTGAATTGTACAGACATGGTAACGAGTGGAAGTTTAATGCAATTGGCAGCGGGTTCTCGGGTGGCCTGGCAGCACTTTGCAAGAATTACGGATTGGAAGTTTAATATTTAATTTTATTTGATAATTTACGAGCTGCTAAAGGATAATTGTATCCTTTACTGTTTTAACAACAGGAGGAACAAATGGACATAATCAATGGAATATTAGATACGTATGCCGCTTTTTTTGACTGGGACATGTGGGCGCAAGTGTTAACCGATCCTGTTAGTTGGGGCTTGATTGGTACACTTATAATTCTTGAAGGATTATTATCAGCTGATAATGCACTTGTTCTTGCTGTTATGGTTAAACATTTACCGGATAAGCAACGGAAAAAAGCATTGTTCTACGGGTTACTGGGTGCCTATTTATTCCGCTTTCTTGCAATTGGTGTCGGTGTATTCCTCATTAAACTTTGGTGGGTCAAAATACTCGGTGCAGGCTATTTAGCTTGGTTGGCAATACAATACTTCATTCAGAAATCTCAGGGTGGAGACACAGAAGAAGAAATTGAAGATGTGAAAGCAAAAGGCGTATTAATCCGTATGTTTGGTACGTTCTGGGGAACAGTCATAGCCGTTGAGATTATGGATATCGCTTTCTCCGTTGATAGCGTCTTGGCCGCATTTGGTGTCAGTGAACAAATTTGGGTGCTTTTACTTGGTGGAATGCTCGGTGTCTTGATGATGCGTGGAATTGCAGGTGTGTTCTTAAGATTAATTGAACGTGTACCGGAATTAGAAACCACTGCGTATTTACTTATTGCGCTGATTGCAATAAAAATGGGTCTGAGTGTAATCGGATTTGATCTTGGTCACTTTACATTCTTTATCATTCTTATCGTTATGTTTATTGGGACATTTATTATCCACAATATTAACAATAAAAAGCCAGTCTATAATTAACAATAAAAAAGAAGGACGTGTCCTTCTTTTTTATTTACCCTTTTACCGAATAAACATTAGAAGTAGGTGACAGATTGAGGTATTTTAATGACTTTTCGACAGAACATAAAAAAGTTCTATTCTATAGCCAACCAAAAACTATTACAAAAAGAACGGATAAAAATTTGTTGTCCTATAGTCTAGGCGCTGTTTTGTATATGCCGGCGACACGATTAGATATAGCGGACTTGATTATTTCTACCAAATTCAAAGAGCTTGTGACATTAGTCATTTGTTTAGAGGACGCAGTCGGAGATTTAGAGGTAGAGCGAGCAGAAAAACTTCTTATTACACATATGAAAAATGTAAGTACTGCAATCACTGACGGCAGACTGACTGAAGAAATGACGCCGCTCATTTTTGTGCGCGTAAGAACAGCCGAACAAATGGCGGATATCGCTGAGAGGCTTGGCGATTCGCTCAATCATCTAGTTGGTTTTGTGTTTCCTAAGTTTTCATCGGAAAATGCACAAGACTTTCTATCGGAACTTCATCGTATAAATGAACAGGCAGAAACGGTTCTCTATGGCATGCCGATTCTTGAATCCCGACATGTATTGTATAAAGAACTTCGTATGGATGAGTTATTAAAACTAAAGAAGATTGTGGATCGCTATGCGGACAGTGTGTTGAATATTCGAATTGGTGCTACCGATTTGTGCGGTTTGTATGGGTTGAGACGTGATAGTGAAACGACGGTGTATGAAATTTCTATTGTTAATGAACTCATCACAGATATTGTCAATATTTTCAGTAGAGAACCAGAGGGGTATGTGGTATCA
This sequence comes from Sporosarcina sp., assembly GCF_029257255.1. Lineage (GTDB taxonomy): Bacteria > Bacillota > Bacilli > Bacillales_A > Planococcaceae > Sporosarcina. The sequence goes on along the minus strand of NZ_JARICI010000009.1, from coordinate 131,313 downwards.
GGTCCTGTATGGGAACATTTTGCGTCAACCGATCGTGTATTGAAACCACAGTTACGCCAGACTCCGTTTCAAGAGCAATTTGGTTCAGAGGGAATTCTGCTTAGAAAAGAATTGATTCGCAAAGATTTTGACGGATTAATACGAGAAACGTTGTTGGATAAAGCAAACGGTTTGGTAGGGAAAACAATCATCCATCCAACACATCTATTGCCAGTTCAAGCATTACATGTAATATCAAAAGAAGAGTATTTGGATGCCCTGAGCATCGTCAATCAAGCAAATGGTGAAAAAGGCGTGTTCAAAAGCGAATTTAATAATAAAATGAACGAGATTAAGCCGCATTTAAACTGGGCAAAGAAAGTATTAATTAAGTCAGATATATACGGGGTGTATAATGAAAGCAACACATTCATCGATTTATTATCCGAAAAAGTACACACATGAAATCGGCGACTCCATGAAAGTGGAAGTACAAATAGATGCGAATCCATTGGGTTTATCATTAGAAACAATGTATGAGATGGCAGCGCGTATTAATAAAAAGCGTTCATTTCTATTTGTAAGCAAAGTACTGGGTAAACATATTCCCCTTCGACCCCATGTGCCTTTACTGGCGTCTGCATTACTCGCGGCTTGTTACTATGAAGAGAAGACAGCGACACAAGTGGCAGGTAAAGGTGTCTTGGTTGATGCTTTGATGGATACATCAGAAGGTAAATTGAAAAAGGCCTATTCGATTGTACAAAGTTGGCATTTTGGACTTGGAGAGCCAGGCGTGTTCATCGGATTTGCTGAGACTGCAACAGCACTTGGACACGGCGTTTTTGATTGCTTTTCAGATGCCGTATATATTCATTCAACTAGAGAAGTACTGGTCGATCAAGAAGTAACGTTGTTTTTTGAAGAAGAGCATTCTCACGCAACAGATCAGCGCTGCTATGTACCCGAACAGTATCTTGCAAATGAACACACCATATGCCTGGTGGATGATGAAATTACAACAGGCAAGACAGCGTTAAATATAATTGAATCTATTCAAAAACATTTTCCTCGAAAGAATTATGTTGTGTTATCGCTTTTGGATTGGCGCAGTGAAGAGGATTGCCGGAAACTGAAAGTATTTGAGCAAACACACGGCGTGAGTATTCAAACGTTTTCGCTACTGTCTGGTACGATCCAGGTTGAAGGAATACCAGATTTACCTTCAGCAACTAAAATTGAAGTGCCTGCTGAAAAGGTCAATTATCATACGATTAATCTCTCCTCGTTCCCTGCTCCATTTGAGAATAAGTCTTATGTATCTGTTGATGCGCTTGGCATTTTAAATAATGCACCTTATTCCCCGCTGACTGGAAGATTCGGTCTAACATCAGCTGCTAATGAACGGGTGGAAAACTACTGCGAACAAATAGGGAGTCATTTACAGACATTGCGAAAGGGCAAGAATACTCTATGTCTTGGAACAGGAGAATTCATGCATATACCGATGAAAGTTGCTGTCTATATGGGCGAAAGTGTATCTTTTCATTCCACAACACGTAGTCCGATCTTTCCGATGGATCAAGAAGGTTATCCTATAAGAAGCTGTTTCAGTTTTGAAAGTCCGGAAAATCTTGCGATTATGAATTACGCTTATAATATTACAGAAAAAGAATATGATGAAGTATTTCTGCTCTTCGAACGGCATATAGAAGCTGGCAGACTGGAGCCAATGTTACAACAGTTCAGTAGAATACCTGTTATTCACATTGTATTTTTTAGTTGAAAGGAATGGTTGTGTGCTGCAAAAAAAAGTACAAATGCTCACAGGTAGTTATGCGTCCGATGATGTCATTTTTTTATTAAAAGATCTTTCAGGTATTCATATTGAGAAAAGTTTGAATGAACGGGAGCAAGCCATTCAAAAGGGTGTTCATTATTCGGAAATGCTGCCTGTTGAATATGAACCATCTGCAGAGTATTTGGAGCTTTTCTATGAATCTCTACATTTATACAAACAAAAAGTAGCGGTGGCAGTTGGAACGGTTGCTGAACTTATAATCGAGAAGAAGGGACAAGATATCGTATTAGTTTCATTAGCAAGAGCAGGTACGCCAATCGGTATTCTTATCAAGCGATATCTTCAAATGAAATATAATCTGAGCGTACCTCACTATAGCATTTCCATTATTCGCGGGCGTGGCTTGGATGAAAATGCGATGATGCATATTGTGAATGCGCATCCTGAAAAACAAATTACTTTTATAGACGGCTGGACTGGAAAAGGGGCAATTTCTAGAGAACTTACGGAGTCGGTAAATATTTTCAATGAAAAACACGGCGATGTTCTGGATGATGAATTGGCTGTTTTGGCTGACCCGGGGCATTGTTCCTCTTTGTTTGGTACACGTGAAGATTTTTTAATACCAAGTGCTTGCTTGAATTCAACGGTATCTGGCTTAGTCAGCCGTACGGTCTTAAATAGTCAGTGGATTGGTGAAACGGATTTTCATGGAGCGAAAGTATACAATGAACTTCAAGACGAGGATGTATCCAATTATCATATTGATGAAATTGTATCTGAATTTGAAGCAGCCGTTCCGCTGGTTGCAGAAGCAAAACTTGTATTGAAAGAATCGGATATGACTCCTACTTGGAAAGGGTTGCATTCCATCCAATCTATTCAGGAAAATTTTGGTATTACAGATATAAACCTTGTTAAACCGGGCGTAGGTGAAACAACGCGTGTTTTATTGCGTCGGGTCCCGTGGAAGATTCTTGTGAAAGACATAGATAATCCGCGTTTAAAACATATTATTCAGTTGGCAAAAGAAAGACAAGTAGCTGTGGAGGTTTATGATCAAATGTCTTATACTTGTTGTGGACTTATTAAACCATTGGAGCCAAGCGTATGATGTTTGCAAGTGATTTAGATCGGACGCTGATTTATTCGCATAAGTTTTTTGAATCGGAACAAATTAGCGGGCATGTGCGCAATGTTGAAAAACTTAATGGTAAAGAAATCTCTTTTATGACAGAAAAAGCAATCGTTCTCTTACAAGAGTTAGCAAAGGAAATGATGTTCGTTCCTGTAACAACGAGGACAATCGAACAATATAATCGCGTCACACTGTTTCAGCACGAAATCCGCCCATTCTATGCGATTACATGTAACGGCGGAGTAGTATTGGAAAACGGTGAAGTTGATCGGTATTGGCAAGATCATATCAAGAATAAAATAAAGAACGGTGCAATTTCCGTAGAAGATGTCAAACGTAAAATAGAGGAAACATCAGACGCGTCGTGGCTGAAATCGATTCGTGTAGTGGATCAGTTTTTTGTTTATCTTGTGATAAATACTGAGTTAACTCCACACGAGCTGATGGGATATTATTCGAAATGGGCGGCAGAGCATGGGTGGATCTTTTCTTTACAGGGCAGAAAGGTGTATTTCATTCCATCGTTTATAAATAAATGGGATGCAACTCGATATGTGGCTGATAAAGAGGGGAAAAGTAGAGTCTATACAGCGGGGGACTCCAATTTGGATGTTTGCTTGATTGAGCAGGCGGACTTTGGAATAATTCCTCGGCACGGTGAAGCGGCTGTGGATTTCAGTCATCTAGAATTGACAAAGAAAACAGGTGTTTTAGCGTCGGAAGAAATTATTGAAACGATTCTTTCGAAGCGACGGAATTTAATTATGACTCACCGTTAACTAGATCTGCCCGACCTCCTTCCATGTGCGTAGAAATATGTAAAGGGGGTGCTGGGATGATAAGAAAACCGATACTAAAAACTATCGATTATACAAATTGGCACACTGAAATCATTAAGCCTATCACGGTACGTTCGGATTATCAGCTGGACAGCGGTAGTGTGCAGTATAGCCGTATGACAACTCGTGTACTCGGTACAGGATTTGACGAAACGGATTATTTGATGGAATTATATACAGTCAGTCAGGCGGCACATGTTTATGTGTTATCTGAAACACTGGATAAAACATTATCTTCTGAACGTTTTCAGGCGATCCAACAAATTTATACTCTTATTCAGGAGCAACCGAATCTATCTATTAATCGGTTTGTCGCATTTTTAGAGGGATCTCAGTTACTGCCTAAGTACGGAACAGATCCGGACCTTAATAGACTTATCCGTACAGCTCTTATTGAAGTGTTCGGATTATTTCAAAAAAATCATACGGGTGCATTCAACCATCCAGAGTTCCGGCGGGTTTTTCTCGATATCATTAAGTGGACTTGGAACCATCTGGATCCGTGGATGAATGAAATACCAATTGTTGAGGATATACCCCACATTTTGTGGTATGGGGATTTGAATAAAAGTCAGTTATACTTTTTATACTATTTGACTTTGTTGGGACTGGATGTTGTCATCCTTCATCCGGAAGGAAAAGACTATTTTAAGGAAATTGATCCTGAAAACATGTGGTCCACTGTAGTGAGCTATCCGACAACAATGAAAACTTTGCCTTTCCCAATAGATGAACCGCAGCGACAAGGGACAGTAGCGTATCGGGCATCGAAAGAAATCGATCACGTGCTGCATCATGAGGGATCTGCGTTTTATAAACCGTGGCAATTTAGAAATCACATTCCAATGCCTGTTACGTTAAAAACAACATATGATGAAATTTTCTTATTAGCGAAGGAAAAGGCACTCATCCGTCCCAACTTTTCTGCAAATGTAACGGAAGTAAAGATTCCTTCATTATTCGCGAAGATCTCTGGCGTGTCGACAGATAGAAAAGCCTATTGGGATAAAATGCACAGATTAATAAATCAACCGAATACGGTAATTGTGAAAAGCTTTCCTTTTATGCAGGAACAGAAGTCGAACAATCAGTTTCACTATCAGCATGCACTTGGAAAAGACGGGAAATTAGATCCGGAAAAAATGATGAAAGGTAACTGGTGGAAATACCAGAACCTTCATGATGGTTTACAAAAAGCAATTGCGTCAGCGATTTCAAGAATGTGCGTGAACGTGCGTATGAAAGCGCAGCATGAAGAAAGTAAGGAACAGGTTCGTTTGTATCTATTTACGCAAGCGACCACTATTCCAGATGTATTTCTCAATCTGATGCAGACATTTGATTACTCGCAAGAGATACCTAAGGTTATTTTATACAACAACGAAAATAATGGTACGCTATCTAAAGCAGATGCAGCGATCTTGCTGCTGTTAAATGAATTGGGCCTTGATATTGTTTTATATAATCCGCCTGGACACAATGATCTGGAACTTTTTATCGATAAAAAGGATTTCGATCATCATCTGTTGGAAGATATGGTATTCGACTTAGCGTTTCAAGAGCGAAAAAAAGACGGTTCAATAGTAAGTGGGTTTTTAAATCGATTTTTTAATGGGAAGGGATGAGTAGTTTGAATGAAATAAAAAATTACGATGTTGAAGTATTAACGGAGAATAAAGCGGAACAAATGCGTAACGAGCTAAGACAGAGTCCTGAGGTATTGAATCTGGTTCGTACGATTGATACAAGAAATCAAATGAGCCTGCTCGATTTTGGTAAAGAACCTGCAGTCGAGATTTCTACATTCGCAGACCGTATTTTATCTACAATGAGTTCATCAAGTGTTACCGATTCTGGTGAGATGCTCAGACAACTGGGTAAGACGATGGACAAGTTTGATAAAAATGATTTTGATGAGCCAAAAGGTTTCTTGGGAAAAATTTTCAAGCGTGGAGACAAGTTGATTGAAAAAGTGTTTGGTAAATATCAAACAATTGGTAAAGAGATTGAAGGGATACATATTGAAATATCCAAGTATAAAGATGAGATGATTCGTTCCACACACAATATGGATGAGATGTATGAACAAAACTTTAATTATTATATGGCTTTAGAAAAGTATGTAGTGGCCGGTCAAATAAAAGTAGAAGAGTTAAGAACACTGACACCAGCTCTTGAACAGCGTGCAACAAATGGTGATCAGTTGGCACAGATGGAATTAGATACAATGAATAATGCCATCCAGTCATTGGATGAGCGTATATATGACTTGGAAATGGCGCGTATGGTAGCATTACAAACGGCACCCCAACTGCGTTTATTACAACGAGGTAACACCAAACTTATCGGTAAAATTAACTCAGCCTTTATCATAACAATTCCTATCTTCAAAAACGGCATCATTCAGGCGGTAGCGGCGAAACGGCAGAAGTTGGTTGCTGACTCTATGAATGAGCTGGATAAGCGTACAAATGAAATGTTGCTTAGAAACTCGCAAAATATTGCTTCACAAAGTGCGGATATTGCTCGTCTGGCAGGCAGCCCGAGTATTAAGATTGAAACGATTGAAGAAAGCTGGAATACGATTGTAAAAGGGCTTGACGAAACAAGGGCAATTGAAGAGGAAAATAATCGTGCTAGACAGGACGGCATGAAACGGATTGCTCAATTGCAAGAGTCGATGAAAAACTACGGTAAATAACTAAATTGGGGGAATGAAGATTTTGATCGAACTTAAGAAAAAAGGACAATCCATCAATCTATCCAAAAAGGGTAATGATGTTGGTGAAATACTAGTTAACCTCAAATGGAATCAGCACACTAAAGCGGCTAAAAGTGGTGGGTTCTTATCTTCGTTATTTGGTGGTGCACCTAAGAATTTGGATCTGGATCTAGGATGTCTTTATGAAATGACATCTGGTGAAAAGGGCTGTGTACAAGCACTGGGCAATGCATTTGGTGCATCGAATAGTTACCCTTATATTCAGCTGGATCACGATGATCGTACAGGCGAATCTGCAGGTGGTGAAAATTTACGTATTAACGGTTCTAATATAAAGCATATTAAGCGTGTGCTCGTCTATGCATTCATTTACGAAGGAGCGGCAAATTGGTCAGAAGCGGATGGAATTGTGAAGCTTACGTATGGCGGCGGTGAAGATATCGTTGTAAAACTTGACGAACATCGAAATGGTAAGGTTATGTGTGCTATCGCTATGATTGAAAATATAAACAATGAAACCTTTAAAGTCCAAAGACTAGTCGAATATTACCAAGGGCATGCTCAGTTGGATAAAGCACATGGATGGGGGATTAGTTGGACAGCAGGTTCTAAGTAATTATAAAAATGATATCAATCTGAATCACTGTTAATGAAAAAGAGCAACCTAGACAAATTGTCCGGGCTGCTCCTTTTAGCATTTTATTATAAACGAATTGTCTTCACAGCACCTGTACGCTTCACAAGAATCGTTTTGTACTGTGTACGGTTTTTTGCGTCAGTGTATACAGTCACGCGTGTGTTGTAGTTATCAGAAACGACACGGGCTGTGTAGCTGCTTAAGTCTACTTTTGTAGTTGAAGGCTTAACGGATTGCACAGCTGGCTTACTTGGTTTCGCCTGTGCTGCAGGCTTTTCTTTGATGACTTGGTTGAACACCATGCCGCCTTTTGTATTGATGAATTTAGCTGTTTAGTATTTTTATTGTAGATTGTTTTGTACTGTGTACGTCCCTGCACGTCGTTCAACAGCATTTTACGGATGACCTTTTGATCTTCTTTAAAGTTGAATGAAGATACGTTTACTTTTGACGCAATCGTTGCATATTCAGGAAGTTTTGTAACATCAACTTTCACGGCTTGATTGTGCTGGGCGTCCTGGTAATGTGAAACAGACGCCTGATGGTTAGTTGTTGTACTCGGGCTTGCCTCCGCGCTAATTCCATGAAGCACACCTGTCGTCAGCATTAAAGCACCTAGTGTAGAAATGATTTGTTTTTTCATAATGAATCTCTCCTTCGGGAAAGGAGCAATTTTACAGGATACTGTGAGAAAAATGAGATTTTCATGAGAAGTTGGCGAACCGTTTCACATTTAGTAATCGTCTAGCTCTTTCTTGAATACATAACTGACACGCTTGTAGTCCATCTTATCTTCATAGAAGCGATGGGCATTATGCCGCTGGAGTCCTGAAGACAATGCGACGCTGACATAATTACGTTCTTTCGCCCAGTCGTGAATGAATGAAAGAAGTGTTTCACCGTATCCAGACGATCGTTTTGATTCGGCGGTCACCAAATCGCAGACCCAGACGGATCGGCCATAGTATAAGGTAATCATCGGTTTGAAGCCTGTGACAGCAACTATTTCATCTGCATCGTACAATGCAAACAGGTGATACTGGTCTTTATCGCGTGCTTCCGCGACTAATTGAAGATATTCTTCTTCCTTCAAATGTGTGCGCAACTGTTTCATAATCGGAAATGCGCTGAGTATTTCTGCTGCAGACTGAAGTTCCTTGATCGATAATGCTTCCAATGAAAGTCACCCTCTTTAGTTGTTTCCCTCATTATTCCACATCTAAAATACAATCTCCTTCTGTTGTTATGTAAAAGACCCGCGTGCGCAGGTCCGATAAATCAAGGATTTGTTGTGTAATCGTCACCGGTCTGCACACGCCTTTTGTCTTTTTGTGAATTGGCGTTATTTTTCTTGGCTGCATCATTTTGTCCGATCACATCAAGGTCATCGGGGCTGAGATCGTACCCAAACCCATACTCTTCGCGCATTTTTTCATTCTTTTTACGTTTGTCTTTATTCGGCATTGTCGTCACCTCCATTATAGAAGTGTGGCTCGTTTGCTTTAGATTATGAGGAGTGAGTCTGAAAACCTTAAGATTTTCTTCATACTTATAATGAATCTTTGTTAAGAGTTGGGTGGTAGAATGAAATTATCGGTATTCGGCAGGAGATATCAGCTTTATAAATGGGGGAATGAAAGTCAGCGGCTTTTCTTTTCAGCGGATTTATAAACGTATGCTGAATCCAGACGCAATCACGTCGAGACGTGATTGAACAAGTGAGACGGGGTGAAGGGAATGGCGGAATTTACAGTACTTGTGGCGGATGACGATAAGGAAATACGTGAGGGAATCGAGATTTATTTGAAAAATGAAGGGTATGACGTGCTAAAAGCGGAGGATGGACGGGAAGCGCTCGAACTGCTTGCTTCCAATGAAGTGCATTTGCTCATTTTAGATATTATGATGCCGAATATGGATGGCATTACGGCGACGTTCAAGATTCGGGAAGTGCAGAATATACCGATAATCATGCTCAGTGCCAAGGTTGAGGATTCAGATAAGATTCACGGATTGTCGGTGGGAGCTGACGACTATGTTACGAAACCGTTTCATCCGCTCGAGCTGATGGCGCGTGTGAAATCGCAGCTGCGGCGCTATGTGCAGCTCGGGACATATGAAGGGCAGAAAATGATCGAAGTCGATGGGCTCGTCCTGAATGAAGAGGCGAAGGAACTGACGGTGAATGGGACACCGGTTCGGCTCACCCCGATCGAATACAAGATCACAGAACTGCTCATGAAGCATCCCGGACGGGTATTTTCCATCAATGAAATTTATGAGCGCGTGTGGAATGAACAAGCGTATAATGCGGAAAACATCGTGGCTGTGCATATCCGTAAAATACGGGAGAAAATCGAAGCGGATCCGAAAAATCCAAGGTACGTGAAGGTGGTGTGGGGTGTTGGCTACAAAATCGAGAAATAAAAGTGGACTTGTCTGGTCACTAATCGCCATTGCCCTTGCCACTGTGAGCTTCATCTATTGTGCGTCGTTTGCTGTCGATCTATTTTCAAATGGATGGATCAGACTTCATAAGACAATTGGATATTTCAGCAGGATCATCACAGGAGGGAACATCTCATGAGAAAATATCTGAAAGTCTCGCTGTGGCCGGCTCTCGTTGTAATTGCAATAGTTGGAGTGTTGTCAGCTTTTTACTTAGGCCCAAAATATGTAGGGAAATCGTGGTTTGAAACAGATGAATTCTCCTGGCAGCTGGAAAGTCTCTACAGTGACTTAAGCGTCAATGAGCTGAATTCGATAGATCCGGATAAAGCGACAAAGAAGTTCAGTGTAACAGAGCGGGAAATTGAAGACTATCGTAATCATTACGGCACATTGCCGGAGCAGCTGGACAATATTGAGAGACAATACCGTACGCGTATTGCGGAAGCAAAAGAAAACAAAAATGAAACGCTGCTGATGGCTCTTGTCAAAGAGCGTAACGGTAAATTGGATGATATTAAAGAAAACTTTGAGAACACGGAGCATGTGGAGCAAAAGATATTGAAGGAAAAAGGCAGACAGCTGGCTGCTGTTTTAAAACAGCAATCGGAGAATGTGGCAAGGAACTTTGCGGTCAATTATGATTTCACAGATGTTGAGACCGGCGAGCATTTCACGAAAGGCGATGTTTCACAGCCTGCCGCTTTCAAAAAAGAGTTCAATGAAGTACACGGTTTGTTCTTTGCTCACTCGTTAACGGATGCCAGTCTGGATCAATACGTTCAATCAGACGCGGATGTGCCATTCCGATTGAACCATGAGGACTTACAGCAGGCGGAAATTCCGTTGCGGAAGCTTAAAGGAACGCTTACCATCCCGAAGGCTGCACTTGCCGGCGGGGCGCTGCAGGATAATGTGCGTGTTTTTAATGGTGAGAAAAAAATGTTGTACATGAGCTGGCTGATAGCGGCAATGGCCATTGCTGCGCTATTTACGGCCGTTAAATTCAAGAAAGAATGGGTGATCGGAACCAAAGAATCGGCAGCGTACAGAAAGTGGAAGTTCGATGTGCAGATTGCGGGACTCTTCTTTGCAGCTACAGTGTTCCTGTTATATGTACAGTCGGCAGCAAATACTATTCCCTATGCGGGATTGCGGCATCCGTCTTATTACACGATGAACCTGATAGAATTTATGCTGTTCGGGTACTTGCCTGCAGGATTGGTTGCCTTCCAGCTGGTCAATTTGACGGAACAGATAAAACAGCCGGGTTATTTGGATCGGGCGTTGAAGGATACGTTTGCTGTGTCGCTTGCCAGAAATATCCGGGATCTGTTCAGCAACTGGAAACTCGGAACGCAGTTTCTGTTACTACTGGTGATATTTTTCTTGGCTGGTATCGGTTTTGTTGGAATGTTTTTAGCTCCTGAACTCGCTGTCGTCTATGCTTTCTGTGTGGTGTTTATTGCACTCCCCGCGTTAATTTTATTCGTCCGCAGGGGCGCATATTTGAACAGGCTGTTTGCTGCAACTGAAGCGATGGCGGCGGGACAGCTGACGCAGGGAATCCCTGTGATAGGAAGATCTCCGCTTGCCAAACATGCGGCGAATCTGAATAATCTGCGTGACGGCGTCCGGGTTTCTGTCAATGAACAGGCGAAAAGTGAACGCTTGAAAACGGAGTTGATTACGAATGTCAGCCATGATCTGCGAACACCGCTCACTTCGATCATTACTTATACAGATTTGCTAAAAGATGACACGTTGTCTGCGGAAGAACGGACGAAGTATGTCGGGATTATCGATCAGAAATCACAGCGTCTGAAAACACTGATTGAAGATTTATTCGAAGTATCAAAAATGGCGAGTGGCAATCTGGAGCTGGTGAAACAGCATGTAGACTTGAACCAGTTGATGCAGCAGGCTTTGGCTGAACATGCGGATGATTTTACAGAATCCGGTTTGGACGTGCGGATTTCATTGCCTGAAGTCCCGGTATATGCACTTGTTGACGGTCAGAAATTATGGCGGGTTCTCGATAATTTGTTGATCAATGCATTGAAGTACTCGTTACCTGGAACGAGAATATATGTGAATCTGCAAAAGTCAGGAAATCAGGCACGGATCACCATGAAAAACATTGCGAAATATGAAATTGGTGATAACACTGATGAATTATTTGAACGTTTTAAACGCGGCGATGAATCAAGACAAACGGAAGGATCCGGCCTCGGCCTTGCCATCGCGCAATCGATTGTTGAACTGCATGGCGGCAGGATGGATGTAGAAGTTGACGGTGATTTATTCAAAGTGACCATTGATATAGCAGCTGGGTAAATGGGTTTAGAGCGAGATGGGAAAAATATCCTGTCTTTCTCTAAATTTTCATTTTTCAGGAGGAAGCTGTTTGCCAGATGTCGAATTAGGGTATGTATAAGGGGTGAGGTCTCTGTAAAAAGAGCATGCATGAAAGGGAGGAATGGTAAAATGACAATCATCGACGGTAAATACCCAAACAAGAAAGATTTAGAGCCTAAAGTAAAAGATACGCTAGATAAAAATAATAAGGCGGTCGAACCTGACGAACTTCCGTTGGCAGATCCCGCTGATTCGGATTCTTCAGTCGTATTCAGAGAGAATGCGCAGGATGAAACAGGCGAGCATAAGCCTTCTGCATACAGCCAGAATAAATCACCAAGCCAAAATTACCATGACCTGAAGCCTGGTGAGGAATTTCCTTATGGGAACCAGGAAGAGTATAACCGTACGTATAACCAGGAAGCACACGGTCAGTGGAATGAACATAAAAATATTGAGAAGCCGACAGACTTATCCTAATTACCAGCCCGCTTTCCCGCGTGGCTGTTTTTAGATGGAGAATATAAAGGGTGGGATGAAATGGGAGCAGTTCAACAGTTTTATTTGGCAAGGGGCTACACATTAAACTTGCTGAAAAAAATAGACGAAGACGCGTGGGACAGGCAGCCGGAAGGGTTTTCTAATACGATCCGCTGGAATGTAGGGCATGTCTATAATCTGGCGGAATATATTTTGAGTCTGGCTTTGGAGAGCTATGAAGTACAGCATCATGAATGGGCAAGTTTTTTCAAAGCAGGAACTAGCCCGTCTGATTGGGTGGAGATTCCGCCGGCTGAAGCAGAGTTGTTTGCGGCCATGAAAGATCAGGGGAAACTAATTTCAGAGCTGACAGATGAGCAGTTGGGACAGGCACTCGATACGCCTATTGAGATCGGCAAATTCATTACGTTGCATACGGTGGAAGATACATTGAACTTTCTTTCCTGGCATGAAGGGATTCATGCAGGACTGATCGACGGTTTGGCCAGAGTAAATAGATAGATAGATGAATGAATGCAGACAGTCAGAGCTAATCTGGCTGTTTTTTTGCGTACTTTTACACGCACCGCGCCAAAACCGCATAACACGGCACCAAAACAAGCCTTACACACCTCTCAGCCTTAAGTCTGAGAGGGAAATCCGCTATGCGACCGTCGGAGAAATCAAGTTTTCATTATAAACTTAGGTTACAAATGAAGGGAGGACATTAACATGAAAAAACTTGGACTTGTACTGCTGGGAATTGTGGCAGTGTTTATACTCGGAATAAATATAGGTCCGATGATCGCACTGGCGGTTTCGGGAGTGATCGCGTTTGTCAGTTTTCATTATTGGAGAAAGAGTGAATCTTCATTCGCTAAAGTATTCTGGCTGATCGTTTTGATTTTCAGCTTAATCAGCTCGGTTTCAAATATTCCGGCTTTCATCGGAATTATTGCTTTGATCGGGATCTACTATGTGTGGCGCAAATGGAATGAGCGCACAGTGAACCCGGATATCACGGATTCAAATGATCCATTCACAAATTTCGAACGCCAATGGAATGAAATGACTAAGTAAAGGAGAGATGGACAATGAATGCATTTTGGCATCGCTTGAAATATACGGTACAGGAAGATTTGAATACTTTGATGGACAAGAAGAAGGTCGGCAAAGAGAATCCGATTGAGCAGCTGAATCAATACTTTTTGGATGCGCAGCAGCAAACGGCGGAAATCGGTAAGCTGCTGGAGCGTCAGGGAAGATTGAAGCAGGAATTGGAGCAGGAGCGACAGGATGCTGAATTAATGGCAATGAAACGCCGTCGTCAGCTGGAATTGGCAGAAGCGACGGGTGAGGAAGAGCTGATTTCATTCGCGAAAGCGGAAACGGAAGCGTATGAAGGACGCGTCGCCAGATTGTCTGCGAGCATTCAGGAGGCGACGAATGAACTGCTTTCATTGGAGCATAAGTTTGAAGAAATGAAGCATCGTGTGAAAGATATGCGGGTTCGACAATTACAGTTGATGGGTAAGGAAAACGTCACACGGGCACAGGAGAAGATGGATCGATTTGCAGCTCCGGAGACTTTGTTCTCCACGCTTGACGATTTACATTCGTACATCGAAAATCTAGGCGGTTCGAAACGATCGGCACAATCTGCTTCTTCGATGGAACAACGTTTGGATTCATTGGAAAAAAGCAGCGCACGCAAAGAGGAAATTGTGTAAACTAGAGGAGGAAGCATAGTGCTTCCTTCTTCGAGAAGGGGGAGAATGAAATGAATGGCAATGGTTCGAATAAAGTTGCGATACTTGTGCTTGGTTTTCTGGCGCTTGTTTTAGCGGAAGCAGTGCTGTTCGGCAACGGTAATATTATTTTTCTCCTTCTCGGAGGAACTTTCTTCTATTATGGATACAAACAGCGTGAGAAATGGACGGTTATCATCGCAAGCATTTTCATCTTTTTTGCATTGATGAGTCTTTGGAGTCTGCGATTGCTTCTTCTCGCTGCCATTGTATATGTGCTCGTGAAGATGTGGAAAGGAACGCCTTCCAATGAAATCTTTGGTTCGCTGCGGACAGAGCGCGCAAAACGTTCCGAAGGCCTGTGGAAAAATCGTCTGTTTTCCGTCCAGTCCACTCCATTTTCTGCGTATGAATGGGAAGACGTGCATATGCAGGGGCTGTTCGGAAATATTCATGTGGATGTGACAGATACTGTGCTACCTAAAGGGGCATCCTTTATTTCGATTCGGCAGAGTGTCGGGAAAATTATAATTGATCTGCCGTACGATATTCCGGTGCGTTTCCATTACGCGACGCTATATGGGGAAGCGAAAGTGCTCGGCAATGCGCCGCGCCGCCTGCTGAATGAAACGATACGTGAACTAGACGGCTATGAAACAAAGCAGCCGAATGATCCGGAATTGATTATTTCCCTGTTTACGTGGATCGGTGATGTGGAGGTGCGGAGAAAATGAGAGTATTCATTAGCCGTACGATTCTTCTGACACTGACATTCAGCAGTTTGGTTGCTGTATTTTTCTATCTGTTTATCGATATGACGCTTGAAGGCTACGGCAAAATGCTGATGGAAACAGAGGCCGCAGAAATGCCGTTGGCTGCATGGCTGGTGCTGACTATTTTTGTGATCAGCCTGATCATTGCGGGCTGGATGACATCGAGCACCCGTACGAAAGAGCTTTTCATTAAGCAGAAGCTTGAAAACTTATATTCGAAACAGGAATTCATTCCATCGAAAAAGATGAATAAGCAGATGAATCATTCGATCGAGCAGTTGTATGAAGTGCTTCACGCGCAGCGCAACAGCCTGCGCCGTATGACGGATGAGCGTTCTGAAGCGCAGGATAAAGTTATTCAGGAACGAATTGTTCAGGAACGACAGCGTCTGGCGAGGGAACTTCATGACTCTGTTTCGCAGCAGTTGTTTGCGGCATCTATGCTGCTGTCTGCCATTGTGGAACAGGCGGATGAAGGGCCAATCCGCAAACCACTGCTGCAAGTGGAGAAAATGGTGCAGCAGGCGCAGCTTGAAATGCGTGCGCTCTTACTTCATTTGCGTCCGGCAGCTTTGCATAATCAGTCGCTTGCCAAGGGACTTGAAGAGTTGCTGAATGAGTTGAAGGAAAAAGTGACATTTGATATCAAGCATCGTTTAGAGGAAATTGAACTTTCAAAAGGTGCTGAAGACCATTTATTCCGGATTGCGCAGGAAACGTTGTCAAATACATTGAGGCATGCGAAAGCGACAGAAGTGGAAATGCTATTGATTGAGCGCGGGGGTCTGGCGATTTTGCGTGTGCAGGATAACGGTGTAGGATTTAAACAGGATGACGGAAAAGGCGGTTCCTATGGTCTGCAGAATGTGAAGGAACGGGCGATTGAGATCGGCGGCAGCTGTAAAATTGTGTCAGTGCCAGCGCAGGGGACAATTGTAGAAGTGCAGTTACCAATAGAGAGAGGAGTGAATGCTGATGATTCGGGTATTGTTAGTGGATGATCATGAAATGGTTCGTATCGGCGTATCGGCTTATTTGCAGATGCAGCCGGATATCGAAGTGATCGGAGAAGCGGAAAACGGCAAGATAGCCGTGGATAAGGCCCTCGAATTGCGTCCAGACATTATTTTGATGGATATGGTGATGCCCGAAATGAATGGTGCCGAAGCGACGGCCGCCATCATTGCAAAGTGGCCGGAAGCAAAAGTTATTATCGTGACGAGTTTTTTGGATGATGATAAACTGTATCCGGCACTTGAAGCAGGTGCAGTCAGTTATATTTTAAAGACGTCCAATGCCAAGCGTGTAGCGGATGCTATTCGCGAGACGATGCAGGGGCAGACCGTACTGGAGCCTGAAGTGACTTCAAAAATGATGACTAAAATGCGCAGCGGCCAAACTCATGAACTGCATGAAGATTTGACAGACCGGGAGCTTGAGGTGCTGTTGCTGCTCGCAAAAGGTAAGTCTAATCAGGAGATAGCGGATGAACTTTTCATTGCGGTGAAGACGGTGAAGACGCATGTCAGCAATATTTTATCGAAATTGGAAGTCCAAGACCGCACACAGGCGGTCATTTATGCGTTTCAGAAGAAGCTGGCGAATTAACGGGTTATCGTGTGCATATGCGTAATCCTTAGTACATATTGTGGATAAAGAAGGCTTCGTTTGTAGAATAGTCTGAAATTACGAACTTCTCCACAAACTATCCACTGACAATGTGCATAACTATTCAGTAAGCTATGAAAGATTTTCTTGTTCACATGTGGATAAGTGTTAGCCGGAAACTTATCCACTGAATAAGGCGTCATGATAGTATTGTTTGGCAACAGAAAAAAAGCATAGCTGAAGGGTATCCTTCGCGGAAAGAGAGTCTAATGGAATTATTTGATTTGATTAAAGCACTAATTTTAGGTTTCGTAGAAGGTATGACGGAGTTTGCTCCTGTTTCTTCTACAGGTCACCTCATTATTGTGGATGATATGTGGCTGAAAACGGAGGAGTTCTTAGGGAAGTATCCTGCAATTACATTTAAGATTGTCATTCAGCTCGGATCGATTTTGGCTGTTGTCGTGGTATTTTGGAAACGATTATTCAGTCTCGTCGGTTTGTATAAGGTAGATAGCGACGTGAAAATGAGCGAACGTTTCAATTTGCTTCATGTCATCGTTGGAATGCTGCCTGCTGTTATATTCGGTTTTGCGTTCAAGGATCTGATTGATGATTATTTATTTGGAGTGGAAACGGTCATTATTGCATTGGTGGCGGGGGCTTTACTGATGATCGCGGCAGATAAATTCGGGCCGAAAGAGCCTCGCGTGCAGACGCTCGATCAAATTACATACCGTCAGGCGTTCACAGTCGGACTTGTTCAGTGTCTGTCGCTGTGGCCGGGCTTCTCACGTTCAGGCGCAACGATTTCCGGCGGCGTGCTGTTCGGAATGAATCACCGGACGGCAGCGGATTTCACGTTTATCATGGCGGTGCCGATTATGATGGGCGCGAGTCTTGTGTCCGTGATGAAAAACTGGGAGTATATGTCGATGGACCATATTTCATTTTATGTGGTAGGTTTCTTGGCCGCGTTCGTGTTCTCGTTAATTTCGATCCGTTTCTTCCTGAAGCTTATTTCGAAAATTAAGCTGGTTCCGTTTGCGATTTATCGTATTGTGTTGGCAATAATTTTAGCGGTAATTGTATTTTTATAAGAATGTGGAACGACCTTGCCTTTTCGCGGCGAGGTCGTTTTTAATGTGGAATTCAAATGGAGCAGTCAGTATTGGATAGGGGATTTGCGCTCTAGGCGGACGCGGTGAACCCCCTAGTCGCTTCGCTCCTTATAAAGTTTATGAAAGAACATAGAAAGTCCAGTGTAGTTACTGTAAAGCTAAGCAGCTATTTTCTCATAGAGAATAAGTTTTCCCGACTACAGCAAGCTCTGCCGGCCCGTTAAATACGTTTTGAGCTTCGTGCAGGATATCCTGGATGTTTCCGTGATGCGGTAGGTGGGTGAGTATGAGTTGTCCTACATCCGCTTGTTTTGCTAGTTTTCCTGCCTGGCTGCCGGCTAGGTGTCCTGGGGATACTCCTATGTGTTCTTCGTATAGATTGGCTTCGCAAAACAGTAGGTCTGCGTCTTTTGCGAATGAAACGAGCGCATCGGTCCATTCGGTGTCTGCTGTGAAGACGACGGATTGATTTCTTATTGAAAATTTCATTGCGAGGCAATAGACAGGGTGGACGGTTGGACAGAAGCTAACGGTGAACGGGCCGATCTGTGTTGATTTGTCTTCTGAAATCTTGATACCCTGCGTCTGCTCTTTGTATGTTAATGTAGCAAATTTCTCGTCCTCTTGTGTGTGTCCGTAAATTGGCAGGGGAGGCGAAGGTTGTCCGAGATAATATTGGATTAAGCGGCTGTACTGCAAACTGCCGATATCAGCAATATGATCGGCGTGATAGTGACTGATGACGACTGCATCCAGTTCTTCGAGAGCGATATAGTTTTGCAGTGAAGACAGTACGCCGCTGCCGCAGTCCATTAGGCAATGAAATCCTTCATGCTCAATCAGAAATGATGATGTGGCGCTGTTGGCTTTTGGATAGCCGCCCCAGATACCGAGTGGAATGATGTTCATGGAATTCCTCCTGTTCAATTGGTTATGTACTGAATTGTAAATGAACAACGGGAAAAAGTCATAATGGGACAGTGTGATTAGGAGACATTTGTTTACGTACCAATCGTATGAAGAAAAAATCACCCCTCAGAAACAGCTGGATTCACTGTTTCTGAGGGGTGATTTGTTTTAGTTTAATCAACATGAATCGGTCGAACCGCAAAGCTGTTTTGAGTGGGAGTCAATGAAGCGCTGGAGAAAAGTTGAGAAAGTTTATCGCCTTTTGAAATCTCGACAGTTGTGTATGTTTCTGGCGATTTCACACTCGTTTTGATTAATCGCATTTTTGTCCCCGCAGAGTCAGATGAATTTCCCCACGTTGTATCATTGACCATCATGTGAATCTGATCGCCAACGAAACGGGCTGTGTAAAACATCTCGTCCTGTATATCCACATCATAGGATTGAATAAGGTCTGTTTGATTCGTATCAATGGATGTTTTCATTAATTCAGCGCGTTCATTAAACCAATACAGGTCATTGCCGATAAGTGCATCCTGATCTGTGTAGTACGAATACACACTGATCTCTCCGCTGAAATGATCGGTAGGAACAGCAATTCTGTCCAATTCAAATTCTCCATCATTAAGATTCCACTTCATCAGGTTCGTTTGAATGGTTTCTCCTTCAGATTCAGCTTCTCCGATCACATGAATAGTATCTCCTTTTTGTGCGACCTGTTGTGAAACAAGCGCGACATCCATTTCAGGTGTCGGCAGCGGATAAGAAGATAAAACGGTTGGCGTTAACTCTTCACCGACAAATTTAACCAGCCCAAACTGGCCGCCTTTATTGATTCCGTTTGGTAAATCAAAACTGGAAGTTACTCCGTAAAGCTCTGTACCGGCAGTGAAAAGATGACTGTATACGCCTTCCACAATCTTTTCCGTCCGCTTATCCTTGTTTTGATAAGTAAGGCGAGTATCATAACCATCGTCGCTGAAACCGACGTCGAACCAAGACCATACGCCATTCTCTTCATCAACAGAAGAACCGTCCTGTGCGGTAGCGTCTAATAATTCCGTTGTTCTTTCCGCTTTCTGAATCGTACCTTCATTGTTAATAAAATACTCATATTTGTAGTCTGAGAGATAAAGACCGTCTTTTGTCCAGTTAACGTTTGCACGATCAAGAAGATAGGTCGTATAGGCGTCCCATTTGCCTTTATCATCTACCAGCAGTAAGACATTTCTTCCAGCCTCCTGATCCGCTTTATGCCAGATATTTGCGGAGAAAATCATGGCGTATGATTTGTCTGTCAGGTCGATTTTATCCAATTCGAATAAATTACCCTTTGCCTCAGCATCGGCTTTTGAACAGCCCGATGCTAAGACAGCGATAATGAATAGAGAAAGAATACTAGTAAGCAGCTTCCAACTGGTGCAATGCTTCATTTTATTTGTATGCATAGGTTACGGTTTTGGATGAATCTCTGATATTGGATGGATACACGCCAGGTCCGCCATTTCCATCTAAGTCAACTTTAGCTGTTTTAATATATGCGTTCCATACCAAACCGGAACAGTTCAATTTAGTAGTAGTTTTTTTGTTGCTGGCAAAACTTTTATCATACGGTTTGTTTCTGAAATTAGTGTAGGCATAATCCGCTGCTTTGTTTCGGTTAGTTTGTGTGGTATCAACGTACTGAATTTGGATACCGTTCTTTAAGCCGATTTTATTATTGGCGCTTTCAGCTCTACTTTTCGAGCTGATGCCAGGTGCATGGACAACAGTGCTTTTCGTATAGTAAATCGCGCTGTGACCGTGATTAACTCCTGTCCAAGCCTTTGAATACATGACATCTCCTTTGTACCTTGATACTCCGGGTGCCTGATTTGCATTCGTGACACTCTGAACAGAATACTCGTCCTCTTCTGATGAAGGGAGATTATTATGTTTTTGCTCGATTTGCTGTACGAGCGCTTCCTCATAAAATGAATCAAGAGATTCAGATTCAGTGATACCTTCAGATAATGCATACTCTTGTACTAGTAAGTTAACTTCATCGATACTTAACTCCCGGTTAACACTTACAATAGTAGAAAGCTTTTTCTTACTCTTCAAATCTTCATTAGCTGATGCTGAAAGTGGAAATGCTCCTCCCGTTACCATCATGATTGCGATCAATCCGGCAGAACCTTTCTGTAACCATTTCTTTTTTCTCATCCAAATCGTTCCCTTCATAAATGTAATATGGTTTGTCCTTTACAAGCTCAGAGCAATAGAAACTTTCATTTCACACCTTTCAGTTTATTTTTTGTGCTATCTATACTTTCCATGATATTTTCATAGTTGAAAAGCAACTATTAGTTGCAAATGTAGTGTAAACTATTGGTTGCGGGCTTGATTATACAAGGATTTGAGGGATTTGCATGAATAATGATTTTACAGGTCGTTTAAAAGAGTTACGTCAAGAGCATGGCTTCTCCCAGCAGGATGTAGCTGGAATGTTAAACCTTTCCCGCCAGGCTGTCTCTAAGTGGGAAAATGGGAATAGTTATCCCGATATCGAAAATCTGCGTTTATTAAGTGATTTATATAGTGTCCCTCTGGATGATTTTTTTGAAGACCAACAAGCTGTTATTACTGAAACTGCCAGCGATGCTTCTATTAGTAAAGTCCGGACGAAAAGTTATCTATTATTGCTGGGCGGCATCATCAGTTATTTTATATCTCCTGCGGGTTTACTGACAATCCCTGTTATTCTTTACCTCACAAAAAAAGCAGACGGGTTACGCCTGCTGATTTTTACAGTTTCTATTATAGCTCTTGTCGCGAATGGCATCGATGCCTATTATATATGGCAGGAAAATATCGGTGGACGCCTAGTTGATGTTGAATTGATTGAGAAATAACTTATTCAATTATTAACTTTTTTCCTGATATTCGCGCGGTAATCTGCGAGGTAGTGGGAACTATCCCTATCTGGCGCTTCAAAGTGGCAGTAGCTTTTGTTTTCGAATGAACAAGGGAGCTGTTTTTCAGTTTCCCTTTCATGATGTTGATATATAAGTTATTTGCGCCAGTGATGAAGTAATTATTATCAATCGTCACATCATAGGTAACGGACCATTGTCTAGGGAGGGATGCAGTTATTTTATATGTCCCTTTTTTCGTTATGTCTATTGTCGATGAATAAGTCCCCATTTCAGTTATTTCCTCTATACGAACAGTGTAGGTCTCACCGTTTGCAGCTTTCACTTGTTGGGTGGTTGTCCCGCCCGTCTCCAATGAATAAGCTGGTTCCAGTTCATTGGCCGATGTACTATAGGGGGTGAAAATGACCAGCATCACCGCGAGACAGACGCCCATCATACATGATTTCTTCATAATAAATCACTCCTTCATTCCATTTATGAGTATCATACACACTATTCCCAATATATAACATAATGCATTCATACCCTTTACATAGAAGTGGCTTTATACATAGAAAATTATAATGAAATCAATTGGGAGTTAATCCGTGGTGTATTCTATTGGTATTTCTAACGACGAAGTTGTAGATAAGATCAGCGGTATGGATTGACGGGAGAAAATATTTGGAGGTCAATGAAATGAAATGGATAAAAGTTCATCATTATGATGCGTTCAGTAAATTGCCGAATAAAGGGAATCCCGCAGGTGTTGTTTTAAATGGTGGAGAATTATCAGATGAGGAGATGCAAGAAATTGCTTATAAAGCGGGTTTCAATGAAACAGCTTTTCTACTTAAATCTGAGGCGGCTGATCTAAAAATCCGCTTTTTTACGCCTGGACAAGAAATGAATTTATGCGGTCATGCAACGATGGCGACAATATATGCATTAAAAACTAAAGGGCTTTTAGGTAATAAAAAAGAATTTACACTAGAAACAAAAGCAGGGATCTTGCCAATTAAAATCAACACATCGCCCAAGAATGAAATCCTGATTACAATGAAACAGGCATCTCCCCAATTCAGAGAATTCAAAGGTTGTAAAGAAGCTCTAGCCAATTCAATCGGGTTGGCAGGATCAGATATTAATGACAGTCTTCCTATTTTATATGGGAGCACAGGTGCATGGACACTTTTGATTCCGATCAAAGAATTGGAAGCTTTTAAAAGAATGCGGCCTGATAATCAGCAGTTTCCTTCGATATTAAAAGAAATGCCAAAGGCCTCCCTACACCCGTTTTGTCTGCAAACCTATGATAAACAAGCTGATATGCACGCCAGACATTTTTCTTCGCCATATTCAGGGACTGTTGAAGACGCAGTTACGGGAACGGCATCGGGAGTGATAGGTGTTTATTTTATCGAGTATATAAAGCATGATAAGTTTGACGGAACTCTGGATCTTGTTGTGGAGCAAGGCTTAGAAATAGATAAAGACGGTAGAGTAATGGTCCGTGTTTCAAAAAGTGATGATTCTTATGATGTTGAAATAACAGGAAATGCTGTGTTTGTGAAAGATTTCGACGTTTTATTGGAGTGAAAATATTATAAAGGCGGTTGTATAGCTAAAGTTCCGAAGTGTGATCGAACGGAAAAGAAAGTTCTGTTAAAGGTGGCCTTCTAATAGCGCGACGCCTCACTTTTTCGTCATCCAGTTGCAAGGCGGCAGAGGCTTCTTTGTATAGTGGTCGGACAAGATTTAATATTAATGCAAAGCTAGTAATAGTTAAAAACTAATTCTTTTAAATTTATCGTCAATTCTATTGACACGCATTGTTAATTAATATAGTATAAGAATCAAATAAAATCTAAAATCCGATTAAATAGATTTTATGTTTTATAAGCCGATATTAAAATCTTGTATGAGAGGGGGGAAGATGTGAAAAAAATATTACTTATAAATGGAGCAAACATGAATCTTCTTGGTTTGAGGGAAACTAATACACTTGGAACGGCTACGTTAGAAGAGATCAACGAAGAAGTGATAGGTTACTCGGAAAAGTTTAGTATTGAAGTTAATACGTTTCAAAGCAACCATGAAGGAGACATAATCGATAGAATTCAGCAGGCTAACTTTGAGTATGCAGGTGTGATTATTAACCCGGGTTCATTTGGTCACTATAGTGTTGGTATAAAAGAAGCAATCAGTACATTATCAATTCCTTGCATAGAGGTTCATCTGTCCAACTTTTTTAGAAATCCAAAGAATCAATCTGCAATTGCTCCCGTATGTACTGGAATGATCACAGGTTTCGGAAAAAATAGTTATTTGGTTGCGATAGATGCAATAAAGAATATTGTATAAGTTAAATAATTCAAGGGTTTTAAATATGAACATACATTTTAAACAACTTAAAAGGGGGATTGAGTATGATTGGTAAAAAGAAAAAAAGTATTTTTTTATTTTTAACCTTAATGATAGCGCTTTCAATTATGACTGCATGTTCTGATGACCCTACTAGTGCTGAAGGTTCGGATAAAGCTGATAAGGTAAAGAACTTGGTGTTAACAACCCAAACTGTAGGGACAGCAGTATATTCTAGAGCCGCGGCTTTTAACGAAATTATTAATCCTATACTTCCCGAGGATTATCATATGGAAGTCCAGCCATCATCTACTGGAGGAGCGGCGACTATACTTCTTCTTGAGGAAAACAAGGCGCAAATAGGCACATCAAACAATGTTCCGGCAAAGAAGTTATTTGAAGGAACATATGATGAGAAGCGTCCACCTGTAGAAAATGTAGCTTCTATTTTAGGTGGTACAGACTTTACTTATATGACAATCATGTTTACTGATTCCTTTGTGAAAAAAACTGGTATTAAAACGTTTGAAGATATAATTGATCAAAAATATCCTGTGAAAGTCGTAACTAAGCAGGCAGGTAGTTTTGGAATCACTGGCGCAGAAGATCTCTTAGACACAATGGATGTAAAATTTGATGATATTAAATCTTGGGGTGGTGATGTGTTCCATATTGATCCTAGCCAAATGGTAGATATGTTGAAAGAAGGAAAGGCGGATATCTCAATAGACGTAGTAAGTCTGGGGCAGCCTGCATTCTCGGAACTTACAATGACAACGACTATGCACGTTATTGAACTAGCGCAAGAAACTAGAGATAAACTAAATGACTATGGTTATGCCAATAAAGTAATACCCGCTAAAAGTTGGGGTGGACAAGATAATGACATCCAAACTGTTGTAGGGACAGAATCCTTGGTCGTTAGGAAAGACGTTCCTGAAGAGATTGTATATGAAATAACAAAAGCAATTTCTGAAAATAAGGAAAAAATGGTGGAGCTGGTTCCTGTAATGGAAGACTTTGATCCGAAAACTGCAGGAAACTTAGAATACCTTGGAATACCGCTTCACCCAGGGGCCGAGAAATATTTTAAAGAAGTTGGATATCTACAATAGACCTAAATAATTTGGATTACATCAAAAACTATAAGATCGGATAAAATTTATCTTTTGTTTTATAGTCCGGAGGGATTTATTGATGGAGTTACAACTAAATAAAAAATCTCATTATATTAACATACTACTAGGAATAATTGCGCTAGGCTGGTTGCTTACACAACTATATTTCACACTATTTAAACCAATACACCCTATGATACTTAGTCCGATTTTCCTTTCTTTTGCCCTGTCCTTAGTTTTTATTAGCAAACCAATAAGTAAAAAGATTATCTGGCTACGGGTGATTGATTTCATTTTTGTAGGTATTTTGGTTGGAGTCGTAATTTTTTATATTGGTCATGAACAGCGTATCGTTAATAGAATTCCAAACATTGATCCCATTTTACCTGGCGATGTTGCTGTTACGTTAATTTTACTTGTGCTTTTGCTGGAAGCGGTTAGAAGAGTATTAGGGTTTAACTTATTGGTTTTTGTTTCAATATTTATTGCTTACGCATTTCTAGGACCGTATAGTTTCGGATTTACAAAGTTCGCGGGATTCTCACTGCTTCAATTTACTGAGATCATGACGTTGACGACGGAGGGGATATACGGAACACCCTTATCGGCAACAGCAAGTTTCATCTTCTACTTTATACTATTCGGTGTTATCTTCTCCGCTTGCGGAGGCGGGCAAGTATTGATCGATATAGGTTTAAAGTTAGGTAATCCTGAAACTGGAGGTCCTGCCAAAGCAGCTGTGATAAGTAGTGCACTTATGGGAATGATCAGTGGAAGCTCCGTTGCAAATGTAACTACTACAGGTGTTTTGACTATTCCCATGATGAAGAAGGTTGGTTATAAACCTGAACAAGCAGGTGCGATAGAGGCTGTTGCTTCTACAGGCGGACAAATAATGCCACCTATTATGGGAGTAGGAGCATTTATAATGGCGGAGTTGCTAGGTGTTAAATATGCCTCTATTGCACTGGCGGCTACAATTCCTGCTCTTGCATACTTTCTGTCTATCCTCCTTCTGGTAGGGTTTATTGCAAAAAGGAATAAGTATGAAAGTTCAAGAATGATTGATAATGAGAATATTAAATTTAAAACTCAGCCAATCTTACCAAGATTGTACTTGCTTTTCCCGGCGTTCGTATTACTTGGTATGGTCCTTTCCGGTCAATCTTTAAGAAGTGCTGCACTTTACAGCATTTTGGCAATACTGGTACTTAACGTTTTGGTGCCTGCTAACCGTAAAGGTATCAAGGAAATCTATGTAGCATTTATTGAAGGGATAAAGCAGGCGGCGAATATTACTCTTCCAATCGCAGCATGTGGAATTATAATAGGTGTCGTTATTCAATCCGGTCTGGCAAATAAATTTTCCGCAGTTGTAGCAGACGTTGGTGGAACAAGCCTATTGGCAGCCCTTTTAATTACTACCTTAGGTTGTATGTTACTTGGAATGGCTTTACCTACAGTAGCTGCATATCTGATCGGAGTTGTATTGTTTGTACCAATCTTAATAAAACTTGGTATTCCAATTTTGGTTGCACATATGTTTTGTTTTTACTTTGGGGTTATTGCTCAAATTACTCCACCCGTTTGCCTGGCATCCTTTACAGCGGCTGGTATTGCAGGGGCAAACCCCTGGAAGACAGGTTGGACGGGATTTGTTTATGCATCAGTGTCATTCTTAATCCCGTTTGTTTTTATTTATCAGCCTGCAATCCTTCTTATAGGATCGCCATTAGAAATATTCGTAGCTACCTTATTCCTTTATGCAGGTGTTTCTGCATTAGCCGCGGCTATTGCGGGTTATATGTTTGCGCCAATTCATAAGTTTGAACGGATATTAATGCTTACGGTTGCAATGCTTTTAATAGTTCCTGAGTTAGCAACTTCCTTAGTTGGCTTTATCTTACTCGGAATTTTGGTAGTGAGAAATATACAAAAGAAAAAAATTGGGCAACTTCCACAAATGGCATTAGACAAAAATTAAGTAAAAAGAATTTTAAAAAATATAGGCGGTGTAGAAAATGGAAAAAATATTAGTAGAGATTGATAATCAAAAAGTATTAAAACAAATTGAGGATTATGGTATTGTACCAGTAGTGAAAATTGAAGATGTTAAGGATGCTCTTCCACTTGCAAAGGCACTTATAGATGGAGGATTAAATCTAGCTGAAATCACATTTAGAACTAATTGTGCAGCTGACGTAATTAAAGAAATTACAAAGAAATATCCGGATATGCTCATAGGTGCAGGTACAATAAACTCAGTTGAACAGGTTAAGCAAGCAATGAGTGCAGGTGCAAAGTTTATTGTTTGTCCCGCGTTGATTGATGAAGTTGTAGATTACTGCATACAACATAACATCCTTGTGATACCTGGTTGTGCAACAGCATCAGATGTTCAAAAGGCAGTTTCATACGGGCTTACAAATTTGAAGTTCTTTCCAGCGAAATCGTCTGGAGGAATTCAGACAATAAAGGCTTTATGTTCCGTTTATAAAGATGTACGTTTCATGCCGACAGGTGGCATAGGTCTGGACAATATTAGTGAGTATGTCAATGATCCCAATGTAATTGCTTGTGGCGGTAGTTGGATGGTAAATACTGAATTAATTAGTTCCGGGAAATTTGATGAGATTAGAAAGCTCACACGCGATTCCATTTTCAAGATGCTGAATTTTGATTTTGCACATTTTGGCATCAACTGTGATACAGAAGAAGAAGGATACAAAAACATCTTTAAATTAGCGGATATGTTTGATTTAACACTAGGGGATACCGAGAGCTCAACATATGTAGGAAAAGATGTTGAAATTACAAAGCAACCTTTTAAGGTTAGGGGACCGCATGGTCATATTGGTTATCATACGGATAATTTAAAGAGAAGTATTTTCTATTTAGGTAACGCTGGTGTTGAGTTTAATACGGAACACATTAAATATCATGGCGATAAAATGTTCGTGATTTATTTAAAGGATTATCTAGCTGGCTTTGCTATTCATATTGAAGAAAGAAATGATCATAATCCGTCTTCGTGGGATCATCGCGATGATATTAAATCATTAATTGGTTGGAACAAATAATAGAAAACTAGTCACATCAAGGAGGAAAAACTTTATGGCGAAAAAAAAGATTATGGTACCGTTTCCTGTTTTTAAGGAGGGGTTAACAGAGTTATTTGAGAGGTATGATGTATATTATCCATCTGAGAAAGTTCCTAGAGAAGAAATACTGAAAATACTTCCTGAATATGATGCATTAATTTCTTGTGGTTTTAAACCAGACAAGGAAGCAATCGAACGTATGGATAATATTAAGATCATGAGTACGTATGGCGTAGGGTACGATAATGTAGATATAGAAACTATGAATGAAAAAGGAATTCTTGTTTGTAATCTACCGGATATTGTTACCGAATCTACCGCTGAATTTGGGATGGCACTCATGCTTTCCGTAATGAGAAGAGTAGCTGAAACTGATAGAAAGTTGCGCCTGGATCCAAATCTTCCATGGGGACCAATTGCAAATGTTGGCAGGGGGCTAAATGGGAAAAGATTAGGGATTGTAGGAATGGGTAATATCGGTAAAGCACTGGCTAGAAGAACAAGTGGCTTTATGATGGATGTAACATATCATAATAGAAATCGACTGTCAGAAAAGGTTGAGAAAGAATATAACGCTACTTATGTACCAACGCTTGAGCAGCTCTTAAAAGAATCGGACATTGTAATGATTAATACACCACTTACATCATCGACATATCATATGTTCGATACGCCGCAATTTGAAATGATGAAACAATCTGCCTTCTTAATAAATATTGGCAGGGGTCCTGTGGTGAATGAACAAGCTTTAATTAAGGCATTGCAAAATGGTGTGATTGCTGGAGCGGGCCTTGATGTATTTGAAAATGAGCCAAATATTCCTGATGCATTTAAGGCAATGGATAATGTAGTACTTGGCGCACACATGGCAACTGCAACAATTGAAACAAGAACAGAAATGGTTCGTTTGGCGGCTAAAAACATTATTGATTACTTGGAATATGGTAAACATCCCAACCTTGTTAATCAGGGAGCCCTTCAAAATGTCCGACCATTACATTCAAATGTCTCTGTTAAATAACTAGCGTTTAGTAGGATGGGCCTCTTCAAGGGGCTCACTTACTTAAAAACTATTCAGGAGGAGAGTTTACTATGGGTAAAGATTATGATTCGCAGTGTTTTTACTGTACAAAAAGTGAGCCTTTATCAACACTTATGACTGAGATATGCGTCTTGGATTCATCTACGGTTTACCTATTTCATGATCAAAAAAATCCTGGTAGATGTATAGTCGCTTCTAATGGACATAAAACAGAACTATTTGAGTTTAGTGCTCAAGAAAGAAATAACTTTTTCGAAGACGTATCTAATGTAGCAAAAGCAATACACGAACTTTATGGTGCGGATAAAATCAATTATGCCACCTATGGCGATCTGGCTCCGCATTTCCACGTACACTTGGTACCTAAAAAAGTGGATGGTGTCTCATGGGGAAATCCGTTTAGTGACGCACTTGAAAAAGTATATTTAACTGATGAAGATAAGACTCAATGGATTGCTACATTAAATCATCATATAAGAAAATGCGTAAAGCAAGAAATTTAAAATCAGATTTTAAATTCAATATATTGGAGGTTTCAATAATGACTAGTACATCCACACAGCAAACAATGAAAAATTGGCATCTTAAATCTACCGAGGAAGAAGGGTTTCATAAAGTTGTTGATCCAGGTAGAGAAGATTGTTCCGCTGTGCACATATTCCGATTAAATCTATCAGCTGGAAACAGCTATATGATAAACTCTTTAGATTTGGAAATGAATGGTGTTCTCTTGAAAGGTACAGCGAATATAAAATCCGAATGTATAGATCAAAAAATGTCAGTTTACGATAGCTTTTATATACCGGGTAATAGTTCTGTTAATGTTACCGCAATTGAAGACACAATCTTTTATATAGGTGGAGCATTATGTGAGGGGCATGGAAAAGAGTTCTACCGTGCATACAATAAAGATTTACCTTTAGGTGAAATTCACCAAATACACGGGGCCGGATCAGGGCAACGAGAAGTTCATTTTACTCTAAATCCTGAGGTCCCTGCCTCTAAATTAATATGTGGATTAACTTGGGGAGGCGATGGAACATGGACCAGTTGGCCACCCCACCAGCATGAAAATGATTTAGAAGAGGTTTATTGCTATTTTGATATGGATGAACCAAAGTTTGGATTGCATATTAGTTACTTGAAAACTCAAGAAACTGATAATTTGGTTGCACATCATGTTACTAGTGGTGACATGGTGCTAGTACCACGAGGATACCACCCTACTGTAGCGAGTCCAGGAACTAGAAATACTTACTTTTGGGTATTGGCAGCATTCTCGCATTCAAGCAGAAGGTATGATCTGGCTGTTTTCGATCCTACATTTGAAGACATGTAAATAAACTAATTAGATAAAGAGGTGTAGATATGAAATTATTCGATCTTACTGACAAGAAAGCTATTGTAACGGGTGCGGCCTCTGGGCTTGGTTTGGGTATGGCGGAGGGGTTAATGGAAGCAGGTGCTGAGGTTGTTATTTTAGATCTTTCACCAAATACTCCCAAGGTAGTAGAAGAATTACGAGAAAAAGGATTTAAAGTACATGGAATAGTAGCTAATTTAGGTGACAGGAAGGAATTGCAGTCTGCTTTTGACAATGCAATTGAAATTTTAGACGGAACTTTAGATATTCTAATTCCCGCAGCTGGTATTCAACGAAGACATAAAAGTGAGGAATTTCCAATAGAGGATTGGAATGCCGTAATGCATGTAAACCTTAACATTGTCTTTGAAATTAACCAACTTGCGGGAAAACTTATGTTAAAACAAGGTAAAGGGAAAATTATTAATATTGCCTCGATGTTAAGTTACTTTGGCGGATATACAGTTCCTGCATATGCAGCAAGTAAAGGTGCAGTTATGCAAATGACAAAAGCGTTATCAAATGAATGGGCAGGGCGGGGTGTAAATGTCAATGCCGTGGCCCCGGGATATATGGATACAGTAATGAACGTGAATATTATTAATGATAGTGAAAGAAATGAGGGTATTACAAAAAGAATACCGGCCGGTAGATGGGGTACTTCTGATGATATGAAAGGAGTAACAATTTTCCTTTCATCTGATGCTTCAAATTACTTAAATGGTGCCATTATTCCTGTTGATGGTGGTTATCTGGCAATGTGAAAATTTAATCTTCATTAGGATGAAAATACAGTAAAAGGGGTGAGGTAATTGTTGATCCTCGTTCTTGAAGCTAGTACTACGTCAGCAAAAGCTCTACTCTATGATGATAGTAAAGGAATTGTAGATATTATAAGTAAACCTTTTCCAAAAAGTATTAACGATGGTATTACACATGATACGGAAGGAATATACAGTGCTGTTATGGAGGTTGGAAGGAAAATAGCAGCACAAAAGGATATAGACGCTGTAGCACTTTGCAGTACGTGGCATAGCGTAGTGGTGTGTGATAGTAATATGAATCCACTTACCCGAACGTACTTGTGGGGACATACTGGTGCTTCAAACGAGGTGGCGGAGTTAAGAAAGGATCCTTACCAAGTTAAAAAAATGTATGAAAGAACAGGGTGTATGGTTCATGCTCTCTACCCGGCTTATAAGTTACTACACTTTAGAAATCAAGGATTGGATTTAAAGGATAAATATATCGCAGGTGAAGGCAGCTATTTATTTTACAGAATGACCGGAGAAAGAATGGTTACTAATAGTATGGCCTCTGGGTCAGGAATGTTTAATATTCATACACTTGATTATGATGAGAAAGCTTTAG
This sequence comes from Sporosarcina sp., assembly GCF_029257255.1. GTDB lineage: Bacteria > Bacillota > Bacilli > Bacillales_A > Planococcaceae > Sporosarcina. The sequence goes on along the minus strand of NZ_JARICI010000009.1, from coordinate 99,496 downwards.
AGATGGTTGATCTCAAGACAAGTCAACTCGGGGAATTGTGCACCTATCAGGATGCACGTCCTCTTTCTCTTGAGGCAGCAAATTCACTAGGTATAAGTCCAGGAATACCAGTAATACCTACTCATCCAGATGGTGCTTTGAATCAAGTAGGTGCCGGTGCTTTAAAGGAAGGCATTATGAGCCTTTCTGTTGGTACAAGCGCGGCACTGCGATTATCATCTTCAAAACCCATTGTATCTAAAGAGATGGGGACATGGTGCTATCTATCGCCTACATCTTGGCTCGCGGGAGCTGCTACTTCAGGAGCATGCAACTGTTTAGACTGGGGTAAGCAAACATTTTTTCCGAAATCGACATCATACCAGGAACTTGAAAATCAAAAGGTTGATATGAAGGAGATACCTGTTTTTCTACCCTTTATGTTTGGAGAAAGGTGTCCTGGATGGAAAGACGATAGATTGAGCGGTTTTCACGAATTGCGTTCAAACCATACAGCAGTAGATATGTATTTTGGCGTTTTAGAGGGTATTGTTATGAATATTAGACAATGTTTTGATCATATTACGAGTGAAATGGGAATACCCGAGAAGATTATGGTATCGGGTGGGATAAATAAATCCACGAAATGGCTGCAAATGATGAGTGACATCTTAGGTGAAAGGTTGTACTGCTCAGACAGTGAACAGGCATCTGTATTAGGTGGTGCTATACTAGCTAGGGCCTATTTGGACAGGACCTTTAATCCAAATGAATATACTGCGGAGGTTGGGAAAGTTATTTATCCAAATCCCAATATGTATGATCATTATAGTAATAGATATAATCGTTATCTCCATTGGTATGACAGGACATCTTAAACGTAAACAGTAACAAAATATTTGTCTATTAAATGGTATGAACAACTGAAATTGATATTACTACCCTATATTAGCGGATGGTTTTATATAGTCATGGATGGGATTATAGAAAGGAGGGGGATTAATGTATGAGGTAATTGTTACAGCTCGATCCTTTGGTAAAGGAAATGATGCACCTATTAAACTGCTAGAGAATAATAAGTGCAATGTTAAAAAGATAACAACTGATAGTCCTTTGACTTCGAATGAATTGATTAAGTACATTGAAAATGCCGATGCAGTTATAGCGGGTTTGGATGATTTTAATGCAGAGGTTATAGATGCAGGTAAAAAGTTAAAGGTGATTTCCAGATATGGAGTAGGCTACGATAAAGTAGACATTGAAGTGGCAACCAAAAAAGGAATAGCAGTTACTGTCACTCCAGGGGCAAATGAAAACTCGGTTGCCGACTTGGCGATAGGTTCGATGTTGTCTTGTGCTCGTTATATACCCCAGATGGATCAACGGATTAAAAGTCAACAGGAAGGCAGAACCCTCGGTTTTGAATTATGGGGAAAAACCTGTGGCATTATTGGTACAGGAAGAATAGGAAAAGGGGTTATTAAGCGACTTAGCGGATTTAATATGCGTATTTTATGCTATGATAAATATCCAAATGAAGAACTTATTATTGAATATGGCGTTACATATTGTGAATTGGAAGAACTTCTTACAGAATCTGATTTTGTATCAATTCATTGTCCGCTTACAGCAGAAACAAGCAATCTGATTGGTGAAAAGCAATTAAAAATGATGAAATGTTCTGCTGTTATAGTAAATACTGCACGTGGTGGAATAATTGATGAAGATGCTCTATATCATGCGCTCAAGGAAGGTAAAGTCGCTTCTGCCGCTCTTGATGCAACGTTGCAAGAACCATCTTTCGACAGTCCATTATTAACACTTCAAAATTGTTTGATTACTCCTCATATAGGTGGTTACACAATGGACGCAGTTTTAAATATGGGTATGTTGGCAGCTCAAAATGTCATTAGTATTTTAGATGACCAAAATTGCCCTTATAAAATTAATTAATAATCTACAAGTCCACATGGATCTAACTGATTATATATACTACGTGGTTGATTTTTTCATTCTGTTGTTAAAATCCTCAATAATAACGGCTCTAAATTCCTACGTTTTCACATCCGATCTATTTTTAATGATAATAGATCGAAGTGTAGGAAGAACGTTATTGTTGAAGATTTTATTATTTAATTAAAGATTTTATTGAAAAATCCAAAGAAAAAACAATCTCTTCCTACTCTTAAATATTTGCTGTGAGTATCGAAATGAATCAGATGATGTTCAAAATAATTCTTGGAGCAAAAAGGCTCTCTTGTCGTATAATGATTATAAGGAGTACTCCTCCAGTATTTTTGGAATGTTTCGATTACCATTATTAAAGACTTGGGGAGTTACTTCTTTTACGATGCCTTCAACCCCTTGGGAGACATGGGCTCAGAATTATTAAATTCATCCCACTGAGTAAAATGAATTTAATATAGATTAAATATAGAAAAAAAGAAAAAGAAAAAGAGAGCTGAAGCGCTCCCTTTGCCTTTGACTGTTGAATTTATGAAGTATGGGACACTAGCCGAGTCTTGTATTGACTAAATGGATAGAAATAATTATATACACTTGCGTCGCAGAAGCGCTGGACTCAAAAACTATTTTTTGGGGAACATCCTGAAAACATTGACGGAGATTTAATTTTAATTCGGTGCTAGTGAATTATATACTCTTTATTTTTATCATAAAACTAATATATTCTTTTGCATTATCAATATGCACCTTAATGGCTGTGGCTAAATCTGCGTAATCCCTTTTCTCCAAAGCATTACAAATGTCTTCATGTTCTTTTACACCACTAATTAACTTTTCTTTAGGCTTTTTACCATACAAAAAAGATGAAAATGAATGGCTCCCAATACTTTCGTAAATCTGTAGAATTTTTTTATTTCCCATACCCTTCATATACGTTAAGTGAAAATCATGATCAATTTTATATACTTCGAAAAAATCGTCAAGGGTTTCAATCTTTTCAATTGCTTCGTATTGTTGTTTAATGTTTTCTCTCATATCTTCAATAATTTTATTGTCAATGCTTACCGCATCAATTACTCTGGCCGCAAAGAAGGTTTCCAACATTAGTCGTACATCAAGCATTTCTTCAATATCTTCCCAATTTGCATCCTTGAAGCGCATACCACGTCTAGGGATATATTCAACTAGCCCCTCCGCAATTAATCGATTTAAAGCTTGTTTTATAGGTGTTTCACTGATGCCGTACCGATCAACCATATCTTTAATAATAATCTTCTCTCCAGGATTGACAACCCTAACAGAAAAGTCTTGTTTAATTTGATGATAGGCAATATCTACTAATGAGTCTGATCTTAAGCTATTCTTAATCAATAATAAACCTCTCCTTTTTTATATTTCCCTATATTAAGAATACTATGTTTAGATTTTTAAATCAAGATTTTAGATTTTAAATTCCCCCAAAAATTAACCGAGCACCTTTCGCTTTTGCCTATTGCAGTTGCAGGCGCCAGTTGCTCGGGACGTTTCAAAATTACCAAAAAGACAAAGAGCGTCATTCCGGTAATTCCTCCAATGCCTGTCGCAGCTACCGGGCGCCTGCCGCCTCTAAGCGCCACCTTTCACTTTTATGTCATCCAGCTACAGCGGCTAGGAGCTCGGGTCATAAGCCAGCCTGGACATGAGGCAAAAAGCGCCTCAGGTCCAGTCCGTCTTATGCCTGTCGCTCCTATCAAGCCGCTTTCGCTTTTGAGCTATCCATGCGATAATGTAGAAAATACATTCTAAGGATGACGATATGAGTAAATTAGTGGAGATACAGTTAAATGCACAGGGGACAGTGGCTTTGAAGAAGGGCTATCCGTTGATTTTAAAGGATGCCGTGATGAGTGATGTTCGTGTGGAAGAGGGCAGTTTAATTAAATTAACGGATCGCTATCATAAATTTTTGGCTAAGGGTTATTATGGCAAACAGAATAAAGGGATTGGCTGGGTGCTGACTTCAAATGAGCAGGAAGAGATTGATTTTGATTTCTTTGATCAGAAGATGTCTGCTGCATTTGATCGCCGTGATTTGCTTATGGAAGATCCGGATACTACGGCTTTCCGTTTGTTTAACGGCGAAGGGGACGGTATCGGGGGTCTGACGATCGATTATTTTGACGGCTATTATATGGTCAGTTGGTACAGCGAGGGCATCTATGCGTTCCGTCACCATGTGTACAATGTGCTTGATAAACGTGCAGACTATAAAGCGGTTTATGAAAAGAAGCGCTTTGATACACAGGGGCAATATGTGGAGCAGGATGATTTTGTTAAGGGGACGCCTGGAGATTTTCCAATCATCATCAAAGAAAATGGCATGCAGTTTGCAGTGGACTTGAATGACGGTGCGATGACAGGGATTTTCCTGGATCAGCGGGATGTGCGTGAAGCGATTCGTGATAATTATTCAGAAGGACGAGAAGTGTTGAACACATTCTCATATACAGGAGCGTTTTCAGTGGCGGCTGCTCTTGGCGGCGCTACGAAAACAACAAGCGTCGATTTGGCCAAGCGCAGTGTGGCGAAAACGATTGAACAGTTCAGTGTCAACGGCATTGACTATGAGCAGCAGGATATCAAGGTGATGGATGTCTTCGATTATTTCCGTTATGCCAAGCGTCATGACATGAAGTTCGGACTTGTCGTACTTGATCCGCCAAGCTTTGCTCGTTCAAAGAAATACACATTTAGTACAGCGAAAGATTATCCAATGCTAATGAAGGAAGCGATTGCGGTAACGGAGAAAAACGGTATTATCGTGGCATCCACAAACAACGCGAGCTTCAGCATGAAAAAGTTTAAAGGCTTCATTGAGCAGGCGTTCAAAGAAATGGATATTCGCTATAAAGTATTGGAAGAATCAACATTGCCAAAGGATTTCCGCACGCCGCGTGACTATCCAGAGTTTAATTATCTGAAAGTCGTGATCGTGAAGAAACTGAGATAATCGGTCTGAAGAAACCGTCACAGAAACGTCGGATGACAGTGACAATATTTCCTAGTACGCTTGGATTAACAAGTTGTGAAACGGGAGGTAATACTATGAAACAGTTGCTGGCGCTGTTGTCTGTAACGAGCTTGCTTCTTTTGGCGGGATGCTCCAATGTCTACAGTCAGGAAGACGGCTATCGTATGGCGGTCATCAATCAGGGATTTCCTGTGCCGAAAAATGCTTACGAAGTGAAGCCGGAAGAATGTACGGATGAAATTTCAAAGGCTGCAAAATATAAACTGCAGGGTATTGGAGATGAAGATGGAAATCCGCCGGACCATTATTTGCGCACGATCGAAGAATGGGGCTGGACGGAGCTCGTGGAAGACCGTAGAGGAGCCATTCACTTTTATGAAAAGAACGGCAAAATCATGTCGTTGAACATTCGCGAGAACGTCTTTGATGTTTTTGAAATGACAAGCGAAACTGCTTCATAAGTGAGGAGGTAAGGGTATGTTGACTGAAAAACCGAAACTGGATATAGCGAAACCGGTTTTTGCGAAAGTCTTCGATATTCTAATCATTGCGTTATTCGCCGCGTGCCTCGTCTACTTGTTTTTGCAGTGGAATCAGCTGCCTGAACGGATTCCTGCTCATTTCGTTGCCAATGGAGAAGTGGATCGGTTCGGTTCTAAATTCGAATTGTTGCTTTTGCCTGCAATTGCTATCGTGATGTGGATTGGACTGTGGTTTCTGGAAAAACGTCCGCATCTATACAATTACATCAACTTACAACCCGATAATATCGAAACTCAATACCGCTACGGCGTGGTTTTCATGAACGTCGTAAAGAATGTCAGTACGTTGCTCTTCATCTTCATTTTGTGGCAGATGACTGATATTGCGTTAGGGCGGACAGAGTCGATGAACATGCCCATTTTCATTGGGATTATGGTGATGCTTTTTGGTTCAATAAGCTATTATATATATCGTGTAATCAAGTTATAAACAGAATATTTGAAACCAACGCACGCCCCTAACCGTATATAAATGGTAAGGGGTGATTTTTATGAGGTGGAGACTTTTGGCAGTAGCGCTGCTGGCGTTCATATTATTCCCGACGCGGGCAGAAGCAGTTGACTTTAGCATACCGGACGTGCAAATCCATGCAGAGCTGCAGCCGGACGGCGTGGTACTGGTAAACGAGAAGCATACGTATGAATTTGATTCGAAATTTAAAGGGATTATACGGGAGATCACTCCCAAAAAAGGAGCAACGATTGAACGATTTGAGGCCTATGAAAATGGCAAGAAATTAGATATAGAGAGAAAGAATGACGAATATCATGCCCATCGAAAAGGGAAAAAAGGAACATATATCTTTGAACTGCGTTATGTAATTAAGGATGGCGTGACAAAATATGAGGACGGTGCTGATTTTTATTGGCCGTTTTTTGATAAACGTAATGAAACGGACTATGGCAATATGACAATTACGGTTACGCCGCCTGAGCGTGCCCATGATGTGCTGTTCGCGGGTTATGACAGTGCAGAAGAGAAGGGATCCCTGCAAGATGACGGTAGCGTAATATTTACGCTTGGTGAAGTGGCAGAAGGAACGAAAGGCGATATCCGTGTCGTATATGAACCTTCGCTGTTCCCTGCGATGACAGCGGTAGACAGTAAAGTGCGGCCTGCCGTTAGAGCGGATTTGCAGCTGCTGGAAATCGAACGTGCGCAATTTGCAGCCGATAAAAAGAAGACAAATTTTATAGGGGGCATTATCCTTGGAGTCAGTGCATTGGGTGTTGTGATGGTCAGCCTATTTGCCGACATCAGAAGAAAGCGTTTCATTCGGGAGGCAAAAGCTCAAATCGCGTCGAGCGGTTTCTTTGTTCCGTCATATGATATCAGTCTGCCTGCGACTGTCGTATTTAAAAAAGGGGCAGCGTCTGTTGAACTCATGTCAGCTGCGTTGCTGGATTTGGTCCGCAAAGGCAATGTGCGTCAGATTTCCGATGACGAATTCGAATTGATCGATGTCAATGCAGAGCTCGATCATGAACAGCAATTGATCAAGCTGCTGTTCTTCCAGATCGGTGATGGCGAGCGGTTTTCGCTGCCACAGCTAAAAGCGTACACGAATGAAGAAAAAAATTATGATGAGTGGTCAAAGTCCTTTGCTAAATGGGGAGAATTGTTGTTTAGCGAACGAAAGCAGTATGACTTAAAGGGACCAAGTGCTGGTATACGTTCTCTGTTTGTGGTCAGCACCTTGGCGGGTATCACGCTGACAATCTTTTTCGCGGTATACGAACTGTATATGCTGATGACGTTTGCGATCATACTAGCTGTGTATTCACTCCTGCTCGCAATTTTCTACAGTCCGCGCAGCTATGCAGGAACACTGATGCTTGCGGAATGGCAGCAAGTTGAAGATTGGATGACTGATATGGATCCGAATAAATGGGATGTACTGTCCACGGATGATCGTTTCCGTGTTCTGATCTATGGGGTGGGTATCCGACATCCTGAACTGGCATCGTATTACGAAGAGTTTGCCAAGGCACAAAAACAGCTGGCAGCACATCAACCGGTATCCAGCTGGGAATATAGTGGAGGTGATTCCCACGTGTACAATCCGGTCTTCCTGGCAGGTTCTTTCAACCAGGCTTTTTCGAATGTATCTTCCAACGCACCGAGCAGTTCTAGCAGCAGCGGCGGCGGGGGTACTGGCGGAGGTGGCGGAGGTTCAGGTGCTTTCTAATACAAAAGCGGAAAGTGCCGTTCAGGCTCGACCGGCGTTGGAGATCTTGCCAAAAAGGCGCTATTTGCCTTTATGGCAAGATTGAAACGACCCAAGAGCCTGGCACTAGCAGCTAGATAAAATAAAGGCGGAAAGTGCCGTTTAGGCTCGACCGGCGTTGAAGATCTTGCCAAATGCAAGTAAAGGAGAAAACACATGGGGAAAACAATTGTCTGGTTTCGAAATGATTTACGACTGCATGATCATCCGGCTTTAACAGAGGCGGCAGCACATGGTGAAGTGCTGCCGGTTTTCATTTTGCCTGAGATGCGCCATGCAGCTTCTGATTGGTGGCTTCATTACAGTCTTCTAGAGATGCAGCAGAAGTTTGCTGAACAAAATATTCAGTTCATTGTGCGAAAAGGTAATCCTGTGGAGCAGCTGCAAATCATTCAAAAAGAGAGCGAAGCCAATCAGGTCGTTTTTCATGAATTTTATGACGGGGACAGCAGAGAACAGGAACGTGAGCTGACAGCTGTTTTAGAAAAGAAAGAAGTGCAGGTGCGCTCATTCCAGGGACATTTACTTGTGCCGCCTGACGCAATCTTCAATAAGACCTACCAGCCGTATAAAGTATTTACTCCATTTTGGAAAAGTCTGAGGCAGGAACCGATTGCACAGCCGCTCCCTGTACCTGAATTAATTCCATCGTTAGTTCAACTGGATTCACTGGATGAAGATCAATGGAATCTGCTGCCTGACCGCGATTGGCCGAAAAAGTTTGCAAAACATTGGCAGCCGGGGGAAGACGCCGCAATAAAGGTCTGGCAGTTGTTCGAAAAGAAAGGACTGTCGTCTTATAAAGAAGGGCGAGATCTACCAGCAGAACCTTTTGTATCACGTCTGTCGCCTTACTTGGCAGCCGGCAATATCAGTGTTCGGTCACTTTGGTATGAAACACTTACTGCGGCAGAAAAAGTCGGTGATGAGCAGACAGAAGCATTTTTACGGCAGCTAGCCTGGCGGGATTTCGCTCATTATCAGCTGTTGTATTTTCCGAATATGCGGGAAAAACCGGTGCGTTTGGAATTTGAGCATTTTCCGTGGCTACCGCAAACGGAGCAGATACAAGCATGGAAAAAGGGTCAGACAGGCTATCCGATCGTTGATGCAGGTATGCGGGAACTTTGGGAAACAGGCATCATTCACAATCGTGTGCGAATGATTGTTGCTTCATTTCTAATTAAGCATTTATTGGTGGATTGGCGTGTTGGGCTGAAGTGGTTTGAACAGACGCTCGTGGATAGGGATGAAGCGAATAATGCGATGGGATGGCAGTGGGTGGCCGGCAGCGGATTTGATGCCTCTCCTTATTTCAGGGTATTCAACCCGATTTTGCAAGGAGAGAAATTCGATCCTTCAGCGAAGTATGCAAAGAAGTGGGTGCCTGAACTTGCCGAACTGCCGGAGAAATATGTATGGGAGCCTGCAAAAGCACCTGCAGATGTTTTGAAATCGGCAGGAGTGACAATTGGCAGCACCTATCCTTCTCCGATTGTCGATCACCGGGCTGCCCGCGAACGTGCATTGACAGCTTATGAGCAATGTAAGAAGCGAGCAGACTCTTAAATTTCGTCGATTGAACCCAGCAAACGTATATGTTGTAGCTCCAGCTGATCGGACCAAATTACTGATCCGTACCCGCCCAAATAAAATTCTGTGTTTGGGTGCTTTTCCGCAAAGTCATCCAGCTCTTTCATGAGAAACGGATTCTTTTCAAATGGAAGAGTAGTTGAAGCAGACAGCAGTACTTTGGTTGGGCGGATTTTTTCTACAAAAGACTGAATCGCTCCGGCGGCAGGTGATGAACCGATCATGGCAGTTCGCCAGCCTTTCAACATCAGTTGCAGCAAGATGATATGCACTGGAATTTCGTGCGATTCATGAGGCAGACAGGCACCAAGAAGTAAGGGAGCGTTATCACGATACTGGAAATTTCGTCGAATTTGTACGAGCTGATCACGCACAACCAGGCTCGCCAGCCCTTCCTGATATTCATCCCATTCACCTGTAGCCCAGTTATCGCCAACATTTTTCAGGAATGGAATGACGATTTCCGTAAGGTACTGTTCAAGCCCTAATCGGTGATAGGCTGCTTGCAATGAAAAGTTCAATTCCAATTCGTCGCAATTTTTTCCGTGGCGAAGCAACTCCTGCAAGATCTTATCGGCATAGGATTCCTCGGGTTCTGTAGATAAGTTGGAATGTTTCTGGGATTTGGCCATCTCGGAAGCTTGTGACAGCGCAAATCCCTCTTCGGCATAACGTTTCATCAGCAAAAAAAGCCGTATATCTTCGTTATGATAGATGCGATAGCCATTCTCCAAACGCTCTGGCACAACAATGTCGTAGCGTTCTTCCCATTTCCTCAAGACTTGCCTCGACAAGCCTGTTTGATCCGCAACCTGTTTAATCGTATAAGTAGGAGTTTCAGATGACGGCTTCACAGCAATCAACCTTTCTATACTAACTAATTTGTAGAACTTTTTCCGGCTAAGTTCTGAATGTCTAACATTATACATAGATTTGACGAGTCAAGTCAAACCTGTTATTTTTACTGTATAAGAAGGTGACTCAATGATTACTAAAATCATTTGGAAAGCCACGTGGATCGGTGTAATAACAGGGGGGATATTAGCGCTCTTTCTTAAAGGCGTGCAAGCAGTCACAGGGCGGAAAGTGTACACACTCCTGCTGAATGTCGATTACATTCCAATTGTAAAAGAGTATCAATTCCCAGAAATTATAGAAGTATCGTTCCACATTATCGTCTCAATTATTCTTTGTGTACTGCTGGCAATTCTGTATATGAGAAGCCTAGGTTTCATTAGGAAACAGATCCTTTGGATTTCGTTATTAGCAAATGTGATCATTGGCTTTTTACTGTACCCGACAACATCGTTTTCTAATCGTACACCAAGTGTCACAGACATGACTGCCCTTTTTTTATGGATAGTCGGGCATGCACTGTATGGGCTGTTGGTTGGCTGGATGTTACAAAGAATAGACAGGGAAAAGAATTAGGACCACATTGATATTTATCACTGGTATTCTCGACTGGTCATCTATATACTTAGCTTTAACAAACCTTATACAAGGTCTAAACGAACTGTGAATATCAGAATGAAATGTTAAGTGATTGTGTCAGATGAAGAAGAAGGAGAGTACGATTATGTGGATCACAAAAAACGCAAGACGACTTCATTCAGCCCGTTTCTTCGGCTACTGTTAACTGTTCATTTAATTGTCAATGATATTAATCTATTCTCGGATCATATGAATAATCTGTGAGAAGCAATCGATGTCTTATAAAAGGAAGTGAGTAATGGATGTTTTTGGCGTGGAGCGAAATTAAACGGAATAAATTACGATTTTTATTGATCACATCAATTTTATTGCTCGTATCATTCTTAGTGTTTTTCCTGTCGGGGCTGGCAAACGGCCTGGCGAGTATGAACAGGGAATCAGTGGATAAATGGGATGCAGATGCTATTTTGCTGACGGAGGAATCGGATAAGAGCCTTTATCAGTCCGCACTCGATAAAGCGGAGGCAGATGTACTTGGTGCTGATGAAACAGCGATAGTCGGTCAGATGGGTTCGATCGCAAATAATGGAGACGTCAAACAAAATGTTATTATGTTCGGAATAGATCCGGATGAATTCATTATGCCGAAAGTGACCGATGGAGACGCGGAGTTTACGGTGGAAAATGGAGTCATTGCAGCAGACGCGCTGAAAGATGACGGATTTAAGATTGGCGATATGCTTGAGTTATCTTCGAGTGATACGAAGCTTGAGATTGTCGGTTTTACTGACCAGGCAAGATTCAACGCGGCACCGGTTCTCTACATGAATCTAGAGGACCTGCAAAAGTTGAAGTTCGGCGATGCTGCGGAGATCAATGAGGATATTGTCAACGCGGTTGTGATTAAAGATAAGAACTGGAGCAGTCTGAAAGCACCGGATGATATGGAAATTATCGAAATGGAAACGTTCATTGAGAATTTACCGGGATATACGGAGCAGAATATGACGCTGACGTATATGATTTATTTCTTATTTGTTATTTCAGCGGCGATTGTGGCAATTTTCCTCTACGTTTTGACCGTACAGAAAATCAGCATGTTCGGTCTAATGAAGGCACAGGGGATTTCAAGCGGCTATTTAGCAAAATCCGTTGTTGCGCAGACATTCATTTTGGCGCTGATCGGAGTTGTGGTCGGATTTGGACTGACGCTGCTGGCGGGAAGTTTCCTGCCAAGTGCGGTACCTGTTCAATTTGATTTGCCGACAATGATTATTTACGGTCTGATTCTGATTGTGGTGGCCATTTTAGGGGCAGTCATTTCGGTATGGACGATCATCCGGATTGATCCGCTCGAAGCGATAGGAGGATAAACGATGGTATTGGAACTGCGAAATGCGAAGAAAACGTTTGGCGAAGGGAATACGCTGGTTGAAGCAATGAAGGAAACGAATTTCAAAGTCGAGCGCGGCGAGCTGGTTGCTATCATCGGTCCATCCGGTTCAGGAAAGAGTACGTTTCTGACGGTCGCAGGCGGATTACAGGCTCCGAGTGAAGGTCAAGTGATTATCAATGGGAACGAGCTGTCGAAGCTCAATGAAAAACAACGTTCAAAGATACGACTGCAGGAAATCGGTTTTATTTTACAGGCGTCGAATCTGGTGCCGTTCCTGTCAGTCGACGAGCAGATGGAACTTCTTAATAAAGTAAAGAAAAATAATATGCCGAAAGACGAGCAGAAGCAATTGTATGAAGACCTGGGCATCGCCAAGTTGCATAAAAAGTATCCTTCCGACTTGTCGGGAGGGGAGCGGCAGCGTGTGGCGATCGCCAAAGCACTGTTCAGCAATCCGGCTATTATTTTAGCGGATGAGCCGACTGCGTCACTGGACTCCGATCGTGCATTTGAAGTGATGGAGCTGCTGCGTGATGAGACCAAATCAAAGCAGACAGCGACCATTGTCGTGACGCATGATACACGGCTGATCAAGTATTTTGATAAGGTCTATCGAATGACTGATGGTGTGTTAGAACAAGAGTAGTGCCTGTGCAGCAAACAAACGTGAATGTTTAAACATTCACGTTTTTTATTAATCAATCTGTGTTTCTCCCAAAATAAAACTGTTATATGTATAGTGTAGTTTACAAAATGGTAAGTCAAGATAACATTGAAATTTTAATTATGTGCAAAGACGTTATAGAACTATTGCTTTTAATGACAAAAAAAGCACCTCATTCGAGATGCCGAAAGAACATATTATATCTATTTTTCTGCAGTCTTATTTGTCCGGTGATATTCTGAAATTTGCACAACACGCACATTGCGCGTATCCAGTTCATGATAGATGTCTCGGCTGTCATAGAATGAAACGTATTGTCCTCGTTCATCATATACAAGCTGCCGGACCTCTTCGAATGAATCCAAATGAACAAACCGCCTGATGTAGTGATTTTCGTCAAAGAAATAGGTGATCTTAAATTCCTTCATCATAACCGGCTCCTTTTCGGGCTAGTGTATCATGAGGAAATAAGAAATGACCAGTAAGAAGTTAGCCAAGCAGCCCGGCAGCAATTTTTCGCGCTTCCGTTACGTCTTTTGTTCCGTGCACAAGCATGCGGCCGTCGCAAAACAGGACGAGTCGGTGATTGTGATATTCACACGAAACCAAAAAAGGATTATGAACCAACTTTGACACCGTGCCTTTAATGGTCTCGGCGAAAACAGCAAGTTCGATCTGTCGGCTTTTCGGCCAGGTAAGCTGTACCGTGTCGCGTCCGCAGAGCACAGCAGTGCGGACCATTTCTGTCGCGGATAAAAACGGATATGATGGATTGTCTGAACAGCTCGGGCAGCTAGGCTTCTTCATGCTCTTGACGTTCATTGCGGCCCGTTCGCCTGTCCAGAGATCTGTCGATTCCAAACGCGGATTCATTTCTGCGCCTGTAATATATTTTAGAAGTTCTGCTGTTTGCCGTGCAGCCGTCGTGACGACGATCGGGCTGATGACACCGACTGTATCACAAGTGAGTGACTGTGGTGGAAGTGCTTCGAGCAGGCAGTGCAGGCAAGGCTGATCTTCCGCAACGCCGATCGGAAATGTCAGGCCGTAGCTACCGACGCAGGCTCCCATAAAGAACGGGAGACCCAGCTGCAGGCAGGCATCATTAGCTAGAAGACGTGTTTCGATATTGTCCGTTCCGTCGAGCACGAAATCATGGCCTTCGAATAGCTCCAGGACATTTCGAGGTGTTACGTCCGCTACGATGCCATTGATTTTCACATCGCTGTTGATTGCGCGCAACCGCTTTTCTGCGGCAGCTGCTTTTGGCAATTGGGCAACTACATCTTCTTCGGCGTACAGTTGCTGGCGGTGCAGATTGGTCCACTCCAAAATATCGCGGTCGACAATCGTAACTTCACCGACTCCCGCACGTACGAGCATTTCAGCCCCGGAAGAACCGAGCGCTCCTGCACCGAGAATGAATACTTTCGCCGCGCGAATTCGCTTCTGACCTTCTTTTCCAATTGGTGCAAACAGCTCCTGCCTAGAATATTTTTGGCTCAATTTGTAACGAGACCTTCGAGCGGGCTGCTTGCTACTCCATAATCACGTGCAGGCATGCGTCCTGCATGATATCCGAGGCGTCCTGCTTTGATTGCAAGTTTCATTGCTTCTGCCATCTTCACAGGGTCTGCAGCTTCCGAGACTGCAGTGTTTAAAAGGACACCGTCAGCCCCAAGTTCCATCGCATAGGCAGCATCTTTTGGCGAGCCGATCCCTGCATCAACAATTACCGGCACATCCGATTGCTCAATGATTAAGGATAAGTTCAACGGGTTCAGAATGCCTCTGCCTGAACCAATCGGTGCTGCACCCGGCATGATAGCATGTACGCCAAGCTCGCATAGTTTACGCGCAAGCACCACATCGTCAGACGTATATGGAAGTACAATGAAACCTTCTTCAAGCAACATTTCCGATGCGCGCAAAGTTTCGACAGGATCTGGCAGAAGCGAACGGCTACAGCCGATAATCTCCACTTTGACCATATCGCATAGTCCTGAAGCTTTTGCGAGCTTCGCGATATGCACTGCTTCTTCCGCTGTGCTTGCACCGGCAGTATTCGGCAGTAGGGTATAGCGAGTTAAATCTAATTGCTCCAGGAAATTCGGTTGTGAGTCTTCGAAAATATTCATGCGGCGCACTGCAAACGTCAGGATCTCTGCTTCCGACACAGCAACTGCTTCTTTTTGTGCTTCAAATGAAGGGTATTTTCCTGTCCCTAATAATAAACGTGAAGAAAACTTCTTATCTGCGATTTGTAACATCTTCATCCGCCTCCTACAAAGTGTATGATTTCAATTTGATCTCTGTCCATAATTGGTACGTCGTAGCTTTCCTTTTGCAGTATTTCTTTGTTCTTTTCGACAATTAAAATCCGGTCCCTGAGGTCCAGATGCTCGAGCAGTTGCTGGACGTTTTCTACTTCCTTTACGACAGAATAAGATTTGCCGTTCAAGTCAATGATTCGTTCCACTGTCATTCACTCCATTTCATTGTCTATCATATTTCTGTAGGCATTTACGGCAACCACTGCATTTTCACAGCTCAGCGGTGATAGAATTGCTGCACCTGCTACGCCGTTACTTCTCAAATCAGGCAGATGCCCCGGCTTGATTCCGCCGATAGCATAGACTGGCACAGTGCAGGAAGCGGCAATCGTGAAAAGTTCTTCCGTCCCGCGCGGATCCAGTCCTTCTTTTGACTGGGTTTCGTACACATGGCCGTAAAGCAGCCAGTCCGCGCCTTCTACTTCCGCCTGTTTAGCTTCCAGCAATGAATGTACAGAGCGCCCGAAGTGAATCGAAGGGAAGTGTGCCCGTGCATCTCGCAAAGACAGCCCATAGCCTGTCAGCTGAACATTTGATAGGAACAAGTAGCTTGCCAAGTCAGGTCTCGCATGCAGAATCAGTTTCTCCATTGGAAAATGAACGGTCTTCAGACGATTGATCAATTCCTTAATTTGTTCATCTGTTTTGGATTTCTCCCGCAGAATGAACGCATCGAAATATTGTTCAGTTTGCTGTAGCTTCATCAACAGGTCGTTGACGGTATGACGGTCATCCGTCACACCGATTAATTTCATTTGGCACTCCACCTCCACAACAAAAAACCACTTTCCTGAATCGGAAAGTGGTGGATCGGTCAATGAACGCCAAAAAAACTTAGAATGCGTCAGACTCGCCACTTCCCTCCGCAGGTACAAACCTGTTCAGGTAATAAGGGTTTCAGAGCCACACTCTTTTCTCAGTCCTTGTAAAGGATTCCCCTAATGGTCGAAATAGTTAGTTTCCTATTCAGCATAGCATTTACTGCCATGAAAGAAAAGAGCTTCATAAATTCTTTATCATACTAGCAGCAGCGCGTCCAAATCTACTATTTCTACTATCTTCATGCCTATCTGATGTATCCAACCCTGTTCTTCAAAACTGCTTAATTTACGGCTGATTGTCTCGGGTGTCGTGCCGAGGTGTGAAGCCAGATCTTTTCGGTTCATCGGCAGCTCTATAGTCAGGTTGTGCTGTTGTTCTGATAAATCTGCGAGATATAGTGCAACTCGTGTTTCAGCAGATTCCATGGCAATCCGCGCTGCCCGTTGTTCCGTATCAGCCAGCCGCGAAGAGAATTCTGCCAGCATTTTTAGTGAGATAGCTGGATGTTGCTGCAGAAGTTCCTGCATTTGATCGCGTTCAATCATACATATTTCAACCGCTTCCAATGTTTCCGCGAAAGCATCATGCGGTGTGTCATCAAATAATGAAAGTTCTCCCGTGAAATCTCCGGGTTCCAGTATCCGCACCAGCTGTTCTTTGCCGTTTTCAGAAAGCCGGTATACTTTGATTCGCCCTTTATGCAAGATATATAAACCCTCGGAACGTTCGCCTTGATGATAAATTGTTTCACCGCGTGGATGTGTGACGCTGTGTGCCAGCTGTATGACTTGATTCATCTGACTCTCGTCCAAATGATTGAAAAGGGGGACAAGTGACACGCAGGAGCGGTGATGATCTGTGTTACTCTGTGATTCCTGATTCATTAGTCAGCACCTCTTTTTGTTTACGGATAGATGGTTTGTCACTAGTATAGCGTATTAGACGTATGGCGTTTAGGATCACAAGAAGTACACTGACTTCGTGGATGAACATGCCGGACGCTAGGAACACCTTTCCGATCAGTACACCGAGCAGCAAGAAGAATACAGTTCCAACTGCGAAGAAAGTGTTTTGCTTCATATTCCGTACGGTTGCTTTTGCCAGCGCATGAGCATGGGCGAACTGATCAAGCCGGTCTGCCATTAGGACAACATCAGCAGTTTCCATCGCAATATCTGTTCCGCCATCTCCCATGGACAGACCAATATCCGCAGTGGCGATGGCGGGTGCATCGTTGATTCCGTCGCCAGCCATAGCAACGCGATGTCCCTGCTCTTTCAAAAGCTGGACAGCTGCCACTTTATCTTCAGGCAATAATTCCGAATACACGGCATCGAGACCAAGCTCCTCACTGACGAGTTCTGCCGTGTGACGGTTATCGCCGGTCAGCATGATAATTTGTTTCACGCCGTTCTTACGCAGTTTTTCAATGGCTTCTGCCGCTTCAGGACGAATTCTGTCGGTTATGGAAATAATCCCCGCAATTTCCCGGGAAATACTGACGAAAACTGCTGCATTTCCCTCCCTTTCGCGCTTAAGTGCATACATTTCCATTTCGGTATTGATCGAGATTCCTTCTGTATCCATCAGTTTTCTGTTGCCGACAGCGAGGTGATTTCCTTCTATTACAGCAAGTATGCCGTTTCCTTTTACCACTTCTGTTTGTTTCGGTTGGTTGAGGAGTGGAATATTACGTTTTTTCGCTTCCTTAACAATTGTCTGGCCGAGATGATGTTCGGAAATCATTTCGGCCTCAACTGTCAGACGCAGCAACTCTTCTTTCTTCATTCTAATTGAATGAATATCCGTTACCTCAGGTCGTCCGCGTGTCAAAGTGCCAGTTTTATCAAAGACAACCGTATCAATTTTTGCAAGTTGCTCCATCACTTCGCCGCCCTTTATCAGAACACCGTTTCTTGCTCCGTTGCCGATTCCTGCAACGATTGAAACAGGCGCGGAAATGACGAGTGCTCCTGGACAGGCAATCACGAGGAAAGTCAGCGTCATTTCAATATTTCTTGTGAATAGATAGACCAGCACTGCCAACACAACAATTGATGGTGTGTACATATTGGCGAAGTGTTCCAGAAACTTTTCTGTTTTGGACTTGGTTTCCTGTGCTTCTTCCACTAATTCGATAATACGAGAGAAAGTCGTATCATCGCCAACTCTTTCTGCCTGTACTTCAATATAGCCGTGATCTACGATAGTGCCGCTGAATACCTGATCATCGAGCGTTTTAGCGGCCAATACGGATTCACCTGTAATGGCTGCTTCATTCAGATTTGCGCTACCTAAAATAATGGCACCATCTACAGCAACTTTTTCACCTGAACGGATGATAATTCTGTCACCCATTTCCACTTCATCGACTGGGATAGTCAATAGTTCACCGTCCCGCTACACCCGAGCTTCAAGTGGTGCTAAATTAGTCAGTGCCTTGAGCGAGGAGCGTGTTTTTTCCATGGTTCGAATTTCGAGCATTGCACCGAATAAAAACAGGAATGTCACAGCTGCAGATTCCACGTACTCTCCAATAAGCATTGCCCTGATGACAGCAATCGTGACAAGCAGTTCTATACTGAACGTTTTCATTCGGGCGGTTTTGAACGCTTTACTGGCAATGGGTATTCCTGCAAGGAACGTGGAAGTAATCAGTGTCAGCTGGCGCGCATTATGCCAACCGACAATGTGAAAAACTATTGCAATTCCAAGAAGTATTGCAGAGATGGCGGTGATCTGTACGGTTCGTCTGGCATTCATGTAAATATCTCCTTTTAAGCGACCTTTTGACTGAGCACTGGATATCCGAGCTTTTCGACAAGTTCCTGCAATTCACCGGCTGACACGATTGCTTCATCAAACTGAATACGTACTTTATCCGAATGAAATAAAACTTTCACCTGTTGTACGCCTTTCGCTTTGAATAAAGCATTTTCTATTTTTTTGACACATGATGGGCAGCTGAACGGCTCCATTCGGAAAATGGCTTTTTTCATTGATCTCATCCTCTTTGTTTGTATTTGTTACGTTAAGTATAGGATGGTTTTAGAAATGATTCCTTGACCTGCATCAAGTTTTCTGTAATCCTTACTTTTTCTTCAGGACAAAATGCATTATACTTAAAAAGAAGAACATTATTCATGAAATGGGGAGAAACGTTCGTATGAAGCTAACATATTCTGGTAAGACAAAAGACGTCTATCGATTGGAAGACGGCCATGTGCTGTTGAAATTTAAGGATGATGTAACAGGAGAAGACGGCGTATTCGATCCAGGCGCCAATACAGTCGGCCTGACAATAGAAGGTGCAGGGAAATCGGGACTTCGCATGACGCAGTACTTTTTTGAAAAGCTGGCGGAGCAGCAAATTCCGACACATTATATTGCTGCTGATTTGGATGAAGTGACGATGACAGTCAAGCCTGCTACTGTTTTTGGGAATGGTTTAGAAGTTATTTGCCGATTCCGTGCAGTCGGAAGTTTCTTGCGCAGATACGGACAATACTGTGATGAGGGTCAGACGCTTGACGCATTTGTCGAAGTGACTCTGAAGGATGACGAGCGCCAGGATCCTCCGATTTCAGAAGATGCACTTGCCCAGCTTGGAATTCTGACGCATGAGGAATTTAAAAACTTACAAGAGTTAACGAAACGTATTTCTGAAGTAGTTAAGAATGAAATGGCTGAAAAAGGGTTAGACCTGTATGACATAAAATTGGAATTCGGACGCGATCCAGAAGGAAACATCATGCTGATCGATGAAATATCGGGCGGTAATATGCGTGTTTATCAAGGTGAAACCTATATTGCACCAATGAAATTAGAAAAGTTATTATTTTCATAAACAGCCGCCGGAAACTAAAAAAGTTTCCGGTTTTTTTTATTTCCGCTGAGGCCATACGCTGACTGTCTTGACAGCTCTTTATTTTTTCATCAAATAAATAAAATCATATATTTACTGTTGACAACGTTTTCATAGTTTCCTATAATTACAACCAGTCAGAGGAGACACGTAGTCAGCTTCTTCACCAGTGTATGAACGTTGGTCGGATGAATGCGTATGGCAGTAAATTCAAGATGATGAAAGTGTCTTTCATATCAGCGAATATCTAGCTGTTTTACATGAACAAAAGCTCCCCGCTTTTGTATAGGCGCTCTTTTTTGCTCTTCATACCGCAAGGCAGAAATTCAGCACCCAGTGGCCAGTAACAATCTCCATTTGGCTTTTCTACGTATGTACCCTTGCTAAATCCACCGGGCTCTTACAGGAGTCTGCCGAGTATCTATACTTGGTCTTTAAAAAACCTCACGATTATGACTATTTAATAAAACTTGTTTGAAATCACCGTACTCGCGGGTAAGAACAGTAATGAATCCATCTTTAGAAATTTTCAGAGAATGACCATTTGCGTCAATACGCAGATGATAAGACTTGGAGGGGAAATATTTGGAGAAACATCATAACTATACTATTGCAGGACACGATCCGAATGATCCGTACATTTTCCGCAGACCGACTGTGAAAGACGGGAAGCGAATTTGGCAGGTTATTAAAGATTCGAAAGTGCTTGACGTGAATTCTTCGTACAGTTATTTACTGTGGGTTGACCACTTCAGTGAAACGAGTATCACTGTGGAAGATCACGGGAAAGTGGTCGGTTTTATATCAGGCTTCATTCAGCCGAAATCACCGGATACGTTGTTTATCTGGCAGGTGGCGGTCGATGAGTCGGCACGTGGTAAAGGCTTGGCGTCCCGCATGCTGCATGCTATTCTGCAGGGTCAGGCATGCAAGAACGTAAAATATCTGGAAGCGACAGTTACGCCATCTAATGTCCCGTCCACTAAGCTGTTTAAAGGATTGGCGCGTGATTTGAATGCAGAATACCGGATTACAGACGGCTACACGGAAGATCTGTTTCCAGGCGGAGAACATGAAGCAGAAGAATTGTTCCGCATAGGGCCATTCTAAAATAGAGCCGGCTGCCGCACAGGTCATGCGAAAATACTAAATTTAACGGAGGAATTAATTACACATGGTACTGACAAAAAGTCAGAAGGTAATGGAAGTATTTGAGAATCGTGAGTCGCAAGTGAGAAGTTACAGCAGAAGTTTCCCTACAGTATTCGAGAGAGCAAAAGGCTACAAGATGTGGGACACAGAAGGTAAGGAGTATATTGATTTCTTTGCCGGCGCAGGTGCTTTGAACTACGGCCACAACAATGAAAAAATGAAGAAAAAATTAGTCGACTATATTATGGATGACGGTATTGCGCACAGTCTGGATATGGGTACGACAGTTCGAAAAGAGTTTCTTGAACGATTTAACGAAGTGATCTTGGAGCCTAGAAACATGAATTATAAAGTAATGTTTCCTGGACCTACAGGGACGAATACAGTGGAAAGTGCACTGAAAATCGCGCGCAAAGTGACAGGACGCCAGAACATTGTCAGCTTTACGAACGGTTTCCATGGTATGACGCTTGGTGCATTGTCGGTTACAGGCAATTCATACAACCGCGGCGGTGCAGGTGTGCCGTTGAATAATACAACATCTATGCCGTTTGATACGTTTTTAGATGAAGGCCAGTCACTGACTTTCCTGAAAAAGTATCTGGCTGATGCGAGCAGCGGTTTAGATTTGCCTGCTGCGATGATCCTGGAAACGGTTCAAGGTGAAGGCGGTATTAACCCTGCAAGCTTTGAATGGCTACGCGAAGTCGAGCGTCTCTGCCGCAACTACGATATTCTGCTAATTGTTGACGATGTGCAGGCAGGCTGCGGACGCACTGGAACATTTTTCAGTTTCGAACCGGCCGGTATCAAGCCCGATATCGTCTGTCTGTCTAAATCCATTGGAGGCTACGGATTGCCGCTTGCCTTGACGCTGATCAAACCGGAGTATGATAAATTCGGCCCTGCTGAGCATAACGGAACATTCCGCGGTAACAACATGGCGATTTTAACAGCTACAGAAGCTCTATCGTACTGGGAAACAGATGAATTCGCTAAATCGGTACAAGAAAAATCTAAGCTTATTACAGAGCGCATGGAAACAATTGTTGAAGACTATCCTGAGCTGAAGGCGACAACACGCGGACGCGGTTTTATGCAGGGTATTGTCTGTGGTGAGGGTAAGGAAGACTATGCAGATAAAATCTGTGAGAAAGCGTTTGAAAAAGGCTTGATCATTGAAACGTCCGGACCAGAAGGGGAAGTTGTGAAATTCCTCGGTTCATTGACTATGGATGAAAAGGGAATCCACAAAGGGTTCGATATTTTAGAAGAAGCAATTGAAGATATCGTTAAGAATTAAGGAGAGATACTTGTGATTGTACGTAATGTAGATGAGATTATTGGAAGCGAAAACGAAACAAAGGCAGAAACGTGGTCCAGCCGCCGCTTCTTACTGAAGAAAGATAATATGGGCTTTTCATTCCATGAAACGATTATTTATGCCGGAACGGAAACGCATATTCATTATCAAAACCATTTAGAAGCTGTTTATTGTGTTGCTGGAGATGGTGAAATTGAAACTACTTCGGACGGCAAAGTCTACCCGATCAAAAACGGTACGATGTATGCTTTGAATGAAAATGATGAGCATTACCTTCGTGGCGGCAAGGAAGATATGCGCTTAATCTGCGTATTCAATCCGCCGCTTGTAGGAACGGAAACTCATGACGAGAACGGTGTCTATCCATTGCTGGAAGACTGAATAACAAGTTAGAAGCTCCAAAGCGGAAAGTTTCCTGCTTTGGAGCTTTTTGTTGTGCGTGAAAATTTGGAAAAGATCCTGAACGCTCATAACTCTTGGCCCTCCGCTCATACCTCGGTGCCACGTGCTCATAGCCCTACGGAACATGCTCATAACCATTCCCGGTATGCTCATAAAGAACGTTTCTAAGCTCATAGCCATATTTTCGATTTCCTGAAATGTTAACTGAAAGGAAATCAGGGTATAGACAAATAGAGGTTCATTGAATATTTCCCAATGAACAGGAAAGAATGTACATAGCATTAATAAGGAGGCAGTAACTATGTGGAAATTACCTGGCATCGTACTGGGTGCTGTTTTATTGACGGCGGGCTGTAACACCGCCAAAGAAAAGGTGCCGGTCAGCGGCGGAGAAAGCGGTGTGGAGCAAGAGGAGACGGCTGCTTCGGAAATCACTGCACCAATTATCAACACAGATGGAGAAAACATTGGTTCAGCTGTAATTCGTGCTGAAAATGGCGGCGTGGCGATGGATATCACAGCAACGGGCCTTATACCAGGCAAGCACGGTATCCATATCCATGAAAATGGCGTATGTACGGCACCAGACTTCAAGGCATCTGCTGGCGGACATTTTAATCCTGAAGGTAAAGAGCACGGTTTCGATAATCCCAAAGGATACCATGCGGGAGATTTAGAAAATCTTGAAGCGGATGAAAACGGCAATGCAGAAGTCCATATCACAACAGATGCCGTGACACTGGATCTTGGTAAAGAGAATTCATTGATTGATGACGGCGGCACAGCACTTGTCATCCACGAAGGAGAAGACGATTATAAGACGGATCCGGCAGGGGATTCAGGTAAGCCATTTGCCTGTGCGGAAATCACTTCCGAAAACCTTTCTAAATAATGAAATGTATGCAGCTTCTCTTTGCGGAGAGGCTGTTTTTTGATTCGACAGGGTGCCTGTGCACCGTGCAATTCAGACGCTATTCAGAATAGTTTTGAAATCGTTTGGCACACAGGCACCTCTTGTCATACTAGTGTGATAAAATTAGAGTATTGATAACGTCATAGCAAACGCAAGAGAATATCTTAAAAGGAAAGAGTAATGGAGACGTTATTACAAGAGATCAAAGAGTGGATCAATGCGACTAATGAACAAATTATAATTGGTATTTCAGGACATGGTGCGGCAGGCAAAACAACGTTTTCCAAACAACTTGTCAGTTCCGACATACGAAAGCATTCTTGAGGGGATATGTATCGAAAAGTCATCTGTATTTTTAGAGGCAAATAAACTTTAGATAATGGAGTTATGATGGTAATGTCTGTTTCACTTATTATATTAGTGGTTATCGCAGTTTTTATCGGAGCGCTGTCACGTTCGACCTTTGGTTTCGGCGAAGCTGTTGTCAGTATGCCGCTTCTCGCGCTATTATCGCTAGACTTGCACATATCAATTTCCTTAATTGGATTAGTGGGACTGACTGTAGCTTTATTTACCGCTGTTTCAGGTTGGAGTTATGTAGACCGCCCGGCTTTAATTCGCCTGGTGATTGGTGCGCTAGCGGGGATCCCCTTAGGCATTTTACTTGTTGTAAAGCTCCCTGAAACGATCATCACTATTGCGCTTGGCTTCTTCTTACTTGTATATGGCACCTACTCATTTAGTAAACACTTATGTTCAAATGAACATATTCAGGCGAGACTAAAGAATAAATTTTGGGCACTGCCTGCTGGTTTAATTTCTGGGATTCTCGGCAGTGCCTATAATTCACACGGTGTTCCTGTTGTTGTATACGGAACGCTGCGGCGCTGGGAACCACAGCGTTTTCGGGGGACACTGCAAGCCCACTTTCTTATCTCGGGTATTTTCATTGTAGCTGGACAGGCACTCGGCGGCTTATGGACGAAAGAAGTATTTATACTATATGGCTATTCATTTCCTGTCATCGTGCACGCGACTGTGTTGGGTGTTTTTATACAGCGCCGTATTCCGAATGAAAAATTCGAACGCTATGTATTTCTCCTTCTTGTCGTACTTGGTACCGTCTTGCTGATGAACGGAGCGCAATCATTATGAGGGTTGCTGTGCACTGTATAATTAATGGACTATACTGAATAGTATTAAAGTTGTTTGGCGCACAGGCACCATTTTAAATGGAGGAGATATTATATGATTATCGGATTGCATCATGCACAGATTACTATTCCAGTGGGCACAGAAGAAGAAGGGAAACGGTTTTATTGTGGAATCTTGGGCTTAGCCGAAAAAGAAAAGCCTGAATCATTAAAGGGACGCGGCGGGTTTTGGCTAGAAGTTGGAGATCAAGAAGTTCATGTAGGTACAGAAGAGGGCTTTGATAGATTGACGACTAAAGCTCATTTAGCTTATCAGGTGGATGATATATCTCATTGGAGAAGTGTATTGGGCCGGCATGATATTCAAATTATTGAAGGCGTACCGATCCCCGGCTTTGACCGGTTCGAATTCCGTGATCCTTTTGGTAATCGGGTGGAGATGATTCAGAAGGTATCGGATGAATAAGGGAGTGCCTGTGTACCACACAACTCAAAGATGTGGGAGTGCCTGTGTACCACACAACTCAAACGCTATTCTGAATTGTTTATAAGTTGTTTGGCACACAGGCACTGTCGATGCTGTCGGTGATTTTTCTGTCCTGTCTCATTTTGATCTAGAAAATAATATGGAGCTTGTTCAAAACGAACTGTCTCCCTTATCGGAAGAAATGAATATTTATGCGTCAAACAAAGATTGCGCAGTACGTGTAAAGGGAGACAAAGTCGACATTTTTGGCAATGTATATTTAATTTCCCACTCAAAGATTCAGAAATTGCAGGAGACGCTCTAGTTGGGGTGAATGCTTTGGAATTTCTTTACGCAAGGGCTTCTATTTAAAACTTAGTTAAGGAGAGTCGTGCAGCGCAGAACAATGGTTTAATAGTAGTATGCTAATACTGAACAGGGATCTTGTATAATAAAAATTTACGAACCTCTGACATTGTTTGACTAATTGTAATAATCTGACCTATAATTAACAGATCATATGAAAAAGGAGATTGGCCTATGTTATCGAGCATTGTGGTAGACGTTTATAAAAGTACAGAGGAACAAAAAAACGTCGCAGGGGTACAGTAATTTCTCCCCTTTACTGCAACCCCTGCAAAAATATGGGGGAATCTAAGTTGATCAAGCAATATATAAAGAATTATTTAACTGGTGACCAAGTAACTTTGCGAAAAATTACAAAGGCAGATTACAAGTTTTATTCAAACATCGAGGATGTAATGGAAAGTCGTCTACTAATGAACGATGGAATACCATTCCCGCCTACTGATGCAGATCATGAAAAGTTTCTTGGTGAGATTAGTTCTGAGAAAGAAGACTACATGTTTGCTATTGAACTGAAAGATGAAAAAGTATTCATTGGAACTATTGCTGTTTATTTAGTTAACTGGAACAATAGCACTTGTCATGTTGGAATATCTGTTGGTCCTGATTATCAAGAAAAAGGTTATGGGACAGATGCAATGAAAGTTTTACTTGATTTCATTTTTGGTTATATGAATGTGAATAAAGTGAAACTTCAAGTCTTCAGTTATAATAAAAGGGCGGTTAGCTCTTATGAAAAGTGCGGATTTCACTTAGAAGGCACTTTAAGGGAAGAGCTTTTTAGATTCGGTAAGTACCATGATATTTTTGTTATGGGTTTGCTTAGAAAAGATTGGGAAATGAATTTGATAAAATGAAAGCAAAAGAGCAAACCAGTGTAATGGTTTGCTCTTTTTAAAATCAATCTTATACAACTAGGATGTGAGATGGAAAGGAGATTGGCCATGAATAAATGGAAAACAATAAAATCAACGTATTTGCATAAGAGTCCAATGAAGTTAACACGCAGCTATTTACTGCAAGCGCTTATTATATGGCTAAAAGTTTCATGACTGACGGCAGAATGAAGTTTTTAACTGAAGAGAGCAGTAAATGATATTTCACTAGAAAAAACTAATTGCTGGGAGGTGAATCCTATTGGAAAAACTATTAGTGAAAACTGGAATGTACAGTTTTGTTTTTTCGTTTTCATTCCTATTTATATTCTTTCCCAAACAGGAGCCAGAAATGATGATGGATCGCGCACTTTATTTTACAGAGAAGCCTTATTACGAATACTTCATCAGCATCTCCCGATATTCGCTGATTCTTTCGGCTGTAGCAGTCATCATAGTGGGTGTTGTGTATCTGGTTAATAATGGAGAGGTGACAAGTGGAGGTAGGTAATATACTATTCATCTTGTTATTCTATCTAACGGTTTTGCCACTGAGTACGTTGCTGCACGAGGTAGGTCATGGCCTGGGAGTCATAGCTACGTTCAGGTCCAGAGTAGATATTTACTTAGGGAGTAAAAGTGAGAAGAATATAGAAAATTTCAGGTTGGGAAGACTCCATTTTCATATCGTTTATTCCTTTGCAGGCTTTGTTTATTGGGAAGGGAATTTAAATAAGCGGCAGAGAGCGGCGGCTTTGGCTGGGGGACCTGTTATGTCGCTGACGCTGGTGTTTGTATTCGCAGGCATGGCCATGTCGGTGTCACATGGCGATTTCCGATCATTTTTTTGGGGGGCTTCAATAGCTAATCTTATTCAGTTCGTCAGCACCGTAATCCCAGTCACTTATCCACGTTGGATGGGTTCGTATGCAGGTCACAAGTCTGATGGGCTGCAACTGTGGCAGTTGTTAAAAAATAAATAAAGTCGAAAGCCAGTCTGAGACTCAAAACTGGCCGTAACTTCTGCGCTCCATGCTTTCTATTTTTCTTGTTAAGTAGTCCAGTTGTATTTGTATTTGTTCGAGCTGATTCGCTTGATCTGATGTTTGGCTGTCGTTCGTTGCATTTATCAATTCCTGCAGTGCAATTCCCGCAGCTAATGTTTGAAGACCATCGCCCAATGTGGAAAGGGCGGAACCGATAAATGAAAGTTTAGCCGCATAAATTTCTGCCGACTCCACTTTTTCCTCTGTCTGATTATTATCTTTTTTATTCATTCGCTCACATCCTCAATGATAAGATGGGTTGTTCTTATATATATATGAGGTAGTTAACAAAACCATACTTCAAATGATAAGAGGTGCCTGTGCATCACACAACTTAAACACTATTCTGAATTGTCCTGAAGTTGTGTGGCACACAGGCACCTTAAAGAAATCTAAAAAAGACGCCCCTCAACTGAGGTGGCGTCTTAAAAGTTTTATCGGACAATGGCAATGATGCCTTCTTCATCATCCAATTTCAATTGGATGCCGGCAGCCATTGGATCCATATCCAAGTACTGTTCAATCCATAAACGGAGTGCTTCGACAAGTCGTGTTGTATTTAGCTGATGAACCTGGCCGTTAAGCCCTGCTTCAGCAGAAAAACCTTCGTCATCGTCATAAGCAAGTTCAACTTCCACGTCGTCCGGCATGACGCGTGCTTCTTTGGCAATCAGCACACATACCGCATTCGCTACATCCTGTTCATAAATTATCTGCTGTTCCATTGATTCATATCCTCATTCTTCTTGCGTTCTTTTTCTTTGAAGATCGCAAAAATCTTTCGTACCAATGCAATGATCAAGACAATTGCAAGCACATTGACGATTAATCCAAGTAATGAGCCGAGCATACCCATGTTAGCGAATAGGCTTCCGAATAACAGACCTGCTAATCCACCGACTAACAAACCTTTCATCAGTCCGCCGCCCATACCAGGCTTCGCTGTTTTACCGGCAGCTGTTGTATTATTGTTTTGATTCGTTTGATCTTGTTTCTTTTCTGCTTTATTCGGCTGTACGCGGTTCGGCGTACTGAAACTTTTCTTTCCGGACTTATATCCGCGTGCTTCTGCTGTGATTTCGTCCTGGAAAACGATGTTCCCGATCGGCGATAGAATTAACGTCGCGGCCAAGAAAAATGCTGCAAATTTTTTCAATTCGTATTCTCCTTTAATGCTTTGTCAGGTCCTCCTGTTACGCGAAGGCCTTTCCTTTATTTTAATAGAAACACCTGCAGAATGAAAGTAAATCCACCTACTTAGAGAAGAAATTCTCTGTATAAAATGGCTGTTCTTTGTCATTGAAATCCACGCCAATGCCGAGGAACTGATAATCCCGGATTAAGATATTCTCGCGGTGGCCTTTCGAGTTCATCAGACCTTCATGGGCGAAGATGCTGCTCGACTGGCCGTACGCCAAATTTTCTCCGGCACTGACGAATTTCACGCCGTCTTTCTTCATCCGATCAAAAGGGGATTCGCCCTGCAGATTCTCATGACTGAAATAATCATGTACAGCCATATCTACGCTGTGCTTGCGGGCAGTCACAGATGCCAACTCGTCATATGTCAAAATGGAACGGCCGTGGCGGACTCTCGCCGCGTTCGTCAAATCAAAGAGCTGCATTTCAAAGCCTTTTCGCATAGCATCATTTTGCGGTGCATACAAAGCCGTTTTGCGCTGCTCTAATTTATCCGAAATCAGTTGAACAGCCGTCACCGTGTTATCCTT
Source organism: Sporosarcina sp. (assembly GCF_029257255.1). Classification (GTDB taxonomy): domain Bacteria; phylum Bacillota; class Bacilli; order Bacillales_A; family Planococcaceae; genus Sporosarcina. Next base: position 70,237 of record NZ_JARICI010000009.1, on the reverse strand, counting down.
ATGCAAATCATAAAAAACATACATATAAATGCCGTCCGAATGAAAAATATCCATACCTTCATCGGCCTGCAGCTTATAAATATTCGTACCTTTGCGGATTTCTGTGATCGGTTCACCTGCAATTTCACGTACTTCTGCTTTCGGCATGCCGTATTCAATACCTTTGGATGAAGAAATCAAACGGTCGTTTGTATAGATGGCATTCACACGGCGCTGAATGTCATAGGACAGCATGACGAAATTCTGGTAATTCTGATGAAACGTCAGCCACTCGGTGCCGTATTCATTGACAGATTTACGTGCAGGTTCACCGAGTTCGGCTTTGACATCGGCTTCCGTCATGCCGATTTGGATATTATGAATAGACAGGCTCCCTTGCGCCGGTGTTGCGAGCGTCGGATGGGCGACTTCTTCTGGCGCTCGGGATTCTGCTGTTTTATTGGAAACAAAAGATACAATAGTTGTAATGGATTGTTTTGTATAATCAAGTACAGATTCGACCATTTCTTCGTCGAGAACAGACTCTACACGCGCATCCAGCGGGTCAAGAAACGACAAGTCCACATATTTGGACATGGGACCTTCCCACAAGGGCTTCGCGGCGTACAGAATCACGATGAGAAACAGCAGTTGAAAAAGGCGTTTGAACATGTAACACTCACTCCTCTTTCACATTATACTCTCTAAGTGCTCTGGCAATACAGCGTAAACAGCCGAATTGTTGAAATTAATCGCCAGAACTAATAGAAAAAGGGTATACTGAAAGCAATGGAGAGTGGGGAAGGAGTGGATGGCATGTTCGGCGGAATTAGCAGTGTACCATCCTGGTTCTATATCGTCGCATTTGCAGTCGTCATATTACTCGTCCTGTTCATCGAATGGAAAACGAGATAACACAATAATGGAAAGTAGGAATAACATGTTAACATTTGAAGAGAAGCAGCAGATCATAGAGGGATTTCCGGAGTTAGTGAAAAAAGAAGTATCCATGAAGCGCCTGAACTATCATTACGAAGAATCACTTTTCGATAAGACTGTCGTCGTACAGCACTTGCATCCTAATGGCAATGGCTTTGTCTACGTGGCAGACGTCAAAGGTTATGAGCCTGACGATCGCGGACTGGTAAATATTCGTGAATTTACTGCAGATGAGTTACGTACCGTCATCAAAGCAGCGGTCGAAGCATTGGCTACAGAGCCAACAGAAGCAGAACCGCTATCTGAAACATGGCAGCATCCGAATGGATCGACACTGACAGTACTTGAAGAAGACGACTTTTTCAACGTTTACCACGGCGTGAACCTAGAAGAAGGCTTCGGCGCTTACGGAGAAGCTGTCAGCTATCTGAAAGAAGAAGGCTTTTCATTGAAAACGAAATGATGCAATAGGAGTGAAATGAAATGAAGGGTAAAACACTGGCGATCGGCTTAGCCATCTTTACGGTGCTTGTAGTGGCGGCTGTCTATTTCATGGTGACAGTTACTTTTAAAAACAACCCGACACAAAAGAATCCTCAATCGATGGGAACACCTTCTTATATGGGAACCGGCAGTTTTGGTTGGGAAATAGGATGATAAAAAAGTACCTGCATAAATTTTGCGCAGGTACTTTTTAATTGTCGTGATTTCAGTAATAGACGCTCTTAGTTTTATCCAAAACAGTTACACTGACAAGAAATCCTACTGCAAAAAAAATAAAAGAACCGATGATATAGACGGAGCGAATCCCGTAGACCTCAGCAAGAATGCCAATCGCAGCTGTAAAGGAAATAATTAGCAATGCCTCTACTATGCCAAAAACGCTTGAAAATCTCCCCATAATTGTGATGGGCACATTGTTTTGATAAAAAGTTAAGAATCCAATGTTTGCAAATGACAAGGCAAAGGTTAATGTGAAAAAGCCAATTGAAGCCCATATAAAGTTTTGGGAAAACGCAAAGATCAAATAGCCAAAGGGTGTAAAGACGGCTCCAAAACTGATCAGGAAATTCGTTTGTAAACGGCTGGCTAAAGCATTTGTCAAAGATCCTATTATAATTCCAATTCCCGCAACACTGACCAGAAACCCGTAAGTGCTATCAGACAGTAAGAGAACCCTTGTTGCAAAAGCGGCTTCCAGCGAGTCTAAACCAGTCATAAATACAGTAATTCCACTGAAAAGTACATACACCCAGGCGATATGCCGATTTGATTTACTGAAGCGGAGAACTTCTATCCAATCGTTTCTGATTACGCGGAGGCTCATTTTTTCTGGATTCCCAGCAGCGCTTTTTACGTTATCCAAATTAGGCAGTACCAAAATGATGGCTGCCGACATGCATAATGCCAGTGAATTTAATTGGATTGCAAGATACGGAGAGCCGATGATAAAGAGGAACCCTGCAATGGACGGCCCCAGTATAAAGCCGCTTGAATTAATAAAGTTTCTAAGGGCGTTAAATCTCTGTCTATTTGTCTTAGGTATTAGCTTGGTCATATAAACCATGGAGGTCGGCCCGAAAATAGAACTGGCCATATTGATAAGTAATACGCATAGATAAATGAATAGTAGTGAATCCATGAATGGCAGTAAAAATATAAAGAACGCTCTGAGTAAGTCAAGCAAGATCATTAATTTCCTTTTATTTACCCTGTCAATTAAGCTGCCGGACCAGAAATTTGTGCACAGGGCCGAGACGGGAATAAGGATATAAAGAATGGATACTGCGAATGGTGATCCTGTCATATCTAAAACAATCAGGTTAAGTGCAATCAAATAAACCCAGGCACCCAGATTCGACACACCAATTCCCAGCAGAAGTAATAAGGGGTTTTTCCAATTACTGATTTTCAACATTGCAGCCACTCCTACATTCATTTTTTGGAAACAAAAAAAGCCTCACCCTCATGTCAATAGACTTGAGGGCGAGACTTCCTGAATGTAGAAGTTCGCGGTGCCACCCCAGTTTGTTCCTGCGTCGCCGCAAAAACCTTTTCAAGTACGCCTGCAGTATGTAGCGCAGGGTAATACTCTATCTCGATAACGGGAGAACCCGGCACATAATCAATAATATGAATATCCTACGTGCAGCTCCGAGGCTTGTTTCTATGTGCATTTGCATACTCCTTCGCAGCTGCCGGAGCTCTCTGTCATGCCTGAAGCACATATACTTGTCTCTTCATCGCCTATTAATGTAAATCTTATATTACCACAATTCAATCAATTTGAAAGCACTATATTACTGAAGGTAGGAACCTTGCATAGTGATAGACGAGAAGCTCGTGTTTTCCATCAAAAAAATATCTCTATCAAACCGACAAATCAACTGCTAGAAATTCAGGAAGCGAGCGTTCATGTTTATCGAGCATAATCTGTTCAGGCTTGATACCTTGCCCGCGCAATACATCAATATTCTGCACAAGGAATTCATCACTGCCGACAACATAGAAGAGTCCATCCTTATCTGCAGCCAGGCTTTTCACTTCGTCATAGTAGTCTTTGCGGTTATCGACGAACTGTGAAGTGAATTTTTTGTCAGGTGCGGATTCAAAGATGTCGGTGAATAAGAAGTCTTTTGTTGAATCAATATTGAGCGAATGAATTTGATTGACGTTGTCTGCACGGTTGAAGTAATCCAGTACAAGCGGTCTGAAAGTAGCCAGCCCGACACCCGAGGACAGCAGGTACACATTTTTGTCTTGCCGTTTTAGCGGTACATTCGAATGCGTTTTAAAGATTGCCACGTCACCGCCGACCTCAAGATCTCTTAAAATTGTTTTGAATTCAGAACATTGCTCTCTGATGCGTGTGGTGATACCAATTGACTGTTCGTGCGGCAGAGTGGAGATCGACATATGGCGGATCAGGCTTCGGTTTGGCTTATCTCCGGCATTAAAACCTACCAGTGCAAAGTGGGTGTGAGAACCTTCTTCCCATGTAAAGTCTTCCGGACAGTCAAGCATGTACGTTTTAACCTCAGGTGTTTCTTCAATGATCTTATTTATTTTAGTCCAGTAGATTTGCAATATATATTCTCCTCACGTAATTAGTTGTAGCTCTACTATACATTAGTTGATAATGGTTCTCAATTAAAATTGTCGTTACATATACAGCTGATGAAGAAAGAAATGCGGCAACCTCGCCAGTTACTAGTGTTAAATTGCTTCAAGAATTCATTATATGATCAATAAAGATCTTGCAAAGGTTTGTTAAAATACTCTTGTATCAGGCCTCATGTCTCTTCCACATATAATAATTGTAGAGCAGCTGAATAATGTAGATGATAAGAACCGCCAGACCGAAGATGATATTAACTGATGTACTCCAGCCCGAATAGGTAAAAATAAAAATAAGTGCCAAAATAAATAGGGGAAGACTGGTTATATTTCGAATCATTTTTCGTCTGTATGATAACGTAAAGTAATTAAATTTGGTTCCTTTATCCACTTTTGCTGATCCTTTAAAAGCGATGGATAAAATCAAGGTAACAACTAAGGTAATGATGCCGGGAATTAGAAAGTTTGTCATAATCTCCTCTCCTTTACTATCCATACGTTCCCACCAGGTGTTTAGTTTCTTTTTTGGCAAATAAAAAGAGCACCGAAAAAGTTCGGTGCCCATTCGTGACTAAGTTATTTTCCTCCGTGATGCTGCTGACTTCGTGAACGATACAGCCCTTTACCAAACGGCAGCCACCAGTTCCACTTGCCGAACAGTTTCATTAGACTTGGCACGAGCAGGAGGCGGATGATCGTGGCATCAATTGCGACCGCAATCGCAATGCCGACACCGATCTGCTTCACCGGCATAACGTCCGTAAACGCGAAAGCACCTGTCAGAACAATCATAATCAGTGCGGCAGACGTAATGACTTTACTTGTCGTCGCAAGCCCTTCAACCGTAGATTTATCGTTATCGAATGAATGGGAGAATTCCTCCTGCATCCGCGAAATCAAGAACACTTCATAGTCCATGCTCAATCCGAATACCAGACTGAAGACGATGACCGGAATTATGAGCGCCACTGTTCCGGGGTGCAGACCGAAATGTCCGTACTGGAAAATGTAGACGAGTATACCGAATGTCGCTGACAGTCCGAGAATATTCATCAGGATCGCTTTTATTGGGATAATTAATGATCTGAAAGCGAACATCAAGATGAAGAACGTGGATACGACAATAATCAGTAGTACATAAACGATATGATCTGTAATTTCATCAAAGATTTCCTGATTAAAGCGCGGTTCGCCGCCAATCAATAAATTCCATTGCGTATCTTTTGCTGACCAGTCACGAACCCAGTCTTGCGCTTCATTGGAACTGCCTGATGCAGCAAGTGTCACGGGAATTAGTAGCCGATCGCCCTTTGCGAAGTTTTCAAGCACCGGATTCAGCCGTTCCTCCATACCCGGAGCGAGCAGAGACTGTTCCCATTGTTCAGGCGTTTTAATTCCGCTTGCTGTATAAATAGTGGAGACATCTTCCACCAATGAATCGTTCATTAGCTGATCTTCCAGCTTCTTCATATCCGAAAGTCCGTCCGTATCCTTCCAGCCGCCTTTCCGCTCTGCCAGCAGGAATACCGTACTTTCATCATCGAGTTTAAATGTATCCTGCATCTGCTCAAACGCAAGCCGCGTATCGAATGATTTAGGCAGGGAGTCGATCTGCGGAATTGTCAGTTCCATATTGCGTACAGGAATCAATGCGATTGCCAATAAAACGATGGCGACAATTGCGATGGTTACGGGACGCTTAATCACAGCGTTGGCAAACTTACGCCAGCCGTTCGCTTCTTCGCCACGGTCTTTCAGCAGCCGTCCTTTATGGATTCGGTCGCCAAGAAGCAGCAGGACAGAAGGGAGCAGGGTAAGTGATGAAATGACTGCCATACCGACGACGATCATGCCGCCAAGTGCGATGTTCATGAAAATATCCACTTTAATCAGCAACATGGCACCGAGTCCAATGAATACACAGACAGCCGAGAAGATAATCGAGCGTCCTGCTGTGCGGATGGTCCTGATGATGGAATCAGTGATGCTTTGTTTTTTCAATTCTTCACGGTAGCGGCTGATGAACAACAGCGCAAAGTCGATACTGAGCGCGAGTCCGAGCATCGGTACGATATTCAGTACGAAGATGGACAGATCCACAGTGTTGCCGAGCAGTGCCAGTACACCGAGTGAAGAAACAACCGTCCCAATTCCGACTACCAATGGAACGAATGAAGCAACAACGGTACCGAATGCAAACAGCAACACGACAATTGCAATCGGCAGACCGATGGCTTCCGCCGTCATCAGGTCGCGCTGGCTCGCTTTATTAATGTCATGCTCGAAAGCGCCCCCGCCTGTCAGTACAATGCCTTTTTCACCTTCGAATGATTCCCGGATATCGTCTACCACTTGCGGCATATCTTCCGGTTCTTCGCTGAACTGCAGCATCGCATAGGATAGGCCGTCCGTGTACTGATCTTTTTCATTCAGCGGTGACACAATCTCTGACGCAATTCCGAGAGAGTCCAGTTCGGAAAGGGTAGATTTGATTTCATTGTCGGATTTGCCATCAAATACTAAAAATAGTGTCTCTGCGGGCAAATCAAAATCCTCTGAGACAATCTTCATGACTTGTTCATGCTCACCATCTACGCGGAATCCGTCACCTGCGAGCAGGCCGGGCAGCTGGATGGCGAAGTAGGTCATGACGCTGAATAATAACATCCAAAACGCGAGAATCCATTTATATGAACGCGTCACAAATTTTGCGAAGTTGTGCAAGGGGTTTCCTCCTGTCTTAAGCGGGCTTTTTTAATTGAGATATGTCTCTATCATAACGAAGAATAGTGTGAAAGTCTTGCAGGAATAGAAAGGAAATGTGCGTTCAGAAGCTGTTTTGGTTCGTTGATCGAGCTGTTTGGTTCGTTGCTGACAGTGAAAGGTGCGTTGTAAGCGGTGGTTGGTTCGTTGAATTCCGTTATTGGCGCGGCAGGGGGATAGTTTGGTGCAGGTAATCGGACATCTAAACTGTTTATTTGAGCGCATAAAAAAACCACTTCCTAAAAGGAAGTGGTTTGTAAGGTTAAATTAGTTTTTTGTAACGTTAGTTGCTTGAAGTCCGCGTTGTCCTTGCTCGATTTCGAAAGACACGTCTTGACCTTCTTCAAGAGTTTTGAATCCGTCGCCTTGGATAGCGGAGAAGTGTACGAATACATCGTCGCCATCTTCACGTTCGATGAAGCCATAACCTTTTTCTGCGTTAAACCATTTTACTTTACCTTGTTCCATGTTTGTTTCCTCCTCGTGTACGGTTGTGTACACATTGTATTACTATCCTTGCTCAATTCTTGAAAACGGTCGAGATGAAATCGTCGGACCTTGCGTCGAACAAAAATAATTCTCCTTTATCATAACAACTATTGGCAGAGATTGCAAGTTGAAAAATTGTTACACAAATAAAGCCAGCGCCTTATAGACGATTGCTGCAATAATGGCAGATATTGGCATTGTGATCACCCATGTCAAAACGATAGTCTTCGCGACTCCCCATTTCACGCCTTTCAAACGCTGTGCTGACCCCACACCCATAATGGATGAAGAGATAACGTGCGTCGTGCTGACAGGCAGGTGGAGCAGTGTGGCACCGAAAATGATGGTAGCGGAATTCAAGTCTGCCGCAATGCCGTGAATTGGTCGAATCTTCATGATCTTGCCGCCAACTGTCTTAATAATTTTATAGCCTCCGATTGAAGTTCCGATTCCCATCGCAGTAGCCGCTGCAATCCGCACCCACAACTGAATATCATCAGTAGTCTGCAATTCAGCAGCGATAAGCGCCATCGTAATAATACCCATAGCCTTTTGCGCGTCATTCGTACCGTGCGTGAACGACTGGATCGCCGCTGTCCCGATCTGCATATAGCGGATGCGTTTATTCGCTTTGAAGAGATTTCGGTTTTTCAGAACGTTCTTTAAAATCGTCATGACGATGAAACCGCCGACTAGCGCAATGACTGGAGAAATCAAAAGTGCCTGGATAATCTTGATGAAACCACTATAGTTCAGAATGCCGAATCCCGCTGCAGCAATGGCGGCGCCGGCGATGGAGCCTATCAATGCATGTGACGAACTCGAAGGAATACCGAAATACCATGTCACCAAGTTCCAGATAATTGCAGAAACGAGAGCGGCCAAAATGACCAATGAACCATTTTCTAATAAAAAGGGATCGACGATGTCTTTTGTGATTGTTTTAGCAACGCCTGTAAAAGTCAGTGCCCCGATAAAGTTCATCGTGGCCGCCATCATAATCGCTGTCCGTGGTTTTAATGCACGCGTCGAGACAGACGTAGCGATGGCATTGGCTGTGTCGTGAAAACCATTGATGAAGTCGAATGCCAGGGCAAACACGACAACGAGAATGGTGAGTATGAGAATCGTTTCCATCAGCTGTTACTCCTTACGCGTTACGCATTATGATTGTTTCGATTGTATTGGCAACGTCTTGACAATAATCTGCGGTATCTTCGAGTAATTCGTATAGATCCTTCAGCTGAATGATTCGGATCGGGTCTTTTTCCCGAATGAACAATTGCTTAATGGATGTCCGCAGTACTTCGTCGCAAATTCGTTCGTACTCTTTAATTTGTACGGCATGTGTACGCATTTCCACAAGCTTCTTATTCGTTAACAACTCCATCGCCTTAACAATTTCATCCGTACTCTTGACGATGTTCGCCATGAACTTTCGCATGTATTCGTCTATTTCAATGAAAGAAAACATCTCCAGATTCCCAATGAAATGCTCGATTCCATCCAATATATCGTCCATTTTTATGGCCAACTGTAAAATATCTTCCCGTTCAATCGGTGTCATGAATGATGTGTTCAGTTTGGTGATTAATTCATGAATGAGCCGATCGCCTGAAGTCTCATAGGCTTTCATTTTGATGCTGATTTCCTTCAGGTCTGCCACTGTTTCTACTTTGAAATCATCTGCATAGTGCAACGATTCCTGCACGTGCTTGGCAATGTCCAATAAAGCAGTGAAAAACGGATCAGGTTTTCTTGGGCTTAGCATATATTTTCCTCCATCTATTGTTGGAATGGATAGTGTCTTTTCATTCAACTGTTTCCCCTAGATACACCTCAGCGTACGGGATTCATACATCATACCAAAATGTTTGTATAAAAAGATAGGGAATCTTGTAGAAATTTGATGGTTTTTGCGTATTAACTTCATAAAATCTTAAGAAACATCCTTAGGGTTCCTTAAGATGGCATTTGTATACTGAAGTTAATACAGTAGTGGGAGGAAAAGTATTGATTACAGTTGAAAATATAAACCATTCATTTTTAATTGGAAGAAAAGGTAAAGAAACCAATGTGCCTGTGTTGAAACGCGTTTCATTCTCGGTTCAGCAAGGGGAAATTGTGTCCATTGTCGGCCGGAGTGGCTCTGGGAAATCGACATTACTTCATATATTAGCCGGGTTTTTAAAGCCGGATAGCGGGAAGATACGAGTGAAGGATACGGTGACTTCAGCATTTACGGAACAGCAAAGTGCACAGTTCCGTCTAGAGAACTTCGGTTTCATTTTTCAAAATTTCCAGCTCATGCCTGGTCTGACGGCATTCGAGAATGTGGAATTGCCACTGAAGTTAAAGGGAATGAATCATCATCAGCGTAAAGATAAGGTCAATAAGCTGATGATGGAGGTTGGTTTGAATGCGGTGCAGGATCATTATCCGAATGAATTATCAGGAGGTCAGCAACAACGCGTCAGTATCGCACGAGCGCTCATAACAGACCCGCCGATTATTTTCGCAGATGAACCGACGGGCAGTCTGGATTCGGAAACGGAACAAGAAGTACTGCAGCTGATTCAAACGCTTAACAAAACACTTGGCATCACGTTTGTCATTATCACGCATGACGATGAAGTCGCACACAGGGCGAATCGGATATACCGAATGCACGACGGTAATTTGGCGGAAGAAGGTGCGATCCATGCAGTTTAAAGATCAGATCGATTTTATTCGGCAGCATATTAAGAAGAATAAATTACGTGTCTTCATGACGGTCCTTGCGGCAACAATGGGAACTGCATTCCTAATTGTACTGGCAAGCGTCGGCTTTGGAATTCACGATACGCTGCGCAGCGAAATTCTGGACAATCGACTGGTTACACAAATTGAAGTGTATTCTGGAGATCTCGATGTTAATAAAGCTGAGGGAATGAAAGACATCGACCACGTCAAAGCGGTGGTTGTACGTCAGAATATCAATGCGCCGCAGCAGGAGTCGCTTGGTCAATATTCAACATACGGGAATTTGCTTGTGACCGATTTCAATGAAGAAGCAAAAGTTGGCTTCGCTTTGGAGGAAGGAAGACTGCCAGAAACAGCTGATGAAGTGGTAGTGGGCAGCGGATTTGCTGAAAGTTTAATTGATCAGCAGGCTGCGGACAAGATAATGGAATCGAGGCCGGCAGATTCACAGGAAGAGCTCGAGATTCCTTCGTACGATGGAAATTTAATCGGGGAAAAGTTTGTTTATCAGCTTGGTGATTACGACACTGGAGACATGTATGAGGAGCAAACGGAATTGACGATTGTCGGCATTGCGGAAAAGCCGTCAAAAGACTGGCTGGTGGACAATAAAATTTACGCGGATGCGACGCTGATTCCTAAACTGGAGAAAATCTATCAGAAGCATGTGGAGGACTTGGAGAACAATCCGCTGCTCTCTAGTATGCTGTATGTTTACGCAGACGAACTGGAAAACGTCAAAACAGTCACGAATCAATTGAAAGACGATGGATACAATGTCTATTCCATCTCGGAAGAATTGGAACGCGTGGACGTATTTTTCTTGGCGTTGAAAGCGGGCTTGGTATTTGTCGGGACGATTGCAATCTTAATCTCTTCCATTGGAATCTTTAACACGATGACCATGGCCGTAACAGAACGTACACGTGAAATTGGTGTTATGAAGGCAATTGGAGCACAGCCAAAGCTGATTCAGCGTTTGTTCCTGATGGAAAGCGCGTGGATCGGGATTGTTGGGACTGTTTTAGCGCTTATCATTTCCTATGCGGTCAGCTTTGTTTCTAATTGGCTATTGCCAATTATTGTTGGCGCAGCAATGGGAGAAGAGGATTTTGCCGATTTGAATGTTACGTTTTCTATCATTCCGTGGCAGCTGATTGTTATTGCCTCGGCCATCAGTCTGACAGTCGCCGTTGTTTCGGGATGGAGACCGGCCAGGAAGGCTACGAAAATCGATGTGATTGATGCGTTGCGACGCGAGTTATAAGAGAAGCCAAGAGTCCCTTAGTTTTATAGGGATTCTTGGTTTTTTTCTGTAAGTGATTATTACGTTCATGCAAAGATTCTGTAAGTTTATTGAATATTGTTTCCGAGATGAGATGATAGGGGGAAATAAAGCTGGAGAGGAGTTCAAGATGAAACGATTACTTGAGATATTAATTGTCTCAACAAAACTCGGGTTGACTTCATTTGGCGGGCCGACTGCTCATTTAGGTTATTTCCATGAAGAGTATGTGCGCAGGCGCAAATGGATGGATGAAAAAAGTTATGCGGATTTAGTGGCTCTGGCGCAATTTTTGCCGGGACCTGCAAGCAGTCAGGTCGGCATCGGCGTAGGAATAGCACGGGCTGGTGTGTTAGGCGGACTCATTTCATTTATCGGATTTACTTTGCCTTCTGTTCTGGCTCTGATTGTATTCGCAATGCTTTTTATTGGTTCAGATATCAGCGGTACAGGCTGGCTGCATGGATTGAAGATTGTGGCCGTCGCTGTCGTTGCGCATGCAATTCTTGGCATGGCGAAGAATTTGACGCCGGATACTAAACGGAAAGCCATTGCGTTACTTGCGCTTGTTGCTGCTCTTTTATGGCAGACAGCATTTACGCAAGTCACGATTATTTTCTTGGCGGGTGTTGCGGGGCTTTTGCTGTTTCGGTCTGTCGAGAAGGGCAGTGAGAGTAGTCAATCGAAATTTCCTTTGTCTAAAAAAACGGGCGTGTTTTTCCTGACATTGTTTTTCGGACTCTTAGCTATTTTGCCGATTCTCCGCGAATGGACAGGCTCATACTGGGTAGCGGTGTTTGATAGTTTTTATAGGGCCGGTGCACTGGTATTTGGAGGTGGGCATGTAGTGCTTCCTTTATTGGAGCAGGAATTGGTGCCCATGGGCTGGATCAGTGATGAAGCATTCTTGGCGGGATACGGAGCGGCACAGGCGGTTCCAGGTCCGTTGTTCACGTTCGCTGCCTATTTGGGTGCGGTGATGAATGGCTGGCAGGGCGGTTTATTTGCGACTGCGGCGATATTTTTGCCGGCATTCCTGCTAATTGTAGGCGCTCTGCCTTTCTGGGATCTGTTGCGCAGCCGTCCACGTGTCAAAGGTGCTGTGATGGGTGTCAATGCAGCGGTGATCGGGATTTTATTGGCTGCATTATATAATCCGATTTGGACAAGTTCGATTGGAAAACCGGCTGATTTTGCACTGGCCGCCGTATTATTCAGTATGCTGGCTTTTTGGAAGGTGCCTCCGTGGATTGTCGTGCTGACAGGTGCTGCAGGCGGAATGTTAGTAGTAATAGTGTAGTAGGCAGCCTAACAGAAGGGCTGCTTCTTTGGTATACTGAATGAATTCTAACTGAGAAAAGGGTTTTGTCTAATGGATAATCAGCTTCAAAGAAAAGTTCCGTTGCCGACAGTATGGCTCGTGCTGCTACTGGGTTCGCTGACGGCATTCGGTCCGCTGTCGATGGATATGTATCTGCCTGGATTGCCGATTGTCGCGGAAGATATGAATGTATCGGCTTCGCTCGTCCAATTAAGCCTGACGGCGTGCCTGATCGGATTGGGCGTAGGGCAGCTTGTATTCGGCCCGTTGAGTGATATTTATGGAAGGCGGAAACCGCTCGTCATCACGCTAGTCGTCTATGCGGCCGCTTCCGTTATGTGTGCGTTTACGGTGAACATCTGGGCATTCGTCTTGCTGCGCTTCATTCAAGGTATGACAGGTGCTGCGGGTATTGTTATCGCGCGGGCGTGTGCGAGGGATTTGTACATAGGAAACGAATTAACAAAATTCATGGCGATGTTGTCGATCGTCAATGGGGCAGCACCGATCATGGCGCCGATTGCTGGCGGCGTGGTATTGAGCTTCGCATCGTGGCAAGTGGTGTTCTTCATTTTAGGAGGAATCGGCTTAGTGATGTTTCTCGCCACTTCTCTATTTTTACCTGACACCTTACCGGTTGAACAACGTGCAGAAGGCGGAATGCTCGCTGTCGTCAAAACATTCGGCGGCCTGCTGAAAGACAAATGGTTCATGGGCATCGCGTTGACACAAGGCTTCATCATGTCGAGCATGTTCGCGTATATCGCAGGATCACCGTTCGTCCTGCAAAACATCTATGGCGTATCACCGCAGCAATTCTCGCTGTTCTTCGCCCTCAACGGTGTAGGTATCATCATTGCTGCTCAAATTACGGGACGTCTCGCTGGCAAGATCCACGAAGTGAAGTTCCTGCGCACAGGCGTCATGATTTCATTCGCAGGAAGCATCCTTCTAGTACTGGCCGTCTGGAATGAATGGCCGCTAACGCTAATGGCCACTGCCTTATTCTTCGTCGTCTCAAGCGTCGGAATGGTCTCCACATCTGGATTTTCCTTAGCTATGCAAAGCCAGGGTAAATCAGCAGGAAGCGCAGCTGCATTCCTAGGACTACTACCGTTCATAGGCGGCGCAACAGTTTCACCACTAGTGGGCCTAGCGGGAGACTTCTCCGCCTGGCCAATGGGCATCACCATTTTGACCTGCAGCACCAGTGCACTGATTATTTATTTCACTGTCGTCAGAAAAGCGTTTCGTACGCAGGCTTTATAGGTTTAGTGATCTTTAAAGATGTTATATTTACTGCACAATTTTAGTTAGTTTATTGGATGCCAAGTTGATTGGAGTGGAAAGCTTCCGCCTGGAACGGAAATCAATGGCGATAAACCTCAACACCCAATCCTTTTTAATTCAAATTTCCGACTAAATAGGGCATGATAGAGTGAGAGCCTGATTACAATTTCGAGAGGTGGATGGAATAATGGAATATCGTATTGAGCATGACACATTTGGTGAAATTAAAGTACCTGCAGACAAACTGTGGGGTGCGCAGACACAGCGCAGCAAGCAGAACTTCAAGATCGGCGGCGAAAGAATACCGCTCGGTGTCATCCAGGCATTTGCCCATCTGAAAAAATCGGCTGCCATCGCAAGCCATTCATTCGGCAACTTATCCGAAGCCAAAATGAAAGCAATCAAAGCAGCAGCAGAAGAAGTTATCGAAGGCAAATGGGACGAGCATTTCCCGTTAGTCGTCTGGCAGACAGGAAGCGGCACGCAGTCCAACATGAATATGAACGAAGTACTGGCTAACCGCGGCAACCAATTGCTTGAGGAGTGGGGCGAGGAAGACCGCCTGCACCCGAACGATGACGTCAATAAATCCCAAAGCTCCAACGACACATTCCCGACAGCACTTCACGTGGCGGGTGTCATCGCAATCGAGCGCGAGGTATTACCGGCAATCGATAAGTTAAAAGAGACATTGCATCAGAAATCCGAAGACTTCATGGACATTATCAAAATTGGCCGTACGCACTTGCAGGACGCGACGCCATTGACGCTTGGACAGGAAATCAGCGGCTGGCACAAAATGCTAGAGAAGACGCGCGGTATGTTGGAAACTAGCGTCCAGTCAATGAAGGAACTGGCAATTGGTGGTACAGCAGTCGGTACAGGACTGAACGCACCTGCTGGATTCGGCGAGAAAGTGGCGGAAGTGATTTCGAAATCTGTCGGCATTGAATTCACGTCTGCTGAAAATAAGTTCCATGCATTAACGAGTTATGATGAAGTTGTCTACACTCACGGCGCGTTGAAAGCATTGGCTGCCGATTTGATGAAAGTAGCGAATGACGTGCGCTGGTTGGCGAGTGGTCCCCGTTCAGGTATCGGCGAAATTACGATTCCGGAAAACGAACCGGGCAGTTCCATCATGCCGGGTAAAGTGAACCCTACGCAGAGTGAAGCATTGACGATGGTCGTTGCGCAAGTCATGGGTAACGACACGACAATCGGCTTCGCAGCAAGCCAGGGGAACTTTGAGTTGAACGTCTTCAAGCCGGTTATCATCTATAACTTCTTGCAATCTGCGAAATTGCTTGCAGACGGCATGATCAGCTTCAATGATAATTGTGCAGTCGGAATTGAACCGAACCGTGAAGAAATCGACAACAAGGTGAAAAATTCCTTGATGCTCGTAACAGCTTTGAACCCGTATATCGGCTATGAAAACGCGGCTAAAATCGCGAAGAAAGCACATAAAGAAGGCACTACGCTGAAAGAAGCAGCACTTTCTACCGGTTTATTGACAGAAGAGCAGTTTGACGAATATGTCGATCCAAGCAAGATGACAGGCAATAACTAATTGTCACGAAATTGTACGCTCGTTTCCCGTGCCGACCTTGTATACTGAAGACATTACGTCTATACAAAAGGAGCTAGAATATACATGAAAAAGAAATACCTTGCAGGACTGGCTGCGCTGACATTGGCGCTTGCAGCATGCGGAAACGGCGCAATAGAGAAGCCGGCTGAATCGGATCAGTCAGATGTTCGGGCTGAAACCGAGCATGGACACATCGAGCATTTGGCAAACGGTGACTTGCAGGAAATCACTGCGTCTGCTGATGTTTTGCCATCTTTCTTAGATGATAAGCCGGAAGATATGCGTCTGGTCTATCAGGTGGCGGGCAAGGCGACGGAAGTTCTTCAGTACATGCCATGCTATTGCGGCTGCGGCGAAAGTGCGGGCCACGAGAGCAACATGAACTGCTTCCTTGATGAAGTGCGCGAAGACGGCTCAGTTGTCTGGGACGACCACGGCACACGTTGCCAAGTTTGTCTAGAGATTGCTGTGAAATCCGTGCAAATGAAGCAGGATGGCAAGTCTATGAAGGAAATCCGTGATGCAATTGATACGGAGTACGGCCAGGGCGGCTATGCGAAGCCGACAGATACACCAATGCCTGCTTAATAGAAGAAATATATACTGCAGATCTGCTCAAGTGAGTGGGTCTGCAGTTTTAAATTAGGAATGGAGCTGACTTCCAATGAAACACGTACTGAAAGATTGTTCTCATGAATTCAGCGAAACAGCTGTTGTTCATGAAGTCTTTGCACTTGGTGAACCTGAAGGAACTTTGTTTGAAATTGAATTTAGATTGACGTTTTCGTATGGGTTTCTAGAATATGGCCACAACTTTGTCTGGTTGAATGAGGATATCGAGACATTACTTGTGCAGCTGAATGAAATTGGCGAAGAAGCATCAGGAAATCTCAGTGCGCTGTCACCTGGTGTCTCATTCTCTTATGAACGATATGAACATGAACCAGATACCTACTTTTTCAGTGTCTTCATGGACGCAGGATATATTAATTCTTATATGGGAACGGATTCAGGTCTGGGGATTACCTTAAGGACAACCTTAGAAGAAATCAAGGAGTGGTTTGAAAATTTCATCCAAAAAAAGGAGGGATGAACGATATCGCTCCCTTTTTTAAATGGCGCCCGAGAAGTTTCTCGAGCGCCAATCCATCAAGCATCTTATACCATTCGTCTCTTCAAATACTCTTCTAATCCCTGACTCCTTAGCTTACAAGCTGGACATACCCCGCAACCTTCAGCCTGGATACCGTTATAGCAAGTCAGTGTGCGCTGCTGAATGAAATCAAACGCATCGAGTTGGTCGGACAATTCCCAGACGCCTGCTTTATCCAGCCACATCAATGGGGTATGGGTGACAAATTCTGCGTCCATCGCTAAATTCAATGTCACATTTAATGATTTGACAAATGTATCACGGCAATCGGGGTACCCACTGAAATCCGTTTCGCTGACACCTGTTACTAGATGGCGTGCTCCAATTGCCTGCGCGTAGACGGCCGCGAATGAAAAGAACAGATGATTGCGTCCTGGAACGAATGTAGACGGCATGCCGCCAGCTTCTTCTGTAATTTCTATATTGTCCCGCGTTAACGCATTTGCGGATAGTTGATTGATCAACGTCATGTCCAAAACTTTGAATGAAACACCCAGTTCTTCTGCAATCTGGCGTGCGCATTCGATTTCTGCATGATGACGTTGGCCGTAATCAAATGTCACGGTTGCGACTTCCTTAAATTGTTTCAATGCCCAAAATAGGCAAGTGGTGCTGTCTTGGCCACCGCTGAAAACGACGACTGCTTTTTCTTGTTTCATACGTATTCACTCCTAGTTTTTTTTGAGAGGGATTTTTCGAACCTCTTTCTTCCGCAACCATCATACCATAGGAGCAATAACGAGAAGGTCCGTTCGTTTCATTGGAAATAAAGAGGGGTATGATATAATTTACTTACAATGAAGCAGGAGGGGATTCGGTTGATTCGTTTTGTTCAATTTGAAGATCAATACATACCGCAGATGGCGTCGCTGCTTGCGGCGAGACACCAGGATGAACGTCAGCGTTTTCCGTTTTTGCAGGAACGGTTTGAAGAGCAGGATCAAGCAGAAGAACATTTGCGGGAGGAGATGGCCAAGCCTTATGCAAGCGGACTTGTGACGCTTCGTGACGATGAGGTCATCGGGTATCTGCTGTATGAATATCGTGAAGACGCGACGCGGGGCCGTACGGTGTATATTGGCTATCCGTCGTTCGTTATTCATGAGGACGAGCATCCGCGGTTGGCGCGTCTGATGTATACCGAGGCAGGAGCGGAATGGGTCCGCAACGGATATTTCGAGCATGTGGTGGATGTTCCGGTCGGCCATGATGAATTAATATTTGAGCTTCTCGAGCAGTCGTTTCATTTCGAGAAGCGTTTTGCGGCACTTTCATTGGAAAGTTATCGGGCGCAGCCGGGTGAGAACAGTCTTGTGACGATGAAGGAATTGGCGGCTGAAGAGCAGTCGATGCTTGATCATATGGCGTCATGGAACAGCATGCATCAGGCAAAAGCACCTGCGTGGAGGCCGATTACACAGGAAGCGCTGAATCATGAGCGTTCTGTGATGAAGTCATACCAAGGCAAAGAAGGAACGAAAAGCTGGGTGGCAGAGCAGGACGGCGTGCCTGTTGCGTTTCATCTGTATACGCCTGCAGATGACAGACATGCGATGACGACGCCGGGTAAAGCAGCGGCGCTCATCCAGGCAGCAACGAATATCGACATGCGCGGACAGGGAATCGGGAAATCGATTGCCAATCACAGCTTCACGCAAATGAAAAAAGCGGGCTATGAATACATCATGACAGACTGGTATACAGCTAACCATCTGGCATCTTATTTCTGGCCGAAGCTCGGATTCCGCTGCTATATGATTCGTATGGCGCGCACGGTAGATGCCCGAATCGCATGGGCGGACGGACAATGAGCGGGGGAAAGTTCGTCTCATCCTGGAGCGGTGGAAAAGATTCTGCGCTTGCTGCTTACAGAGCGATAAAAGCCGGCAATACGCCGGCTATGTTGTGGACGATGTTCGAGAAAGACCAGAGTCATTCCAAATCACATGCGCTGCCGCTAGAAATTGTTCAGGCGCAGGCCCAGGAAATCGGCGTCCCGTTAATGATCCGAAAAGCAGACTGGGCGGGTTATGAGACACAGTTCATAGATGCCATGCGTGTGTGCAAAGCACATGGAATTCCGCAGGCTGTTTTCGGAGATATCGATCTAGAAGACCATTTGCTTTGGGTGCAGTCGATGTGTGCGAAAGTCGGTATAGAGGCAGTGCATCCTTTATGGGAAGAGCCTCGGCGCAAGCTGTTGGAGGAGTTCATTGCGGAAGGCTTCGAAGCGTATATTGTCGTAGTCAACACAAAGATGATGCCGGCTGAATTTATTGGACGGCGCTTTACGGTCGAATTAATGGATGAACTCGAAGCGCTTCATATCGACAGCTGTGGGGAATCGGGCGAGTTCCATACGGTCGTTGTGGATGGGCCGATTTTTAAGGAACGGATTCCTGTCGTGATGGGCGAGACAATTGAAAAAGATGGGTATGTATTTTTAAGATGTGCATTGGGAAAAGACACGGCTGCGGAATAAACGCGGCCGTGTTTTTTGCTTTATAGTTTTTCCGTAATCGAATGATTCTTTTTAAAAGCCACCGCAACTACAGCCAGGCTGAATGCTGTCAGAGTGATGATCAGCAGCGGCCATAAGTTTTCTGCTACAGCTTCTTCAGTACCTCCGAATACGATGGCGAAATAACCGTCTGCGCCGTATGTGGCGGGCAGGAAAACAGCCATCTTTCGGTAGCCTTCTGCTAATAATTCACGGGAAACGAGTACCCCTGAAGTCACGAGCTGCAGCGACAGAGCAAGAATATTGAAGACCATCCCCAGATCGCCGAATAAAAAAACGAAAACTTGCGCGAATGTCAGGAAACTGAGAAACAGCATGCTTTGAAACAGATAGATCATTCCGAATGATTCCTGTCCGTCGATGCCGAATAGTTTCATCAGGCTGATGGTCAGCAGGGGCAGCAGCAGTGCTACCGCCAGATTAATGATCTGCCTGCCGAAGAACAAGCTCCATTTCGGGCAGCCTGACTGAATGGAAGCAGCTGCTTCATTTATTTGCATAATCATGACCATTGCGCCGGCGAATGAGCTGATGATGACCATTAACGGTATAAGATTTGCGGAGAATTCCTTCACATCATTTGTTTTATGAACCACTGTTTCCATTGGTTCGGAATGAAGGAAGCCGACAGCAGCTGTGATCTCCTCTTCAATCAATGCGGCAAAGGGGGGATCAAGCGGAAGCCGTCTTGCAGCTTGTGTAATCCCGTCAGTTACCGCTGTTTTCTGCAGAGAGAAAAGTTGGTGATTCAGCTCCCTGCTTACTTCCTGTGCGACTTGCTGCATCATGGTTTTGGTGGAAGAGGCGTTTGCTTGGTTGATCCAATACGCTGCAGAAGGTGTTTCTCCTGATTGGAGAGAGGCGGAAAAATCTGCAGGAATGTGAATGATCATATGGACGGTGCGCTTGTTCAGATCTTCGGCAGCCTGTTCGAATCCGCTATATTCCTTAATTGGAAAAGGCACTGATTCAGTCAGTTGTGATGTTAGTTTTGTTGCCTGTATATCTTCATTCACCAAAGCGATGGACAGGTTTTCTGTACGCTCTTCTACGCCATGATAGGCCGTCAGCCAGACAGAGAAGAAAATTACTTGGAATAAAATAGCGGCGGAAATCCCCAAATACGTTTGTTTCACCTGTAAAAGTTTTTTTAAAGCATTCATTTTTTTAACCTCCTTTAGTATGTAAGTACTTACTTGCATAATAGGTAAATTTTTTTCTAGGGAGTTAAGCCCCTAGAAAAAATGGAGACGCTGGTGGTCAATATACTGTGAATATCTGCATTTGACACGTTTGTTCCCAGCCGGACATGGGAAATGAAGTGACCGAAATTCAAGGCAATGAATGAAAGTGCCACTTCCTCTTCGTTCAAGCCGGTCGTTTTTCCTCTGTTTTTCATTTCAATAAAATATTGAACCAGATGCTCTTTGAGTGAGCGGGGTACCCGGGCCAGTTCTTCGTCAATTTCAGGGAATGTACCTGCTTCTTTAAAGGCGATGAGTACTAACTCTTTGATGGGTAGCATGGACTCGAAGTATTTCATCGAAAAATGAAGCAGGTCTTTCTCCAGTTCGTAGTGCAGATCAAACTTCAGAACATCCTGGAAAACAGGTATGTAGGAAAACTGGTCAACAATCGCTTTCAGAATGCCTCGTTTGTTTCCGAAATGCCGAAAAACAGTGACTTCATTGACCTCGGCAAGTTCAGCTATCGAGCGTGTCGTGGCGGAAGCATATCCTTTTTCACTAATTAAGCGGACTGCCGCATCCAAAATACGTTCGGATGTATTACGTGTTGTCATGATCAGACACCTCCCTATGCATGTAAGTGGTTACTTGCATGATAACATGGGAAATTAAAAAAGACAACAGAGGTTTATAGGCGGCGTTTACGTGCCATAAACCTCCAGCATCAAATATGTGAGTCACAGATAGATAGTCTTGGCAGCCTCATAAACAGCAGGTGCGGCATGAAGCCGTATATGCTCCAGCATTTCTGCAGTTTCCGAAAATCGTACCGTCTCAATTCTGCCATCAGTCCATTTGCGGTTGAAGCGCTCTTCGTTGATGGAGAATGTGCCGTCTTCCAGGGTTTTCGCGACCAGCAGCGTTTTGTTGAATGGGGAATCCGGATGTGTATGAATCAGTTTTTTAATACGGTTCAAATCATCCCATCCGACTGTGTCTGGCTCGAACGCATAACGCAGCGCCCATCCGTCCTCGGTTTTACGTTCACAGACGATTGAGCCACGGTCGGTTTTCTCTGTCCGCAGCCGGTAACTGTCGGCAGGGGAACTGACCACTTCACCATCCAGTGCGATCGGGGCCATCGACAGATTGTTGCCGGAACCGCTGTCCAATAAATGGAGCGTTCCTTTATAGTCGAAAAAATTCACCGTATGCGTGCGGTCCAGAATCCATCCATTTGCGTCTGCTACGGTGGCAGCGGCAAATGAAACGTCAAATCCTAATTCCCTCAACACAATATGCAGCAGGCCGTTGAGTTCATAGCACACGCCGCCGCGTCCCCGTTTCACCATTTTATCCAGCAAAAATTCTTCCGTAATCGGCTCTTCATTGTTCAGCAGGACATCCAGATTTTCGAACTCGAATAGCCGCGCGAACAGTGTCTGTACTTGACTGATCTTCTCAAGAGGGGAGCCTGTGAGATCCAGCTGATCAATAATCCGTTGAGGCATGAATCATTCATCCTTTCTTCCAATATGTTTCCTTTCATCATAGCAGATGTATTTGAGGAAACGCGCGAAAGTTGAGATTCGTTTGGACATACGCTGCTGTTCTCGCAATATGCTAAACTGAAGTTAACAAATAACTCAGACTTAAAGTGAAGGAGGGAATGCGGGTGAATGTGATCGAGATAAAGGGACTGACAAAAGTCTTCGGTAGGCATCATGCATTGGATGGACTGAATCTGGAGGTGAAACCCGGGGAAGTGTTTGGTTTCATTGGTCCGAACGGGGCGGGTAAGTCGACGGCGATCCGGGTGCTGCTCGGGATGCTGCGTGCGACTAACGGCAACGCGACCATTTTCGGTAAAGATGTATGGAGGGATGCGGTGGAGATCCATCGCCGGATTGCTTATGTGCCGGGGGATGTGAATCTGTGGCCGCAGCTGACGGGCGGTGAAGTGCTCGATTTATTTGCGGGTCTTCAGGGGCAGGCCAATAAACAGCGCCGTGATGAATTGCTTGTACGTTTTCAGCTGGATCCGACGAAGAAGTGCCGGACCTATTCAAAAGGAAACCGGCAGAAAGTGGCGCTGGTGGCGGCATTTGCATCAGATGCAGAGCTGTTTTTGCTGGATGAACCGACTTCCGGTCTGGATCCGCTGATGGAGCAGGTCTTTCAACAGTGCGTGGCGGAAGTGAAGGCGCAGGGCAAGAGTGTCCTGTTGTCGAGTCATATTTTATCAGAAGTCGAGAAGTTGTGTGATCGTGTCGGCATTATTCGGCAGGGCCGTTTGATTGAATGCGGCACATTAAGTGAGCTTCGGCATTTGACCCGCACACACTTGAATGTTGAGACAAGAGAGCCGTTAGTTTCGCTTGCAACTTGGGAAGGTGTGCATGACGCAGAGCAGACGGACAACGGCTGGACTTTTCATTTGGATTCGGAGGAACTGGATCCGACAATGCGGAAGTTAAGTGAGTACGGCATTTTGAAGTTGGAGAGTGCGCCGCCGACGTTGGAAGACTTATTTATGCGGCATTACGACACGCAGAATGAAGTTTCCGCGGAAAGTGGGGAACGCTGATGGCGGTAAAAGGCAGCCTGCGCTTATCCCGCTTCATTTTGAGGCAGGACCGGATGCGTTTTTTGTGGTGGCTTTTAGGGATAACGGTGATGACACTGCTTGTACCGGTTTCATTTGCTGAATTGTATCCGACGCAGCAAGGTCGTGACGTGATGGCAGAAACGATGCGAAATCCCGCCATGACGGCGCTCGTCGGACCGGGAAATCTGGATGATTATACACTCGGCGCGATGGTGTCGCATCAGATGCTGCTGTTTACAGGTGTTGCTGTTGCGGTGATGAATATTTTATTGATGGTCCGTCATACACGTGCGGAAGAAGAGGAAGGACAGACGGAATTGCTGCGCGCTTTGCCTGTTGACCGTGGATCTCAATTGATGGCCGCAATGATGGTGCTGTTCGGAATGAATGTACTGCTGGCAGTGCTCGTTAGTACAGGACTTTCAAGTCTTTCATTAGAAAGTATGGATGTATGGGGATCAATTTGGTACGGTACCGCGCTTGGAGCTGTGGGGTTATTTTTTGCAGGAGTTACGGCGGTTTGTGCGCAGTTGTCCGAGAGTGGGCGGGGAGCGGCGGGGCTTTCATTTGCAGTGATGATTGCCGCTTATTTGCTGCAGGCAATGGGTCTGGCATGGTTTACTCCGTTCGGATGGCTGACGTCTGTTCAACCATACAGCGACAATGACGGCTGGGCGGTGCTGTTGCTCGTGATTGGAAGTCTGCTGCTCGCAGGAACTGCTTTTATACTGCATGACAAACGGGATTTGGGTTCGGGCTTTTTGCCGTCACGAAAAGGGCGTGCGCATGCCTCCGTTTTCCTGCAGAACCCGTTCGGACTGGCGTGGAGATTGCAGCGGACTGTGTTTATTTCCTGGGCGGTGGGCATGCTGGTTCTAGGCTTGTCATATGGTTCGATTCTTGGGGATCTGGAATCGTTTTTTGAAGGAAATGAACTGCTTTCGAATATGCTCATTAGCGACTCTGACAGCTCATTGGCTGCTCAATTTCTGCCGATGCTGATGGCGGTGCTTGCTTTCATCAGTACGATACCGGCACTGCTTGCGATGCATAAACTCGCTGCGGAAGAACGGAAGTCCCGTTTGGATTTATTGCTGGGAAGAGCAGTTTCACGAATCAAGCTGATGGCTTCATTTGCAGTGCTGGCAGCGGTCAACGCATTCGTCATGCTGACGCTTGCTGCGGTCGGTCTTTGGGGGGGAAGTGCGGCTGTTATGGAAAAACCGTTCACTTTTGACACCGTAATCACGGCTAGCTTGGTTCATTTTCCGGCAGTTGCGGTCATGATTGCCATCAGTGTATGTCTAATCGGCATCTCTCAAAAAGCAACCGGCTTTGTCTGGATATATCTGCTTTACAGCTTTATAACGCTTTATTTAGGCGGTCTGTTTCAGCTGCCTGACTGGATGGAAAAACTGTCTCCCTTCGGCTATGTTTCTAAACTTCCGATTGAGGAAATGAATTGGCTGGCTTCAGGCGGATTGTTTGTCACAGCTGCAGTCTTATTACTATTAGGTTTGCATCAATATCGCAAGCGGGATGTGGAAGGATAGTGACATCCGCTGTTTCAATTGATGGTAGAAGATTCTGAACTCACCTATTGACCTATATACATTTGTTCCATAAATTGCTAAAATAGTGGCAACTAGTGTAAGTTGAATTAAACTTTTTATATAAAAAGGGGTACTATGTCAGACCTACTCAGTTGATTGGAGTGCAAGGCGGCGACTCTGGGATCAGCCCGCCGCGGGCCCTCCTGAACGCGTCCGCCTGGAACGGAAATCAACGGTACTAGATAACCTCCGAAATGTAGGTTTTAAAATTCAATTTATATAGTATAGCCAAACATTATGAGGAGGGAAAATATGAAGAAAACTGTACAGATCGCAGTATGGACAGCCTTGTTATTGCTATTATCCTTCGTTACTGCAGAGTCCAATCAAGTGTCTGCCAAAGAATTCAAAGATGTACGGAAGAGTCATCCGAACTATGAAGCTATCCAGTCGATGCAAAAGGCAGGCTATATCAACGGCTATCCAGACGGGACATTCCGCCCGAATGAAAAGATCAGCCGCAAGCACGTGGCGAAACTATTGAATGAAGCACTGAAGCTGAAAAATCCGGCTTCCAAAGCAGTTTATTCGGATGTGCCGAAAAATCATCCGTATTACACACCGATCATGAAGTTATCGCAGGCGGGGATTGTGAGCGGATCAAACGGCAAGTTTAATCCGGATGCGCCAATTACACGGATTCAGATGGCGAAAGTACTGGATCTGGCGTTTGAATTTAACATGACGACTCAGCGTGCATTTGAAGATGTATACAGCAGTCACTGGGGATATACACATGCGAATGCGCTGTATTCAAGCGGTGTAGCAAAAGGGGACAAGGGGAAGTATCTGCCTAATGCACCAGTAACGCGTGCACATTATGCAGAGTTTTTGAATCGCTCAATCAAGTCGGTTCAATCACGTCCGAACACAACAGCGGTAACGAAAGATAAAGCATGGGACCTGTCTAACCGTCTTCCGCACCAGATTGAAATGGCTCTAGTTGAAGGAAAGAGTAAAAAACAATCGTTTAATAAGATCCGTCCCAAATTGCTTTCATTCGCGACAAAGGAATTCACAGATGATCTTCTGAAAGAATATTATCCAAACGTCTGCACAGAGTGTGATTCATTCCTGTTCCCGACGCTTTATTTTGAACCGAATATCCGTTTCGATTTCAAGCAGCCAACACCTGAAACACTGCATGTCCAGACGATAGAGCTTTGGGACGGTTTGGCACAAGGTGGATTTGTTGATTATACTTTTAAGAAAAAGTCAGGCAAGTGGAAGCTCGACGGCTATACGTATAAAACGGTCGGAACTAAGAATTTCCAATTGACGTCCGAGGAAGCCAAAAAAATTCTAACAGAGTCTTATATGAGCTATGGTGCCCGTTACGTCAATGTCTCATATGTATCTCAACAGTCAGCAAAAGGTACGGATTATTTCACAAAAAAACCGTACACATACACCGTCTATAAATTTACGGTAGAAACAGATAAAGGCCGTGAGAGTGCGGCAGTCCATTCTGCTAATGGGATGGTTGAATAAATAAAACGAAAATGCAGGCTGGTTATATACAGCCTGTTTTTTCTTTTTCTGAATGAAAAAAGGTACTTCTTAGCTTGGCGGAAGTACCCAGAATTATATGGTAGATAATTCTGAATCATGAAATTCTATAACTTTGTCTTCAGGTATCTGACAGCTTCTTCATATAACTCTTCTATATAGGGGGACCGGCGATACCTGATCATCTGTAGGAAAATGTGCTATATCGACTTTTACTTTAAAAAAGCCAATAAAAATAAAGTATAAAGTGTTTCTAG
Organism: Sporosarcina sp.; assembly: GCF_029257255.1. Classification (GTDB taxonomy): domain Bacteria; phylum Bacillota; class Bacilli; order Bacillales_A; family Planococcaceae; genus Sporosarcina. Next base: position 43,870 of record NZ_JARICI010000009.1, on the reverse strand, counting down.
TACATATAGAGTAGACGAGTAGAGACTAAGTAGGGTTAAGAGAAAAAGTATTGTGAATATTTAAATATGGTGTTAAGATAAGTGGAAATAAATCTAAACGTTTACATTTAGGTATTTAAAAGGTTGATTTGGCTACTATATAGTACATAATTTTTGAAAATATTCTTAATAAGAATCTAAACGTTTACATTTGAGTGTAGTGGGAGCTGTATTATATGAAAAGTGATTCAAAACCAACTATTCAAGACGTGGCAAAGCATGCGGATGTTTCAATAGCCACTGTCTCTAGAGTAATCAATAATCAAAGTGGTGTTCGGGAAGTTACAGAGAAACGAATTTTGAATGCGATTAAGGAATTAGGATATGTTCGAAGTGCTGTTGCAAGAAGCATGAAGAAAAAAGAAACAAAAATGATTGGGATCATCATACCTGATATCAGCAACCCGTTTTTCCCAAAGGTGGTCTCTGGAATTGAACAGCAGGCTAGAAAAAAAGGTTATTACACCATGTTAAGTAATACGAGTGAATCTCCTATTGTGGAAAAAGAAATTATAAACATGTTAGTAGAAAGAGGAGTGGACGGTATAGTCATTACGACTGCAGATGAAAACGGAGAGCAGTTTCAAATATTACAGGACCAAGGGATTCCTGTTGTTGCGCTAGATCGAAGTATCAACCAATTTGAGTTTGACACGGTTTTAATCGATAACATTGATGGGGCCTATCAGGCAGTCAAACGTTTAATTTTACAAGGGCATAGAGAGATTGCGATTATTTGCGGGCCGTTAAATACAACACCTGGAAGAGATCGTTATGCAGGTTATATGAAAGCACTTGCAGACTATGATATTCCGCTTAATGAGGAGTTTGTTGTTCAAGGCAGTTTCTCGGAAGAGGGCGGTTACGCTGCGACACTTTCATTGAGTCAGCTTGATGCAAAACCAACTGCTGTATTTTCATCAAATAACTTAATGTCTATTGGATGTATGAAAGCACTGCAGGATTCGGAATGGGAACTAGGAGAAGAACTAGCATTCATAGGCTTTGATGATATTGAGATTGCAACATTCACAAAACCAAAACTATCCGTTGTTTCAAGACCGATGAATACTTTAGGTGAATTGGCATTTCAATTATTGCATGAACGGATTCAAAGCAATGAAACCTTCTCACCGAGGAATTACTTATTAACTCCAGAGTTAATAATTAGAGAATCCTGCCGTGTGGCTAAAGATGACTAAATAATAGAAGGGGTTGTTTAGAATGAGAAAAGGGGTTATTTTACATCCGATTATTAATCAATTACTTACTGAAACAGGGCATACGGATACCATCGTAGTGACGGATGCAGGATTGCCGATTCCCATAGGGCTGCCACATCGAATTGACCTTGCCTTAAAAGAAGGCTTTCCAAGATTCCTTGATGTTCTGGACACGGTGTCAGCTGATCTAATCGTAGAGAAAATTATCTTGGCGGAAGAAGTCAAAGCTGTTAGTTCCGCAATGCATGATGAAATCATTAGACGGTTTCCTGACACTCTAGTTGAATATGTGCCTCACGCGCAATTTAAGGAGCAAACGAAAAATGCCCGTGGTGCAATACGATCTGGAGAATTCACACCTTACGCCAACGTAATCCTAGTGGCCGGTGTCGCTTACTGATAACGATAGGAGGTGTAAGTATGGGATCGAAAGCTTTAGAAATGATAGGTATAACAAAGGAGTTTCCCGGTGTTAAGGCACTTGACGATGTATCCATTCATGTGAATCGCTCAGAAATCTTAGCACTACTGGGTGAAAATGGAGCCGGTAAATCCACTTTGATGAAAGTCTTGGCGGGAGTTCATCAACCTAGTGAGGGGAAAATCAAAATTAATGGTCAAGAGGTATCAATTAATGGGCCGAAACATTCACAAGAATTAGGGATCAGTATTATCTATCAAGAATTTAATTTAGTGCCTCATATGAGTGTTGCGGAAAATATATTTTTAGGCAGAGAACCAAGGTTTACGACAGGTGTTATTGACCGTAAGCGTTTAAGAAGTGATACGGAGCAGTGGTTGGAAAAGGTTGGACTTTATTCCTTATCACCAAATGCGTTACTCTCTAGCTTATCCATTGCAGAGCAACAATTGGTGGAAATTGCGAAAGCGCTCTCATTTGAATCCAATATTATTATTATGGATGAGCCCACGGCAACTTTGAATGAAGAAGAGACTGAGAAGCTGCTACATATAATAAGAGGTTTAAGAAGCCAAGGTTTTGGTGTTATTTTCATTACACATCGTCTTGAAGAGGTGGAAAAAGTAGCGGATCGAATATCTGTTTTACGTGATGGAAAGTACGTAGGTAGCGAATTGCTACAAGATATAGATCGACATCAAATGGTTACTATGATGGTGGGGAGAGAGTTAACAGACTTATTTCCTGTGCCAAACAAGTCACAAGATGAATTGGCGTTAGTTGTAGAAAACTTATCCGTGAAGGATCGCTTAGTTGATATAAATTTCTCTGTGAAAAAGGGGGAAATCCTGGGAGTCGCTGGATTAATGGGCTCTGGTAAAACGCCTCTTTCAAAGGCATTATTTGGACTTTATCCAGATATGCAGGGAACAGTAAAGGTGGGAGGAAAAAAAGTAACTCAACCCCGCGAAGCGATTGACGCAGGTTTAGCGTTAGTCACGGACGACCGAAAAGATGAAGGACTAGTTTTAGGGATGTCTGTTTATGAAAATTTATTGCTCCCATCGTACAGAAAAATATCCTCGTTTGGTGTGTTGCAAAAAAGAAAGAAAGAGAAAATTGTGGATCGGTGGATAAAGGATCTAAAGATTAAAGTTCACCATTCCTCAGTTGAAGTTGGAACGCTAAGCGGGGGAAACCAACAAAAAGTAGTTCTAGGAAAGTGGCTTCAAATGGAACCAGATGTTTTGATTTTAAATGAACCGACAAGAGGAATTGATATCGGTGCAAAAGCTGAGATTTATCAAATTATGTGTAGTCTTGCAGAGCAAGGGATTGCAGTTATTCTTATTTCTTCTGATATGCCTGAGTTATTAGGTCTTAGTCATCGCATGTTGGTCATGAACGAAGGCGCTATTGCAGCCGAATTGGAAAAAGAAGACTTTAACCAAGAGAAAATATTCCAGTATGCAGCAGGAGGGGAAATACATGTCTAAGGTTGTATCCGTTAGTAAACAAGAACCTGAAAAAGTAAAGAACAAGATAGATTGGATAAACTTTTTAGAGAAATATCGGGTGGTATTAATCTTTCTCGTTCTATGCATTTTTGCCGGATTCTTATCAGATGCATTTTTCACAACAAGCAATATTATGAACGTACTGAGACAAGTTTCGATTATTGCAATTATCGCTACCGGCATGACGTTGGTTATTTTAATTGCAGGAATCGATTTATCAGTAGGGGCTGTCATGGCTTTTTCAGGTGCGATTTTAGCAGGTGTGTTGACGGCCGGATTGCCTTTATGGGTAGCCCTCGTTGCTTCTACTGCAGTGGGTTTATTATTTGGATTAATTAATGGTGTCATTGTTTCGAATTTCGGCGTTCCCTCCTTTATCGCTACTCTCGCTATTATGGTTATAGCTAGGGGCATGACGTTAGTTTATACAAAAGGATATCCGCTTGTAGTTAATAATGAAGCGTACCGTTTTATTGGAGGCGGAAAGATATTTGGCATCCCAGTCCCAATCATCATCATGTTTGTCGTTATAGGCGTGATGTTTTGGGTACTGAAATATACAAGCTTTGGCAGATATATTTACGCAATTGGTGGTAATGAAGAAGCTGCTAGACTTGCAGGGATTCAAGTACGCAGCATTAAAGTAGCTGTCTTCGGTATTGCAGGTTATCTATCAGCAGTGTCAGCAATGATTTATACATCAAGACTAATGTCGGCACAGCCAACAGCAGGTACGGGTATTGAATTGGATGCGATTGCTGCAGTAATTATTGGTGGTACAAGTTTAGCGGGAGGAAAAGGAGGCGTCATTGGTACATTAATTGGTGCTCTAATAATGGGAGTGCTTGATAATTTATTAAACTTAATGAACGTTTCACCGTTTTATCAGAACATAGCAAAAGGACTTGTTATTTTGATTGCTGTTTTAATCGACAGCAGATTCTCTAAACTAAAACGCTCATAAGGGGAGAAGACCATGAAAAAGATAGTAAGTTTACTGACCGTTGTAGTAATGATGGTACTATTAGTTGGTTGCAGTATGGATGATGACTCGTCGAGTACAGGGGGAAAAGAAAAAGCGCCTAATGATAAGTTAAAAGTAGGGCTGGCCATGAACACGCTAAATAATCCATTCTTTGTAGCCGTGAAAGAAGGAGCAGAAACACAAGCGAAAGAACAGGATGTTGACTTGATTGTAACAGATGCTCAAAATGATCCAGGTAAACAATTATCTGATATTGAAAACTTACTTCAACAAAATATTGATATTTTAGTTATTGACCCAGCTGACAGTGATGCTATTGCTCAAGCGGTGAAAAAAGCAAATGAAACTGGAATTCCTGTATTTACAGTGGATCGTCAATCCAATGGCGGAGAAGTAGTGACGCACATCGGATTTGATGCTATTAAATCAGGTAATCTAGCAGGGGATTTCTTGAAGGAAACACTAGAGGGAAAGGGTAATATAGTGGAAATACAAGGGATACTTGGAACAAATGTCGGGCAGCTCCGAAGTGAAGGCTTCAATGAAATTGTGGATGGAACACCAGAATTTCACGTCATTGCACGTCAATCAGCGAACTTTGATAGAGGTGACGCAATGAAAGTAATGGAAGATATTCTTCAGGCTAATAAAGAGATTGATGGAGTATATGCTGCAAATGATGAAATGGCGTTAGGAGCTTTAGCAGCAATTGAGGCAGCGGGACGAGTGGATGAGATTGTGTTGATTGGTTGTGATGCAATTGATCCATCCTTAGACGCTATCAGAGCCGGTAAAATGAATGCTACGATTGCTGAACCTCCATTCTTCTTAGGAAAAGAAGCAATTGATACAGCTATTAAAATCGCAGCTGGAGAACAAGTAGAAAAGGAAGTGATCTTGGACTCTAACTTGGTTACACCCGACAATGTGGATACAATCAAAACAAAGTAAAGGTGAGAATATGACAAATGTACTTGTGATTGGTAGTTATGTAACAGACTTAATGACTCTTACACCTAATTTACCGAAACCAGGAGAGACGGTTCTTGGTGGACCTTTTAAGATGGGGCCGGGCGGAAAAGGTGCAAATCAAGCTACTGCTGCCGCGCGTAGCGGTTCAAATGTAACGTACATGACAAAGTTAGGGACAGATTTGTTTGCGGAGCAAGCGTTGAAACATTTTAAGAACGAAGGCATGAATATTGATTACATTACACAAGATCCAGACGAAATTACTGGGACAGCACAAATCATTGTGGACCAGTTTAGTGAAAATTGTATTGCGGTTGCGCTTGGAGCTTGCGGGAAAATCACAAAAGATGATGTTTATTCAATGGAAGAAAAGTTTGAAAGTGCAGATATTGCCTTGGTTCAATATGAAACTAGTATGGAAGCAATTCAAACTGTTATCGAGCTGGCAACTAAGCATGATGTACCGTTAATTTTAAATCCGGCTCCTTACCGTGAATTTCCTTTTGAATTGCTGAAGCAAGTAACGTATATCACTCCCAATGAAATTGAAGCCTCGGAGCTGAGCGGTATTACTGTTATAGACGAGGAGTCAGCTGAAAAGGCAGCCAAGAAAATAGCTGAATTAGGCATTCCGACTGTAATCATCACAATGGGGAAGCAAGGAGTGTACTACTACGCAGGGGAGGGAACGGGAGCGTTCGTTCCATCTTTCAGTGTTGAGGCAGTGGATACTACTGGTGCAGGAGATGCATTTAGTGGTGGGCTAGCACATAGTTTAGCCGCAGGTATTTCGCTGAAGGACTCAATTCGTTATGCCAGTGCAGTAGCGGCTCTTTGTGTAACTAAATGGGGAACCGCACCTGCAATGCCGACCAAAGAGGAAGTAGAACAATTTTTAAATCAGAACGGAGTCGACTAAAATGACAGTAGTAAATGAATATATCGACCATACATTATTAAAGGCTGAGGCGACCAAAGAACAGGTTGAGAAACTATGTCGAGAAGCTACTGAGTATCATTTTGCGGCTGTTTGTGTCAATCCAGTATATGTAACACTCTGTACGGAACAATTAAAAGAGACAGAAGTGAATGTCTGTACAGTGATTGGCTTTCCTTTAGGAGCCAATAGAGTAGACGTGAAGAAATTCGAAGCAGAACGAGCGATAGCGGATGGAGCCCAAGAAATAGACTACGTCTTAAACATTAGTGCTGTGAAAAATCAGGATTTTGATTTAGTGGAAGATGAAATGAACGAGATGGCAGCTCTGAAAAGGAAATATCCTAATATAGTTTTAAAGTGTATATTTGAAATATGTTATTTAACTTCTGATGAGATCATAAAGCTTTCTACAATGGCCAAAGATACAGAGTTGGATTTCATAAAAACATCCACAGGCTTTGGTTCAGGCGGCGCTACGGAGGAAGCTGTGCAGATCATGGACAAGTACTCTGGCGATAAAATCAAGGTTAAGGCTTCGGGAGGTGTACGGACGTTAAAGCAATTTGAAACATATAAGAAGCTAGGTGTTTCAAGAATAGGTACGAGTAATGGTGTGGCTATTATGAATAACACATCAGGTTCACAAAACTATTGAATTGATATGAAATAGCAGTCCGGGCCAGCCAAGGTCTGTACTGCTATTTTTTCTTGGGGTGAATATCATAAGAAATCTGTTCAAACTTCCCTCAAACCCTTCAACTCCCTAACCAGCCCAATGCCCTCTTCACAAACTCCATAATCCCGCCAGGAACAAGTTTTACACACAACCGCAATATCCTCCGGCACAACGTGCGTCCGGATCCGTCGCTCCACTTCGCGCCATGGCAGCACATCGCTGTAAGTCAGGCCAAGCTTCTTCAATATTTCTGAATCACGTACGTAGATCCCTTTGTCTTCGCAGTGATAAGGCTGGTCGTCAGGGAATTTGGCGCACAGATCGTCGGTCCCCTGGATGACTTGGATCATCGTGTCGGGCTGTTCGCGCAAAATCGTGTGGACCTTCGTCATATTCTCCACGTATTCTTCCGAGTAGCCCATTCCGCGATAGCCAAGTAAGCAGAATATATGATGGCCGCGCAATTTAATCATCTGAAACCGCCTCTCTTTTGTGGTGCCTGTGTACGAAACAACTTAGAAATTATTCTGAATTCTTTTGGAATTGTGTGGCGCACAGGCACCACTCAGGGCACCACTCAAGGAACCATTCAATAGTTTTCCAGGAAGTCTCTCATGCTCCGTCGGATATGATTTTCTGTTGCTTCTCTTGCTTTGTCTGCATTGCCGGAAAGTATTGCGTCGACAATTAGTTTGTGCTCCTGCATGGATTTATTCATCTGTTCCCCGAGCATCTCGGCGAGGTGAGGGGGCAGGCCGTTCCACATTTGGTCAAGGAAGGACTGTAGGCGTTCGCTGTCGGAAGCTTTCCAGATGATGCGGTGGAAATGCTCGTTGGCGATGATATAATCTTTTGTTTGACCTTCAGCTACAGCTGTTTCAATATCCTGCTGTACTTCGCGGAGCTCGTCCTTGTCGAAGTCTTTTTGGCTTGCTCTTGCCGATGCTTCGCCTTCGAGCATGGCGCGGATGTCGTAGTGATCTTCGATATCTTTATGGGTAATTCCTTTAACAGTGACCCGACGTTTTTGATTAGTCGTCAGGAGACCTTCGCGCTCGAGAGCGTAGAAGGCTTCGCGGACGGGCATTCTAGAGACATTTAGTTTAGTAGCGATATCTTCCTGAATTAATTCTTCCCCGTCTTTTAAGTCACCGTTAAAGATCGCTTTCCGCAAAGTCGCGATGACTTGATCCCTCGTGGATAGTTTGGCAATCGGTTTCATTTGGACATGCACTCCATTCGTCTATTCTCTCCATTATATCGATTCTTTAAGGAAATTCTACAACAAAGAAAAATAGATTGACAACTTAAAAAAGTCACTATAATATTGATACAGTATTCTGTATCCAGAATCCAAAGGAGGAAGAATCCATGTTACCACTTGAGGGAATTACAGTTGTTTCATTGGAACAGGCTGTTGCAGCTCCGTTTGCTACTAGACAGCTGGCAGATCTCGGTGCCAGAGTCATTAAAATAGAACGCCCAGTCAGCGGCGATTTTGCACGACACTACGATACGACAGTTGACGGCATGTCCAGTCACTTTGTCTGGATCAATAGATCAAAAGAATCTTTGACACTGAACTTGAAGAGTGATGAAGGAAAAGAAATCCTACACAAGCTTTTATCAGAAGCAGATGTTTTCATACAGAATTTAGCGCCGGGTGCAGTTGATCGTTTAGGTTTCAGCCCGCAGTTGTTGAAAGAGAAATACGAAAAACTGGTTGTTTGCGGCATTTCAGGCTATGGTTCTTACGGGCCGTATGTCGATAAGAAAGCGTACGATCTGCTGATTCAATGTGAAGCAGGACTTGTGTCAATCACGGGAACAGAAGATACACCATCGAAAGCCGGCATGTCTGTAGCGGATATTGCGGCTGGAATGTATGCGTATACAGGAATTTTGACAGCAATCATTCAGCGCAGCCGGACAGGCAAAGGTTCTGTATTTGAAGTGTCTATGCTTGAAGCACTTGGGGAGTGGATGGGCTATCCGCTTTACTATTCACATTACGGAGGCACAGAACCGGCCAGATCGGGAGCAAGTCACGCAACAATCTTCCCGTACGGACCATTCCCTGCGAACGACGAAAAGTTTGTCTTCTTCTCCATACAGAATGACCGCGAATGGGCTTCATTCTCAGAAACAGTTATGAAGCGCCCGGATCTGATTACGGATGAAAAGTATAAGACCAATTCAGCCCGTGTGGAAAATAAAGAAGAACTGAAGCAAATCATTGAAGAAGGTTTCGCTGCCTACACTGCAGATGAATTAATCGAGCTGCTGGAAAAAACAAAGATTGCCAATGCGCGATTAAATTCGGTTGAAGAATTCGTTCAGCATCCGCAGTTGAAGGCCCGTAACCGCTGGCGTGACGTGGCAACGCCGAACGGCATGATTCAAGCATTGCTGCCACCTGCGACATTTGAAGATTTTGAACCTGTGATGGAAGCGATTCCGTCGGTCGGGGAACATACAGACAGCATCTTGCGCGAATTTGATTTTGATGAAGAATTCATTCAAAAATGTAAGGACACGAACACAATCTGAGGAGGGCTGACGATGTTAGTACGATCATTTCTATTTGTTCCAGGAAATAATGAAAAAGTGATTGCCAAAGCAGAGCAGTTGCCTGCCGATGTCATCATTTATGATTTGGAGGACGCCGTGGCACCCGATCAGAAAGCGGACGCACGGGAGAGAGTATGCAACGCTCTCTCAGCGACTGCAAAGTCTGTGATTGTGCGCGTCAATTCCATGGAAACACCATACTTTTTAGAAGATATCCACGCTATAGCAAATCTGAAAGCGGATACACTTACAGCAATCATGCTGCCCAAGACGAATCGTAATACAGATGTTGTAGCGCTGGACTTATTACTGAATTCATTGGGGGTACCGGCGAATGTTGGGATTCTGCCTTTGCTTGAAACAGCACTTGGTGTGCAGAATGCCTTTGAAATAGGAAGTTCTTCTGATCGTGTGAAGCGTCTGGCGTTCGGTTCTGTAGATTTCGGTTTAGATATCGGAGCCACGCTGACGGCGGAAGGAACGGAATTATTGTATGCACGTTCCAGAATTGTCCTGGCTTCCCGTGCTGCTGAACTGGAGAAACCGATTGATACGGTTTTCGTTGATTTCAGAGATACGGAAGGACTTGAAAAAGAGGCTTTGATGGTGAAGGGACTTGGTTTCGGCGGTAAGCTGGCCATTCATCCGATGCAAGTCGACTGCATCAACGCAATCTTTCAGCCGACCCAGGCTGAGAAGGATCAAGCTGCAGAAATCATGGCATATGTAGAAGAACACGGCGCTGCGGTGTTCCAATTAAACGGCAAGATGGTCGATGAGCCGATCATCAAGCGGGCAAGACAGATTTGCGAACTAGCAGAGATGCTGGATTCGAAACAACAGGGGGAAAACTGATGGCGATTGATGAGAATAAAACAACCATGGATTATAATGACAATCCATTATTGTCACGCAAGATCACGATTTTTAATTTACCGATCGGCTGGTTCTTAGGCTTTTCGGCCATTGCGATCGTAAGTATGTATATGGGCGTTCTGCCGCCGGGATTGATCGGTGCTTTGCTGATCATGATTGTACTCGGTGAGCTGCTCGGCTTTATCGGCGATCATACGCCAATTATTAAGACGTTCCTTGGAGGAGGCGCAATTGTCGCGATTTTCGGTTCGTCTTATCTGGTCTACTCGGGCTTAATGCCTGCCGGTACCGTTGAAAGCATTACAGAGTTTATGAAAGCTGGCGACTTCCTGAATTTTTATATTGCTGCATTGATTACAGGCAGTATTTTAGGAATGAATTCAAAAGTGCTTCTGCAGGCGGGTCTGCGCTATGCGTTTCCGTTGCTTGCGGGAATTGTGGGAGCTATTGTCTTGGCGGCTATTGTCGGGAAAATTGTCGGATTTTCTATCCAGGATTCAGTACTCGTTATGACACTGCCAATTATGGGTGGAGGTCTCGGAGCGGGAGCTGTGCCTATGGCGGAAGTGTATTCTGAGCTGCTTGGGAAAGATACCAGTTATTACATGTCATTGTTAATCCCTGCTCTTGCACTTGGTAACGTGTTCGCGATTATTTTAGCAGCAGGCTTGAATGTCTTGGGCAAAAAGTTTCCAAGTCTTACAGGCAACGGGCAACTGATTAAAGGATTCACTTATGAACAACCGGTGTTGAAAGCGGATTTCGGCAAGATGGGTGTTGGACTGCTCGTAGCGGCTTCCTTCTATATGGTTGGTACTATTCTTGGTCAGTTCATACCGATTCATCCATATGCTATTATGATTCTGACTGTAGCGATCGTGAAAGCAACCAATCTATTGCCTGCTTTCATTGAAGAAAGTGCAAGTCAGTGGTATCAATTTGTTGCAAAGAACTTTACGCTTGCTCTATTGATTGGGGTTGGGGTAGTTTACACAGACTTAGGTGCAATTCTTTCTGCTCTGAGTATCCAATATGTAGTGATCGTAATGGGTGTAGTTCTAGGTGCCATTATCGGTGCGGGTCTGGTCGGCAAACTTGTCGGTTTCTACCCGATTGAAGCAGCGATCACAGCAGGTCTTTGTATGGCCAATATGGGTGGAACAGGTGACGTAGCTGTTCTTTCTGCAGCCAAACGCATGGAGCTTATGCCGTTTGCCCAGATTTCATCCAGACTCGGCGGTGCCTTGATTATCCTGCTCGCTAGTTTACTGGTCAATATCTTCGTATAATAGACGAACAGACAGCAGTATGAACCTTTAGTGGTTGATGCTGCTGTTTTTTATGTCTGGAGGTGGCGGAGCTTTATACGTCGAACTCTGAGGACAGAGGTTCAAAACGTGAATGGATCGGTGAGTATGAGCTGTTTATCCAGAACACCGTCCCGCAGCAGACATCCAGCATTTGCGGGAAAGGCGGCAGCTTGTCTGCTGCAGACCGCAAATCGATCATGGACGAATTCGAGCTGCTCAAACTGCCACAGCAGGCGGGACTTGGAAATTTTGATTATGATTATGCCACGAAAGAAGAAATGGACAACATCAGATACCAGCTGTCCTAATTGAAAATCATCTTATCGTAGCAAAGTACTTCATTTTAGCTTATCATAGAGGAAAAGATTTCCTGTTCCTCAAGTGGAAGTATACAACAATGTGAGGTGGCTTTATTTTGAAAAAGTGTGAGAACTGCGGTAAGCAGTTTGACTGGAAGACGACTTTCACTTCTCTGTGGCGAAATTATACGCCGATAGCATGCAGTGAGTGCGGGACATTGCATAAAATCACCCCGCTTGGCCGGTTGACTTTTGTTTCAATGACCATGTTTCCGGCGGTGCTTTTTGGGAGTTCATTCTCAGATAATCCACAATATGCGTTGATACTGGCGGGTGCATGTTTTATTGTACTTATCGGTTCCATGTTGGCGCCGTTTGCTGTCAGGTATAGAAAAGCTTTGTAATTAGAATAAAGGGGAGTTACGGATGACAATGAAAAGAATAGCAGGCTGGTTTTTCTCACTAGTATTTGTAAGCAGTTTAGTAGTCGGCTGCTCAACCGACCCATCAGATCTTGTTAAAGTGAAAGGCGACGGCGTGACATTCAGCGAGTATTTTAAACCCTTCGACCATCTGGATGAAAGAGAGCACGTCAAATTCTATAAACCGATTCCGATTATTGAATCCGATCCGTCACTATCCGAAAAAATGAAAACCGCTGTAAAAACGATTGACCCGACTAAGCTGCCATTCCGAGCTGATGTGCAGAAAGTCTATCTGGTCACGTCCAAAGATCAGAATGGTAAAGTGAGAAATCAAGTGCAGGTAAGCTACTTTAGTGAAGATGAGTATGGACAGTCCGATGACTTTTTTATTATTTCTGTAACAGAAGCCGATAAAAACCCGCTTGAATCGTATGATATTACGGACAAAGTGGACTCTGTTGGCAACGTAATTAAAAAGGAACAGTTAACGGAAGATCTGTCTATCTACCAGCAAATCCTCACGACCGACAGTGCGTTATTGTATCGGTATTATGAAGAAACGGATAAAGGCATAGAGGTTGTAGGGACCGCTGCCAATGAATTCTACGCTTATTATGAAGGACATATTTATCACATAGGATACTCGATTGACAGAGAACAGAATGACGAGCAAATGCAGGAAAAGATGCTGCAGACGGTCCGTGAGTACATCACAGCCAGTACGTCTCCCCAATAAGCATTTTCTTTAATTGGGATGGATCCAGCTGTCGTCTGTTCCACTCTATATCCAGTCGTTCAATCGCTTCCGGGCCGGTGTCGTCAGCCAAATGATAGGCACCGTAATGCATCGGAATAAATGTCTTTCCACTTAGTTCAAGGAAAGCTTTCACAGCATCTTCCGGATTAATATGGTCCACTTTCATGAACCAATCGGGTTCGTAAGCTCCAATGGGCATCAGCACAGTTTGGATAGTGAATTTCGCAGCAATCTCTTGAAATCCGCGGAAGTAACCTGTGTCACCGACAAAATAGACGGAATGTTCCTTGCTTTCGATGATCCAGCCGCCCCAATGCGAAGTGTTCGTATCTGTCAGCGTCCGCTTCGTCCAGTGCTGTGCGGGTACGAAGGTGAATGTCAGATCATCAAGCAGGAAGGAATCGTACCATTCAGCTTCCACTACTTTTTTATAGCCGCGTCTTTTGAAAGCATTTTTCAAACCAGCGGGAACGAAATAGGTTGGCTTGCCTTTCAAGCGTCTTAGCGTGGGGAAATCCAAGTGATCATAATGACCATGCGAAATAAACACGATATCAATTTCCGGCAGTTCGTTTAGTTTGATGCCAGGTTCGGTTAAACGTTTCATAATCGGCATGCGGGACGCCCACACTGGATCGGTAATCATATTGATCCCGTTCATTTGAATCAAAAACGTCGAGTGTCCGATCCATGTGATGGAAGCTTCGGTTCTATTGGCGATTAGCCGGTTACTTTCTTTGTGAGGTGCCTGTTCTATTAACATACTGAGATCTTTTTGATTTTTTCTGCGTTCATTTTGCCAGCGTAGGAGATCAGGCAGGGAGTTGCCGCTGCTTACATGATCCAGGTTGGCGTAGCGCTTTTTCAGTGACATGAATGATCTTCCTTTCGCATTTCTTTGGAGGTGCCTGTGGAGGTGCCTGTGTGCCACACAAATCCAAAACTATTCTGAATAGTTTTCAAGTTGTTTTGCGCACAGGCACATCAGTCCATAGTAGTTTAATGGAAAATAAGCGTGAATTTCAAATAATGGAGACTTGCATTGAAAATACTTGAATATGAACCTGACGATTTTTGGTTTAAATTTGGCTTGCTATCTATTTATTCTACTAGGAGCTGAGGGTGCTGTTTGCGGAGGACTGTGGATGTCATAGTACTTTATTGCAATATAATTTCGGAAACGGGGTACTGGTATGATGCTGATTCAGGTTGTATATGTAGTGTTGATATGGGTTGTACCCATTCTTCTCGCTTGGCGTGCCGTTAGAAAAATGGATGAAGAGAAACGGCATGAAGTGATAAAAGAAATTAAAAGTCCTCTATTCTTTTTAGGAATTGCGCCTCTGTTTTTTGGGTTGCTGCTATTTCTAACTGGTTCAGTTTCAGCTACTGGAATAAAATTTTTGCAACATGTGGGAATGGGTCTATTTTTCTTTGGCTGGTGTGTTGTGTGGGTGGAGGAACTGTTGGATAAAAATAAAAGTACGGCAAAAGGTATTGGTATGATTGCGGTGGGGATAGTTGGTGTCGCCACTTATATTTATCTCTATAACTGTGATTGCGTTTAAGAATGACCAGTGCATTACTGTTTTTGTAACAAATTGCAGTGCGATACCTGAATAAATACGTGTACCGCGAATCACTTCTCCACAAATTTTCAATGATGATACTTACTCCAGACAACCTCGTGAATTAAAAAGTTATTTCACCAGATAGTCTCAAAACCCCTTCCGTATTCAGATAAATTTGAAACCTTGTTTTTCCTTTTTCGTATATAGAAGCAAGGGGTTTGAGATGGTCTCTTTCTTAAATTTCATAGTGATGAATCAGTCCGATTATTGTACTGATTCATGAATCAGGTCATGCATTTTTTTAAGGTATTCGATGTGAGAGTATGTGAGTTTTCAATTGGTAATGTAATGCCGAGTTGGTATTTTTTAATTAAGAAAGCTTATTTATTCAGGCAGTGTGGTTAACTATCTTTCATTTTCCATAATTTTTACACTGATACAATGCCTGATTTCATTTATTAAAAGTTCATTAAAGGGGGAGAGATTTTGAAGCTGAAATCTATGGTAGTTGTGTTCTTGAGTATAATTTTTCTAGTTGCAGGCTGCTCTACAAATGAAAACGTTACAAGCGAATTGACATTACCTGAAGATACACCAGAGTTTGTTAAAGAAAGTGATTTCGAGAAAATTGATTGGGATAAAAAAGCCGTGAAGCTGCAAGACAATATGATCGGGAATGAAAATAAATCAGGTGTTATTGGTGTGGATCAGCCAAGTTTAAGCGTGCAAAAGTGGATGTGGCACCTTTGGGGGATTGAGAATCCTAGTGCTACTCAGCTAACGGTCGTTGGTTTTCACAGAGAAACGGGTACTGTCCATCAGATCCTGACAACAGGTTGGACCATAGATCTGGCAGGAGAGAATAATGGAGCAGATGCACATGCACCTTCCAGTGTAAAGATTCCGATTGCTGGAGAATGGGCACTCTTGCTGTATACGAATGAGGTTTTATTTGATGAATTGGTTTATGAAATTACTGAATAGTACGTGTGCAATATAATTTCTTTACCAGCAAAAAGTTATGTAAGTTGAAATGACAGTGCGACCTTTCCTATACAACCAGACCACGTTTTTAATTGAAGAAAAGGAGGGAGAAGCAATGGAGAAGAAATTCATTCTTACGGAAAGTGGCTATTTATCTTATTGGTTTGGTGGCAAACAAAGCCCTGATGCAAAATGTCTGGTTTTTGTACATGGTATGACTGCTGATCATTCAATGTTTGATAAGCAAGTCGAATGTTTCCGTAACGAATATAAAATTATTATGTTAGATCTTCCTCTTCATGGAGAGTCTCGTAATTATATAAATTTTACACTTTCAAATATAGCTGATGTACTAGATGCTTTATTAGAGTTGGAAAATATAAGTGAAGTTACTGTAATTGGTCAGTCTTTAGGAGGCTATGTTTGTCAGGAGTTTGGAATTCGTTATCCTGAAAAAGTTAAAGGGTTTGTTGGCATAGACACAACTCCTTTTGGACATGATTATTACCCGAAATGGGAAAGAGCTATTTTATCCAAAATCAGTTTTTTATCGTCGTTAATTCCTTATAAAACGTTAATCAAAAGCATTTCTAAAGGTGCCACTAGAACGGATTATGCTTATGCAAATATGTATTCTTCCGTTTCTAAACTTAGTAAAAAGGAAATCATCAACATCATGGACGTCTCCTATAACGAGTTGCTGAAGAGAACGAAAACAGCTGAATTCACCTTTCCTGTTTTATTAGTAATTGGGGAGAATGATCATACAGGGAATGTGAAGAAATATAATTATAAGTGGTCAGCTCGGAGTGGGCATCCGGTAGCCGTGATAAGTGATGCTGCTCATAATTCGAATGTTGACAACTACAATGAATTTAATCGTGTATTGGCGGGTTTTTTAAGTATGTAAGGGTGCCTGTGCGCCACACAACTCGTAAATTATTCAGAATTGTTTCGAAGTTGTGTGGCGCACAGGCACTTCGAATAGGGGGAGGGGATAAAATGAGACCAGAATTAGATAAAGAATTAAAAGCGAATGAATTTAGAGACTTTTATTGGTTGAAAGAAGAATTACAAATTTTTTGCAGAGAACATGGTATGAGTGCGTCTGGTTCTAAAAGTGAAATCACAGAGAGAATTGCTATATTTCTTGAAACAGGAAAAACACAAAAACCAATGAGGAAAAGAAGTCCTTCGTCACAAGAAATGAAATTGGAAGAGTTACGTTTAGATACGGTGATTACAGAATACCATCGTTGTAGTCAGGTAGTTAGGGTATTCTTTCAATCTGTAATTCCAAAATTTCATTTCTCAACCTATATTCAAGACTATTTTAAGGGAAATGTAGGGAAGACATATCGGGATGTTGTGGATGCATGGTATGAGGAAGAGGAAAGAAAAAAAGACCCATCCTATAAAACACAAATAGGTTCACAATTTGAATACAATCAATTTACCAGAGATTATTTTGCGGATCCCAAAAACATGAATAAAAACAGAGAAGACTTAATTGAAGCCTGGAATATTGTTAAATCTTTACCGGGTAGTAATAAATATAATGGATAATTTTATTTGCAACACTTTATTCTGTATCACTGGTATGTGCATGTGCAATACACAAATTTCCCGCTTTTGAGGAGGATAAAGCTATTGAGAAAAGTATTTCCTCTACTATTGTTTGCCGTTATTTTGACCGCTTGTAACCGAGTAAAAGATAGCGATATTGTATTTGAGCAAGAAGAAATTACAAGTAACTTAGATAAACTTGAAGAGTTTATCAAAAATGTTGAAAATGAAAATGAAGATAAAATTCGTATTGTACGAAGAACTATTGAAGGCGATCCGATTTTTGATACTCTTGATTATAACGGTGAAAGTATTACTTACACGCACGATGATTCACATGATAAATTTGGTGGTTCTGATAAAGGAACAGAAAGTGGAACTTGCGAGAATCTGGAAAGTAAAACTAGTGAAAGAGGAATGAAATATTACTTAACTGAATGTTCTTCTGAAACCGGAAAGCATTTTGATTTTGAAATTCCAGAGTAAGTAAGCGGGGTTGATTGGAAGTGGGATCCTCATGGGGATCATGACAATACTTCTTGGCTTACTGCTTTAAATACCTGAAAGACATTCAACATGTAATGATTGTTCATGGTTTCAAATGTAGAAATGGAAAAGGTGGTAACTTTGATGAAGAAATTTGTAATAATTTTACTGATGGCAAGTGCGTTATTTTTATCAGCCTGCAGTGAAGACAGCGAAACAAACTATTTCCTGTCAAAAGATGAGGCGTTGGAAAATCTTATTCAAAGTGAAGGGATTGAAGGCAATATCGACTTGATCACAACAATGAACGAAGAAGAACTATTAGTGATTGAACATGATAAAAATACGTATTCTGCCGGTGAATTACTGAAAGATAAAAAAGGCTACGTTGCCCAAAGAATTTCAGCAACGGTTGTGATGGAGCTCGGCGGAAGCTGGGAATTGGAGACGAAATCCAAGCACAAATATACCATTTATTTTGAAAAAGAGCAGGAAAATCAATACTACTACCAATTATCGAATGAAGATTATTACGTGTCGCTTGCAGAAGGACATCAGATAAGTGATCCTGCACCGAGTTTTACGGATTCGATAAAAGAGATCCGGGCGGTGACAAAGTAAAGAAGATATATGCAGATTGTAGGCGTGCCTGTGTGCTACACAATTTGGAAACTATTCTGAAGTGTTTCGAAGTTGTCTGGTACACAGGCACCTGAGTTTTTCATGCAGAAAGGTTGAGTATCCAATGACCAAACATAAAATTTATTCGATGAGTTTTGCGAAAGTCTATCCTCTTTATGTGGCGAAGGCGGAGCGGAAAGAGCGTACGAAAGCAGAAGTGGATGAAATCATTTATTGGCTGACAGGTTATAATGAAGAAGAGCTGGAAGTGCATTTGGAAAAGCAGACAGATTTTGAGACGTTTTTGGCGGAGGCTCCGCAGCTTAATCCGTCCCGGGAATTGATTAAGGGCGTTGTCTGTGGCGTCCGGGTGGAAGATATCGAGGAGTCCGTCATGCAGGAAATTCGTTATTTGGATAAGCTGATTGATGAGCTGGCCAAAGGAAAGAAGATGGAGAAAATTTTGCGGGAGTGAGAGTGCCTGTGTACCACACAACTTGAAGGCTATTCTGAATTGTTTTTGATTTGTGTGGCACACAGGAACTTTAAAGAAAGGGTGCTGAAAATGAGTTTATCCGAAAATAAATATGTTACAGGTGTTGTAATGATTGGAGTTACACTATTGCTAGTTGTTTCTCTTTTAATCGCGGGTACCAGTTATTTTAATACGAAGGAAATCAGTGCATTGAGTTCACAATGTCATGAAAACGGCGGTGAAGAGACAATCGAAATCTTTAATAATCTTACAAGTGAATATTCATTTGAGTGCAGGTGATTAGATAGTGGTTGTTCTAGAAACAGGGCCAAATTGTTGGGGAAGCCGATAATAAATAAAAGTACATTGAAAGGAGATTATAATGAAAAAAATTAGAGCCATTTTTATTGGTGATGTCCGGTTTGATCAATGTCCGGTTTTTGAATTGAATAACGAAACGAACTACTTTGAAATGATCATTGACAAAGAGTGTAAATATGAAAAAGTTGTTGTCGAAGAAGATGATGACTTTTTGATCTTTGAAATAGAAAAAGATGTTGCAACCATGTTGAATTGAGTGGCACACAGGCACGCGTAATGAGAGTGCGAGTTACAGACAGAAATGGGGGTCAGTGGATGGAATACTGGGAGTTAACAGAAAATCCGCAGGACGAAGTGTATTCGCAGTTGATCCAGATCCTTTTCGATTACTCAGATAAGTTCTATTTCATCACAAGAAAGGAACTTACATACAACCAGGAAGTACTGGCTCAGTTCGCTCCTTATGTTCTGGAATCTTATAAAACCAAGACGTGGGCGAATACCATGACAAAGGGTCCTGCGGCTACAGTTTTTGTTATGGAGATAAATGAGACAACATGCAATTTAGTAAAACACTATGCGCATTCGTTATATGATTGGGTGGCTCCGGGATTGCCCGAAGATCTGACTTTCATAAAGAATGGCTTTGCATGGTTTAGTTGTACGACACACGAGGAATTCGGCGGCTTTTCTATTCGCTCCTCGTATTACAGGGAGTTGATTTGTGCGGTGGAAGGTTTGAACATACAGAGATCCGAATAAATTCTGACAGAAAGCGGTGCTGCATGAAATTTTTCAAGAAGATGAATGACAAAGAATCGAGCAACTGGAGAAGTGCCACCATACTTGGTTTTTATACATATATGCTCGTTTCTGCGTGTAATTATTTTTATTACATTCTGTCAGAGCGTATTCTGATTTCTCCGCCGCTCGTTTTTGGCAGCGGGCTGCTAGCAGCGGTTGTCTATGAATTTATATTGAACCGGAAAAGTTAGGGTGCCTGTGTACCAAACAATTCGGAAGCTATTCTGAATTGTTTGCGATTTGCGTGCTGCGCAGGCACCATCAAAATTTAGATTGGAGACAGATCAATGGAATTCGTAACGTATACAGATCCACAGCAATTTTCACTAAAAGCAAAGCCAATCCTGACAAAGCACGAAGATACATTCAGTCTGTTCTACGGCATAATGGAAGCGATCAAAGCAGGGCAGTATGACAATCCATTCATGGCGGTCATGGAAGATGAAGGGGAAGTGGCCGCGCTACTGCAGATGACGCCTCCTTATCCACTGAATATTATCGTCAACAATACGGAAAAAGCAGATGAAATATTGGAGCAAGTGGTTCAGCAACTCGCCGAACAATCCATCTCGTTTCCTTCGGTGATCAGCAAAAAGGAATGGGCGATTTCATTCGCAGAGAAGTGGAAGAAGGCAACGGGCAGCGCGTTTGAAGTGAAAATTGATGAAGGAGTCTACCGGCTCGATGCGGTTAATCCGGAGCTGGAAGACAGTCCAGGGAACTGGCGTGTGGCAACGAAGAGAGACGTACTGCAGATCGCTGCATGGCTGATGCTATTCGAGAAAGAAGCTGGCTTGCCGCTTACTCCGAAGGACGAGGTGCGGGAGGAAGTTGCCTCATTCATCGGCAGACAAGAAGTGTTCGTCTGGGAGAATGAAGGAAAAGTCGTGTCAATGATGAAGAAGGCACGTCCGACTGAGTGCGGTGTGACGGTTTCGATGGTTTTCACACCGAGACATGAGCGCAGGAAAGGCTACGGCAGGACAATGGTCGCGAAAGTCTCCGCTGAACTACTGAAGGAGTTTGAATTCTGCGTGCTGTTTACGGACCTAGCAAATGCTACGGCGAATAAGATCTATCAGGAGATCGGTTATGTGCAGATTGCGGATTTTGCGGTGGTTGAGGTGGGCTGAAATAGTGGTCAAGACTGCTTAGTGGTTGAAATGGTGCCTGTGTGCCACACGATTCGGAAACTATTCTGAATTGTTCTGAAGTTGTTTGGCGCACAGGCACGAGAAAAAAGGGAAGGGTGAGGAGGATTTTATTCGCATCGAAAAAGGACGGCGTGTACTTTGCGGCAGTTTGGATCACGGTGGCGATTATCGCGGTGAGTATCGGGCTTGAGAGTAAATTTAATTTGGCGTCTGTTCTGTGGCTGCTGTTCGGCTTGCTGTTGATAGGATTTCTGTTGTGGATCTGGTTCGGCACGACTTATCATGTCGGAGAAGAGACCCTCACTATCCGCAACGGCCCGCTCGTGTACCGGGTTCTGATTGCAGACATTCGCAGGGTGCGCAAAGTGAAGAGCGTGTTGGCGACGCCCGCGCTGTCCGTGGACAGATTGGCGTTGGAATATGGGAAATACCGGGATATCCAAATCTCACCGAAGAATGAGACGCAATTTGTCAGAATGCTAGCATCCCGAAATCCGCGTATTGAAGTGGAAGCAAAACTATTGGGTTCTTAAGCAGCCGAACCGTTTTGAAAAGTCGAGGTTCCAGACTTTTTGAAGCGGTTTTTTCATTTTCCCGGACACCTATTCAACATGATAAAACTGATCCACCAAATTATAAATTGCCACCAGTTCATACAGGATGATTAGCTCGGGAGGGAATTGTGTTGGATGGATTTCATTATTTTTCGTCAGTTCTTCATTGTCTTCCCAGAAAAGATCCGTGATGTTTTTTAGTTGCTGCTGATGCTTGACTGAATCATAATCCCTCGAAGATTTCAGGTCGTCTGCCAGTTCGGTTACGGCCTGCATAATAAGATCCCGTTCCGCCGTCGTCCAGGAAATGGTGGACAGGGGCATTTGCAGCAGCGTGCCGACGTGGTATTCCAGTTTATGCAGGAAAACTAACTGCTTTTCGGCCATGTGCAGCGCTTCTTTATTGCCACCGGCCAACAGATGCAGTTTCGATTCGTCACGCTGGAAATAGATTAGAGTTTCCGTCTTTCTGATTTCATTTGTGAGCTGATCCAGGATCGCCTGCTCTGTCCCGTGGTTTGCGTTACTGTCGTACAGTATGGTCCGGAATGTCTGCTCGAGCATTCCGCCGGCCCGCTCGCCGATTCGCTGGATATTCTCCGCGATTGCCTTGCTGTAATTGGGTGGAAAGACGAGCATGTTAACCGCCGTGGACACCAGCAATCCCGTCGTTGTCGTTCCGAGCCGAATGAAAAATGCGATCAAGTAATTGCTGTGGATGACTTCCACCATGGCGACTGCCGTCAATGTGGCAACTAGCAGGCCTGCGTGAAGTTTCAGCCGGTAACAGACGAGGATCGTGCAGACCGCGGCCAGTGTATAGGTGATTGGGGAATTCCCGAAAAGTGCGATGAAAAATACAGCGAATGCAGAACCGATGGCAGAGGCAGGAAATCGGACGATCCCTTTTTTGATGGAATCACTGACAGTCGGCTCGATCGTGACAATCGCTGTGATGACTGCAAATACAGGAGGCCAGTTAAACCACTCGCAGATAACGGCCGTTAAAAATATAGCCAGTCCTGTTTTTATTATTCGGCTGCCGTGAAATTGAAACGATCGCATTTGGTTTTCTCCTCCTCTTCCTTCCTGTCGGGTGCCTGTGTGCTGCGCAAATTAGACACTATTCTGAATTGTTCTGGATTTGTGTGACGCACAGGCACGTCCTCGTCCAAATAAAAAAT
Organism: Sporosarcina sp.; assembly: GCF_029257255.1. GTDB lineage: Bacteria > Bacillota > Bacilli > Bacillales_A > Planococcaceae > Sporosarcina. The sequence continues at coordinate 21,139 of NZ_JARICI010000009.1, read as the reverse complement.
GACCCACCGTGGTCCGCATTGTGAAGAGGCGTGGTGGGTACTGATGCTGTAAATATAGCATGTTGGAATTAGGCTGTAAAGCGGTCACGTATGGTGGCAACTGGGGTGGTACTACGGGAATCTAAGCTCTCCTCTCTTAATGGAGACGGGAGCTTTATATATTGGAGGAAAAATGAATGTTTTTTCCTTTTTTCATCTCCAATAATTTCAGGAAAGCCTCCTCATTGGCTGTCTGGGCTTGCAGTATTTAATGCATACTCCTTTCGTCTGGACACTCGTTAGAACCGTAGCCGCCGAATCGTAAAATGGCTCGAACTATAATCCGGCATGCCCGAAAACCCCCAAATAAATGTGCAAATTTCATTTTTTCTATTAAAACCCATACCAAAAACAAGTTTTATGAATTCCTTGCCTGATAGCTAAGCACTTTTTGACATTCAACATGCAATTTTATCGTTTTGACGATTGAATGCCTTCCCGCCTACAATCAGATCAACATGCCGTTAGAATAGTCAGTTTATTCTTTTGGTGGTAGAATAAAAGGAATTAGAGGTGGCAGGGAACATAGAAATCACGTCAAGGATCGTGAAGCGAATCCCTCTAGATCGATTAATGGATTTGAAAGTGGATTATGCATTTAAGCAGCTGTTCGGCAATGAACCGAACCAGGAAATCACGATCGTGTTTTTGAATGCTGTGCTGAAAAGGACGGGACAGGACCGAATTACCGGTATTTCTTTTACCAATCTGGAAGCAGGCGGAGAATATGCGGAAGACAAACAGTCACGCCTGGATTTATTGGTCGTTACGGAGAAGGGCGAGTGGATCAATGTAGAGATCCAGTTTAATAATCAATATGATATGGTGGCGCGCTCCCTTTTTTATTGGGCATCTGTCTACCGTAATCAGATGCGGAAGAAGATGGCGTACAGGGAGTTGAACCCTGTCATTACAGTGAATTTGATGAATTTTAATTTGTTTCATCAGACAGACAGTTTCCATACGACCTTTTGTCTATATGAGCAGGAAAAGCGTTTCCGGCTGACCGATATGATGGAAATGCATTTTGTGGAGATGCCGAAATTGATCCGGGCTTGGAAAGAAGGGAAATTGGATCCTCGGGATGATGTGCTGGCGAGGTGGCTGCTGTTACTTGGTATAGTCGATCAGCGGAACGGGGAAATCTACGACGATATTTTGAAAGAACTGGAGGAGATCGCTATGAAAGATGAGTCGCTTCATCAGGCGTTCGAAAGCTGGGAGTCGCTCAGCAGATCGCCTGAAGAAATCTATGCGTATGAATCCAGGCTAAAACGGATCCTGGATGAAGAAGCCGTGGTTCGGGAGGCGGAGCTTCGGGGGGAAGAAAGAGGAGAGAAAAGAGGAGAAAAGAAAGGAGCAGAGAAAGGAGAGAAAAGAACTCTGAGGAAAATGGCTCGTTACATGCTCAGCAATGGAATTGAGGCGGAAAAGGTTGCTGAAGAAACAGGGTTGAAACTTCAAGAGGTGCTGGAGATTCAGGCGGAAACGCACAACTGAAGCAAGAGGGAGTCTAATGGAATCGGTGAACTAGAACGTGCGGATCAGCCGCCGAGTCAAGTGCTGATGGAGGAGATCGCGGACGATGATGGGTTCGATAAGCTGCCTATCGGTGATGACACAATGCTCGTGGTGCTTCAGATGTTCGGTAACGACGATCTGGCGTTCATCGTAGTGAATGAAACGGAAGAAATAAGACGGCCGGCAGGAGAAATTCGATGCAGGCCGTCTTATTTTTGAACGACTGTGCCCCTTCCTCTATACTGAATACATGAACTAGAGAGGGGCAATCACATGGGAAAGACACTGAACCAACTGGCCGGCTGGCTGGAGATGAATGTGACTTTTACAGAATCTGAATTCGATTTCTCGGAAAACGGGGAATCTTTCTACATAATGGAAGAAGGTGCGGATGAAGCGTTTGCGGTCTGCACGGTTGATGCCGAAGACCGCCTGATGCATTTCGAGTATCTTGATCCGGATGAATACGGCACGAGCGGATCCAAGCCGGGGGATATGCCGGCTGTCGCGGAGGCGTTCATCCGTGAATTTCATCCGGACGGGCTGAAGACGTACCGGCTGCAGTCGGTGATTGATCTGGATGATCCCTATTTGGTGGGGTACGGCATACAGGACGAGCGTTACGGGCTGGATCTGCCTGGCATCGGTTTCTCCCTGACGATCACGGCGGCAGGCAAAGTCGTGCAGTTCAGTTTCGATGAAGGGCCTGCCGACGTGCGCTATCCGGAGCACGTCATTTCAGAGGAAGAAGCGAAAGAAGCTTATATGGAGCGCACCGATTTCTAACTGGAGATCCAGAAGACCGATACGGAATTGTTCCGCAACGGCGATGATACATACCGGCTCGTGTGGTCGATGAAGGAAGCGGCGGTTGACATCCCGGCTGACGGCAGCGAACCGGACAGCGTGGCGGAGGGCAGGGAGTATGAGCCGCTCCCAGCCCATTTGCCTGCGGACACTCCTCTCCGCCGGATGATTGGCATCGCGGAGCAGCATGTGAAGATCGGCGAGCAACAGGATGATGGAGTGCAAGTTGAAAAGTGGCAGCATCCTTCATTGGAAACGCCGGATGAAATCGACTTCAGTGAAGCGTATTCACCGAATATGGTCACGATCCATTACGACAGCGCGAACCGGCCGGTCTATGTCTGTAACGGCGAAGAGTGGACGGGTGAGGAAGATGAGCTGGACGGGGAAATACTTCTGCGGCATGCGCTTGATTACCTGTACAGACTGTTCCCGGATGCGCCGCAGCATTTCTGGATGGTGAAGCCGGACGTTGATGAAGAGTGGGAGGAACTGGAGGAGTTCGTCGAGGAGCTGATGGACGAGCTGGATGAATTAAATGAAGAAGGATGTCCAGATGAGGACGAAGAGTGGATTGATGGGCCCGATGAATCGGAAGAAGAGGATGCGCAGGAATTCTTTTTCCAGTTTCATTTGAACGGTGTGCCGGTCGAAGGTCATACGGTACTTGTCTCGGTCGGTCGTTACTCCGGTCGGATCATCACCTCCACCATGGAACCGACAGAAGAACTTCCGCCGGCAGACACGCGAACTGTCCCCGTGCTGACGAAACAGCAGGCTAGGGAGAAGTTGGTGCAGCAGATGAAGATGAAACTCGAGATGATGATGGAGTTCGATGAAGAGGGAAAGACGTTTTACAAACTGACGTATCTGCCATCATTCCCGGAAACGGACGGCCATGTGCGCATGATCGATGCGGAGAATGGCAAGGCGTATTATATGGATATGGGCGGGTCGATATTTTATTAAGGGTGCCTGTGTGCCAAACAAACGTGAAAGTTCAAACATTCACGTTTGTTTGAACAGTCATGAATGTTTTCCACACAGGCACCGCTGCCCTTAATTCCGTAAAATGATATAAACCAAATACACTACGTACAAAACGGCGAGCACGAGTCCTTCGCGCTTTCCGATTTTGAAGCCGGTTCTTGAAAAGATCAGTAATAACACAGTCAGAATGATCATAAAGATGACGTCAATAACGACCTCGCCGCTTACTGCCAATGGAGAAATGGCTGACGAGGCGCCTAGTACAAATAAGATATTGAAGATATTACTCCCCACAATATTCCCGAGCGCTATTTCACTTTCTTTTTTCAATGCAGCTGTAATAGAAGTGACCAGTTCAGGAAGTGATGTACCAATCGCGATAATCGTCAGCCCGACCAGCGTTTCGCTCATGCCGAGAGAATAGGCAATTTCCGTGCCGTTCGTTACCACCAGATTCCCGCCGAATATGATGGCAGCCAGCCCGAGCAGCGTGACGGCAATATTCTTGCCCCAGCTGATATCCGTTTCCGGTGGCTTAATTTCCGCGTCTTTCCGGCTTTTCAGACCGGTCTCAATGACATAATACATAAAGATGGACAGGAACAGCAGGAAAATAAAACCGTCGCCGCGTGAAATAACATTGCTGCCGAATCCCTGCAGCACTACGTCACTCATCAGGATCAGCAAGGCTACGCTTGCGAGTAGCGTGAACGGAATTTGTTTTTTGATTGTCTCACTGTCCACTTTCAGCGGGTAAAGAAAAGCAGCCATTCCGACAACTAGCGTAATGTTGAAAATGTTGCTGCCGACCACGTTCCCTACCGCGACACCCGAACTGCCTTCGAGCGCTGCGATAATACTGACTGTTGCTTCCGGAGAACTGGTGCCGAAAGCGACGATGGTCAGGCCGATTAAGAGAGGCGGAACCCGGAGAAGTCTTGCGATATTGGAGGATCCGTTAACGAAAAAGTCCGCTCCTTTGATCAATAATGCAAATCCTACAAGTAATAAAATATATGCCATTGTTTTATTCGCTCCTGTTTCCTTCGAGTATTCTTCCTAGTATTTCAAGTCACGTTACATACATACCCATTATAACGGAATATAAAAAGGAATCACTTAGGTGAGGTGCCTGTGCGCCAAACAAACATGAAAGTTTGAACATTCACGTTTGTTTGAGTAATTACGAATATATATGATCAGGCGTTGTGATGAATCTAGGCACCTTGTTAATTCAAATTAAACAGATTTGAAATGATCTCGTCACTTCCCGGTGAAAACATAAACAGGATAATGAAATACATGCCACTCCTAGGATGATCAAGCTCCATTTTTTGTTTTTCATTATACCTGAGACTACTAGAAATAAACCTGCAAATAATAGTAAGAAATACCAAACTCCCATAACTTCACCTCGTTTCATATATGGCGGGCAATCATGAAAATATCATGGATGGACAGCGCGTTCGTTCAGTTCTTCATCAGATAATAATACTCATTTGACCTGTCTACCTGAAAAGTTAAATCATCATGTGCATGGAGTACGGAAGCAGGCGATGACCCGGTGCGGCTGCCGTCCGTAAAATGAATGCCGTATCCGTTATTCGCAGGATATCCATATACATAGCAGACCACTTTACCGTCCTTCATGAAAACTAGCTGATCCATACCTTCGCTCACTGTTTCACTGATTCTGTCCCACTTGTATCCGACAGTTTCGTAGATTTGATCCAGTGATGTATACGGATCAAAAGAATAGACGAGATCCCATTTAAACGGGGTGACATCGGCTAAATTCACAGATTCGGGGGAATCTCCAATGTTGACTACTTCTTGTTGCAGCAGCGCTTCATTTGATTTCCATAAATCTTTTTTGAATGCCCTGACTAATACAAAGGCGAGTAATACCACAATAAACAAGATCACGATTCTTTTCCGTGTCATACTCATAATTTGTCCTCTTTTCCAGATTTAATAAGTTCTATTATTTATATGTAAACGAATTTTGTTCGGGAAAGTTGCTTTGAAACGGTGCCTGTGCGTGAAACAAACGTGAGTGTTTAAACATTCACGTTTGTTTAAACTTTCATGAATGTTTGCTACACAGGCACCTTAACAAGGGAAAACCCTGCTGTTTCCTGGAAAGGCGGGGAATCCAATATTATGGCACAAAAACGTGCGGTGCCCGCGCTGTTTGAGGTGCTGGAAACATATAAAGGTAAGAACATTGTGATAGGAGCGCACGGCAATGTTATGGTGCTAATGATGAATTACTTTGATGAAACATACGATTTTGAGTTCTGGAAAGAGCTTGATATGCCGGATATCTATAAGTTGTTGTTTAAAGATACGGACTTGAAAGAAGTCAGCAGAGTGTGGGGTAGAACGATATGAAAATAAGAGAGTTGTATACAAATGAAAATCCACCGAATGAATTGTTATTATCGGCTGATCCTTCCCGGCATATTGTAGATGATTATATGAAAAGAGGAACATGTTTTGTCGCTGAAGATGGTGAAGCAATCATTGGCGTATTTGTCCTGCTGCCAACGAGACCTGGCACGGTGGAGCTTGTGAATATTGCGGTTGCAGAAGATAGACAGGGCGAAGGAATCGGGAAAAGGTTAGTGCTGGCGGCAATTGCCCATTCGAAGTCAAAAGGATATAAAACGCTGGAGATTGGGACGGGTAATTCGAGTATCGGGCAACTGGCGCTCTATCAGAAATGTGGTTTTCGAATAATCGGTGTCGACAGAGACTTTTTCATCAGGCATTATGCAGAGGGGATTTTTGAAAACGGTATGCAGTGCAGAGATATGATCCGGCTGTCGCAGGATTTGTAAGGGGGAAGGCTGAGCTAAGTGATCAGACGTTTAACCGCGCAAGAGATGCATTCGCTTCTATCATAGGGTGCCTGTGTAGCACACAACTCCAACACTATTCTGAATTGTTTATGGCGCAGACATACTAATTGTTAAGAAAATCTTCATACCTTTCCTGCGTATTTCTTCATTCATTTCTTCTATACTTATAATAAGAAGAAAAAGAAGTAAGGGAAGGTAGATCAGGTATGAGATGGTTGATGAGGTTTTTGAAGTTTGCAGTATTCCTAATTGTGGTATTATTTTTCTTCCTGCAGGCAGAGGGGAAAATAGACATTAATTTTAAGGAACTTTTTAACTTTTTCGATGAAGATGAATATACGAGCCAATTTATATACATGGCTGAACGGGGTACGGAAAAAGTGGCGTATGAAAAGAATTCGCAGTCAGAAGCATACCCGGCATCGCTCACTAAAATCATGACAACGATTGTTGCACTGGAACATATTGATGATCTGGCTACGGTTGCTCCTGTGAATCTAGACACCTATCGCGAAATGGTCGCGGCGAACGCTTCGATGGCTGGCTTTTACAGCGGAGAATCCGTGACCTATCGGGATCTTCTGTACGGTACTATCCTGAATTCAGGCGGTGAAGCGGCGAACTCGTTGGCGATCCATGCAGGAGGCAGTGTGGAAAACTTTGTGAAGATGATGAACGACAAAGCAGCCGAAATCGGAATGAAAAACACGCATTTTACGAATCCCGAAGGTCTTCATGATAAAAATCAATTCACCACCGCTGTCGACATGGCGAAACTGGTGGACTATGCACTCGACAACAACAATTTCAGAGCCATCTTCACTAAAAGGGAGTTTCAGACGACATTCACTGCGGATCATCCGCAAGGCGTTTTGCTGAAATCGACAGTGCTCACTTCATTGGATAATTCGAATCAAAACGGTTTTCAAATCATCGGTGGTAAATCAGGCACGACGTATGAAGCCGGGCAATGCTGGGCGACGCTCGGGATGATAGGGGACCGCGAATATATCACGATCGTCATGGGTGCGCCTCTGAAAAACATCAGTAATCCGGATTATGCACAGAGGAAGGATACGCTAAAATTGTTTGCGGAAGCAGGCAAGAAATAAACGGAAAAATACTGCTTACATCTAAAGATATCTGGTCAACGCATCATTCGGAAATGTTTCGAATGAATGCGTTGACCAGATATTTTTTATTTGAACGTCCGGTTTCAATAAACAAGGAAACTTCATTTTTGTACATGAAAATAGATTTTGCGTTAGATAGCAAAGCTTAAGAAGCACTGGAAGGATGAGAGGTTAGATCCCTAGATGTCAAAACAGTGATGAAAGCAACAGGGTTGACGATAGAGCGTATCCGAAATATGAAAGCAGAATTAGGTTTATAACCAGTAAAAATATATCCCGGCCTGAATAAACTCCTGCAAATCCTCAACCATCTTCATAGGTCAGAGGATTTTTTGTGATGATCCTAACTATAAAATTTTGTGGTAATCCAAGACTATTTTGAAAACTAGCTATTTTGGTATCTGTTAATTTGTCGCTGTTTCCGATAAGGTGTTGTCAGACATGATATTGGGAGTGAAAATATGGAAACTGTAAAAGAATTGGCGTTGGTGGCGGTTGGTACGTTACTACTTGGTCTGGTGACATGGGCACTGGCGGCATCTTATATAGAAGAATACGACCTGTTTTCAACTGAGCCGTCGAATGCATTCGTCGCTGAAAAGACCGCGGCAAAAGGTTTGTTCACGGCTCCTGACTATTACGTGTGGACGGAATTGCCCGATGGGGAAGGTACGCGCAGCCTCAACCGCGTTTCCAAAAGTCAAATAGAGGACATCGAAATAGGCGATACGTTCAGCGGATATTCAGCAGGGTCTTCTGGCTTTTCCACAGTGCGTGATATCGTGGCCGACAGCTTTTTCCACCTGACCGCTATTTTTTTCCTCGTTCTCCTTACTTTCGGCTGCTTCGTTGGAATTATCTTTTACATACCCACAATAAACCGTCTGGAGAAAAAGAAATCTCCCAAACGGCAGGCGAAACAGAAGCGCAAACGAAGAAAGAAAGGCAAAAGAAAGAGAGATGGAAAAAGAACAGGCTGGCGAATTGCAGTCGCTATAGGCCTGATCTTTCTGGTGATTTCGGGGCGTTTCGTCATGAATTTGATTCGCAAAGTACTGCCTTTCGGTAAAACAGAGACGGAAGCACTGATTATAGACATGTCAGAGGATATCTCTTACACCAGACGTGGAGAATCGTTCTATGAGCTGATTGTTTCCTTCAGAGACCAGGCGGGACAAATCGTTCAGGTTATGCGAGAAGTGACGAGTAATACGTATGGTCAATACGAGATCGGGGACACCCTACCGATCGCATACCGCAACGCGGACCCCTACGATATTTTTGTCCGCGGCACATCCTTAATTGACGTCGTCCACACGTCTTCTTATTATGAGTTTTTTATGTATCTCTCCTTGCTCACGGTTTCTTTATTTGTCGGATGGGCGTTTGTGAAGAAACTCAGGAAGGGAAAAGAAGTTCAGCAGGAGCCGGAGAAGTTGAAAGGCAGGAAAAAATAGCAGTGGTGCCTGTGTGCGAAACAAACATGAATGTTTTACGCACAGGCACCATCAATAACGCCTATAATGATTTAACCGCACGATAAATCTTGTTTTTCAAACCTTGGTACGCTGGGCCGGTATACAGTGACTTCATAGAATCCATCACACGAACGGCATCTTTCCAATCCTCAACCTGAACCAGCTCAGAGAAGATTTTCGTATATTTACGACCTTCCTCGAATGCCAAAGCACGTATTACTATCCCTTCAGCTTCTAAAGTCTTCAGTAACTCCACTCGTTTAGCATGAGGTTCCACGGGGCCTACTTCCACAAATAAACGCAGTCCCTTAGAGGTCTTTTCGAACCATGCAATTAATGGATATCCAAGCCAGTATGTTTTCGTTACTGGAAAACTACCTGCAAGTTGTGTCCATTCAGTCTCTACGAAATTTGGTGTTCTTTTATGAGATGCATAATGAGCGGACTTACATTCGATGGATTTCATGAACGCTGTAAAAGAATCTTGCATGACGACAGCTGGGGAAGAAGGTTTCTGCGAGTTATCCACTGTGGATAAACCTAAAGCAGTTTTTATTTGTTCCGCCAGCTGTTGATAACTTTGTTCTTTGTATAAAGCCCCCATTGCAGAACGGATCGCTTCTTTCGTGTCCCAATTTACTGGTTCAATAAAAGAAGTATAGATACTCGTGTATTTCTTCCCTTCCTCAAAAGCAGAAGGACGTATCGGAATACCAGCTGCCTCAAGTGAACGCAGCAATGGCTCGCGCTTTTCCTGATGCAGCGGTCCTACCTCCACAGTTAGTTTCAAGCGTTCACCGATCCGTTCGAACCAAGCAATAAACCCTTCATTAAGCCACCAATTCTCCCGCAAATCTTCAGCTGAATAAACGCCATGCCAGTCACTTTCCACAAAGGAAGGTCGTTTGAAATGGACATTGGATAACTGTTCCGGCCATTCTTTTGTCTGAACAAATTCCTTGAATGCCTCAAGCATTAAGCTGTCTCCAACTCGTATGATGAAGTCGATGGTCTGCCTGTTCTCCAAATATAGATCAAATAAATATGGATCATCCACAGGTTTCTTCGCTGATGCTTGCAGACATTTTACCGCATCCTGATGATCACGGAAGACGGTCAGAGCCAGCTCATTCAGATCCTCATCATCTTCCAATATATCCGTTAAGATTTCATTGTAGTAGCAAAGGAAGTCGTAGATCTGCTGATTCATATACGATTTCTGTGTCTGCAGCAGGGTATCCAAGACATCCAATAAATCGTCGTAACCGAGCATCAAATAATCTTCATGCGTTGGCACTTCATTTTGCAGCGTCAAGAAAATCGGGACAATTTGATAAGCGGGATAGGTTGCTTTCGCGAACTCTATGTACTCTTCCAGCTGACCTTCAGACTCTGTCGAATGAAATTTATTTTCAATGAGAACCACTAGCTTATTCCTGGGCGAAACAGCAAGCAAGTCAATACGTTTGCCATTGTTCGTCTGGAGCTCCTTATACACTTCCAAATCCTGAAAATGCATACGCACAAAAGACTTCAAATCATAGTTGGACAGTTTATCTTCTTCCTCAGAATTTGCAGGATTCAAAAATGTCTTGGTCAATAACTTCCGAATGAAAAAGTCCCCTAATTGATGGTTTCCCTTTGCATCTAATAGCCATGCCAGGAAATTGGAGTGACGAATTTCGAACTGATCCACCGCCAATACCTTCAAAGGATTGAATCGATTAAAGTGGCGTTTGAGTTGTGTGAATGCTGATGAATCTTCTAACAAAGCTAGTAGTTGCATGGGTTGCCTCCTGATTGTTTTAGGTTATTATAGCAGAAATATGTCTTAAATTGATTTGTGTATAGATCGTTTAAAAGTGTATGTCCGCCGGGCAATTCTACATAATTTTCAAATCATATTATACACAGGCAATTTTACATGTTTTCTTAATATTCCTGTAAATTAGACAATAAATCTGTTAGTATAACTAAGTGTCTATAAATAAACTGAAGTAATTACATAGGAACAACTACCTTGTCTTCGAGAAAGTGAGAGGAAATATGATAGAACTGCAAAAAGTAAATAAAGTATATGAGGATGGGTCTCATGTACTGAAAGACATCGATCTGCTGTTTGAAAGCGGGAAAATAAACGTCTTAATTGGTCCAAGCGGTTGCGGTAAGACGACGACGATGAGGCTATTAAATCGCTTGACTGACCATACAGAAGGCGAAATTTTTATTGACGGCAAAAATATTGCTGGATTTAATCCAATTGAATTACGTAGGCAAATGGGTTATGTGATTCAAAGTATAGGGCTGTTTCCGCATATGAACATCTACGACAACGTAGCGACAGTGCCGCGGCTACTAAAATGGGATAAAAATAAAATAGACGAGCGGGTAACCGAATTGCTAGAGATGGTCAATTTAGATCCGGAGCAATTTAAAAAACGCTACCCATCTGAACTGAGCGGGGGGCAGCAGCAGAGAATCGGCGTGATTCGTGCGTTAGCTGCAGAACCATCCACCATATTAATGGATGAACCGTTTAGTGCATTGGATCCTATCAGCAGAGAGCAACTGCAGAATGAACTAGTTCGTTTGCAAAAGGACATTCAAAAAACCATCATCTTCGTTACGCATGATATGGATGAAGCAATTAAAATAGCAGATCAAATCATCTTAATGAAAGATGGAGAGATTGTGCAGCAGGGAACTCCGACAGAACTGTTGACGAATCCTGCCAATGACTTTGTCAGAGAGTTTATTGGCGAAGACCGACTGGAAAACTCTAAATCGATGCCTTTGCTTTCAAGTTTCATTGATCCGCTGGTGCAAGCTATCCGGCTTTCCGAATCAAGAGAATCGGTAATCGAAAGAATGCTAGAGCAGAAAAGCTTCACGTATCCTGTAGTGAATGTAAATAATAAATTGGTAGGACAACTCTCATTGGAGGCTTTACTGAGCGGGGATTTCACACGTTTGGAAGAAGCTGTAGATCCATCTGTTCGGGCGTTGTCGATTGATCAGTCTTTAGATGACATTTTTGAACACTTAGAGCAACAGGAAATGCAAAACATGCCGGTTGTTGATCAAGAGAACAATTTTTTAGGAATGATTGATATGAAGAACTTTATTCAGTCGTTTCGTTCTCTTTATGGGAAACGCGGTGAGATGTAAATGGGATTCATAGTAGATTATCTGGATTTTTGGAAGGAAAGATACATATCCATTTTAGAATATACCTATCAACACCTGATTATGTCTGTGATCAGTTTACTATTAGGGATACTTATCACTATTCCCCTGGCTATTTTATTAACCCGTTTTAAAAGCAACTTTTTAAAAGGTCTGGTATTTAATATCGCCAATGTATTCCAGACGATACCTACGATTGCTATGCTGGCGCTTATGATTCCGATTCTTGGGATTGGTATGAAACCAGCTGTTACGGCCATGTTTTTATACTCGCTCCTCCCTTTACTGCGCAATACATATACAGGCATAAAATCCATTGATCCAGGTGTTGTAGAATCAGCAAAAGGAATGGGCTATAGCGCATTTCAAAGTTTGGTTAAAATCGAACTTCCTTTGGCGATGCCTTATATTATGTCAGGTATTCGAGTGACGTCGGTTTACATTATCAGCTGGGTTACGATGGCTGCCGTAATTGGAGCCGGGGGGCTAGGCGGACTGATCATATCAGGGATTGGATTTAATAATAAGTACTTAATTTTTACAGGAACGATCTTGGCGATTATTTTAGCGGTGGGAACTGATTTAATTTTTGGCCGTATTGAAAAGTCTAGAAATAAAACTAGGAGGAAGACAATTTAATGAGAAAACTACTATTTGCAATTTCCACACTTGCACTTTTATTCGTTTTGACGGCATGTGGCGGGAAAGATAAAGAAACAGAAGCTGGCGGTACATATTTTGAAATGGGTACACAGGATTACACAGATCCTAAAATCATTGCGCACATGGTAAAAGAACTTGTCAAAGACCAAACGGACCATGAGGTAAATATTACGGAAAACATCCAAGCGAGTCCGTTAATTATTACCGCGATGGATAAAGGAGACTTTGATCTGGCTACTTTGTATTCAGGTGAAGTGTACAACAATCACTTCGATGATGACAAAGTAGAACATACAACGGACGCAAACAAAACACTTGCACAAGCGCAGGAGTTATTTAATGAAAAGTTTGATTTGAAATGGTTTGATTCATTAGGCTTTGAAAATAAATATACCATCGCTATTTCAGATGATTATGCGAAAGAAAAGAATATCGAAACCATGTCCGACTTGGGCGAATTAGCTCCGGAACTGACAATTGGCACTGACTCCGCATGGATCGAGCGCGGTGATGACGGCTACCGGGCGTTTCAGGAACATTACGGCTATTCATTTAAGAAGGCTGTAGGAATGGAAATTTCATTGATGTATGAAGGATTAAAAACTGGCGAACTTGATGCAATAACAGCTTACTCAGTAGATCCGGAAATTAAAGAGCTGAATTTGAAGGTGTTGGAAGATGATGAAGGATTTTTCCCGCCATCCACTGCATCGCTTGTCGCGAGAAATGATAAGTTGAAAGAGTATCCTGAACTAGAGGATATCATTAATTCAATGATTGATCTGATCAATGAAGAAGAAATGACGCAGTTAATTTATGAAGTGGATATCGAAAAGAAAGAACCGAAAGATGTAGCCAAGAACTTTTTAGTAGAAAAAGGTTTACTGAAATAAGGAGAATGTAAATGGAGTTTCTGACAGAGTTAATGCAGTATATAGTTGAAAATCAGTCTGAAATGCTATCCTTAACGGTTGAACACATTCTATTGGTTATGTATGGAGTTGCCTTAGCGTTTGTTGTCGGGGTTCCATTAGCAATTCTTGCTGTTAAAGTAGAACGTTTAGCACCGGTCATTTTGTCGACGGCAAATGTTCTGCAGAATGTTCCGAGTCTGGCGATGTTAGCCATCCTTATGCTGTACTTCGGTTTAGGGAATACCGCGGTTATTATTGGCTTGTTTTTCTATTCGTTACTTCCCATTATTCGCAATACATATGTGGGTTTACAAGAAGTGGATGGAAACCTGTTGGACGCGGGTAAAGGTGTGGGAATGAATTCATTTCAACTGTTGACTAAAGTTCAAATTCCTCTTTCCTTGCCATTTTTAGTCGCTGGACTAAGAGTTGCTGCCGTTATTGCGGTCGGTGTAGCTTCCATCGCTCCTTATGTTGGCGGTGGAGGGCTGGGTAAGGAAATTGTTTCGGGTATTGCTCAGCGATCAGATATAAAGATTTTGGCAGGCGCTATACCTGCTGCATTATTGGCGATCATCGCAGACTATATCCTTGGATTTATTGAAAAGTATGCAAAGAAGAGAACGACATAAAGAGGTGGACTAGATATGAAACAACAGTTATTTACTCGCCTGGAAGACGGTTATGAAGAAATGATCAAGCTGCGCCGTGATTTTCATATGTATCCTGAACTTTCATTTCAAGAAGTAAACACGGCAAAGAAAATAGCTGAATACCAGGAGAATCTAGGGTTGGAAGTACAGAGGAATGTAGGGGGACATGGTGTCGTTGCGACGCTCCGCGGAAAGTATCCCGGAAAGACCATTGCAGTACGAGCAGATTTTGACGCGCTTCCTATACAAGAAGAAAATGATGTGCCGTATAAATCGATGAATCCAGGCGTCATGCACGCGTGTGGGCATGACGCTCATACTGCCATTGCATTAGGTCTTTCAAAGGCACTTGTTGCAATGAAAGATGAGATCGCAGGAGATGTCGTATTTATTCATCAGCATGCAGAAGAGGAAGATCCGGGCGGGGCAAAGCCGATGATTGAAGCGGGTGCTCTGGACGGAGTGGATGTGATTTTTGCTACACATATGGAAAACTATATTCCTGTAGATCACTTATTGTACAGTGAGAATTTTATCCTGGGTGCATGCGATGATTTTACAATTGAAATTATCGGTTCTGGCGGACATGGTGCGTTTCCGCAAGACACGGTGGATGTCATTGCACTGGGTGCCCAGTTAATCAGCAATTTGCATCAAATCACCAGCAGAAAAGTGGATCCGCTAAAATCGGCTGTATTGTCTATCGGTTCGTTCCACGGGGGAGAGGCAGCAAACGTTATTCCCGAGAGAGCGATACTAAAAGGGACAATCAGAACCTTTGATGAAGATGTACGTCAAGGAATGTACGAATGGCTGAAAACTATCACATCCCATACTTGCCAGGCATTTGGGGCGACGCATGAATTGGATTACATGTTTGGCTATCCAGCTACAAAAAATGATCCGGTAATAACAAAACTGCTGGTGGACGCATCGAAAGAGGTTCTACCGGTTATGAACATACAGGAGATGCAGCCGAATATGGGGGCAGAAGACTTTTCTTACTTCCTCCAGAATGTACCGGGAACCTATTTTTTTACAGGCTCCGCGAATGAGGAAAAAGGCTTTATATATCCTTATCATCATCCGAAGTTTGACATAGACGAAAAAGCCTTATTAAACGGTGCAAAAGTAATTGTCTCCAGTATGGTTGACTACTGGAACACATATAACACTTTGTTGAAAGATACTGGATCACCAAACAACTAAAATGGATTTCTATTACCAAAATGCAAAAGCATGTAATGAACTTCAAGAAAAAATGAGCATCGATATAAAGTACCGTGTGCTAACGCAAGTAGAGCTTTAAGTTAATCTTGATTTCTCTTTTAAAGGCGCTGCCTGTGTACGAAACAATCGTGAAAGTTTCTAGTGCAGGCAGCGCTTCTAATACTAGATGATAAAAAGAGAAGTTTTTTTGAAAAAGCTGTCTTCTTAAAAATCAAGACTTATGATTAACACGAATCATATTGTATTTGAATAACATTGTGATTCCAAAGTTCATGATAAAATGCACTAAGAACGGGGCTAAAATATTGTTCGTTTTGAAGTAGACCCAGCCAAATACTAAACTCGGCACCGTGATGTTTAATAACATGATAGGCTTTTTGAAATACTGAACATGCAAGCCCAGGAATAACAAAGTAGTCATACCAATTGCAATCCACGCACTTTCCGTAAATACGAAAATCAGATTTTGAACAATCCCTCTAAACAGCAGCTCCTCAAATAACGCACTTACCAACATAAAGCTGAAGATCATGAAAATTGAATAGTCTTGAAATCCTTTATTGGTATCATCAATATTTTCCGGAGGGATACTTACGGTTAACAGTATTCCGAATACAATCAAACCCAATGAAGCACACACTATGCTTAGTGCCATTTTGATAGGCTGCTGGAATGACAGTAAACTGTCAATGGTCAGCACGTCATATACGATTAGACTAAATAAAATTGCCGCGCAAATGAAAGCAAATGATGTGAATACAAAAATAGCATTTCTCGGATTGAACTCTTTTTTTACTTTCTTTGTTCTTTCTGTTGTCTGTTTCATATTTCCCCCGTGATTTATTTACGTTAGGCGGTCTGCCAAAGATTCGATTGCGAATGTAAGTGCAGTCAGACGCCGTTCATTAACTGTTTTTTGAGGACTTCCTTCTTTTGCTTTTTCTATCTGTTTTTCAATGGAAGGCAAGATCCCTTGTAAAATATCTTTAGAAGCTTGGATATCTGCTTCATCATAATTAAAGGCTTCACCATCCCATAGGTTTTCAAGGCTTTCTAAGCCAATCTTTACAGCGCTGCGCCTCTTCGTGACAAGTGTGGTATTTGAGCCTTTTTCCGTCATGCTCTTATAAGCATTGGAAAGTTTACCGAACGTCGACGTCAGAGACTTAATGGATTGATCTTGGATTTCTTGGCTAACAGTCTTCCTGTCATTCATTCGGCAAGTCCAGCTGCCAGGATATGCCGAAACGATCCACCAGCCATCCGAATTTTTTGCTGAATCCATAATCACCGATCGGCATGAGTGCAGCACCTTTTTGCAGTAATTCATCGTAAAGCTTGTCAATTTCCTCTTCCGTATCACATGTCAAATAGATGGAGAAAGAAGGGGTGAATGAAAAATCGTGATCAATATGGCTGTCGATGCACATGAATTCCTGTCCCTTCAACGAAAAGACAGCTTGAATAACGGTACCTTCCTTGCCTGGTCCTTCTGAACCGTATCTTGCAATATGAGTGATTTTCGAATCCTCAATTAGTGTGGTGTAGAATTTCATGGCTTCTTCCGCCATACCGCCCTGGAACATCAAAAAAGGTTTTACATTCTTCATATAAATCTTCCTTTCCGTTATTTATTATTGGATTTGTGTAAACACCGCATTATCCCCCTAGATAAAACGGAAGTTTCTCCTTTATAATTTTTTCCCAGCCACCGTCCATAAATCCTTGAATAGCTGCGTGCGGCCGTATCAGTGCCTGTGTGCGAAACAAACGTAAAAGTTTAAACATTCATGTTTGTTCAAACAATCATGAATGTTTCTTGCACAGGCACCCTAAAGTACTTTCACGCCGGAACTGCTGCCTCGCGCGATTGGCCGACAGGTACCATCCCCTGAACAGCAATACGATAATCGCCAGATCCACTGCATCACCACCATAATACATCAACATGGCACCTGCACGGGCTTCCTCGACAGGTACCCCGTGCGGCGGATAGGCATAGAGAAATTTTGAAAGGATTCCGTGACCTGCCAGCGCCAGAATGAAAACGATTGTCCGATAGGTGTAGCTGAACCGCCGCGATAACGGATCGATAGCCAGCATGGAAACCGTGAACAAATAGCCTGCCGCGAACACTTGGGCATGGACGAGTATATGCAGCCAGAGATGATGATGCATCGCGGCAAATAATCCGGTCGTATACAGCATCCAAAGTCCGCCGATATTCAGCATAGCCGCGGTGACTGGATGAATATAAAAACCAGCAATCCGGCTCCTCAGCAACCGGCTCACCTGCCGCGCCCGCCGAACAGGAAGTGTCCGGAGTAAGAGCGTCACCGGAGCACCGAGTGCCAATAAAAGTGGACCGAGCATCCCGACAAATAAATGACCTGCCATATGCCAAGTGAAATTCTCATGCGCCAGTACAGCCAGTGGGCCGACCAGCGCACTGGCTGAAAAAAATTGTGCCCGATACCCAGAAAACGATGCGCATCCGCGGCCATTTCCGAAGACGCTTCTGCCGGTCGGAACGATAGACACTGAATAGATAAAGCGCAATCGCCAGCAATGCCGGAATCCCCAACAACCAATCAGTCACAACAAAAAATGACTCATGCCACATGTGGCTTCACCTGCCTTCACCTGCCTGATCCCCCGCGCATCCCGCTTCGCAGAATGTATCAGCAAAAGACCCGATGCAATCATGATAACCGCCGATCCGTTCCACACGAGATCGTAAGGAACGATATCGACATCGTAGCGGATTTGATGGATCCTCAAAACCTTATGCTGTATCGTCCCGTCATATAATTGAAATGCTCCGCCTCCGACCAGCTTGCCGCCCCAGAATATTTTATGCCATAGCGCATTCCGTCTGTAGAGATCTGCTGCTAAATACAAGCCGCCCACCGTCGCGAACCAGCTGAATGCATGGAACAGCCCGTCTGACACAAGTCCCATTGCCACCGTCGATTTATCGTAGAACTTATGCCAGTGCAGCAGCTGATGAAACACCGTCTCATCCATAAACGCCACAAACCCCAGGCCGAATAAAATTCCTGCCCAAAGATTCTTTTTCCTGAACTCCTTCCGTTTTTCCCAGTTCACATGCTTTTCCGTCATACGGAGCCCACCGCCTTTAATGAAATTAGTCCTAGTCTTTCCAAAGGTAAGGGCAGATAAACTGCATGGTCATTTAGTTAGGAGTCCAGAGCCTGAGTGGTGCCTGTGTGCAAAACAAACGTGAAAGTTCAAACAATCGTGTTAGTTCAAACATTCATGAATGTTTGCCGCACAGGAACCGGAAAACCGTGCTGGTGCAAAAGGGGCAAGCAATTTATGCGTCTCCTGACAGCCGGTTATGTACTTTTTCATCAGAATACCCGTAATGGGACTGAGCAAAATACCGTTCCGATAATGACCGGTACATATATGCAGACTGTCGATGAACGGGTGAGACCCCATGACAGGCAGATGGTCTGCGGCTTGAGGACGTACACCGGCCCACGTCCTGTGGATTATTCCGTCACTTAGCACAGGCAGTAGGCGGGAAGCCCTCTGTAATAAAGAAAGAATGCCGCCAGCCGTTACCGATGTATCAAAGGAACCGGGAATAGACGTTGCGCCGATCAGCATTTCCTTATTTCGTTTCGGTACAATATAACAGCCGTCTACCGCAAAAACCGTTTTGACCGGTGCAGGGCCTGCCAATCGAATCGACAAGCATTCACCTTTCACGGGAATGACGGGCAAGGAAAAAATGGTGTCAGCTAAGAGATGGCTGCTCCAGGCACCAGCTGCCATCGTCACTTGAGTTGCATGAAACGAACCGATTGAAGTGTCAATCCCTAATACCCGGTTTTGCTGAATGAGCAGGCGAAGAGCCTTTGTTTCTTCGTAGACATGGACACCGGCATTCATTGCTGCTTTCAAAAAGGCCTCAGCGAGCAGGGGTGCTTTTACTTGATGGTCTTTTTCCAGAAAAATAGCACCGGCAGTTTGGGATGTCATACAAGGTTCGACTTCTGGTACTTCCTCCGGTTCAAGCCATTGAATGGAAGGGTCCTTATCGGTTAAAAATTGATATTGCTGGCGTAACTCGCTCCATTCCTGTTCTGTCGCAGCTGTTTTGATCAGGCCGGCGGTTCGTAATTCAATGTCAATACCCGTACTGTACAGCAATTCATCACGAAGTTGAGGGAACATCGCCCGGCTTTCCAGTGCGATTTCTAACAACGGATTTTCCCGTTCAAACTCATTTTGCGCCCCCAGCATCCCTCCTGCTGCCATAGATGCCTGTCCTGCTCTGCCTGCATCAAATACGGCTACGCGTAAGCCTGCCTCTGCCAGACGATAGGCAATGGAACAACCTATTACGCCTCCACCAATTACAATATGATCATATACCTTCATTGTCTTCACTCCTACATGTTCAAGAAACTGATGTCGATGAACATCCGTCCTGGCCTGTAGGGAATAAAAAAATGCGCTTTCATAACAGAAAGCAGCATCTCATATGTACAGTCTATAACATACAATGGACTGTCACAGTGCCACTTCCCTCCGCCAGTATGAACTGGATCAGGTTCTAGGAGTCCCGAAGTCAATCACTTCAATCTCAGCTCTTTACAAAAGCACCTCCAGTGGATGAATATTCATTTTTTTACATTAACATATTGGATGGAATTTGTCTTACTTTAAAAAGATGGGTGCCTGTGTGCGAAACAAACGTGAAAGTTTAAACATTCATGTTTGTTCAAACAATCATGAATGTTTCTTGCACAGGCACCGTTAGCGAAAGGAATCATTTCTATTTCGCGCCACATCGTTTATACTGGAAAAGACGGAACGAATGTACGTTCTTCATTCGGCCGTACACTAGACAACCAGAGAGGTTTACATAATGAAAGGCACTTCACATCTACTTATCGGCACAGCCGCCGGTGCCGTTGCCGGATACGCCGTGCAGCCGGACATCCAGACCGCATTGATCGGCGCCGCAGTTGGCGGAATATCAGGCGTCGTTCCGGATCTTGACACGAACGGGCTTGCCAGCAACCGCATCACCCTCAGCAAGAAAGTGAGCAAATGGCTCATGGAAACAGCCGGCATCGTCATCCTGCTGACACTTGCCTATCAGGCTGTAACAACAGGATTGGGCCGAGAAATATACATATACGGAGCCATCGGTTTCCTGCTGCTCATCATCTCGCGTCTCATTACACAAAGGCATATGCTGACGATCAGCGGCATCCTGGTCCTACTGCTTGGTTTTGTCCTCGGGCAATCGCCGGGTATTTTGCTTGCGGGCAGCTATATCATATTTGCTTCCTTCTTGCCGCATCGGTCCTACACGCATTCCATTATCGGCGTGGTGTTTTATGCATTTATTTTAAAGAATCTGTATGCAGAGTGGCCTGTCAACGGCCTCATTGCCGCCGGGCTTACCGGTTATATCAGCCATCTGATTGCCGACATGAAGATTCTTCCTGTCAACCGCCGGGGTGTTAAATGGTTTTTGCCGCTGTGGAAACGTGAATTTTGAGGTGAATGAATGTAAAATATCTCTGAGCGTGCCTGTGTGCAAAATAACCTCTTTTCTTTAAATCAATCGTGTGCTTTGCCTGTTCCAGATCAGTTTCTTCATAATACAAGGCGCTG
>NZ_JARICI010000071.1 GCF_029257255.1 Sporosarcina sp. | reverse complement strand
CATCATGTATGCTTATTTCCCGATAAGTAATAGAAAGGGGCTACTGTGATGAATGAAGAACAGCGTATGCAAGCTGGACTCGCAACTGAAGATGCACCTAAAACAACTGAAAAAGACTATAGCAAGTATTTTGAGTCTGTGTATAGTGCACCTTCTCTGAAAGACGCAAAAAAACGCGGGAAAGAAGAAGTGGAATATCACGATAATTTTCAAATAGATCAGCGCTTTAAAGGCATGGGTAACGGTAGAAAGTTCTATATTCGGACCTATGGCTGCCAAATGAACGAACACGACACAGAAGTGATCGCCGGTATTTTCATGGCTCTCGGTTATGAGTCAACTGACACCGTAAAAGATGCGGACGTTATTCTGTTGAATACCTGTGCAATCCGTGAAAATGCAGAGAACAAAGTATTCGGTGAGCTGGGGCATTTAAAGGCTCTGAAGCGTGAGCGACCCGATCTGTTAATTGGCGTCTGTGGCTGTATGTCTCAGGAAGAATCTGTTGTTAACAAAATTTTGAAGACATATGACCAGGTTGATATGATTTTCGGAACGCACAATATTCACCGATTACCCCATATTCTGCATGAAGCGTATATGTCAAAAGAGATGGTCATCGAAGTATGGTCAAAAGAAGGCGATGTCATCGAGGACTTGCCGAAAGTGCGTCATGGTAAAATAAAAGCATGGGTTAATATCATGTACGGCTGTGATAAGTTCTGCACGTATTGTATCGTTCCGTATACACGCGGAAAAGAGCGCAGCCGCAGACCCGATGATATAATCCAGGAGGTACGTCAGCTCGCGGCAGAAGGCTATAAAGAAATTACTTTGCTTGGCCAGAACGTCAACGCATACGGCAAGGATTTTGAGGATATCACATACCGTTTAGGCGATTTGATGGATGACCTTCGGTTGATCGATATTCCAAGAATTCGTTTCACGACAAGCCATCCGCGCGACTTCGACGATCATCTGATTGAAGTGCTGGCAAAAGGCGGCAACCTGGTCGATCACATTCATTTGCCAGTACAGTCGGGATCAAGTGATATGCTGAAGATTATGGCGCGTAAATATACACGTGAACATTATTTGAATTTGGTCGATAAGATTCGAACCGCTATCCCGAATGCTTCCCTTACCACAGATATCATCGTTGGTTTTCCAAATGAAACGGATGAGCAGTTCGAAGAAACGATGTCTTTATATCGTGAAGTAGGCTTTGACATGGCGTTTACGTATATATATTCTCCACGTGAAGGTACGCCGGCTGCAAAAATGATTGATAATGTACCAATGGAAGTGAAGAAAGAACGTCTGCAACGACTGAACAAGCTAGTGAATGACATGTCCGCAGAAGCAATGAAGCCTTATCAGGGACAAGTAGTAAAAGTGCTCGTAGAAGGTGAAAGTAAGAGGAATCCAGACGTCCTTGCCGGCTATACGGAAAAGAGCAAACTCGTCAATTTCAAAGCGCCTCGTTCCGTGATAGGTGAAATAGTGGAAGTTAGAATTACAGAAGCAAAAACATGGTCGCTCGATGGTGAATACATCGGAGTAGCTAAAGAGGAAAAGGTGATGGCATAATGGAAAAGCTATTTACGAAAGACGAAATTATTGCAAAGGCGCGCGACTTGGCGCATATGCTTGCGAACACCGAAGAAGTGGAATTTTATAAGCGTGCAGAAGCACAAATTAATGAAAATCAAAAAGTACGTGAAAAAATTGCAAGTTTGAAATCACTTCAGACACAAGCAGTAAATTTCCAGCACTATGAAAAAGAACGTGCTTTGAAAAACATTGAGAAGAAAATCGAGCAAGTGCAGGGTGAAATTGATGAAATTCCATTGGTTCAGGAATTCAAGCAATCACAAGATGAAGTGAATGATCTGCTGCAGCTTGTATCAAATACAATCGCAAACAGTGTGACAGATGAAATTATCGAATCTACCGGTGGCGATGTATTGCGCGGCGAAACAGGTTCATATGTAGAAAACACATCAAAAAAATCATTGTCTTAATAAAAAATCGGCTGAGGATAAAATTCCTTGCCGATTTTTTTCACTTTCTGGGCTGCTGCTGCATAGGATGGATAGAAGCCTAAGAAGGAGGAAGAAAACTGAAAAACTTACGACAAATTGTGACGAAAGCCGTTATTGCCAAAGGGAAGCACCGTTCAGAAACTACTGCGACGTTAAAGCCGCCAAATCAGCCTTCAAGTATTTTGGGTTGCTGGGTTATTAATCACACGTATCAAGCAAAAAAATCAGGCGGTCATGTGGAAGTCACAGGCAGCTTCGATGTAAACGTATGGTACTCTCATCACGATCACTCCAAAACATCGGTCTTCACAGAATCCGTTCCTTACA
Source organism: Sporosarcina sp. (assembly GCF_029257255.1). GTDB lineage: Bacteria > Bacillota > Bacilli > Bacillales_A > Planococcaceae > Sporosarcina. Next base: position 12,251 of record NZ_JARICI010000071.1, on the reverse strand, counting down.
AAGATAAAATTGCACTGCATTATCGGGATGAGCCGACGTCCAAGGAGGAAGAGACCATCGTGTCTGTCATTCAGCATCCAAATTGTACAGAAGCAAGCATTTCAGAATGCGGAAAAAACTTTACGATTTCAATAGAAAGAGAATTGGTCGTAGAGATGGTGGGGGAAACGAAGGTGTCTGTAACGATTCATCCAGATCCATATGAAGAAGAGTGGCCTATTTTGTCTGCAGAATCATCTTCAATTGTAATGGAAGAAAAGAAAGTACAGGGTCCCCCTACAAAGCAAGAAGCGCCTCATCCCATGAAACGTAAAGATTCGCCATTTTAAAAGCCGGTTTCTCACCGGCTTTTTTATTATGCCTGCAGAAAAGCAATCTCTTTTGATTCGTTAACTACAGGCAGGTTTGTTATAATGGAAAGAAAATGAGTGAATAAATGAGGGTTTTAGATGTCTGAACACACACCAATGATAAAACAATACTTACAAATTAAGGAGCAGCACACGGATGCGTTTCTATTCTTCCGTCTGGGCGACTTTTATGAAATGTTTTTTGAAGATGCACTGAATGCATCTTCTATTCTAGAAATCACGTTGACCAGCCGAGATTCTGGATCAAAAGACCGAATTCCAATGTGCGGAATCCCATACCATTCTGCAGCTGGCTATATTGAAACCTTAATTCAAAAAGGTCATAAAGTGGCTATTTGCGAACAGATGGAAGATCCGCGATCAGTGAAAGGTATCGTCAAACGGGAAGTGGTGAAAGTAGTCACACCCGGAACTCTGACGGAAGGAAAGACGATCGATACGGAAGCGAACCATTTTATTGGCGCTATCCATAATATAGCAGACCGTCGTTTCGCACTAGCTTATCTGGATGTCGGAACTGGCGAAGGAAAAGTTGAGTTGATTGAAGGTACAGAACGGTCGCTACTTGCAGAAATCGAAGCACTCGGCATGAAAGAAATAGTCGTTGATCAGCAGCTTCAGATGGCACTGCATGAAATGTTCGAGAGCAAGGAAATCATGCTTTCTATTGAAGATACAGAGCAACCGAAAACAATTGGCCAAGATACATATGCACACTTGCCTTCTGAACTACAGGAAGCATGCCGTAAGCTACAGGCCTATTTACTGCGAATGCAAAAAATGGTGTTCGGCCATATCCAGCCCTTTGTGTATATTGAAAAAGATGCAAAATTATCCATTGATGCAAATTCCATGCGAAATCTGGAACTGGTGCAAACGATTCGTTCAGGTAAAAAGGAAGGTACGCTGTTTTGGGTGCTTGACGAAACCGTAACGGCAATGGGAGCGAGAAAACTGAGAATGTGGATTCATCAACCGCTGGCTCAGCGCCAGGCAATCGAAGACCGGCTAGAAGCAGTCAGTAACTTAGTGGATGAATATTTTCTGCGTGAAGAATTGGTTGAAGAACTGAAAAATGTCTATGATCTAGAACGGCTGGCGGGCAGAATATCCATGGGAAGTGCGAGTGCCCGTGATTTAGCACAATTAAGAAATTCCTTAACTCATATACCAAAACTTAAACAAATACTCACTGAATCACAGCGACCGATGCTGCAAAAATTTGCTGAGCAGATGGATCCTTGTGAAGAGACGTATCATTTGTTGGCTGATGCCATTGCAGAAAATCCCCCGTTGTCGGTTAAAGAAGGCGGATTGATCAAAGACGGCTACCACGACAAACTTGATCAGCTTCGGGATGCATCGCGAAACGGTAAAAACTGGTTAGCTCAACTGGAACAGAAAGAGCGCCAAGAAACCGGAATCAAAACATTGAAAATCGGCTACAACCGAATTTTTGGCTATTATATTGAAATTACGAAATCTAATATTCATTTAGCAGATCTGACTCGTTATGAACGAAAGCAGACGCTGGCGAATGCAGAGCGTTACATCACGACAGAATTGAAAGAGAAAGAAGAATTGATTTTAAATGCAGAAGCAGACGGTCAGACGTTAGAAACTGAACTGTTTTCGGCGATTCGTGATGAAGTAAAGAATGACGTGCAGCGCATTCAACAGCTTGCTTCAGTTATCAGTGAGCTTGATGTATTGCTATCGTTTGCTGCAGTGTCAGAAAAGAATCAATATGTTCGGCCAGAATTTCATGACGGAAGAGCACTTCATATTCAAACCGGCAGACATCCTGTCGTTGAGAAGATGATGAATCATTCTCTTTATATTCCGAACTCCTGTGAGCTTGCTGAAAATAGTAATATGCTGCTGATTACCGGACCGAATATGTCGGGTAAAAGTACGTATATGCGTCAGGTTGCCTTAACGGTAGTCATGGCACAGATCGGCTGTTTTGTTCCATGCGAAAAAGCTATTTTGCCAATCACAGATCAAATTTTCACCCGTATCGGTGCAGCAGATGATGTTGCTTCCGGTCAAAGTACTTTCATGATGGAAATGATTGAGTCGCAATATGCACTTGCCCATGCAACATCACACAGTCTTTTGCTGTTTGATGAAATTGGCCGCGGTACGTCTACCTATGACGGAATGGCGCTCGCGCAGGCGATGATGGAGCACATCCATGAAGAAATCCGGGCGAACACGTTATTCTCTACGCATTATCATGAATTGACGAAATTGGAGGACGTCCTCGCACGTCTCATGAACGTTCACGTTGCAGCAAAGGAACAGAATGGCAAAGTCGTATTCCTGCATAAAGTTCTGCCCGGCGCTGCTGATAAGAGTTATGGAATTCATGTGGCGGAATTGGCTGGATTGCCGAATAACCTGGTCGGCCGTGCTAAAGATTTGCTGTTCCATTTTGAAGAAGAGAGTGCAGGGAAAGACGCGAATTCAGTGTCTGAACAGCTTGCGTTATTCGAATCATTCGATGACCCGGCAGTTTCGTCTGGACAGAAGCTGTTGCTTGAAGAGATTGAAGCAGCAGACATCATGAATATGACACCGATGCAGGCCATGCAGAAACTGGCAGAATGGAAAACGAAATTAGCTGTAAAATGAAAGGCGGGATCGAATGAATCACATTCACATCATGGAAGACACGTTAGCCAATAAAATTGCAGCGGGTGAAGTGGTGGAGCGTCCCGCTTCAATCGTCAAGGAACTCGTGGAGAATGCAATTGACGCAGAGAGCACGAAAATTGAAATCACACTGGAAGAAGCAGGCCTGACTTCGATCCGTGTGACAGATAACGGAAAAGGAATGTCTGAAGAGGACGCTCTTCGCTGTTTCGAACGTCATGCAACGAGTAAAATTTCCAATGAACATGATCTATTCCGTATCCGGACATTAGGATTTCGGGGTGAGGCGCTGGCAAGTATCGCAGCGGTTTCGAAAGTCACGCTGTGGACCTCTGACGGCGAAGATCAAGGCACTGTCGTAGAGATAGAAGGCGGCCGTGTCATCAAGCATGAAGCGGGAGCGCTGAGAAAAGGAACCGATTTTCTCGTGCAGCAGCTTTTCTTCAATACACCAGCCCGTCTAAAATATATGAAGACCATTCAGACGGAGCTTGGACATACGATCGATCTGCTGAATCGGCTGGCGCTGAGCCATCCCGATATCGCATTTACACTGACCCACGATCAGCATCAAATACTGCGCACATCGGGTTCAGGCGATTTGCTTAGAGTATTGGCGGATATATACGGTGTATCAGTAGCACGTAAAATGATTCCGTTTGAGAAAGAAGATGCAGATTTTAAAGTCAATGGATTCATTACGCTACCTGAAATGACGAGAGCATCCAAAAATTATATTTCCCTTCTGATGAACGGTCGCTGGATTAAAAGCTATCCGGGAACGCAGGCGAGTATTGACGCGATGCATACGTATTTACCGATCGGCAGATTTCCGATAGCCGTTGTTAATATCACGGCAGACCCGATTTTAACGGATGTCAATGTGCATCCCGCAAAGCGTCATATAAGAATTAGTAAGGAACATGAATTATTTTCCTTGCTTAAACAAGCGATACGGGAAGCAATACAAGGCGTGACGATTATTCCAGATGCAGTCAAAAAAGACAAACCTATGCGCACTGAATCCGAGCAACAGACGATTTGGACACCTTCGATCCGGTATCCGCAAGCTGAAGTTCAACATGCTAAAAAATCGTATCAGTCATCCATACTGCCCCCTAAGAGAGAGCAGGATATATTACCTCTTCAGCTAGAACCGGACTTTCCTGAAGCGATATTTGAACAGCCTGAAGAACCTGAAGAACAAACTGTACAACCTGACTATCAAGAAGAACCACCGGAATCCAGTCTGTTTCCTGCAATTGTTCCAGTAGGACAAGTCCATGGTACGTATATCGTCGCGCAAAATGAAGATGGTTTTTATTTGATTGATCAGCACGCTGCTCAAGAGCGAATCAAGTATGAATATTTTAAGACCAAGCTGGGACAGGTGAGCGGAGATGAACGGCAGCAGCTGTTATTGCCGATGGTCTTTCATTACTCTGCAGATGAACAGATTAAAATTGAAGAGTGCAAAGATGCGCTGGAGCGTGTGGGAATCTATTTAGAACCATTTGGTCCATCCACCTATACAGTAAAGGAGTATCCGGTATGGTTTCCGGAGGGGCAGGCTACTGCGATTATTGAAGAAATGATTGAGCAAGTTCTGCAGTCCCGAAAAGTAGATGTGGAGAAACTGCGGGAAGAAAGTGCGATTATGATGAGCTGTAAACGTTCAATTAAAGCGAATTATTATTTGACACAGGCAGATATGGAGCGTTTGCTTACGGATCTTGGCAATTGTCATAACCCTTACACTTGTCCGCATGGCCGTCCTGTATTAATTCATTTCACAACATATGAGTTAGAGAAAATGTTCAAGCGAGTAATGTAGAAGTTTAGAGAGGAGAGGTCATATGTTTTCCACTGTTGAAAGACCGACCGCGATTCAAAGCTTACAAGACTTTTCATTTGATGTACTGATTGTTGGAGGAGGAATTACGGGAGCAGGAATTGCACTGGATGCTGCTGCGAGAGGGTTTTCAGTCGCTCTTGTGGAAATGCAGGATTTTGCTGCCGGTACTTCGAGCCGTTCTACGAAATTAATTCATGGTGGACTTCGCTATTTAAAACAGCTGGATGTCAAAGTCGTGGCGGAAACCGGTAAGGAACGAGAAATCGTCTACCGTAATTCACGCAATATCACGAAACCAAGACCTATGCTGCTTCCGATTTATAAAGAGGGGACGTACGGCAAGTACTCGACGTCTGCCGGGCTGCTAGTTTATGACCTGCTCGCTGGTGTAAAACATGATGAGCGTCGAGAAATGCTAACCAAAGAAGAAACTCTTTCACTCGAACCTTTACTCAAGCAAGAGCATCTAAAAGGCGGCGGACATTATGTCGAGTACCAGACGGATGATGCACGGCTGACGATTGAGGTACTGAAGAAAGCAGCTGAGTATGGTGCGCTTTGCGTGAATTATATGAAGTGCGAACAATTTAATTTTGAAAATAATGAAATCGTCGGTGCTGTATTAACAGATCAATTAACTGGTAAACGCTTTTCCACAGCCGCTTCTGTGGTCATCAATGCTACGGGACCTTGGGTGGATGATCTGCAGAAAAAGGTGATCTCTAAAGAGAAGAAACAGCTTCATATCTCAAAAGGTGTTCACATCGTAGTCGATCAGTCCGTATTTCCATTGCAGCAAGCGGTGTATTTTGATCATTCGGATGGCCGTATGCTGTTTGCCATACCGCGTGAAAATAAAACCTATATCGGCACGACAGACACATTTTATTCGGAAGACAAGCAGCATCCGACAGCGACAGAAGAAGATATTCAATATATTATTGGGGCTGTCAATGAAGTGTTTCCGGCTGTTGAACTCGAACGTAGAGAAGTGGAGTCCACTTGGGCAGGTTTGCGTCCGCTAATCGCACAAGAAGGAAAAAATGCGTCCGAAATCTCCAGACGCGATGAAATTTGGGAAACGGTACCTGGACTGCTGACGATTGCGGGCGGGAAGCTGACAGGCTATCGACATATGGCTGAAGTGGTTGTTGACCGTATTGCCAAAAAGATCGAGTATCCATATATCAAACCATGTCAGACAAAGGCTATTCCAGTGTCGGGCAGTGATTTTGAAGATGATCTGGCGTTGCAACAATATATTGACAGGCAAGCTAGTAGAGCAGAGCAATATGGATTGCCTAGCCAGCAAGGAGCGAGAATCGCGTCATTCTATGGCCGAAACAGCGACCAAGTCTTTCAACTCGCACATGCATTGTCAACAGAGACAAGCAGTTTGCCGATCAGTCTACGTGCAGAAATCCTGTACAGTATTCAATATGAAATGGCTACTTCGCCAAGCGATTTTTTCATTCGCCGGAAAGGTGATCTCTATTTCCAGATAGAAGTTGTCGAAACGTTTGCGGAGCGTGTAACGGACTATATGGGAGTCTTACTACATTACACGGACAATGAAAAAACGGTTTATTTGAATGAATTGATGAACGCGATTGCAGAAGCAAAGGGAAGTGAAGCGAAGTGACTGAACAATGGATTGAAATGCGCGACGGTACATTCATTTACAGTAAGTGCAGAAAACCTGAGGGAGTAAAAAAAGCGCGCGTCCATGTCGTACATGGGCTAGCGGAACACTCACGACGTTATGATCAATTCATGGATTACCTAGCTTCAAACGGTTACGAAGTTGTTGCGCATGATCAAAGAGGGCATGGCAAAACAGCTGTAGAAAACCATCATCCCTATGGCTATCTAGGAGAAAATGTGACGTTTGATCAGTTAGTTGACGATACATTTGAAGTACTTCAATATTATCGGGCAAACGAGCCGGATCTGCCGATTATCATAGTAGGACATAGTATGGGATCTTTCGTTGTCAGACGTTTTATTCAGCTATATGGCAATGCTGTAGATAAAGTTGTTTTATCCGGAACAGGAAGCAATGCGAAGCCGGTTGGTTTTGCGGGAAAGTTGCTGGCGGAATATAGAGAGAGCAGGCTGTCCGTTCAGGAGCCGGATGAATTTCTCAATAAAATGGTATTCGGCAGTTATTCTAAACTTTTCCCTGAAGAGTCTTCATTTGCTTGGTTGTCGAGGGATGAAGACAGCGTACGGGATTACGAAGAAGATGAAGCATGCGGGTTTATACCGACTGCACAGCTCTTCCGTGTGCTGCTCGAAGGCATGAACTCAATTGAATCAACGGAATTCCTTCAAAATATCCCGCATGATCTGCCGATTTTATTAGTTTCAGGTACAGAAGATCCTGTAGGTAACGGAGGAAAAGGTGTTTGGAAAACAGCGAAGCAGTTTATCAAGGCCGGGCAGCAAAGTGTGACAGTTCAGCTTTATGAAGGCGGACGTCATGAAATGTTGCAGGAAACAAATCGGCAGGAAGTATTCAAATATATAGTCGGGTGGATGAAACAGCATGAACGGAGCAATTGATGTTATTGCAGTAGCAGGGCCGACTGCATCAGGAAAGACGGCTCTCAGCACCGCTTTGGCGAAAGAACTGAACGGTGAAATTATCAACGGAGATGCGATGCAAGTATATAAAGGTTTGGATATAGGAACTGCGAAAATCCAGCCTTCTGAAATGCAGGGAATTCCTCATCATTTCTTTGATGTAAAAGAGCCGACTGAAAGTTTTTCTGTGGCGGAATATCAACAGGCCGTTAGAGGATGGATAGCGGATATTCAGTCGAGAGGGAAATTACCGATCATTGTCGGAGGCAGCGGGATGTATATTCAGGCGGTATTATTTGATTACCGTTTCACAGAGCAGGCTGCTGACGTGGCAGTACGTGCCAGATTGGAAGCTGAATTGGAAGAGCTCGGATCTGTTGAAATGCATAAGAGACTGGAAAAACTAGACCCCAAAAGTGCTGAAACAATTCATCCGAATAATCATCGTCGTTTAATAAGAGCGCTTGAAATTTTGGAAGTGACGGGACAGACGAAGCAAGAACATGAGCAGCAGCAAGGCAATGAACCGATGTACAATGAGCTGATTATCGGACTCGATCTTCCGCGTGAGCTGCTGTATGAACGTATCAATCACCGGGTAGACTTGATGGTGGAAGCGGGACTGTTTGCAGAAGTGGAAGGACTGTGGAATCGAGACATACGGAATACGCAGTCAGTACAGGCAATCGGCTATAAAGAATTGATCTCCTATTTTGACGGTCATTTGACAAAAGAACAGGCAATTGAAGCAGTCAAAAAAAACACCCGTAACTATGCGAAACGACAGCTGACCTATTTTCGCAATAAGCTTCCTGTCGAATGGGTGGAGGCAGATCAGCCGGCTGATGAAATTTTCCGGAAAACATGTGAAATAATAAAGGGTTTTCAGAAGTGAGTGGGGAATAATTTATGTAACAGAGATAGGGAGGCAATTGAATGGCACAAGGAAATATGCAAGATACGTTTTTGAATTCTTTACGGAAGAACAACACGTTTGTTACGATTTTTCTATTGAATGGTTTTCAATTGAAAGGTTTGATCAAATCCTATGACAATTACACAGTCTTGCTGGAATCAGACGGAAAACAGCAACTTATCTACAAACATGCGATTTCAACTTACGCACCAGCAAAACCAGTTATTTTAAAAGATGAACAGTAAAACAGGCTAACGCCTGTTTTTTTGTGTTCTTTAGTAGGGTAACGTTGCTGTTAATGCTAAAATAGATGTTGAACAAAATGAAAAGAGGTACTACATATGCAAATCGCACCAATTAATGAAGAATTGCTTCAGAAATCTTATGAAGCAGAGCAGAAAATTGCTCCTTATGTGAAAAATGTAGAGGAGATTGCTTTTTATAATCAGCGAAAAGTACTGCAGGCATTCAAGCAAAACAAAGTCAGTGAGTTTCATCTGACTGGATCAACAGGCTATGGCTATGATGACAGCGGGCGCGATACATTGGAACAGGTTTATTCAGATGTATTCGGCGCAGAGGACTGTCTTGTCCGGAATCAAATCATCTCAGGCACACATGCCATCACAATCAGCTTGTTCGGTATCCTGCGTCCAGGTGATGAACTGATCTATATTACCGGCAAGCCTTACGATACACTGGAATCAATCATTTCAGGTAATGGCAAAGACACAGGCTCCTTGGAAGACTATCAGATTTCATACCGACATATCGATTTGAAAGAAGACGGCAAAGTGGACTATAAGAAAGCCGAAGAAGCAATTTCATCCAAAACAAAAATGGTCGCGATTCAGCGCTCAAAAGGATACTCGAGTAACCCGTCTTTCCGTGTACATGAGATTGAAGAAATGATTAAAGAGGTTCGAAAAATAAAAGAAGACGTTATCATTTTTGTTGACAATTGCTACGGCGAATTCGTTGAGCTGCAGGAGCCAACGGAAGTAGGAGCAGATTTGATGGCCGGTTCGCTTATCAAAAATCCAGGCGGGGGCTTAGTCAGAACTGGCGGTTATATTGCAGGAAAAAAAGAATTGGTGGAAAAGTGTGCGTACCGTATGACTTCCCCTGGACTTGGTGCAGAAGCTGGTGCATCACTTGATACATTGCTCGAAATGTACCAGGGATTCTTCCTGGCTCCACATGTAGTGAGCCAGGCAGTGAAGGGCGCGCTATTCACTGCATCGTTCTTTGAACAGTTTGGGATGGATACGACACCGCATTACAGCGTACAACGTACCGATCTCATCCAATCGGTTAACTTTTCGACACCAGAACAAATGATAACGTTTTGCCAGATGATACAGGACAATTCACCAATTAATGCTCACTATGCGCCGGAACCGTCTTATATGCCGGGCTATACAGATGATGTCATTATGGCTGCGGGCACGTTTATCCAAGGTTCGAGCATCGAGCTGACAGCTGACGGTCCAATCAGACCGCCATATACCGCTTATATACAGGGCGGGCTGACATATGAACATGTCAAAGCGGCAGTGCTGGCGTCTATGGAGCAGCTCCTGGAACAAAAACTCGTATAAAACAAAAAAGTGTATCAAAAACCATTATGGTTTTCGATACACTTTTTTTAATGAATCATTCGATATACACCGACAACTTTTCCAAGTATCGATACTTGATCAACGATAATCGGTTCCATAGAAGAGTTTTCAGGCTGTAGACGGAAATAGTCCTTCTCTTTAAAGAAACGTTTCACCGTTGCTTCATCTTCTTCAGTCATTGCTACTACAATTTCCCCGTTCGAAGCGGTATGGGTCTGTTTGACAATGACTCGGTCTCCGTCCAGGATACCTGCTTCAATCATACTCTCTCCGACAATTTCAAGCATAAAGATTTCATTATCTGAAGAGCCAAAGCTGTCTGGCAGAGGAAAATATTCTTCTATATTCTCAATAGCAGTTATCGGAGCACCTGCAGTAACTTTACCAATCAATGGAACGTGCATGACTCCGCCCTTTAATTCTTCAAGTCCTTCTGGATCAAGAATCTCTATAGCGCGGGGTTTTGTTGGGTCCCGTCGGATAAAGCCTTTGTTTTCAAGACGTGATAAGTGGCCGTGGACAGTAGAGCTGGATGCAAGACCAACTGCTTCCCCAATTTCCCTTACGGATGGCGGATATCCTTTTAAACGGACTTCATCTTTTATGAAAGCAAGTATTTCTTCCTGTCTCTTAGAAATTTTCTTCAATTCATTCACCTCTTCAATTGGTTTGCCGGTAAATCGAAATATCCAACAAGTATTTTGAATATAGTATAACATGCGTTCGGCTAGTAATCAAACAAAGGTTCGAATTTTGCTTGACAGCCAATCGTATGTTCTCTTATAATTAGGAACAAGCATTCCGAACGTGTATTCTAAAAATAGATTTATAGGAGGATTTTTCATGAGATTTATTAAAGAAAATTATTTTTTTATTGTACTTATAGTGGTTATTCTTTCCGTGGCAGCCTTCCAATTGGACAAACTGTCAGTAGATGAAGGGTTTATGGAAATTGTAATTGATGACGGAGATACATTGTGGGATCTGGCTGTAAATTATGCAGATGCCAAAACGCCTCCTCATCATTGGATTGAACAAGTAAAATCATTGAATGAACTGCAGAGCGACCAGATCAAGTCTGGTGAATTGCTGCGTCTCCCTGTTAAAATGGACAGACAGCCGGATAACAGACTGGCTGAAATGGGAGAGGGAGCAGATGAATAACAAGAAATGTGTGATATATTGTCGCGTAAGTACGGAAAAAGAAACGCAGGAGCAGTCTCTCGTGAGGCAGCAGGAAGAACTGGAGCAGCTGGCGGCAGAACTATCCTATGAATGCGCAGGCATATATACGGATAGGCAGAGCGGGTACGAAATGGACCGGGAAGGATTGCTAGCTCTGCTCGATCAGTTGCAGAATGAAAAAGTCGATGCCGTGTTCGTACAGGATGAAACTCGTTTAGGACGGGGCAATGCTAGAGTTGCTATTTTACACGTTATAGCGAAAACGCAGACTTCTGTGATTACCAATCATTCAAACGGAACGATAGAACTTAATGAAATGGATACTATGTTGCTTGAAATCCTGGCGATCGTTGAAGAATATCAGCGCAAACTGCATAATGCAAAAATCCGAAGAGGGATGAAAAGGGCAGTCCTAAAAGGATATGATCCATCGAAAAACTTACATAATATTGATAAGAGTCCCGGCAGAGAGCGTCTAGTTATTCCAATAGAAGAAATTGTTTCATTGCGCGATAAGGGACTAACATTTGAAGAAATAGCTTCTGTATTGAATGGGCTTGGCCACTCGGTAAGCAAAGCTACAGTTCATAGAAGATATAAAGAGTTTATAGAGCAGAAACACTAATCGTTTGCACTTTTCCTCCAGGTTGTTTACATTTTAATAAACGAGAAATTTTGGAGGTCCTAATAATGCTATCAGAAAAGAAAATTAGTCGAATCAACGAGCTTGCGAATAAATCTAAAACGTCAGGTCTTTCAATTGAAGAAGCCAAAGAACAGACACTGCTTCGAAAAGAATATCTGGAAACATTTCGTTCAAGCATGCGAGAAACAATTGAATCCGTGAAAGTGATCGATGCAGAAGGCAATGATGTAACACCTGAAAAGGTTAAGAAAGCACAAGCCACCCAAAAGCCGTTAAATTAAGTCTTGACAGCTGATTAATATTGTAATTCGTTAAGTAATTGACTACACTAGAGAAGGAATACTCACAACATAATCAGAAGAGACAGTACGGAAAGGATGTACAGAATGACCGAAAAAATCGATCAACTGGC
>NZ_JARICI010000090.1 GCF_029257255.1 Sporosarcina sp. | reverse complement strand
TAGAGAAATTCGAGTAGCTCGAGTTTCTTGCTGGCATCATTTAAGATACTCATTTTTGTTTATGTCACCGAAGTGCACAAACTATTTTCGTTAACGTTTTGCTGTTCAGTTTTCAAGGTTCATGTGGTTGCTCTTTTGTAAGAGACAACTTTCTAATAATACCAAATCGCCATTTCATTGTCAACACTTTTTTATAATTTCTTTTTAAGTGTTTATTTCAGCTGAGTAGCCGTCTTGCAAATGCGACGCTTATAAATATACCACCGACCATTTAATAACGCAAGCATTTTCGCTATTCTTTTTAAAAAAGAATAGCGAAACCGCATAGCGCTGCGAATCCGGGGATACCTAACACTGCCAGTATCACACCCGATGCAATATTGACCGGCACATAGATCCCAATAAAACCGCCGGCTATATTCATTAAGAAGAGAACAAAGAAAGCGAAAGCCAGGCGGAACCAGAAAACCGATAGACGTTCCATACCTTTTTCCAACGTGTTTTTATTCATTCGCAGCAGAATTAATAAAACGGCACCGATCAGTGCAACGACTAAAAACTTCACAGAAAACGCCCTTTCTATCATAGATAGTTAACTATATGCGCTTCTGCTGTGTTTTAGTTCACTTGTTACCTAAATTGCGAATCTTGGCCTCTCTAAACAGATAAAAGTATTTGCATTCAGCAATCTTCCGCTGTGCCAGAACACTTTCATCATAATCTCTTACGTAACTCTCTACTTCTCTTGCACGTTCCCAGTCTTCTTTTGCTTCTATCATTAGAGCATGGAGACGCTCATCAAATTCTTTTTTTAATTTGTTCTTTTTACTAAACAACTTCTCCACACTCCTTACAGTTCGCGACGGCCTTCCAATGCTCTTGAAAGCGTGACCTCGTCCGCATACTCTAAATCGCCGCCGACCGGCAGACCATGTGCGATACGCGTAGTCGTGATTCCAGATGGCTTGACGAGACGCGAGATATACATCGCAGTAGCTTCCCCTTCTATAGTAGGGTTTGTTGCAAGGATCAATTCCTGTACTTCTTCATCCTGGAGTCTGGTTAATAAGCTTGGTACGTTAATGTCTTCTGGCCCGATGCCGTCCATCGGAGAGATTGCCCCTTGCAGCACATGGTATAACCCTCGGTAATCACGCATCTTCTCCATGGCGATGACGTCTTTCGGGTCCTGCACTACACAGATTGTTGTACGGTCACGCGATTGATCCTGACAGATGTAGCATGGATCAATGTCTGTAATATGGCCGCACACCGAGCAAAATTGCAGATTGCGCTTAGCATCAACAAGTGCCTTTGCAAAGTCGAGTACGGTATCTTCTTTCATACTTAATACAAAAAACGCCAGCCGGCCCGCAGTTTTCGGGCCGATACCTGGCAGTTTCATAAAGCTATCCATTAATTTAGATATAGGTTCAGGATAATGCATTGCTATACCGCCTCCTAGAACATCCCAGGCAAGTTCATTCCTTTAGTAAATTGGCCCATTGTGGAGTTCGTGATTTCTTCTGCTTTTGCAATCGCCTCATTAGTAGCGATAACAATTAGGTCTTGCAGGATTTCTACATCTTCCGGATCAACCGCTTCAGGATCGATGATGACTTCCAGAACTTCCTTGTGACCGGATACGATGACTTTCACCATACCGCCGCCAGCAGTTCCTTCCATTCGCTCTTCACCCAAGTTTTCCTGAGCCTCTGCCATCTTCTTTTGCATCTTCTGCATTTGCTTCATCATACCTTGCATATTTCCCATTCCGCGCATGTTAATTCCTCCTTAGTAGTTCAATCATCTTCTATTGTAATAAAATCTTTGCCAAACAGTCTTTCAGCTTCCGCTACAAACGGGTCAGCTTCTTCAAGCGTTACTTCCTCCATAAAGGCTGAAGCCGGCTGCTGATCTGCACCACTCGAAGCAGACGAGTCTTGATTTTGCTGACCGGCCAGACCGTTCTTCTGAATGAAATCCTGACGCACCTTCAGCCAGCTTTCCTCCGCAACATAAATCACTTCGTAGCCTTTCCCTGTCATCTGCAGCAAGGCTGTAGACAAGTCGGCCTGAAGAGTTGCGTGTTCAGATGCCATCAGACAATGAATTTCATATTTGAATTTTAACACAAATGCCGACTCAGATGCCGCCACTGGTTCTGCATCATCCAATAGCGCTGCATGTGATCTCTGCAGACTCTGCATCATCCCCGCCCACTGTTCACGAATCATCTGGATATCCGGCTTGGTCGCGGCTTTCAGAACCTCAACAATTTTTCCTGTCGGTACTTTCGCGGATCTTGCAGCACCCGAAGATGCACGCCTTGTCGGTGCCTTCGGTTCTGCACCCGCTTGCTGAACAGACCCCGCAGCCAATTGTTGCTGCAGCTGCCGTACAGTCTGTTCTAATACCGCAAGCTTTTGAGACATTTCAGGATCTACCGGCTGGCCCGATACAACCGCCTTCTGCTGACCACCTGAATGAATCATCTTCAACAAAGCAGATTCTACATATACTTTGCCATGATTCGAGAACCGCATTTCCTGCTGAGTCTTCGACAGGATGTCAATGTACCGATACAACTCTTCCGAATGAAACGCCTGCGCCAGCTCTTTAAACTTTTCACCGTCTGAAATGAGTTCAAGCAAGTCTGTCAGCTCAGGTGCTGTCCCAAGCAGCAGAATATCGCGGAAAAACGTGATCATATCTTCCGCCAGTCTTCCGACATCTTTTCCTTCTGCAATCAATTGATGCAGTAGTGAAAGCGCCGATCCTGCATCTTTCGCCTGAATTGCCTGCGCGAGCTGATAAAAGATCTCTTCACCGATCGCGCCGGTTACAAGTAAAGCATCTTCTGTCGTCAGTTCTTCTCCACTGAACGAAATCGCCTGATCTAGCATACTCAGTGCATCCCGCATACCACCTGTCGCCGCCTGAGCAATCGCACGCAAAGCACCTTCTTCTGCCTTCACATCAATATCACCCAACACTTGCTGCATCCGGTTCATTATTTCTACTGCTGTAATCGGTTTGAAGTCAAAGCGCTGACATCTCGATATAATTGTCAGCGGCAGTTTATGGGGTTCTGTTGTCGCCAGAATGAAGACGACATGAGCAGGTGGTTCTTCCAGTGTCTTCAGGAGCGCATTAAACGCCGAGTTTGACAGCATGTGCACTTCATCAATAATATACACTTTGAATCGTGCATTGGAAGGTGCGACATGAACACGTTCAATAATGTCTCGAATTTCTTCCACTCGTGAATTGGAGGCTGCGTCAAATTCCGTTACATCGGTATTTGAGCCTTCCGTGATACTTTTACACGTCTCACATTCATTGCAGGGTTCCGCTGCCGGTCCATTTTCACAGTTCAGCGCTTTTGCGAAAATCTTTGCCGCACTCGTCTTTCCTGTTCCGCGCGGGCCTGAAAACAAATACGCGTGAGTTGTTTTCTGACGGAGAAGGGTATTCTGCAGTGTTTGCTTGATTGCCTGCTGACCGGACATTTCACCAAAAGTCTGCGGCCGGTAAGCTCGATATAACGCTTGATAAATCAACTGCGTTTCCCCCTTTTCTCCAATTGCATAATACTTCTATTATAACATAAAAATCATTTGCTCATCTTCATATACCCTTGTTGTTTTTACGCAAAAACTTCTGTCCACTCGTCTTTTTTCGCCAGCATATTGCGCGCCAGTTCTTTTGCACCTTCGAGACTATGGCTCGCCGCCCAGCCGCACTGCACTTCATTGCAAGCAGGGACTTCTGTCGCCACTAACACGTCATTTAGCGTTTTCTCTACTATAGAAAGGATATCCTCGTAGTCTTCGTGATTGATAACTGCCAGGTAATAGCCCGTCTGGCACCCCATCGGACTGATATCAACAATTTTATCTGAATGATTTCGGCTGAATTCCGCCATCATATGCTCAAGCGAATGAAGAGAAGGCATATCCATATGCTCTTTATTCGGTTGGCAAAAACGTATATCGTATTTATAGATCTTATCTCCGTTCTGTCCTTCTGAAGTTCCCGCCAATCGAATATAAGGTGCTTTGACTTTCGTATGATCCAAATTAAAACTCTCAACGTTCATTTGTTTCTCCGCCATAGTATATCGCTCCCTTTGTGATTGAATACGTTCTCATTCGAAGTATACACTATTTAGAAGACATAAAAAACTCGCCCATTCTGAAAACGGACGAGTGAATTGTTCAATTAAAGCCGTGCACCTTACTTCGACTGCCGCACATAAGCGTTACTCTTGTCGTTGGCTCAGCCTAGGCTGCCCCGCGGCACATGAGATGATCCACTTAATGCTGCTTCCTTCCGGACCTGACATGGTTCATGGGTTCCCATTGCGCAGGACCCAGACGTCAACACCACGTGCAAGAGGCAGGCCCTACATGCGGACAGCCTCAGAAAAGGAATTCAGTCTTGCTAGAGCGGATTGCAAGTTACAGGGCACCGCTAATTCCCCACCTAGCACGGCATTTCTTATTATACATCTTCTCGCTTAAAAATCAAATTAAATAAGAGAATAATTGAACATGCTTTCTCGAGCTGTTAGAATAAACAGAAAGGTGGTCCTCAAAATGAAAGAATTTGAATTAAGTTTCCGGAATCCAGAAGTGAAAATGTACGCAGCCGTTGTATTGCCTGCTGTTACGATCGGACTTCTTATGATTTTACTTTCCAACTCTGACTTGAACTTCATGTATGCGGCTGCTGTTCAGGCAATTGGACTACTAAGTTTCTATATGTGGCGCTTGTTTTATCGGAGAAAAGAAAAACTTTAAGATAATGGTTGACTTATTTTTAAATACGTGATAAATTATTACTTGTCCAATACGGAGGAATACCCAAGCCCGGCTGAAGGGATCGGTCTTGAAAACCGACAGGGGTGTTAAAGCCCGCGGGGGTTCGAATCCCTCTTCCTCCGCCATATTTTTAGACACTGTACGTTACTCGATGTAACGTTTTTTTATTGCCTATAAACAAAAACAGCATCCGAGCATAAGCCCGGATGCTGTTTTTATTTTGTAACGCATGCGCCGTTTTCTGCCGGCTGCATGGCAATTGCCTGATAGTGCGGAAAACGCTGGTCGAGTAAAGCCGCAACTTGCTGCTCCGTTTCAGGAGGTACCGCGATGAACAGCGATGGTCCTGCTCCGCTGATTGTCATGCCGTACGCACCGACTTCACGACACGCTGATCGAATTTCATCGAAGTTCGGAAAACCGATTTTCCGGTATGGTTCATGATAAATATCGCGCTCCATCATTCTCCCTGCTGTTACCCAGTCCGAATTCGCAATGGCAGCCGTCATCAGACTCCCTGCTGCACTTCCACGAATCGCTTCTTTATGCGTCAGATACTCAGGAAGCAGCCCACGGGAAGTTTCTGTTTTCAGAGCAACCGGCGGAACCATAATGACGACGCCGATCGGAGGTGCTGGAAAAGTTAGCACTTCCATCTCTTCTTCTGTGAAATAAGAAACCGTCATTCCTCCCAGCAATGCTGCCGTGACGTTGTCTGCGTGCCCTTCCATCTCACTGCCGATACAGAGTTTATCGAGCTTGGACAACTGAAGATCGGCCAGTTCGTTGGCAATCTCAATGCCAGCAGCAATCGCTGTTGCACTGCTGCCGAGACCTTTGCCTAACGGAATATCTGAGTAAACAACGAGTTTTTGCGGCGCGACAGCCTGATCATAACGCGCTGCAGTTTGCTGGATCGTCTGCACAATTAGATTCGTTTCATCTGTCGGCAGGGAGGCATATTCTTTATCGTGATACTGAATAAACCAAGCAAGAGCGGGTGTTGCTTCTATTTTCATTTTAAGTGAAAGGGCAAGACCTAAATGATCGAAGCCGGGTCCGAGATTCGCCGTTGTGGCTGGCACGGTCACTGAAAAACCGGCTTCCGCCATTAGTCATTCCCCTCTTTCAATTCTTTCAGGAAGCTATCGAACTGCTCATTCGTCATTAATGGCTTATGAGAGTTCACGTTGATCGCTGTCTCAGGATCTTTTAAACCGTTACCAGTCAAAATCCCGACAATTGTTGTACCTTTTTCAATCAATCCTGCATCCAGACGCTTTTTGATGCCTGCAATAGTTGCACAAGAAGCAGGCTCCGCGAAGATTCCGTCTGTTGCCGCAAGTAGTTGATACGCTTCCAGGATTTCTTCATCGGTAGCAGACAGGATATCACCGCCGGATTCTTCTAATGCCTGAGTAGCTAAATGCCAGCTTGCCGGGTTACCGATACGGATTGCAGTTGCTACTGTTTCTGGCTCTTCAAATACACGGTCATAAACAATTGGCGCTGCGCCGTCTGCCTGAACACCCAGTAATTTAGGTGTGCCTGTGCCTTTTTTCTCTGCATATTCTTTGAAGCCTTTCCATGCGGCCGAGATATTTCCTGCATTTCCAACAGGCAATGCAAAAATATCCGGAACTTTTCCAAGCTGCTCAATTGCTTCGAATGCCACCGTCTTCTGTCCCTCTAATCGGTAAGGGTTCACAGAGTTTACCAATGCAATTTTTCCTTCGCCAAGTTCACGGACCATGCGCAGTGCTTCGTCAAAGTTTCCTTCGATCGCTACGATTTCAGCTCCGTACATTTTTGCCTGCGCCAATTTACCAAGCGCAATGCGGCCTTCCGGGATCACAACAATTGTACGCATTCCTGCGCGTGCACCGTAAGCCGCTGCTGCTGCAGACGTGTTACCTGTTGAAGCACAGATTAACGCTGTTTTCCCTTCTTCTTTTGCCTTTGCAACCGCTATAACCATTCCACGGTCTTTGAATGAACCAGTTGGATTCGTTCCTTCAGTCTTCACATAAAGGTTGATTCCCCACTGCTTTGAAAGGTTCTCCAGATAAATTAAAGGGGTATTCCCTTCCTGTAGAGTTAAAGCAGGCGTATTTTCTGTGACCGGCAGCCACTCTTTATATTCTTCGATCAATCCGTTCCATCTTCTCATAATAATTTATTCTCCTTCCACCCGGTAATGACTCGAAATGTCAATGACCGCTGGTGTATCTTTTAAGTCTTCTAAAATATCTAAATGTTGCTGACGTGAGATTTTATGGGTAATGAAAATCAAATCTGCGCCTTCTTCATGTAGTTCAGAGTCCTGAACGACTGTCGCCAGGCTTGCTTTATGATGGCTGTAGATCGATGTCAGTTCCGTTAATACCCCAACTTCATCACGAACTGTGATGCGGTGGAAATAGCGCGCAAACTTCTGATCATCTGTTTTTACTTGGCGTTCGAATTGCGGTGCATGCAATCTCTTGCCATTGACACCAAGCAATAAATTCCGGCAAGCTGCCACTACGTCACCTGTGATAGATGTAGCTGTCGGCAACGAGCCTGCACCCGGTCCGTAAAACATTGTCTCGCCTACTGCATCACTATATACATACACTGCGTTGAATTCATTATTGACGGTCGCAAGAGGATGAGTATTCGGAACAAATACCGGTTCTACCGCCACTTCAATTCCGTCTTCGTCCTTCTTCGCAGATCCAGTCATTTTAATCGTATAGCCGAACTGCTCGGCAAGCTGCAGATCTCCATCTTTAATTTCTTTCAAGCCACGAATAAATACGTCATCAATATGCACTTCTGTAGAGAATGACAAAGACGCCAGAATGACCATCTTACGTGCTGCATCCAAACCATCCACGTCAGCCGAAGGATCTGCTTCCGCAAAACCTAATTCTGTTGCTTCTGCCAATGCATCCTCATATGTCTTATTTTCATCCTTCATCTTTGTTAGAATAAAGTTAGTCGTTCCGTTGACGATTCCGGTCAGCGCAGTGATCCGGTCAGATGCCAATCCGTCTTCTAAAGTACGGATCAATGGAATACCACCGCCAACACTCGCTTCATATAATAAATCGCATTTATTTTCATCCGCTAATTTCAATAATGCCGGTCCTGATTCAGCCATTACATCCTTGTTCGCTGTGACAACACCCTTGCCTGCTTCAAGTGAACGTCTGATCGCTTCAGACGAACCGCCTGTCACTTCAATGACCAAGTCAATTTCAGGATCATCAAGCACTTCATCAAGTGAAGTGGTGAACATTTCTTTCGGTATAACACCATTGCGTTTTTTGTCCAGATTTTTCACGACTACTTTTTTAATCGATACAGGAACTCCAAGCTTATGGCGCAAGTCTTCCTGGTGGTTATGCAAGATGGTCGCCACGCCGCTTCCTACGACTCCGTAGCCCAGCAGACCAATATTAATTTCATTTTTCATTTGACGATTCTCCTAACTATATGTACACTATGAAAAAACAATCGTTCTTCGTATAAGGACAATTATAGAGAATTCTGCCTTTAATAACAACCCGTTTACATGAATCTTCTAAAAAATAATAGAAACATAATCTCAAAATAGATAGGATCTGGTATTTAATGAAAGTTTGTAAATTTGGCGGTACGTCCGTCGCATCCGCAGAGCAAATCCGTAAAGTAGTCGACATTGTCACGTCGGACCCGACAAGGAAGATCGTTGTTGTCTCAGCGCCAGGAAAACGTTTTTCAGACGATATTAAAGTAACCGACCTACTCATTGAGCTTGCCGACAAGTCACTCGCAGGAAAAGATACAACTGAAGCGCTGCAGAAAGTAGTCGGCCGCTATCATGAAATTGCAGAAGGACTCGGATTGGACAATGATATTTCCCAAGTCATCGAGCAGGACGTAATCAGAAGGCTGAAGAAAGATCAGTCTGATGAAATTCTCTACATCGACAGTCTAAAAGCCGCGGGTGAAGACAATAATGCTAAGTTGATTGCTGCATATTTCCGGCATATTGGAATGGAAGCAGAGTATGTCAACCCTCGTGAAGGTGGATTGCTCGTCAATCACCGACCCGAACGTGTTCGCGCGCTTCCCGAGGGTGATGAGAAACTTTCCAAGCTTCGAGAACGTAATGAAATCATTGTATTCCCTGGATTTTTTGGCTATACAGAAGACGGAACATTACGTACATTCAACCGCGGAGGCTCCGATATTACAGGTGCACTTTTAGCTGCGGCAACAAATGCAGAACTTTATGAAAATTTCACTGATGTGGATTGCGTTTTTGCGGCTAATCCGACAGTTATTGAAAGCCCGCGTGCAATCGAAACCGTTACGTACCGTGAAATGCGAGAACTTGCATATGCAGGCTTCTCTGTCTTCCATGAAGAAGCATTGGTTCCAGCATTTCGTCACTCGATTCCTGTCTGCATCAAGAATACGAATAACCCAAGTGCTCCCGGGACAATGATCGTAAGAAATCGTGATAATACCATCCAACCGGTTATCGGAATCGCAGCAGATAAAGGGTTCTCCACTTTATTCGTCGATAAGTATTTAATGAACCTCGAGATCGGTTTCGGACGTCACTTACTTCAGATTCTGGAAGAAGAAGAAATCCCGTATGAACATACGCCTTCGGGAATTGACAACTTATCTGTGATCATCAAAAGTGAGCATCTGTGTGAAGAAAAAGAAGCCCGCATCATGACACGCATCGAGCAAGAATTACATCCAGATGATGTACACTTCCAAGAAGGGTATTCGATGGTCGTGCTTGTTGGTGAAGGAATGCGTCACGCGACAGGCTTAGCAGCACGCGCTGCATCCGCTATCGCAAGAACAGGAGCCAATATCGAAATGATCAATCAAGGTTCATCAGAAGTCAGTTTGGTGTTCGGTATTCAGGAATCAGATGAAAACCTTGTCCTAAGTGAATTATATAAAGAATTCTTCTCAGAAGTTCCTGCACATTAATTGAGTGGAGACGGCATCAGTTACCGGATGCCGTCTCTTTTCATGACAGCTGCTATTTTTTCAATAATCCGGTCAATATCCTGCTCATTCCCATGTAAGTCATAGTCCTCGATATTGAGACGGATCACCGGACAAGCGGTGAATGAAGCAATCCATTCTTCATAGCGATGATACATCTCTTCCCAATAGCTGCGGGAAGTCTGCAGCTCCATATCCCTGCCTCGCTGCTCGATACGCTGCAAGATTGATTCCAATGAACCTTCTAAATAAATCAGTGCATTGGGGTGCGGGAAGTAAGGTGTCATGACCATTGCGTCATACAGCTCCAGATACGTTGCATAATCTACAGGATCCATCGTTCCTTCATCTGCATGCATTTTCGCGAAGATTCCCACATCTTCATAAATGGAACGGTCTTGCACAAAGCCACCGCCATCTTCATAGATCCGTTTCTGCTCCTTAAAGCGTTCCGCTAAGAAGAATATTTGCAAATGAAAGCTCCAGCGTTCAAAATCGCTGTAAAAACGCTCCAGGTACGGATTTTCTGCTACATTTTCAAAAGATGCTTGGAAGCCGAGGCGCGAAGCAAGGGCCTGAGTCATCGTGGACTTCCCTGCCCCAACCATGCCGGCTACTGCAAATACACTGTCCATAGGGATATCATGTGATTTCATTCAGTTTCATACCTTCCTGTACGGCCGCTTGAATGCCGGCAAGTATCGTCTTCATATCTTCTTTATTTCGCACAAAATCCATTTTATTTCCATCTATATGCAGCACAGGAATGTCAGGATGGGCCTGCTCAAATTCCGGTATGTACGAACGATAGTCATCTGACAGTTGCCGCAGATAATCCAGATCCATATTCTCTTCATACGGACGGCCGCGCCGATCAATGCGTTCCTGCAGAACAGACAGTGATGCGGACAATGAAATGACAATATTCGGCATCGGCAGATCTGCTGTCAAAATGCGGTAAATCTCTTTATATTTGATAAAGTCCTGCGCTTCGAGAGTTCGCTGAGCAAACAAGATATTTTTGAAAACATGATAATCCGACACGACTGGAATACCAGCAGATATATAGTCGTTATTAATTTGTTTTAATTGTTCATATCGATTGCAGAGAAAAAACATTTCCGTTTGGAAACTCCACTTTTCTCTGTCCTGATAAAATTGATCCAGAAAAGGATTTTCACTGCTGATTTCCTGCAGCTGTTGATAGCCGAAAGTCTCCGCGATCGCAGCAGTCAGTGTCGTCTTTCCTGCACCGATGGGACCTTCTACAGCAATGAATGGTACAAACACGTAGTAATCACCCTTCCGAAATAGTTGCATGTCCTATTTTAGCATATTCTACAGACATTCATGATGTATATTTATGGCGCATTGTCATTCATTCGATGACGAATCTTTTATTGTTTCACGTGGAACAATGACAAGTTCAATCTCGGAATGCTAAACTATTGCCAAGGAGTGAATAGACAGATGAAAGATGATCAGTACTATATGCGCTTAGCAATGGAAGAAGCGCAGAAAGCAGCAGCGCTGGCTGAAGTGCCGATTGGTGCCGTCATTGTACATGAAGGTGAAGTAATTGCGCGAGCACATAACCTGCGTGAAACATCACAAAACGCAGTAACACATGCAGAACTTACTGCCATTCAGCAAGCGTGTGAAACAATTGGCAGTTGGCGGTTGGAAGATACCGTTTTATACGTCACACTGGAACCCTGCCCGATGTGCGCAGGTGCGATACTACAATCGAGGATTCCGCGTGTTGTGTATGGAGCACGTGATCCAAAAGGCGGCTGTGTCCATACCTTTTATCAGCTGTTGAATGATTCACGTTTTAATCATGAATGCGAAGTGACAGAAGGTGTCCTGGCAGAAGAATGTGGCCAGATATTGACAGACTTCTTCCGAGCTCTCCGTCAAAAGCGAAAAGAAGCGAAAAAGGAAGCCCGCCAGCAAGAGTAAATTTCACTTGCGGCAGGCTCCCTTTTTTATTATTTTGGTGCTTCGATTTTTTCTTTTCCGCCCATATACGGACGTAATACTCCAGGAATCACAACTGAACCGTCTTCCTGCTGATAGTTCTCTAGAATTGCAGCTACTGTACGGCCAACAGCCAATCCACTGCCGTTCAACGTATGCACGTATTCCGGCTTTGCTCCTGCTTCGCGTCGGAAACGAATAGATGCGCGTCGTGCCTGGAAATCCTCAAAGTTTGAACAAGAAGAGATTTCACGATACACATTCTGCGTTGGGATCCATACTTCCAAGTCGTATTTCTTGGCAGCTGTGAATCCTAAATCCGCTGTGCACATCTTTAGTACACGATACGGCAATTCAAGCAGCTGCAGCACACGCTCAGCATGTCCTGTCAGTTTTTCCAGTTCATCATAAGAATCTTCCGGCTTGACGAAGCGTACAAGTTCGACTTTATTAAACTGATGCTGACGGATTAAACCGCGTGTATCACGGCCTGCAGAGCCTGCTTCAGAACGGAAATTTGTACTGTATGCGGCAAAAGCCTGCGGCAATTTTGCACCGTCTAAAATTTCATCACGGTAGAAATTCGTTACCGGCACTTCAGACGTTGGAATCAGGAAGTAATCTTCTTCTTCGACTAAGAATGCGTCTTCTTCGAACTTCGGAAGCTGCCCTGTGCCCGTCAAGCTCGCACGATTCACTAAATATGGCGGCAGCATTTCTTCATAACCGTGCTGATCCTGATGAAGATCCATCATGAAGTTAATCAGCGCGCGCTCAAGTCGTGCACCAAGCCCGCGGTAAAATACAAAACGGCTGCCCGTTACTTTTGCAGCGCGTTCAAAGTCGAGAAGTTGCAAGTCTGTGCCGATTTCCCAATGTGGCTTCGGCTCGAAATTAAATGCCGGCTTCTCGCCCCATGTGCGAACTTCCACGTTATCGTCTTCGCTGTCCCCTACTGGCACACTGTCATGTGGGATATTCGGAATACTCATGACGACATGGTTCAGTTCTTCTTCTACTTTCGCAAGCTCTGTATCGTACTCTTTAATCTCTTCTCCGACTTCACGCATTTTCGCGATCACGTCATCTGCATTCTCTTTATTACGCTTCATTTGCGCGACTTGCTGAGAAACTTCATTGCGCTCGGCTTTTAACACTTCTACTTTGGATAAAATCTGACGGCGTCTTTCATCCAGCCCACCGAACTTTTCAAAATCCGTTAAGTCTTCCCCACGTTTGCTCAGCTTGTCCTTTACCTCTTCATAATTTGCCCGCAATAGTTTACTATCCAACATGCGAATCGCCTCCTAATAGTTGTTTCACATCATCAGTTATCCAATCTTGTTACGTCTGGACTCAAATAAAAAGCAATCAATCATGCTCTTGCGTGATTGCGTCTGGCTTTATTTGTATTCTAGCAGTCCTAAAGTATCCGATGAACAGAAAGGCCATCCAAGTCATCCTGCCATTCATTGCAGTGGCAACTCCTGCTGAATACAAATAAAAAAAGCCCTCCATCCCCTATAAAAGAAGGGACGAGAACTACCCGCGTTGCCACCCAAATTGACTTAAAAAAGCCCACTTGTTTGAGATATCGGCTCAACTGACCGGCAAGAACCTACTGCTTTTCAGTTCTGCTGCTCCAGGACGGATTCACAACGGTCTTTTACCGGTTCGCACCATTTGCCGGCTCTCTTTGAAAAAACACATTTGCTACTGCTTCCTATCATCGTGATGTGTATGAAATTATTAATACCATACTACATTTACAGTGTATTGACAAGGCACATGGCAGACCGTCATGCCTGTAATCTGAAAAATGAGTGACAGACAGCGCGGCCTGTCACCCATTTCCTGTTCAAGAACTGCGGATCGCCATTAATTCACTTTCCGCCAGCTTCGAAATATCCAAGCCTTTCATCGGCGTGCCGATTCCTTTAGACAGCTCTGCCACCAGATTGTAATCCTTGAAATTCTCCGTCGCTTGTACAATCGCACGCGCAAATACTTCCGGATTTTCTGATTTAAAGATTCCAGAGCCGACGAAAACACCGTCTGCACCCAGTTCCATCATCAAAGCTGCATCGGCAGGAGTTGCCACGCCTCCTGCTGAATAATTCACAACCGGCAGACGTCCTGCTTCCTTAATTGCCAGCAGCACTTCATACGGCGCACCCAAATCACGTGCCTCTGTCATCAGTTCATCTTTACTCATATGCACCACTTTATTGACCTGCGCATTGATCATTCGTAAATGACGGACAGCCTCGACGATATTTCCCGTTCCCGGTTCCCCTTTCGTCCGCAACATTTTCGCGCCTTCACCTAAACGGCGTGCTGCTTCCCCTAAATTACGCGCGCCACAGACAAACGGAACTGTAAAGTCACTTTTCAGCAAATGAAATTCATCATCCGCCGGTGTCAGCACTTCGCTTTCATCAATGAAATCCACACCGAGCGACTCAAGCACACGCGCTTCCGAAATATGCCCGATACGTGCCTTTGCCATTACCGGAATAGAGACCGCTTGCTGCACTTCTTCCACAATACGCGGATCTGCCATTCTCGCTACACCGCCAGCCGCTCGGATATCTGAAGGCACCCGCTCCAATGCCATGACAGCAACCGCTCCTGCCGCTTCTGCTACTTTCGCCTGTTCTGCATTAATAACGTCCATAATGACGCCGCCATATCTAAAATTCATTTCCCTTCCCCCTTTTCTATATTTTCAGTATAATCAATTTTGACCACATGAAAATAGCCAGTTCATTACTAATTGAAGTGGTCAGAGGGAGAGTGTAACAGTGGACATGATCTTTATTGAGCTGCAGAAGAAGTCAGATACGCCGCTCTATCAGCAAATATACAATCAAATTAAGCAAGATATAATAGACGGGAAATTCCCGGTCGGTATGAAATTGCCTTCTAAACGTCAGCTTGAAGAATTTTTGAGCGTTAGCCAGACAACCATTGAAATGGCCTATGACCAGCTGACGGCGGAAGGTTTCATTGCGGCAGAACCGCGTAAAGGCTATTTTGTGCAGGCAATTGAAGAACTCGCTTACGTACAGCCAATGAGATCAGAGCTTTCCGTGATTGAATCTGCAGAAGAGCCCATTCACTATGATTTTTCAGCAGGCGCGGTCGATACCGTGCGCTTCCCCTTCACTGCTTGGAGAAAACACGCACGCGATATCATGGATATTACTCATTCACATTTGCTGCTGCTCGGTGATCCGCATGGCGACCTGGAACTGCGCCAGGAAATCGCGCGTTACTTATATCACTCGCGGGGAGTGGACTGTACACCCGAACAAATCATTATCGGTTCCGGAACAGAGCAGCTGCTACCGCTGATTATCCGGATACTCGGCAAGGAAGCGCGCTATGCCATTGAAGATCCCGGTTACTTAATGACACGCCATGTGTTTTCAGAAAACTACCGACAGACAGTTCCAATTTCCGTGGATCATGAAGGAATGGACGTAAAGGCGCTTCAAAGCTCAGACGCTTCCATAGCCTACGTTACCCCATCTCATCAATTTCCGACCGGTACAGTGCTGTCTGCAGCTCGCAGAACCGCCCTTTTAAACTGGGCAGCTACAAATTCGGAATTTTTCATTATTGAAGATGATTACGACAGTGAATTCCGTTACCGTGGACGTCCGATTCCTTCCTTACAGGGAATGGATAAAGGGGAAAATGTTATTTATCTCAGTACATTCACAAAATCACTGATGCCGTCGATGCGGATTGCCTATATGGTGTTGCCGCCGATGCTGCTCGACAAGTACCGCCAGGCATTCATTCCGTACTCATCGTCTGTACCGCGCATTGACCAGCATATTCTCGCACGCTTTATGGCAGACGGACAATTCTCTCGCCACCTGAACCGCATGCGAAAGATTTACCGGCGAAAGATGCAAGTGCTGACAGATATGCTAAAGCTGTATGAGCCACATATTTCATTTACAGGAGATGAGGCGGGTATGCACATTTTATTGCACGTACACAGCGAACAATCAGAGCAGGACTTGCTCAACCAGGCACTGACAGCCGGAATCAAAGTGCGCAGCCTTGATACCTACCGGGTGTCACCGAGTCATGCCGATCCATCCTTCCTCATCGGCTTCGGCGGCCTGTCTGAAGACGAAATTCAGATGGGCATTCATACATTGTTTGAAATATGGAATATCAAAAAAGCAGCGGTGCCTACTAAGTAGGTCCGCTGCTTCTTATTTTCAATCAAATAAACCTTTAACAAAACCAGTTGAACTCTTCCAAGCACTTGCGAAGAAATCACCGATCGCTCCCATCGTAAGAGAGAACCAGCCTGCCTTCTTCACTTCTTCTGTCGTTACGACTTCTGTGCCTGCAGTCTGTCCATCGATAAAGCCATAATCCGAACCATCTTTTTTCACAAATTTCACGTGGCCGATTACTGTGCCTTTTTTAATTGGCGCCTGAACTTTACCGTCTTTCACCAATTTTTCATCTAATACAAGCTGAGGCTCGTAATCTTTCTTGTCGCTGTTACGGATCATCATGCTGACAGGTTCTTTTGTCGCAATGCCGACTTTCTTTTCTTTTCCTTTAATAACACCCAGTGATTCCTGCTTCTTGAACTGGTGTCCTGCAGGTAAAAGTTCTGCTTCAGTAAACTGACTGAAGCCATAATCGAACAATGAACGCGTTGCATCAAAACGTGCCTGATACGATCCTACACCCTTTGTATCGACCGCATTCATTACCACCGCAATCACACGCTTATCACCGCGTGTGGCAGTACCGGTAAAGCAATGTCCTGCAAACTCGGTAGTACCCGTTTTCAGACCGTCAACACCTTCATATTCGTAGACAAGACCAGGAAGCATGAAGTTCCAGTTATCCATCTTGATCTCATCATCTGTTCCTTCGCGGAATAACTTTCTGCTGATTTTCGTTGTATCCAATACTTCTGGATAGTCCTTCAGCAATTGATAACCAAGTTTAGCCACTGAACGTGCAGGCATCACGTTTTCATCGTTCTCGCCTGTACCCGCCGGATGCATACCCTGCAATTCTTTATTATTTAAACCACTTGAATTGACAAATTTATAATCTTTTAATCCAAGCTCTTCAGCCTTGGCATTCATTAATTTTACGAATTCCGCTTCTGTGCCTGCAATTGTTTCTGCAATCGCAATCGTTGCAGCGTTAGCCGAATAAATTGCTACTGCTTCATACAGCTCACGGATGGTATACGTACCGTCACGGCGAAGAGGCACATTACTTAAACGGCGATCTTGCGACACAGCATATGTATATCCATTCACTCGATATTCCTGATCCCAAGAAATCGTACCTTCTTCCAGCGCTTCAAACATCAAGTATTCCGTCATCATCTTCGTCATACTCGCGATTCCAAGAGGCTTATCAGCATTTTCTTCATATAAAACTTTCCCACTGTCCGCGTCAACCAAAATTGCTCCGTCTACATGAATCCCCAATGAAGATTCTGCGTTTGCTACATGCGTATTCACACCGACTGTCATCCACAACATCATCGGCACGATCAACGCTGCCAGCCATCTTCTAGTACCCTTTTTCACTCGCTATACCCCCGTATTGACAATATCAAAAATCAGTGTAACATATCCGCATCATCTCATGTGTCCTTATGCTAAAAAAAACACCTTTTCGCCCATGAAAAGTGACGAAGAAAGGTGTACTAACATAAAATCGGCAGAAGGCACGTATACCTAACTGCCGATCTCCATCTATTTCTTAGCGTACAGAGTAGTTTGGAGCTTCTTTCGTAATTTGCACTTGATGCGGGTGACTTTCCTGTAAACCAGCACCTGTCATGCGAATGAACTGTGCATTTTCACGGTGTGTTTCCAAATCTTTTGATCCACAATAGCCCATACCGGAACGAATACCACCGACCAGCTGATGAATTGTATCTGCCAATGGCCCTTTATATGGCATACGACCTTCAATGCCTTCAGGTACCAATTTCTTCTGGTCTTCTTGGAAGTAACGGTCTTTCGAACCTTGTTCCATAGCAGCAACAGACCCCATACCACGATATACTTTAAAACGACGTCCCTGGAAGATTTCAGACTCACCCGGGCTTTCCGTTGTTCCAGCTAATAAACTTCCGAGCATAACTGCATGTCCGCCGGCTGCCAAAGCTTTTACGATATCTCCGGAATACTTAATTCCACCGTCAGCAATGATCGTCTTGCCAAGCTTTCGTGCAACAGATGCACACTCGTAAATTGCAGTGATCTGAGGCACCCCGACACCCGCAACTACACGTGTAGTACAGATGGAACCAGGACCAATCCCGACTTTTACCACATCAGCGCCAGCTTCATAAAGTGCTTCT
Source organism: Sporosarcina sp. (assembly GCF_029257255.1). Lineage (GTDB taxonomy): Bacteria > Bacillota > Bacilli > Bacillales_A > Planococcaceae > Sporosarcina. Next base: position 2,278 of record NZ_JARICI010000090.1, on the reverse strand, counting down.
GCCGCTTCTGCCGTCGCAACGTTACCTGCAACAATTGCAAGCTTAGGATATTGTGCACGGATGTCCTTCACTGTGTTCAAAACACCTTTAGAATGTCCGTGAGCCGTATCAATAACAATTAGGTCGACTTCTGCCTGTACAAGCTTCTCCACGCGAGTAGCCGTATCTACAGTGACTCCTACAGCTGCCCCAACCAGTAAACGCCCTGCCTGGTCTTTTGCTGCATTCGGGAACTCGATAACCTTTTCAATATCTTTAATCGTAATTAAGCCGTTCAGGATTCCCTTGTCATCCACAATCGGCAATTTTTCAATTTTATACTGCTGCAGAATTTTTTCTGCTTCTTCTAACGTGGTTCCTACAGGAGCCGTCACTAAGTTTTCTTTCGTCATGACTTCATCAATTAGGATAGAATAGTCCTGAATAAATCGAAGATCACGGTTCGTTAAAATACCGACCAGTTTTTTCTCTTCCATATTATTCACAATTGGCACACCGGAAATACGATATTTCCCCATTAAATGCTCTGCGTCAAACACTTGATGTTCTGGTGTCAGGAAGAACGGGTTCTTGATAACTCCATTCTCTGAGCGTTTAACCGTAATTACCTGCTCAGCCTGCTCTTCAATGCTCATATTCTTATGGATTACACCCACTCCGCCTTGGCGCGCCATCGAAATTGCCATCTTGGATTCTGTAACGGTATCCATTCCCGCGCTGATAATAGGAATGTTCAACTGAATATGCTCCGTTAAGTTAACAGACATAGAAACATCCTTCGGCAGCACATCCGATGCAGCCGGTACTAATAATACATCATCAAACGTCAGACCTTCTCGAGAAAACTTAGAATCCCACATTAACTTTCTGCCTCCTAAAATTACTATTGTCAGTAAAGATTATTAAAAGGTTATCAGCGCCAATGAAACGTGTCAAGGCAGTTGGTTGTAAACTAACTATTCTTATTATTTAACAAGCAGTTTTTCCACTGACTTCTGCATTTTCAACGGATTCGTCTGAGGAGCAAAACGATCGACAACCTGGCCGTCCTGATCAATCAAAAACTTCGTAAAGTTCCATTTGACACCCTCAGTCAGCATACCTTTTTTCTGGTTTGTTAAGTATGTAAATAGAGGATCTGCTTCATCGCCTTTTACATCTACTTTCGCAAATATCGGGAACGTCACGCCATAGTTTATTTGGCAAAACTCAACGGTTTCATCAATATCATCAAACTCTTGATTATTAAAGTTATCTGAAGGGAAGCCCAGAATCACGAGTCCCTGATCTTTATATTCTTCATACATTTTCTGGAGTTCCTTAAACTGCTTCGTAAAGCCACACTTACTGGCTGTATTCACAATAATCATCGGCTTACCTTGATATTCCTGGAGAGACTTCTCTTCTCCACCAGTGGTTTTCACAGTGAAATCATAAACAGTCGTCATAATTGAATCGCCTCGTCTCATTTCATTTCGTTTTATTCACTGTACCTGAATTTTGCAATGAATCCCAGTATCCCGTCTTAATAGAATACGGGGTTATTTGGGTCTATGAGCGCCACGAGAAGGTTTATGAGCTTCAGGGAGACCAGTATGAGCGAAGCTGAAGATAGTAGGATCACGCAATTGCTGGGTATGAGCTCTTTTCCATGGTGTATAAGCGCCTGAGCATCAGGTATGGCCGTAGACTGCATTTGGAATCCACGTAATATGCTTGTTTAATCGGCAAGCGCACCAAACAAACGACACAACGAACCAATTTACATTTCAACAGCACCAAACCAGTTGTTCGGTGCTGCGTAGGGGGAGGGGCGGCGGATTGACTGCGTCAGCTCCACTTGCGAGTCTCACATAGTTCATACGCTTCGAGTCACAGCGATTCGCTTCCTTGTACTCCACCACTCCTTGCCCTTCTCGCTTATTAGTTACTGCTAATTGAATTACTTATATGTAAAGATCGTAAGCCTGCCGGCCTAATTCTTTTTGAACGCACAAAAAAGCCACTCCCCATAAGGAATGGCTTCGCTTGCCCAGCAACGTCCTACTCTCACAGGGGGAAGCCCCCAACTACCATCGGCGCTGAAGAGCTTAACTTCCGTGTTCGGTATGGGAACGGGTGTGACCTCTTCGCTATCGTTACTAGACTATTTTGAGTAAAGCTTGTTCACTCAAAACTGAATAAAAGACATTGGGTAGTTCAAGTAACTACTTTTTATAAAGGTTAAGTCCTCGATCGATTAGTATCTGTCAGCTACATGCGTCGCCGCACTTCCACC
>NZ_JARICI010000085.1 GCF_029257255.1 Sporosarcina sp. | reverse complement strand
ATTCATCACTGGCGCGACTATAGGGTCGCAAGGACGCAAAAGTAGGCAGGGTTTGCGTTGCTTAAGTAAAACAACCAGTAGAACAACAACCGCGGCAAATACGGTTCATTCAGATTCTACATGACATATACTAACCAAATATACTATAGAAGTTATCAAAAGTAAGGGCTGCCCGCAACATAGGCAACCCTTCCACAATTTCATAAAAACTGTAACAGTGAAAACGGACTGCGCTTTTTGAGCGCAGTCCGTTTTTTTCTTATATCGCATTGAAAGCCTGCTCAAGATCAGCCATGATATCATCCATATGCTCTAATCCAACGGACAATCTAAGCAGCGAATCCGTAACCCCCATTTTGTCACGCTCTGCTTTAGGAACTCCTGAATGTGTCATCGTTGCGGGATGCTGCATCAGTGTTTCTGCATCTCCTAGACTAACAGCCAATTTAACGAGTGAAAGACTGTTCAGAAACTTTTGCGCTTCTTCTTTTCCACCTTTAATAGTGAATGAAATCAAGCCTCCTCCAGTTTTCATCTGCTTCTCAGCAATTTCATACTGTGGATGCTGGTCGTCAAAGGGATAAAATACTTCTTCTATTTTTGGATGTTTTTTCAGATAATCGAAGAGGATTCTTGCATTTGATGAGTGTCTGTCCATTCTCACAGGCAGTGTTTTAATGCCCCGCAGTAACAGCCATGCGTCAAACGGAGAAATCACACCTCCGAAATCTTTTTGTACAGTGGAGCGAATTTTCTGCATTTCTTCTTGATCTTTTCCTACCAATAAACCAGCAATGACATCGCCATGGCCATTCAAATACTTAGTTGCACTGTGCAGAACAAAATCTGCACCGAATGTTAACGGTGTCTGAATGTAAGGAGAACAGAATGTATTATCGACAATGACACGCAGTCCATGACGCTTCGCCACGTTCGAAACAGCCTGCAGATCGACCAGTTCCATCGTAGGATTGATCGGAGTTTCTACATATATACATGTCGTTTCATCTGTCACTGCTTTTTCAATCTCTTCTTCCGTTCTCATCGAAGTCAGCGTATGCGTAATATTATATTTCTCTTCCATGATTTTCAACAGGCCGAATGTGCAGCCGTAAATTCCACGGGAACAAACTACGTGATCATTTGCTTTCGTTACGTGAACAAGCACGGCACTGACAGCGGCCATACCGGATGCAAAAGCCAGTCCACCCGCGCCTTCTTCCATTTTCGCTATTCTCTCTTCTAGTACACGCACCGTCGGATTACCCAAACGGGAATAAATATTACCGGATTCTTCCCCCGCAAATCTGCGTTCACCCTGCTCGGCTGAATCAAATACATAGGTCGCTGTTTGATATAAAGGAACGGCAAGACTTCCTTGATGCTCCTTGCTGTCATAGCCTTCGTGAATCATCGCTGTTTCTTTATGCCAATTATGTTTTTTAGGCACATCAATTCCTCCTCTTGTATAAGTTGAATTAAAAAACCTGCATTCTAAAAGCTATCCAGTACCGTTGATCTCCGTTCCAGGCGGACGCGTTCTGGAGGGCCCGCGCTGAGCCAACTTGGTCGCTGCGCTCCCCTAAGTTGTCTCACCTGTCGGGCTGATCCTCTCAGAGTCGCCGCCTTGCACTCCAATCAACTAAGCAGGCTGTACATTGCAAAGTGTTTAATGTAGATAGATTAGTTCAACTTATATAATATAATATTCATTCATTTATGAAAGCGCTTTAATTGTACCTATTTTCAGTCTACCTTGATTTTTGGGAAAACGAAAGACTTTCACAACTATTCTTTGTTTCGATGATTACGCTTGACCTGAAACCAATAAATTGGTATGCTATTCTTTGTGTAAAATAGTTGCAGCAGTTATGTGTTCTATTTTGTCCAGTCTATTCCTTTTTAAAGGTGCATCGCGTAACCTCGAGGCTGCGGAGGCGAAGGTGCAAGATTATAGAATGGCAGATGGATTGAACATATCTGGTCTTATTTTACAACAAAATAAAACCAACAGAGGAGGAGTCTCTCATGGCTCGATATACAGGTCCAGCATGGAAACTGTCACGTCGTCTTGGTATCTCACTAAACGGCACAGGTAAAGAAATTGAAAAGCGTCCATACGCTCCAGGACAACACGGTCCTAACCAACGTAAAAAACTTTCCGAATACGGAATGCAATTACAGGAAAAACAAAAACTACGTTTCATGTACGGTGTAAACGAACGTCAATTCCGCACGCTTTTCAACAAAGCTGGTAAAATGCAAGGAATTCACGGTGAAAACTTCATGATCCTTCTTGAAGCTCGTTTAGACAACGTTGTATACCGCATGGGTCTTGCTCGCACTCGTCGTGCAGCTCGCCAATTGGTAAACCACGGTCACGTAATGGTAGACG
>NZ_JARICI010000050.1 GCF_029257255.1 Sporosarcina sp. | reverse complement strand
TCAGCCTTTACACCATATTTTCTGGCCAATGTCTTATATCCTGATTTCCCATCGAGATATTCATGAATAATCATCATCTTAAATTCATTACTATACTTAGCCACAATAAAACACCCCAAAAGTTAGATTTTATAACTCTAACTTTTGGGGTGCACATCAATCGAGTACTTTTTTTATTAAATTCTTCTAAAACTATTAAATTTAGATTTCCAATATGGATTGCTTAAGCTGACAACTTCAGATTTCTTTCCACCAGCATGTACAAACTTATTATTACCTACGTAAATTCCTACGTGAGAAATTCCCTTTCGGTATGTATTGTGGAAGAATACAAGATCTCCTGGTTTTGGTGCTGAGATCTTAGCCGACTGTTGATACTGTCCAGTCGTTGTGCGGGCAATAGACTTTCCATTTTTCTTGAATGAATACTGAATAAAGCCGCTGCAATCAAACCCTTTTGTAGTTGTACCGCCAAAGCGATAAGGAATGCCGCGTAAATTCATGGCTGTATTGACAACTCCTGATCCACTTTTAGAAGAGGTAGATGCTGCTACTTGTTTAGTAGTAGAGTTTTTCAAAAGTGAACTCAGAACATAACCTTTTTTACCGTTGACTAATACTTTGTACCACATTTGTGAACCGGCTTTTTTTTGGTGAGTTAATTGTACTCGAGTACCTTTTTTTAATGTGAAAACTATTCTGTTGTTAGTTCCGGCATCTGCTCGGACATTTGAATTGTAAACTGTTATGTATGTACCACTTTTGGCTGTTGCTTTACTTGCGGCATCAGCACTTACACCCGTGAACCCCGTAATCATTACCGCTGCCATTAACATTGAACAAAAAAACTTCTTCATTCTGATTCTCCTTCGGAATAATGTAGGTATGTCTCTCTCTAGCTGCAAGATACATATTACACGACATAGAGATTCTAAACATTACGTTATGATTAAGAAGGGGTTACAGAGTTGTAATCTTGTAACGGGATTGTAATATAAGAAAATCAGCCGCCTCTTTTTGAGACAGCTAATTGAAAGAGTATAATTTTATCCTCTTGGAAATTCATTTGGAGAATCTGTAATGATAGAATATGAACCATCGCGGGTGATTTCATTCTCTGCAATCACTGGCTCATCTGGATACTCCATATTTACATCCTGTATATCTGAAGCCGATATTTCAGGAGGGACGGGGTTATTCAAAGGTTCATATCCGCCATATGAAGGTTCGGTCTCATTAAAGTTCTGTACCTTTTGAGTAATGGCAGTGGGAGTAACTTCATCCCGCATGAATGAATCTGTTCTTCGGTCTGGATCAGTTGGTGGTTTGGAAGCAGCAGGGGACAATCTGTCTGTATAGAATGGTTCGTTTTTCGAATAGACACTGTAAGCCCATCCTTCATCCACGTATAATAACATTCCGCCATGCTGTACTTCTTCGTAATATCTAGTAATCTCCTCTTCGGCTATTCCGACATCATGCATCATTTGTCTAACTTTATTTTCTCCGGACATTAAACCGATGAAACGGTCTGTCCACGATTCGAATGCCGAATGTACGTCAGCTGCTGTTTGACTGCGGAGAATACTTACATCGACTTCGTTTTTTGCAATCACATAAATATTATCGTCAAGATAGCCTGTTAGCTTCAGTTCCTCTATCTTGTCGAGAAGGTCAGAATTGTCATAATACACACCTATAAATGTCTTGTTATTCAATTCATTCATTTGTATTGCCTCCTCTAATTTTCTTCTGATTGGTGGTATAGATATAATACCCCCATGTGAGATATGAAAACCCGAAGGATACAGGGAAATATGATCTTTAAAATGAACAACCAATACTTGATGAAACTATAAGTGAAAAAGATTTTTGTCTTTTCTTTATTTACAAACCCCTAATTGTTATATTGAGAGAAAGCCGTCTAAGTATTCTTATACAATCAGCTGAACTGCAGAATTATTTGTCAGCGTTTTACATACATGATAAAGTAACTTTAGATTTTATTACAAAAAGGGTCGGTTTTATAATGAAGAAAAGACATTTGATGGCACCGCTTGGTTTATCTCTTCTATTATTAGGAGCTTGCAGTGGAGATTCCGAAGAAGAAAAGAAAGCAGATCAAAAACAAACCGAACCAGCTGAAGACAAATCACCAGATGTAGTTGATAAATCAGATACGACGTCCTCAGATGAAGATCTGAAGGAAGAATTCTCCAAAGAAATTGCGAAGAAATTCTACGATCGTATTGAAAAAGAATATCCAGAACACAATATAGATATCCAAGCACGTAAGAACGGTGAAACTTTTGTTCAAGAAATGAAAGAAGCTGCCAAAAAGTAACTGACAGCTGCTTTCATCATAATTAAAAACATTGCAGGGGAAATACCCTGCAATGTGATAAGATCATAGTGTGCGTTCTGGTCATGAACGATACAGCAGTCATCACCCGGGCGTAACCGGATGATGGCTTTTTTAATCTAAACTGCTGACAGGTGCTGACGTTGCAGTTTTCTTCAACGGTGTACGTTAGATTAATTTCACTAAAGCTGTGTAGAAAACGAAGGAGATAATGATTTCGACAATCCATGCAATATCCATACCAGCCATTGCTTTAGAAAGTGGTCCCTGATAAATCTCCGTATTAATGAAAGGGATCTGGCAGAAAATCGTAAATAAATACCCATCGTTCTGATATTCAGTCTTTGATTATCAGTCACCAATTTACAAAAATCAGAAAGAGTAAGCGTTTTCATTTATACTTCAAAATTGCCGGTCTAATGTGCTAAACTAAATAAAGATGAATATAGCCCATGTGTGTGCAAATCTTAAAATGTGACATATTGGTGACGCTTGATCTCTTGTGTACAAACATTAAATGAATAGCAGTCACTTGTCAATAGAGTTTTTTGAATAATTCAAGAAATAGTTGCTGCAATTGAAGAATAAAGCTGATAATTTGAACGATTTGTCAGAAAAGAATGTTTAGGATATACTATTACAAATCTTATAGACAGAGAGCGTGGGAAGTACAATGGGGAAAAAAACAGCGATTGTTCAATCTGCTATTGAAGTTTTTAAAGAGCAAGGCATAGAGAAGACGAAAATCTCGGATATTGTCAAACGGGCAGGGATTGCACAGGGAACTTTTTATTTATACTTTCCATCTAAACTGTCTTTGATGCCTGCTATTGCGGAAGTAATGGTGGCAAAGACGATGGAGATCGTCAAGCAAACAGTGGATGATCAAGCTTCCTATTCAAAACAGTTCGAACAGATTGTAGATGCAATATATGAAGTGAATAAAGAATACTACGAAATATTAGCCGTTATCTATTCAGGATTGGCTTCTACAGAACATATTCGTGAATGGGAAACGGTATACGCGCCTTTCTACGAATGGATCAGTGCAAAGTTAGAGGCTGCAAAATTAGAAGGGGCGGTACGGCAGTCCATCAAGCCGGACCGGACAGCGAAAATTCTTATTGGGCTCATAGAATCGACTGCAGAGCAAGTCTTTCTCTATGCCCATCACGATGAAGGGGAAGCAGACCGGCAAAAAGAAGAAGTTTTAGACTTTTTGACTTATGCACTTCAATTTCAAACGGTGAATAGTTAAGTAGGAGGAGGGAGTGAACAATCACGCGCTCCTTCCTCTGCTGTATTTCATAAAATAACAGAACATATTAGAAGTTTTTAGTAGCAAAAGTTATCATTTTGTAGTAAAATGAATGACAATCAGTCAATATGATGTAACGAAAGAAACACGGAGGGATTTTTATGAATAAAGCGTGGATTTATGTAGCGCTTACCAGCTTCTTTGAATTAGTCTGGATTTTTGGATTTAATACAGCTAACCAATGGTGGCATTGGATTTTTATTGTCGGCTTTATATTTGTCGATTTTCATTTCTTAACGAAGGCATGCGAAAGACTGCCGACCGGAACGGTTTACGCCGTGTTTGCAGGAATCGGAACAGTCGGTACCTCGTTAATGGACGTATTGTTTTTTGGGGAGCATATCAGCTTGGGGAAAATCTTTTTTATCTTCCTGTTGGTGATCGGCGTGGCAGGTTTGAAGATAGCGGATGGCTTAGACGAGAAGAAAGCATCGAAAGGAGTGGAGAAGGATGGGATGGCTACTGGTGTTCTTGGCAGCTCTAAGTGAGTTTGTCGGCGTAATCGGACTGAAGAAATTTAGTGAGAACAAGAGTCTTGCCATGGGCTTAATGTATTATAGCGGCTTTGGAATAGCGTTCTTCTTCCTTTACAACTCTTTCAAGTTTCTTCAAGTGAGCACGGCATATGCAGTTTGGATTGGAATAGGTACTGCAGGCGCTGTATTGATCAACATGGTTTTCTTCGGCGAGTCTAAAAGTGCAGGCCGCGTAGCGAGTCTGGCGCTTATCGTTGTGGGAGTTGTCGGTTTAAAAGCATTATCATAAAAAAAGGAACGTCCGCTATTCATGCGAACGTTCCTTTTTTATTGACCAATTAATTTCTTTTCAAAGTCTTTCAGTGACATACCGGAATGAACACGTTGTCGATTCAGATGAAAAGGGGAGTCGCCTTGGAACACATTGCCCTCCGTGATGGTGTAGCCAGTTTTAATACCCGCTACTTTACTGGCACGCAGTGTTTCCACATTTCGGAGTCCATAGGGATACGCTAGGGCAGTAACTGCCGGTTGCTCTGGAACGATTTGCTGTATCGTTTGGCTGGCTTTCAGAATGTCTTCGTAAATCATTAATCTAGGTGTGTATTCCAACAATGCCAGTCCTGTCATTGAGTTAAATCCATGTAAATCGTACGTATGGTTCTGATACGAAATGACATCCTGTGTTGCCTGAATCTGTTGCTCAGTCAAATAGCCAATGCGGTTAATCCGACTGGCAATCAAAAAGGCAGTTGCTTTAAATTTGTTTGCTTTAAGTATTGGATAGGCTAAATCCGCGGTAGAAGAATAGCCATCGTCAAACGTAATCAAAACGGATTTTTCTGGAAGCTTTATTTTCTTTTGCAGCCATAGCGTCATTTCTTCAGGCGTGATTGTGCGCCATCCATTGACTTTTAAATAGTTCATTTGCTCTTTAAATTTACTTACTTCCAGGACGGATACGTTATCTCCCTTTTTATTTTTCACGAGATCATGATACATGATGACGGGTAGCCCTTTTTGAACATCAATATCTTTTCTATAGATGTAACCTGTTTTACCTCCAAAAATAACTGGATAAAAATCACCTTTCAGCCTCTGAACAAAGAGAGTCTGTTTTGACTGAATGTGACCGAGTTGAACTGCTTTTACGGAAGGCTTTGAATAAACCGGTAGATGTTTTTTCGTAACAATACGAACCGGGTTAGCACTTTTTAGCTGATTTGCGTCCTGAAGTACTATGTGAGCGTATTGTTTTGAAAACTTCACTTCCAGGTCGCCAATTTTGGAGTAATAAAAACGTTGGTCGGACCTTGTTACCGTATGAAATGAGCCTTTAGAAAAAACAGCGATTTTTTTGGTATCTTTAAACACAGGGGTTGCAGCAGCAACTTTCACTACATGATTGTCAGCTGCTTGCGTGAGGGGAGCGGCTAAAAAACAGCTGCAAAAAAATACAGCCAATACTAATAACTTCTTCATTTGATGTATGTCTCCTATTCTGTATGCACTTTTTTAATAGTAAGTTGTCGCAAGCAGGAAAGCAAGATGATTTATGATGAAAGTCTTGCAGTTATTGTGAATGAAAGCGCCCGGATAAAAATAGATCAGAATAATGGAGGCTAATCATGAAAGTATGTGCTTGCCAGTGTGATTCATGCCAGCACCGAAGCGTGGCAAAACCGCATCAAACTTTTAACAATACGTAATAGATAGACTGCAACAACAGTTTCTGATGAATGACCATAATAGTAGAATGTAAAAGCGATAAAAAAAGGACTGATCTGCGCATGTACAGAACAGTCCTTAATTAAAATAGAAGAGAGATGACGAGCGTCAGAGGCGTGACAATTTTAAGGAGCGCTTCTGTATCTCTCTTTCAAGCATTACAATGAATTCTTGACTCAGCTTAAGTCTCTGAGCCTGTTGGTATGAATAAAGCAATAATTGATCCGACAATTGAAGCATAATAGAATCGCCTCCCCTTAAATGAATAGAAGTCCTCCAAGCTGCATATACTCTCAAGATGTTAATTATGATTTTACCAGAGTAATCAAAAAAGAACAACCGTTCGTGATATCCACAACGCAAGTGGATAAGTTGTTAGTATTTTGTGAATAGGTGAACAAAACTCACTACTAGTCTAGTGGAAGATGTGCATATAGTTATAAACAGAACTGCGGTTGTCGAAAAGTGTCGAAGAGTTTTCTGAATAATAGTTTACATCTACTAGAAGTAAGAGGTACTGCAAAACTGAATTAAAGTATGAACTTTTAAGAGTTGTTTAATAAAGTCTTCATGTAATTCATAGAAAATAAAAAAAAATTTAAATATGACGATATGCAATATATCGCGATGTTGCGCGTGTGTAAGCGTATTCACCAGTTTTCTGTTAGTCGCAATTGAGTAAAAAGTTTAAAAATACAGTTGACCTTTAGCTATATACAAGATATGATAGCAACAATCTAGTTCATAGCCTTCTATATACAGGTTGTTCAGAATATTCAACTGAATGCAATTAATTAGTAATTGGTTCGTTCATTAGTTTAGGAGAGATTGCAATGAGAAGTGACATGATTAAAAAAGGAATCGATCGTGCACCACATCGAAGCTTACTTTATGCAGCTGGTGTTAAAACGAAAGATATGAACAAACCATTTATTGGCGTTTGTAACTCTTACATTGATATTATTCCGGGACATATGCATTTAAACAAATTTGCAGAAGTAGTTAAGGAAGCAATTTGGGAAGCTGGCGGTGTACCATTTGAGTTCAACACGATTGGTGTGGACGATGGGATCGCAATGGGTCATATTGGAATGCGCTATTCCCTGCCAAGTCGCGAACTAATTGCTGACTCTGCAGAAACAGTCATAAACGCACACTGGTTTGACGGAGTATTCTACATTCCAAACTGTGACAAAATCACACCAGGGATGCTGATGGCGGCAGTACGGACGAATGTTCCTTCTGTATTCGTCTCAGGCGGACCGATGGAAGCCGGCGTTTCAGCTACCGGAGAAGCTCTTTCATTAACATCCGTTTTCGAAGGTGTGGGAGCATACAAGAGTGGAAACATGACATTAGAAACACTGAAGGACATTGAAGAAAATGCTTGTCCGTCGTGCGGATCATGTTCAGGGATGTTCACAGCAAACTCTATGAACTCTCTAATGGAAATGCTCGGTATGGCATTACCAGGAAATGCGACAATCCTTGCAACATCAGACGAGCGTCATAAACTGATCAAGCAGGCAGCGAAACATTTAATGGAATGTATTGAAAAAGATATTAAACCTAGAGATATCATTACAAAAGAAACAATCGATGATGCATTTGCGCTGGACATGGCAATGGGCGGCTCTACAAATACGGTCCTCCATACGCTAGCGATCGCACATGAAGCAGAAATTGACTATAATATCGAAGACGTAAATGATGTGGCCAAACGAGTTCCGTATCTGGCGAAAATTATGCCGGCATCGGATTACTCCATGCATGACATTCATCTAGCCGGAGGTGTCAGTGCAATTGTCAATGAATTGTGTAAAATTGACGGGGCCATCCATAAAGATCGGATTACGATTACAGGCAAGACAATAGCAGAAGATGTTGCAGGTCATGAAATTACTAATACAGATGTCATTCGGACGAAAGATGATCCGTACAGTCCAGTCGGTGGCCTGTCCATTTTATTTGGAAATATCGCCCCTGAAGGTTCTGTTATTAAAGTCGGTGCTGTTGATCCTTCTATTAAAGAGTTCAAAGGCGAAGCGATTGTCTTTGAATCACAAGAAGAGGCACAGGATAGAATAGATGATGGTACTGTGCAGGCAGGGCATGTAGTGGTCATACGTTACGAAGGTCCAAAAGGCGGACCGGGTATGCCGGAAATGCTTGCTCCAACCTCCGCCATTATGGGCAGAGGGTTAGGAAAAGAAGTGGCACTCATTACAGACGGGCGTTTCTCTGGTGCATCCCGAGGAATTTCCATCGGACATATTTCACCGGAAGCTGCAGACGGCGGACCGATTGCTCTTGTTGAGAACGGTGATATCATCGAAATCAACTTGACGAATCGTACGATTGAACTGAATGTGTCTGAAGAAGTGCTTGCAGAACGCAGACATGCATTGAAACCATTTGAACCCAAAATTAAAAAAGGATATCTTGCTAGATATTCTAAACTTGTTACATCAGCCAGTACAGGCGGAGTAATGAAAATATAATTACAGCTGAATAAAGATAAAACGTTGATGAGGTTAAAGTAGATAGAAAATTGTATTCACAGAGAGTCGGTGGCGCTGGAAGCCGGCATTACAACTATTTGCGACATCCCCTCGGAGTGGACTGCTAAAAGGTTAGCCGATTAGGCAGTCACGGGCTCAAGATTTTGGGCTCGTTAACAATGAGAAAGTGCGGTTTCGACTTGCTTTCTCATAAGGTGACGATTGTCACGAACTAGGGTGGTACCATGAAAGCTTTTTCATCCCTATGTGAAGAAAAGAGATTTCTTTGCGTGGGGTGAAAAGGCTTTTTTTAAGGAGAAAAGTCAATGACCGATATAACTATATGAAAATTGCAAGGAGGAGTCCATTATGAGTGCTGAAGTACAAGAAAAACAAACAACTGCCGCAGCGAAGCCAATGGAACTTAATAAGAAAACTGCAGATGGGTCCGCTATCTTGATTCAAGCGTTAAAAGAACAAAACGTTGAAGTAATCTTTGGATATCCGGGAGGCGCAGTGCTCCCAATATACGATGCACTTTACAATGATCCTATTCCTCACGTTCTGGCACGCCATGAACAAGGAGCAATCCACGCAGCAGAAGGATATGCACGCGTTTCAAGAAAAACAGGTGTTGTAATTGCAACGTCAGGTCCGGGAGCGACGAACTTAGTAACAGGTATCACTGATGCAATGATGGATTCATTGCCGCTGGTCGTAATTACCGGGCAGGTAGCGAGTACTGTAATCGGAACGGACGCTTTCCAGGAAGCTGACATTATCGGAATCACACAGCCGATTACAAAACATAATTATCAGGTACAGGATGTAGCAGATCTGCCGCGGATCATTCGTGAGGCGTTCCATATTGCTTCTACAGGAAGACCTGGGCCGGTTGTAGTAGATATTCCGAAAAACGTAGCAACAGATTTATTCGTACCAATTGAAAAAGAAAACAAAGAAGTAAATTTACCGGGTTATCAGCCAACTAAAATGCCGAATTATCTGCAAATTCAAAAAGCTGCAAAAGTAATTTCTACAGCGAAAAAGCCGATGATCCTTGCAGGAGCAGGTGTACTTCATGCGGGCGGAACAAATGAACTGAAAGAATTTGTAGAAAAACATCAAATTCCTATAGCAAACACATTGCTTGGTCTGGGTTCTATTCATGGAGAGCATGAATTATTTGTTGGAATGGCAGGAATGCATGGACTGGCAACTGCAAACTATGCACTTAATGAATGTGATGTATTGCTGAATGTCGGTGCCCGTTTCGATGATCGTCTGACAGGAAACTTACAGTCATTCCTGCCAAATGCCCGAGTGATTCATGTAGATATCGACCCGGCTGAGATCGGCAAGAATGTTGTAACTGAAATTCCGATTGTATCAGATGCAAAAGAAGCGTTGTCGGCCTTGCTGAAAGCAGACTTCAAATCACCTGATACAGCAGAATGGGTAGAGTACTTGCAGAACATGTCGGAAAAATATCCGCTTTGGTATAAAGCGGATGATAAAGATCTCCTTCCGCAGCAGGCGCTTGAAATTATACACCGCGTGACTAAAGGTGATGCAATTGTAACGACTGACGTAGGCCAGCATCAAATGTGGACTGCACAGTATTACCGCCTGAACAATCCGGATAACTGGGTCACTTCCGGCGGTCTTGGCACAATGGGCTTTGGTTTCCCTGCTGCTGTAGGTGCTCAAATTGCAAAACCGGACGCACGTGTTATCGCAGTTGTAGGGGACGCGGGTTTCCAAATGACAGCGCAGGAACTGTCATTGCTTCAGGAAATGCGTATACCGGTAAAAATCGTCATCCTTAACAATGGTGCACTGGGAATGGTCCGCCAGTGGCAAGAAACATTCTATGAAGAGCGTTATTCTCAGTCATTGATGCCTGTTCAGCCGGACTTTGTTAAATTAGCTGAAGCATACGACGTGAAGGGGTACCGAATCAATACACTGGAAGAAGCAGAAAAAGTATTTGAGGAAGCATTATTATCTGATGAACCAGTTCTAATTGACTGCCGGGTAAAACAGCTTGAGAATGTTTATCCGATGGTTGCGCCTGGTAAAGGCAGTGCAGAAATGATTGGAGTGAGTCCTAAATGAAACGAATCATTACAGTAACAGTCATCAATCAAAGCGGAGTGCTTAACCGTGTGACAGGACTTCTCATGAAGCGTCAGTTCAACATTGAAAGTATTACAGTCGGTCCTACTGAACAACCAAATAGATCAAAAATGACGTTCCAAGTTCATGTGGAAGATGAAAACAAAATCGAACAACTTGTAAAACAACTGCAAAAGCAGATTGATGTTATTACAGTTAAAGATATCACAGACAAAGCGATTGTGCTGCGTGAGCTCGCCTTAATTAAGGTGATCTCACCACCGCAAATCCGTTCTGAAATGAACAGTATTGTTGAACCTTTTCGAGCGACAATTGTTGATTCGGGGAAAAATGTAGTAACTTACCAAGTAACGGGTGACCCAGATAAAATCGAAGCATTTATCGATTTGCTGAAACCATATGGCATCAAAGAATTAACACGAACTGGCGCGACGGCATTTGCCCGTGACATGCAAAAAGTTCAAGCACCACAGTTTTCGCTTTTAAAACAATAAAACACACACACTTAGGAGGAAATGAAAATGACAAAAATGTATTATAACCAGGATATCAATGAAGGACTATTACAGGATAAAACAATCGCAATCATCGGGTACGGTTCACAGGGACATGCGCATGCGCGTAACTTGAAAGATTCAGGATTCAACGTAGTAGTAGGTGTACGCCCGGGTAAGTCTTTCGATCAGGCAAAAGCTGACGGACTAGAAGCATTGACAGTTAAAGAAGCATCTGAAAAAGCAGATCTAATCATGATCTTACTTCCAGACGAAAACCAAAAAGCTGTATATGAAGCAGAGATCGAGCCAGCTCTTGCAAAAGGTAAATCATTAGTTTTCGCTCACGGTTTCAACGTACACTTTGGCGAAATCAAACCACCTGCTGACGTAGATGTATTCCTAGTAGCTCCAAAAGGACCAGGACACTTAGTGCGCAGAACATTTGAAGCAGGCGGCGGTGTTCCAGCACTATTCGCAGTTTACCAAGACGTTTCAGGTCAAGCTAAAGACGTGGCGCTTGCGTATGCAAAAGGTATCGGATCTGCTCGCGGCGGCGTATTGGAAACTTCATTCGAAGAAGAAACAGTTACAGACCTATTCGGAGAGCAGGCCGTACTTTGCGGTGGATTGACTTCATTGGTAAAGGCTGGATTCGAAACGCTTGTAGAAGCTGGATATCAGCCTGAACTTGCATACTTTGAAACATTGCATGAAACAAAGTTGATTGTTGACTTAATGTACGAAGGCGGTATGGCAGGAATGCGTTATTCTATCTCTGACACAGCAGAGTGGGGAGATTTTGTTTCTGGACCACGCGTAATTGATGCGGATACAAAAGCACGTATGAAAGATATTCTTACAGATATTCAATCAGGTAAGTTTGCGAAAGAATGGATCGAAGAGAACAAAAACGGCCGTCCAAAATTCAACGCGATTGAAGAAGCGGAATCTAAGCATCAAATTGAAGAAGTTGGACAAAAGCTTCGTTCTATGATGCCATTCATCAGCGAAGGAGCTAAGTCAAAAGAGGAAGAAGTGGTAGCGAGTGAGAAAAATTGATATTTTCGATACCACTCTTCGTGACGGTGAGCAATCTGCAGGTATTAATTTAAATACAGTAGAAAAGTTAGAGATCGCTCGTCAACTTGAAAAACTTGGGGTAGCAGTAATTGAAGCGGGGTTCCCTGCTTCTTCCCCGGGGGATTTCGAAGCCGTTCAGCGTATCGCTAATACTGTGAAAGACTCAACAGTTACAGGCCTTGCACGAGCGATGAAGAATGATATTGATATATCATGGGAAGCATTACGCGGCGGAGTACAGCCTCATATCCATGTATTTTTAGCAACATCACCGATTCATATGGAGTATAAACTTAAAAAGTCTTCAGATGAAGTGGTTGAGATAGCAGTGGATGCGGTTAAGTACGCTAAACAGTATTTCCCTCTTGTTCAATGGTCAGCAGAAGATGCTTTCCGCTCAGAGCCTGAATTCCTTGTACGAATTATTAACAAAGTAATTGAAGCAGGAGCTACAACGATCAATATTCCGGATACTGTGGGTTATGCAACCCCACAGGAATACGGCGCTCTCTTCAAATATTTGAAAGAGAATGTGACGGGAATAGAGAAAGTGAAGCTGTCCGCACATTGTCATGATGATCTGGGAATGGCGGTTGCCAACTCCATCGCAGCAGTGGAAAATGGTGCAGATCAAGTGGAATGTACGATCAACGGAATCGGTGAACGTGCAGGAAACGCTTCATTGGAAGAAATTGCGGTGGCTATGCATATCCGTAAAGACTTCTATCATATGGAGACTGGCATTAACTTACAGGAAATTAAACGTTCCAGCCAGCTGGTCAGCCGTTTGACAGGCGTAGTCATTCAGCCAAATAAAGCAGTCGTCGGAAAAAATGCATTTGCTCATGAATCTGGAATTCACCAAGATGGCATGCTGAAAAACCGTCAGACGTATGAAATTATTACACCCGAATTAATAGGGGAAACGGATATACCACTGGCTCTGGGTAAACACTCAGGACGCGCAGCATTTAAAGACCGTGCTGTAACGATGGGCTTTGAATTAACGGATAAACAGTTGAATGAAGCATTTACTGATTTCAAAAAGCTTGCAGACCGTAAAAAAGAAATTACAGAAGACGATTTGTTTGTGCTGTTCACAGGTCAGCAATTAGCTGATACGGATACTCCAATTTACGAATTGCACAACGTACAAGTACAGTACGGTACATCTAATATTCCGACAGCTACGGTTACAGCTACAGTACCAAGCGGCGAAACCGTAACAGTTGCAACAACTGGAGCAGGCTCTGTTGAATCAATTTTCAATGCATTAGAACTTGTGATCAAAGGAGAAGTACTGATCCTAGACTACCGTGTAACATCCATCGGTAAAGGCCGTGATGCCCTTGGGGAAGCGGTTGTCAACTTAAGCTATAACGACCTGGAACTAAAAGGCCGTGACGTAGCACAAGACGTATTGGAAGCATCTGCGAAAGCATATCTAAATGCGATCAACCGCCAATTAGTGCGTGAGCAAATGCGTAAACAAGAGTTAATTAACTGATTTAATCAACTGCATTTTTAGCGGTTAAAAAATATAAATTGAAAAGTATATTCTTTAATAATAGTAAGTAGGATCGAAGCGGAAGACGGTCGACTCCGGGAGGATCAGCCCGACAGGTAAGACAACTTGCGGGAGCAACGCGACCAAGTTGGCTTACCGCGGGCCCTCCGGAAAGCGTACCGTCTGAAGCGCAGATCCCAAACTGCTTACTGAGTATGCGATAGTACATGTTTAGATAGGGAACATTTTAAAAAAGAGGATAGAGTATTCGATCGAGTGATACGAGATTGATCAAGGAGGAGAAGTTCTATGGAAAAGAAAATAGCAGTATTGCCCGGCGACGGCATAGGACCAGAGGTAATGGCAGAGGCTGTTCGAGTGCTGGAAGTGATCGGCAGACGCTTCAACCATACATTCCATACTGAGTATGGACTAATTGGCGGAGCTGCAATCGATGATAAAAATGATCCGCTTCCAAAAGAAACAATTGAATTATGTGAGTCAAGTGATGCCATTCTCCTCGGAGCTGTGGGTGGTCCGAAATGGGATCAAAATCCGTCTGAATTACGGCCGGAAAAAGGTTTGCTGGCAATCCGCAAACACTTTGATCTATTCGCGAACCTTCGTCCCGTTGCAGCTGTTCCTTCTTTAATCCATGCGTCTCCTCTAAAAGAAGACATTGTAAAAGAAGTCGATATGCTGATAGTGCGTGAATTAACCGGAGGACTTTACTTCGGAAAACCAAGCAGGCATACTGATCAATCTGCAGTGGATACGCTGGTATATACACGTGAGGAAATCGAACGTATTGTCGACAAAGGTTTCGAACTTGCCCGTTTACGCAAAGGTAAAGTAACCTCTGTGGACAAAGCGAATGTACTTGAGTCCAGTAAACTTTGGAGAAAAATTGTAGAAGAAAAGAAAGCTGACTATCCAGATGTTGAAGTAGAACATCAGTTAGTAGACTCCTGCGCAATGAAACTGATTACAAATCCGGCAGCATTTGACGTGATCCTCACAGAAAATATGTTTGGGGACATTTTAAGTGATGAAGCTTCTGTAATTACAGGATCACTAGGCTTATTGCCTTCCGCAAGTGTACGATCCGACGGCTTAGGTTTATACGAGCCCGTACACGGTTCAGCACCAGACGTGGCAGGGCAGGGTGTAGCCAACCCGGCAGCTGCAATCCTCTCAGTAGCGATGATGCTGAAGTATTCATTCGGACTGGAAACAGAAGCAGCAGCAGTAGAAAAAGCAGTGAATACCGTGTTCGAAGAAGGACACTTTACAGCAGACCTAGCCGGCAAAGACCAGCGTTCATTATCTACAAAAGAATGGACAGACAAAATCGTGGACGAACTGGATCTGCAGTTCGTTTCAAATAGCATTATGTACTCTTATATTTAATGAACAAAAGCGGAGACGGCTGTTCAGCTCCGACAGGCGTTGGAAGGATTATCAGAAAGGCGCCCTTTGCCTTTCTGATAATCCTGAAACGACCCAAGGAGCTAGCCGTCGCAGCTAGATGACTCCAAAAGTGGAAAGCGCCGTTTAGTCTCGACAGGCGTTTAGAAGAACGGCAATAAAGGCGCTCTTTGCCTTTACTGTCGGACAGAAACTAGATGACTAAGATCTTATAGGCAATGGCTTGGAAGGAGAAACAATTATGGCAAAAACAATTATAGAAAAGATATGGGATCAGCATGTTGTTTACGAAGAAGAAGGGAAGCCCGATCTACTATATATCGATCTTCATCTAATTCATGAAGTAACATCGCCGCAAGCATTTGAAGGCTTACGTTTAGCAAATCGTAAAGTGCGACGTCCGGATCTTTGCTTTGCAACAATGGATCATAATGTTCCGACGAAAAACTTGCCGATTATCAACGATCCAATCGCGAAAAAACAAATTTCAACACTTGCAAAAAACTGTGAGGAGTTTGGAGTACAGCTAGCAGATATGGAGCACCCTGACCAAGGGATTGTTCACATCATTGGACCAGAGCTGGGATTGACTCAGCCTGGAAAGACGATTGTCTGCGGCGACAGCCATACATCTACGCACGGTGCTTTCGGAGCAATTGCTTTCGGAATCGGTACAAGTGAAGTGGAACACGTTCTTTCTACACAGACATTGTGGCAGAACAAGCCGAAAACAATGGAAATCCGCGTGAACGGTAAAATTGGCTTTGGTGTTACTGCAAAAGATATCATTCTGGCGATTATTTCAAAGTTTGGTATCGGCGTGGGGACCGGTCATATTGTAGAATATACTGGAGAAGCTATCCGTTCACTGACTATGGAAGAACGCATGACAATTTGTAATATGTCCATTGAAGCTGGTGCTAAAGCTGGCTTAATCGGACCGGATGAAACAACGATTGAATATCTGCGCGGACGCCGCTATGCGCCTCAAGGCGAAGAATTTGAAGCAGCAGCTAAACGCTGGATTGCTTTGAATACGGATGAAGGCGCCGAATTTGATCAAGTACTAGAAATCGATGCAAATGAAATCGAACCATTTGTTACATGGGGGACGAATCCATCCATGGGTTCTGGAATCTCTGCGCATATTCCTTCAACTGAAGATTACAAATCCGAGACAGATAAACAGGCATTACGCTCTGCCCTTGAATACATGGGCCTTGAAGAAGGAATGCCGCTATCATCTATCGATATTCAGCATGTGTTCATTGGTTCATGTACGAATGCTCGCCTGAGTGATTTACAGGCAGCTGCTGATGTCGTGAAAGGAAAGCATGTTCATCCTTCCGTAACGGCAATTGTCGTACCTGGTTCACGTACTGTGAAGAAACAGGCAGAAGATATCGGACTTTCCCAAATCTTTATGGATGCTGGATTTGAATGGAGAGAGTCAGGATGTAGTATGTGTCTTGCAATGAACGATGACGTTGTGCCAGTTGGTGAACGCTGTGCATCAACTTCGAACCGAAACTTTGAAGGACGCCAAGGTGCTGGATCACGTACACATCTAGTCAGCCCGTCCATGGCTGCAGCTGCTGCAATTGCCGGACATTTCGTAGATGTACGCGAAGTCAATGTAGCTGTGCATAATTGAGGAGGGGTATCAGATGGAACCAATTAATAAAATCGAGAGTGTTCTCACTCCGTTAGATAAAAATAACGTAGATACAGACCAGATCATTTCTAAAGAGTTCCTGAAGCGAATTGAGCGGACGGGATTTGGAAAGTATCTGTTCTACCACTGGAGATTCAATCCGGACGGTACGAAAAATGAAGACTTCGTGTTAAACGATCCGAATTTCGAAAACTCAACGATTCTGGTGGCGCATGAAAACTTCGGCTGTGGTTCATCCCGCGAGCACGCACCGTGGGCAATTCTTGATTACGGATTCCGCGTAGTTATCGCACCAAGTTTCGCAGATATTTTCCACAGTAACTGTTTCAAAAATGGAATCCTGCCGATCAAACTGACAGTAGCAGAGGTAGATGAGTTTTTGGCAAAAGGCAAAGACACTCCATATCGTCTAACTGTCAGCCTGGAAGATCAGACGGTAGCAGGAGAAGACGGAACAGTCTACAGCTTCGACATTGATCCGTATTATAAAAAGATGCTGCTGAACGGCTGGGACGAGATTTCACTGACGTTCCAGTATGAAGATAAAATTAGCGAGTATGAGAAACGTTAAGTTCTATAAAACTGAAAAACGACAAGGAGAAGTTTGAATAAAACTTCTCCTTGTCGTTTTATAATATCTCTTTTGTACCTATTTGTTTTGTACTCAATAAGTCATTTGAGATCAAATTTGGTTTGATTAGTAATAAACTTCCGTACTTAGATAATTGATCGAAACTTTTAAGTTGCCATTCACTTTCCGTATAGCATCAATCAGCATTTTATCTTCTATTTCAGGCTTATTTTGAATTACGTATTCTAACTGTATCATTGTGCCTTGATTAGAAGTTTGAATAGATCGCAAGATATGTAATGTTAAGTACTCATCCAAAATTGAATTGATCATCGTTTCATCATGTAAATTTTCGGGAATTGTCAGTGTCAGACGTTTTTTAACGTTACTCACTTGACCGAAGTTTGTTACATAAAGAATAAAAATGATAACAACGAGTGAAACTGTAAATAAGATAGCAATTAAATAAAATCCTAATCCAGAAGTAATTCCTGCAGCCATTCCAAAAAAGATAAATGCAATATCTTTTGGATCACTCATTGCGCTACGGAAACGGATAATAGAAAATGCTCCAACTAATCCAAATGCCACCGCGATATTATTACCGATGACAATCATGATGACTGAGACAACGACACCCATAATAATTATCGTCTGTACAAAGGATTGGGAATACCTTGCACCAGTGTGTGTTTTGCGGTAAACAACAGCGATAATTAACGTTAAGACAAAACTTAAAGCTATTGCAAAAAAAGCTTCTAAAATAGTAACACGACTAGTAATATCAGCCAATTGCTGCAAGTCGCTCCAAAAAGAACTCATGAAAAAACCTCACTTCTAAGTATTGGGCGGAGCTGCTTCATTTCCTCAAGCAAATCAATGCTCGTGCAAAATTTTGAAAAACCTTGCTGTGTAAAATTAAATTCACTAATTAGCCTTGATAGCCAAAATGGAACGCTGTTTGATACTTTTACTTCGAGTATTACAAAATTTTGTTCTAAGAATCTTTCGCCATATGGACCGTTTTCAAGTGCCAGATCATTGCTTCGGCACATTAAATTGTAATCAAACGTCACTCGAAGATCTTGTTCGTTTTTTGCAATCCCGCTGAATGCCTGGCGGTCATAACTGACGATATTGGCAGGCTGAAGATTGTAAAAGTCTTTAAAGTGAAGAGCCTCGTGTAAAATTTGAGGATTCGATGCCGGTGTCTGATCAGTCAGCCATTCATCATAAGGATTGGATAAAATGGAGTAAGCCTCATTTAATGGAATAACTGTCCGGCGTTTATTGACAACATTTTTAAATTTTTGCTTTACTTCTATGAACGAATTGCTTGAAAGATCAGCCTGATCATATACACGCAAACGAAGTTTTTGGCGAAAAGGTAGCTTGTTTAATGTTTCGTGATAAATGGATTTATCCTTAGATTCGTAATATAAAGAGATAATATTATATGTACCGGTTGAGCTTCCGTAAGTATCATAAGCCATGTTAGGCAACAGTTCTTTACTAAATGCTAAATAATCATCCCACGAAATCAAGTATTTCAGTTCATACCGTTTAAATACCTCTATAGGCATGAAATCACTCCTAAATAATTAAGTTTTGAATATGAATACAGACTTTTACCTTCTATATAGTATACTATAACTAGTAATATTTTACATGCTAATAAGGGGGAACTTATGAACAAGTACGCAGTAGCTTTATTGATTGCAGTTATACCGGTCTGGCTGTTTATATATTTTATTGCTGACCATGAACAAAAGTTCAATCCAGAATTGGAGACTGTTTTACTGGAAACCTTACATACGAAAAAATTATCAAAAACACAATTTTCTACTTTACAATCATTAGATTTGTCTAATAGACAGCTCGTTTCTATAGAAGGTCTGGAGAACTTCGTTAATCTAAAAGAGCTAAATCTAGCGGACAATCTGATTACAGATGCATCTCCCATCGCAAAACTCGAGCATTTAGAAAAACTGGATTTGAGAAATAACCAGCTTTCTGGACTAGACTTGACAGCTGCACAATTAAAGAGTCTTCGACTTGATGGAAACCACATCGTTTCTATTGAATTTGCCAGATCATTAAAGAAGCTCACGAATCTAAATCTTCGTGAAAACAAAGTATCAGACTTATCACCATTGGAAGATTTAAAAAAGCTTAAAGCACTTAATATCCGTGATAATCAAGTAAAGACATTAGAACCACTCGGTCATTTAAAACATTTACAGGATCTGAATGTACGTCATAACCAAGTCAGGTCAGTTGCTTCAATTGCAAATTTGCCGTTGGAAAAGCGGTTATACATATCAGGGAATGATATTTACGATTTAAATGAACTGGAGCCGGTTATACAGCGTACAGATGACTATGATTTTGAAATAAGTCTGCCTGTAGCAACGGCTTTAACACCAAGTGGTATCTATAAAGAACCTTTTGATCTTGAACTCCGAACAGCAAAGAAACACAGAATGTTTTATACGCTGGACGGAACTATACCGACGCTGCATTCCAAAGAATATGATGGCCCCATTAAAATTAATCAAGAAACATTATTGGAACAGCCTTTATATTCTAATTATCAGACTACCCCCCTTCAGTCGCCATTTAACTTTAAGCCTGAAGAAGTGAAAAAAGCAATTACAGTAACAGCAGTTTCAGTAGTCGACGGGAAATTCAGCAAACCTGCTAATTTCACATATATATTGGATCCGCAACTGGCGGAAGCCAACCTGCCAATAGTCTCATTGACTGTAGATCCTGAATCACTGTTTGAAGACAAAAGAGGAATCTATGTGCCAGGCATGCTTTTTGAAGAAGGATATAACGGCACCGGGAATTACTATGGAAGAGGCAGAGAATATGAAAGAGAAGGGGCGTTTGAATACTTCAATTCAGATGGTACGCTTACCGTTTCTCAAAGACTTGGAATAAGGACGCATGGTTCTTATACAAGAAGAATGGCGCAAAAAAGTCTGCGATTATATGCCCGGTCAGAGTATGGACAAAGTCGATTCTATATGAAGTTTTTTGAAGAGCTGCCATATCATGAATATAAAGTTCTTATATTGCGGAATTCGGGAAATGATAACGTATCTACTATGCTGCGTGATGGGTTTATGCAGGAACTAGTAAAAGACCGCAGTTTCGACACGCAGGCTTACCAGCCGACGATTGTATTATTAAACGGAGAGTATTGGGGCATCCAAAACCTGCGTGAGCGTTATAATGCCGAATATATTGATACAAACTATCATGTGAAACCAGATGAACTTGCTATGATATCGTTCAAACCCGGACATCATATTGCTTTTAATATTGAAGAAGGAACAGAAAAAGATCAGCAGCCATTTTTGGAACTGATACAATGGATCAGAGATCATGATTTAAGTTTGGATGATAACCTAGCGATGATCGATGAGAGAATCGACATTAAAAACTTCTTTGAATATGTATCAGCGCAAGTATATTTCGCTAATACAGACTCTTTTAATAACAATCTTCAGATGTGGCGTAAGAAGATTAATACAAATTTAGAGGGTCCATACGGTCATGACGGCCGTTGGCGCTGGATGATGTATGATTTGGACTGGGGTATGAGATACGGATTGCGAGAACGGGAAGGAGAACCGGTTGAATTCAATATGCTGGAATATATGACGCGAGATCATGAGTCAGTATTTTTATTCCAAGAATTGATGGAAAATAAAAAAATGAAAAATCAATTTACCTTGACGTTATTGGATATGCTGGATACGAATTTTGAATCTCAGAAAGTCATAAGTGTACTAGACAAAATGGCTGAAAATATCAGACCTGCGATGCCTGAATCCATTCATAGATGGAATAATATCGAATCAATGGAACAATGGGAAGATAATCTGGAAACCATGCGGCGTTTCGCTGAAGAAAGACCGGCAATTGTGCGGGGACACTTGCAGCAGACATTCGGCTATACTGCTGAAGAACTGGACAGGCTGAAACAGTGAAAAATAAAAGTTAAAAGTATTTAAAGGAAGCTTTGAGTAAAAGGGGCGTTTGAATGAGTAGTTATAAATTAAAAATAGGCGTATTGACAATTGCTCTGCTGCTGGCGGTGTTTTTCATTACTGATTCCAAAAATGTTTTGGCTAAAGAATTTACAGACATACCTGACAGTCATGTCTATTATAAATTTATTAAAGAAATGCAGGAGTCAGGCTATATTAACGGCTATCCGGACGGCACATTCAGACCGGATGCTTCGATCAGCAGGAAGCATGTTGCAAAACTATTAAATACTGCGCTAGATTTACCTGAATTATCATCGAATATGGAAAAATATATAGATGTAACTGCGGAACATCCTTATTTCGACGAGATTATGAGGCTTAGCGAAGCGTTGATTTTCAATGGTGGACTGGATGGAAAATTTAACCCGGATGCACCTATGACCCGAGTGCAGATGGCGAAAGTACTTGATCTGGCTTTCGATTTCAAAATGACGGCACAATTTGCTTTCCCTGATGTGCACATTACCCACTGGGGTTATCCTCATGTCAACGCGCTCTATGCGCAAGGAGTTGCAAAAGGGGATAACGGTAAATTTATGCCTAATGAGCAAGTGAGTCGGATGCATTATACAGTTTTCTTACATCGCGCTATTGAAGAAAGTAAAAAGGAACAGTCTCCGGAAGCTGTAGAAAAAAATATGATTTGGGATTCTGTCAACCGACTTTCATGGAATATTGAACATATAATATTGGATGGTATTAATAATAACCTGCCTTTCAGTGACATACGTTCGAAATTACTACTATACGCAACACCTACATTTGTAGATAATAATTTAAAAAAATATTATCCACAGGCATGCACAGCCTGCGATGTCTGGTATTTTCCATTGCTGAACCGGGAGCCGCTTGTCCGCTTTGATTATACAAAGCCAGTTCAAAATAAGATTCAAGTAAACACTGTTGAATTCTCCGACACAGGCAGTACAGGTGGTTTTGTGAAATATACATTCAGAAATGAAGACGGGAAATTAAGGATTTCTGATAATCATTTTTCTTTAATAGAAGCAAAGCATTTACAATTGACATCTGAAGAGGCAATGATCATCTTAAAAGACTATTACTCAAAATCGCAGAATGGGCTATTCGAAGCGACACTTTTGCGCACCAACAAAGAGCGAGCTCCTGATTATCTGACAGATGAGTACTATGAGTTCGATGAATATATATTTAATATCAAAACGGATTATGCGGATTTTGATGTGTACTTTAATTCAAATGACGGCATGTTCGATCAGCTTATTTATATTTCTTAACATGAAAAGGCTCAAGTTCCGTAAAAGGAACTTGAGCTTTTTACTAGTTAATAGACAGATAGCATTTTCTTAGCGATCATATCAATTTGTCTTGTGTATGGACTTGAGCTCTTATGCTCTACCAGTATACTGAAAGCATACCATTTACCGCTATGTGCACGCGCATATCCGGAAAGGGCTGAAACACCGTTCAACGTTCCGGTTTTTGCCTGAATACGATTCTTATAAGTAAATTCAGTAAAGCGGTTTTTTAATGTTCCGCCGATTAATCGGTTGCTCTGGCCGCTTACAGGCATGCTGTTTAATAATGTAGCATAATGAGATTCATGGGGCTGCTTCACCAAGAATAAAGTCTGCTGGACGGCAGTTACTTTATTTGAGTGTGAAATACCCGAACCGTCTTCCATCTTCCATTCAGTCATGTCCAGTCCGATTGATGTTCCGTATTCGTTAATCACTTTCAATCCATGTTTCCAGTCTCCAGTATCATAAACTTTTTTACCGAGTGTTTTGACAAGAATATCAGCAATGCCATTATTGCTCAGCTTCATAAATACAGGCATAATTTGCTTTAATGACGCCGAACGTTTAGTACCAAGTGACTGGGCTTCCGCAGGAACTGTAATGTACTGAACCTGCGAAGAAGCGCCGAATTGAATGCCTTGTGCCACAAGTGTATTCTTGAATGAATGCAATGTGCTCAGTGTGGGATTGAACATCGTTACCCATTCACGCTTTGCACTGCCATGAGGCAGATTACCTGAAATAACAACCTGGTTAGTCTGGTATTTCCTTCGGATCAATAACGTGTTTCTTGAACCTGGGCTGCCCGTTTTAGCGTTATTTATAAGACGAAGACCGCTGAGATTCGGATTGACGGAAATGCTTGGAGCTGAGCCGATACTTCCGGATTTGGCAGTTACTATTACCGTGCTGATATCATAATCATTATTAGGTGAAGTAGTCAGTGCAGAAACAGGAGCAGCGAAATAATACGATTCATCACTTGCGAATATGCCCGGACTTAACCGGTCGCCTGAAAACCATTTATCATCCCCATAAATGTTACCGTCAATTCTTTTAATCCCTTTTCTTTTCAGCGTATTGCCGAAGGTCACAAAATCTTTCACCTGCAGCGTCGGATCACCTTCACCCCGCAGATAAATATTGCCTTTTAATGTCCCGTTTTCAATCGTTCCATCCATTAGCATTTGAGTGGAGAAAAAATAGTCTTCTCCTAATACCTTTAACGCAGTAGCGGCTGTTAATGGTTTCAGCGATGAGGCCGGCTTAATGCCTCGGTTGCCATAATATTCATAGGTCAGCTCCCCACTATGTAAATCACGGATTGCCATTGTGAAATTTGTACCGAATAATTGTTGATTCACAGTTCTTGTTAAATCATGATTCGCTTCAGCCTGTACTACAGTAAAAAAAGAAGCGAATACCATGACGATTAAAATACTGGAAATCCGTAGCTGTTGTTTCATATATTTCCCCTCCGTGAGTTATGAGTTAACAGTACCACAGAACTATATAGTTCTACAATACTAGTTTAACGGAGTTTAATAGTTGTACACATGTTCATAGCCTTGAATAGAGGGACCGAATCCAAGGGTTAAAAGGTCATCATATACAAGTTGGTGCAACTGAATGCCCTGCTCTTTAATATATTCAATTTTGCTTTTGATTAAAGCGTCGAAGATTTCTTGACTGTAACTGATTCTCAGTGTATTAAAATTTTGCAGGCTGTTAATCAGGTCTTCAAGGGTCAGTGTATCGTAATCCTGGCCTTCAAAAGAATAATCTCCATTAATTTGGTACCATAGATCGCCGTTACTGTCATTAATCCACTGTTCTCCAGTATCTTCTAAAGCCCGTTTAATACGGAGCGCAGTCTCAAGATAACTGTCTATCTTATTTTTTTCATAACTTTCCATTAAGAAATTCATTTCTCCAAGTGCATGATTTAAGGATACATGTGTTTTTTTTGATTGGTTTTCTGAATAATAGTCGAGAATATAATAGCCGTTTTTAGTGGACAGAGTGTTGCCGATATCCTTCTGAGAGCTCAAAAAGTCCGCATATAATAAATCGCTGTCCGCGATTTCCTTATTAGCGAGAATGTTCCCGGCACTGCTCAGAAATAAAGCGATATTTTCATTGTGTCTGGTATCGATGTATGGAGCGGTAATTCCGTACTCCCGTTTCAGCCATGTACTCGTATATTCCGTTTTCCAAATAGGGAGTTCGCCTTTGAAATCAAATAAATAGTTGACGGAATTCACCAGCATATCGTAATAAAAGCGTGCAGGTGTTTCCTGATATCTCCCTGCAAAAACTTTACCCTGCTGTGAAACTAAGTTTCTACCATATCCCAGTTTTGTACCAGGTTCAACCGACCAAGGCAACTTTGTGTAAATGCCTGAAGCTGTCTGCCATTTAGGTGAATGAATAAAGTTTCGATTACTATAGTTTTTATAATACTGAGCTTCTTCTTTGTCGGGAAATAAGGAATCATCACTAAGTAAAAACCAGCTTTCACTGAATTGTTCAGGGCCGGTCGTACGAAGCTTCATATTAAAGGTTACATTACCGTTATCTTTATTTATTTCGAGAAAATCATCTTCATTTACTAATTCTCTTAATACGCTGGATGTACCGTCGCTGTATGTTTCTTCTAATTCGTGCGAGATATAGTTTTGCGACAGGATTAAGTCATAAGGTTTTTTACCCTTAAATGAATAGATACCTTTTACATTTGTAGTATAGTCTTTGCCGAATACACGGTCATGTTCTTCCTGAACCAGTTCCTCACTAATTTTAAAGAAGTCAAAGTCAGTTTGATCTGCAAAAGTGAGTTGCAGAGGAAGATACACACCCTCTTCTGAAGACGTATAGAATTGTGAAAATACAAATCTGTCTCCGTTATCTACTTTACGGACCGTCAAAGTAAGTGTTCCTACAGGCTTTTCACTGTTAACATCGTATGTATAGGTTGTATCTACTGCGTTCAACTTGCTTACTTTCGACTGGTTAATTTCTTTCAACTCGTATTGTTCGGCTGTTAGTTGTATGTCATCTCCGAATTTTATGGCTGGTGATGGTGCAACCTGCTTTTTTTCCCATAAGAAAAATACGGCAACTCCTATGCATGCTATCAGAGCAAATAGCAACGCTAATTTTTTATTCATAAATACCTCCTGAGTTAATGCTGATAAATTCTATCTCATTATACATGAAATTGGTATATTCTAAACAGCGAAATAAAAGAAACTGTAAAAAAGCAGGGAAAGTGAAAAGATGATCACTTAGCCTGCTTTCCGGTATATAATTTATAGTGGAATTTTATTTAGAATTTGCCTGTAGTGCCCGATTGAGGAATTGTGAAAAGTTTTTTCTGGACACAGAACCATTGGGACGGAATGTTTGATCTTCATAACCCGTAGTGATACCCATCATATACAATGCCTGAATATCTTTGTAATAAGGGTGACTAGCAGATATATCTTTAAACTCATTCTTAGAAAAACCCTGAAGTTTAAATCCGTTTACAAGTGCACGTGCCATGTCTGCACGGTTAATCGGCAGGTGTGCATTAATTCGTCCGTTTTGCAAAGAGATGATACCGTGGCGGGCACCGGTTGCGAGAACGGCATATCCATAGTCACCTTTTTTAATATCACTGGCCTGGATAGTTGCAGAGGCAGAAGGAATGATATCGAGAGAACGTAAAATCATTTCAGTTGCTTGAATACGCGTTAACGTTCCCGTCGGATTAAATATACCCTGATAGCCTTTGACAATTCCTATTGCGTGAAGGTTTTGGATGTCAAAATAGCCACCGCCCGATTTAGTAACGTCAAAGAAAAATGGAACACTTCCGATCGTGGCCCGATTTGCACCATTAGAGCGGATTAACGTTTTTACTTCGGAAGCTGTAGTGAATTTTTCATCTGAATTTTTTCTGTCTGCACGTCCTTCTACAAACGCTGTACGGATTGTGTAAGTTCCGGCAGGCAGATTGCCCGGAAGGAAGACCTGGTATTTCTCAGCATGTGTGCTGATGTCTTTTCGGTCAGCATTATCAGTTGTTGTATCAGCTGCTAAGCCGGGTAAATAACGTTCGTGTCCTTTTCCAATAACATTTCCGTTAGAATTTAAAATTTCTAATTTTAATGTACCGCGTGCAGGTACATTGCCGTTGTTTTTTACAGTAACTGTTGAATAAAATACGAATTGCTTTGATGGAGCAAGATAACTACTTACGTTCGATGAACTCAATGAAACATTGTATTGACGCTTCATATCATCATGATGTTTTTCAGAAACCCAATTTAATGAATGTTTCATAAAGACAGACGCATCTTTATCACCGCCTGTACCGTCAAATGATAGACCTTTTGTGTGGTCTTCCCAATTAGCATCAGCAGAAACCTGGATGTGATCCATAATCTTAAAGCCAGTCTGAACAATTCGGCCTTTACCGTAATTTATAGCATGAGCAGCACCGAACTTTTGAGAATTCATTAGAGTTGGTTTATCCGTTAAACTAAAATTTGTAAAGTGGAGTATCGGAACAGCATTTCCGCTTTTCCATGGTTTAATGATTTCCACCCAGTCATCATAAGATTTAGTGATATTAATAGTAGATTTACCAAGCTCTTTAGTTGTATTGCGAATGATTGGATGCGTAGAAGACATATTGCTTATAGTTGGTCTTCTCAACACGACATCATCGATAAATCTGGATTGGAAGACTTCTGTCAAATTATCCCATTCCATTACCCATGATTCTACATGATAGATTAATGGTGACAAATCCATTTTGTTTGGCTGTGGATAATGTGCAGCTTCGTTACGCGCCATTTGGAATGCAAAAATAGCTCCGCCGCCGCTGCGGATATACAGTTTAATATTTTCCCGCTGCTGATGATTGGTCATAACTGTATGTGCAAAAACAATAGCGTCATACTTACTTAGAGTTTGGAGGTTATTCAAATCTTTTTCATAGATTTTCGTAACATCAAAACCTTGTTGCTTGTACATATGAAATGCTTTAAGCTCTTTGTCGAGAGTTGAACTGTAGTCTACCTTGGGCGAAACCTGCTGACCTTTGTAAGTTCCACCTGGATGCACAGCATTCGCATAATCTTCGCTTGTTTTAGAGAACAGTACAGCAATCTTTGGAGAAGATGCCTGTACTTCAGATGCGATTGGAGAAATGACTATATAGATGATGACAGCTGACAGGAGACAGTATAAAACTTTCCTCATTATTAAATCCCTACCTTTTCTGATATGATTTTAATATATCATACGATCGTCATGGTAACCTACTACTTATTTGATAATTATTAGATATAAAAGTAGGGGACCCAGATTGGGCAGTAAAACAACTAGTTCTGAAAACCGTTTGTGTGCTATAATTACTCTTGTTTTAAGTGTGGAATTAAATTTTGAAAAGACGTTTTGCTTAGCGTACATAGAGGAGGTTAATTGCATCACATTCTGATGCATTTGATAAAATGGATAATGTTAAAAATATTATTAAACAGGCGAATAGGATTGACACATTTTCACCGTATTTCTTTTTACCATTTATTTTGGTGCTTTACTTTTTCACAAGTTTATTCGACTTTCACCGGTTTGAGCTATTTAATGTGCGTGTCTCAATTTGGCCGGTCGTCATTCTGGCTTTGGTCTGCTACTATCTGGGTGTCTACGTCATCGACAAACTAGGATGGACACTTCCAACGTTCGGTCTTTCATTTTTCAGTAAATATCTGATGCACTTTACAGTTGTCCTGACTGTACTGGGCCTTGTATCGTATATGCTGATGATATTTGGCGGAGATGTGGGAATTACTGATGAATCTGCACGCCGAAACTTGGATCCGAAATTGAATTTCTTCAGTCAGTTGCTCTGGTTCGGAATGCTGTTGATATTATCGTATAGAATGCTTCTGGAAAAAAAGATGACATGGAAAAAAGCAATGGTTTACGGTTTGATTTTTGCTGTAATAATGTTTCTTTTCTTATTAATGGGTTATCGAACACCATTAATTATCATGTTATTTACGGGGATTATCATTTTTCACTATGTTGTTAAACGTGTGAAACTAACTTGGTTCCTGACAGCACTATTTATAATAGGTGTTCTGTTTTCAATGTTTGGGTTTTTACGAGTGATTTCAGAAGACACAACACAGGAATTTAATAACAGGGATCAGCCTATAACTGATATGACAGAAGATGAGAAAGTTAAATTATTAACTGTAGAACAAAAAGTTAATTTGACGCCTAAATGGCTTCGGTCTATTAACGGAGAAAGTGTTACCGGACACATAGTATTGAGTAAAATTATGGAGTATACGCAAACTGAAGGGTATTTAAATGGTGAGATACAGAAGGGTGTATTTAATACTGTTTTACCCGGAGAGCAAGTTTCTCCACGTATGCGTGTAACGGAAGTAGTTAATTCATTAAGTACCGAAGAAGGAAAGTATATTACGCGTCCAACCAGAACAACTACACCCACGTTTATAGGTCAGCTGTTTTTAGATGGCGGATATTTACTGGTAGCTGTTGGATTCTTGCTGTATGGTGTATTAGTTTCACTGATTTACAATAAAGTAAAGCAGCAGGGGATTAAAAGTTTTCATACAGTCACTTATGCTTTTGTCATTACACTATTCACCATATCGATGCATACCGGGCTGCTTGATCTGATTTTCATACTGATGCTTGGTTTTGTTATTCTGGCGTCATCCATAAGAAAGACTGAAATTGTATAAGAATATAATAAAAAGCTGTTATTCAAATCGAATAACAGCTTTTTTATGGTTATTTCACAGTTTGGATTACCCGGACATAATCTTTACTAACGTATACCGGATTTTTGTACGGCAGGTCAGAAGTGATTTCATACCAGCCATTTACAGTTGGTTTGTTAATTAGTACAGGAACTCCCTGACGTTTATAAGAAAACAGTGGATTATTATTAACTGTACCTGCAACGGTCCGTACGTTGAGACCGGTTGTTGATGTCAGTCCTATCATATAATTTGCTTTGGCATCTTTCTGTCCCATATCTTTTTCAGCACGGTAATAGTGTCCAGCTATTTTAGCACCCCAGAATGGATCTGACGCATATTTCACATTGAAACCAAGCTGCTTTGAACCAACAGCTGCACCGTGGGCATATGGACCTTTCGGAGAAATATAATTAGGTTCCAAAAACTTGGTGATCAATTCATTAATATTGTCAGCAACTGATGCAAAATTTTTGTTCAGTGGATTTGTGTCATAGACGTAAAGTCCGAATAAGTTATTCAATGTCTGTGCCTGTACGCTCATTCCGTATGCACTTTCATGCTGGGCTAGTGACAGAATGAGCATTGCATTAATATTATATTTTTCCTCGATAGCTTTCAAGGTAGTCCCAAGACCTATCAATTTACTCTTTTCAGATGCTTTTGCATATACTATGCTGCCGGATTTCTCTAATTCCGTCAGTCTTTTTATAATATACCGGTCAATTTCTTCTGCACTGTAAGTAGATTTAGTTCTTGCGGGCAGGAACTGATAGTAGTTGAAAGCTTCTCCCGCAGAAGCACCGCTGGCTGAATTAAAATTGATACCGTTCCAGCTGTAATATTGAGCACCCGGCTTCATGAACGCCGGAGCTTTTCCATAAACATAACTTGCGGTGTATTTACCTTTTACATGATCGAATAAGACATGCTTGATCTCACCGTTTTCATTCGTATAATAGGAACGGCCTTCGCTCATGGAAAATGGAATCAGATCCAGATCCTTTTGATTAAGGTAACCGATATGTCCGGCAAGGCGGACTTTTACCTTATTTTCTTCGCTGCTCAAATACTCCATTTCAGTGTTCGCTGCAACTGAAATCTGATCATTTATAGTTTGGGAAGCTAACGCAACGTATTTATTCGTTACTGCATAGCCCGATGACATTTTTACGATGTTGTCTCCAAGCGTAATTACCTGTGAAGTTTTAGTAACCGCCTTCTCTGCATCTTTATAAGAATAAAACGTCAGGTTGCCTGATAACGCGCCATTCGAAATTTCTTTAACTGTATATAATTGAATATGAGCATCAGGGTCACCTGACACTTTCATTAGTCTGTGAATGAAAGTGGAAGATTGAGCAATTGTCGCATTTTTCTGCGGCATGAAATTACCGTTATTCCCTTGTATAATTCCAAGAACTGCGCCGTTTACGACTGCTTCTCTATAGGGTTCGGAAATCAAGTGGCTGTCAGTAAATTCAAATGAGCCGCCCGGTTTTTTTAACTCCAGGTAATCCATAACACGATCCAGAATAATCGCCATATGCTGTCTGGTAATCGGGTTATTGGGTTTGAACGTACGATCATCTATGTAACCAGTGATTATTCCTGCAGCAGCTGCACGTTGAATATCGTCAGCATATTTATAGCTTGAAGGGACATCGGAAAATAAGATAATTCCTTCCTGGGGCAGTTTGAGCACCCTTGACACATATGCAGAAAATTCTCCGCGTGTTACTATTTTATTAGGATTATAGTTTCCTTTGGAGTCACTATCTAAAGCACCTTTAGCGATCAGATACCGCAAGCCAGTTTCATGTCCGTGTCCAGAAATGTCACTTGCTGAAGTAGTGAGCGCATTGCCGAATAATGCCGAAATAAAAAGGATTAAAACGGCAATATTTAATTTCTTCAAATTTATTCCCCCTTAAACTGAAATTCTACTACTATTCTACAATATATATAGAATAAATATAAGGACCCAACGAACGAACTATTAAATAGGAACGAATAAAACTATGCAAGTAAAACACCTCCATAGTTTCATAGTAATTCCTTCATTGTTTTGTTAATGTTAGAAGAAACAGAAGGAGAGGTGTAATTGCTCTTAAGAGAGTATAAATATGAATAAATTAATTAAAGGATTTTCAATACTTGCCACATTCACATTGCTTTTAACACATAGTCCCGTAAGTTCGTCAGCAGCTCAAACTGTGCAAAAGGAAACCCCGTTATCAACTGGAGTTCAATACAAACAGTATAAAAATACAGATACGGGAGTCAATACAATTAACCATTTGACAATTGATGCCAATGATCCTACAACTAAAGTGCAGGTCGGTCTGCCGGCTGTTAAAAACGGCAAGGAGTCAACTACTGCAATGGCCATGCGAAATTCCATAGAAGGTAATCGTGTGATTGGTGCAATTAATGCAGGATTCTTCAATATGTCGGAAGGCTATCCATTGTTTTTACTTGCTAAAGATAATGTCATATTAAACGGCGGCGCTATATCAGTGGGAGCGGATCAATATATGAACGTTCCAACAGCCTTTGGAATGACGCGTGACGGCAAGGGATTGATTGACTACTATCAATTTGATGTTACTCTCTCTTATAAAGGGAAAAAATATGAAATGACAGGTTTGAATCATTCTCGAGAAAAAGATAATGCAGTCATCTATACTCCCCAGTTTCATAGTAAAACTACAAAAACCAATGAATATGGATTTGAGATTGTTGTAGATACAGGGAAGCCGATTACCCAAAATACATTTGATCAGACTTTATCAGGGCGCGTTACAAAGGTTACAGGTTATGGTTCTATTGGAAACACTCCGATTCCACCAACAGGATTTGTTATCTCACTGCAAGGCGGAGAGTGGCATGAAAAGTTGTCCCACATCGCTGTAGGCGATGAAATTAGCACGCAGTTCGCGATTAATGATCAGTGGAACGATGCTGAATTTATACTTGCCAGCGGGCCATATCTGGTGAGGGACGGAAAACCCTATATCATGATGAGTGCAAACAGCTCCAGGGTGAAAGAAATTGCGCCACGCACTGTGGTGGCCACTAATAAGGACGGCTCTGTTGTCCATTTTATTACAGTTGACGGCCGTCAAAGACACAGCAAGGGGATGAATATGTCCCAGCTGGCAAACTATCTGGTGAAATTAGGAGTGGACCGTGCCATTAACTTAGACGGAGGCGGCTCTACAACTATGGCGATAAGAACACTTGGCAGTTATAATATAGGGCTTGCTAATAAACCGTCCAACGCAGGAAATTACCAGCGTCTTGTTTCTAATATTTTGCAGGCGGTCAGCACAGCTCCTCTGGGTTCACCTAAGCATATTAAGCATACAAGTGATACTAATTACGCAACATTGCTTGCCGGAGCTTCTTCCGGAGTGAAAATACAATATATATGGGATGAAAATAATAATCCGCTACCGATCAACGCTTCCAGGGTTAACCTCTCATCTCAAAACGGTACATTAAATACTAGTGGATTAAGATTTAAGACAACAACTCCCGGAGAAGACAGAATTTATATTAACTACGATGGGAAAGCTGTTCAATCATTCCCGGTAAATATCGTTGATGCTCCTGAACGTCTTGCCATTATTCCAGCAGCTAAAGAATTAAGTGCTGGAGAGACTATTGCATTATCCATAGATGCAAAAGACGGAGCAGGAAAACCGGTAGTGTATGATTCTTCACAGCTGACATGGTCCGTCGAGGGAAATATAGGCACTGTAACAAAAGACGGAAAGTTTACGGCGAAGAAAGCAGGAGCTTCAGGTAAAGTAACTGCTAAGCTTGGTGCTAAGACCGTTTCTGCGAGTATAATAGTGAAAAATCATTCTTTATTTAAAGATATACCAGCAGACTATCACTACTATAATGAAGTTGAATCGTTGACTAAGCAGCAAGTTATCACGGGTTATTTAGACGACACATTCAAGCCTGACAACTCGTTGACAAGGTCACATGCGGCTGTTATTATTGCCCGGGCTCTGAAATTGGATCTGTCGGGTGGGGACTTGCTTCAATTCGAGGATGTACCTGCTTCAAATCCTTATTACAAGGAAATTGCCGCGATGGTTCGTACGGGAATTATGAGTGGAAAAGACAAAACAACCTTTGATCCTGGCGGAACATTGACACGGAAACAAATGGCAAAGGTTATTGCGATTGCTTATAATCTGGAAGGTGTCAGTTCCAAAAACTTCATAGATGTACCTAAAGATGACTGGTCATATGATTATGTACAGGCTTTAGCAGCCAATAATGTAACTACAGGTTATGAAGGCGGCATATATAAACCTTCTATTCCAATTTCACGGGTGCATTTCAGTGTATTCTTATATCGCGCGATAAACCTTTGATAGAAAGGGAGAGAGGGCCGCTTTTGCCTTCTCTTCTTTTTTATTACCAAAAGCTGTATTGAGATATATGACAAGCTGCAGGGCAGACAATAAGATTACTTAAAAGATTGAACAGACAGAGTTCTGTTTAAACGACCAGAGAATAATTTATTATGGTATAATTTCAGTATTAAAATTAAAAGGATGTAGTTTAATGCGAATTGGGATTGTGGGGAACTATGGCAACGACAATAATGGCGATGAGTCCATATTGAGCGGTATTCTTCAGCAAGTGAAACAGGAGTTTTCAGTAACGAATGAGAATATTACGGTCTTCAGTAATAATACACAACAAACATCTGAGCGTTATGGAGTGCACAGCTACCCTTTATATTATAAAAAAAGCAATCTGTATAAGACGTTCATTTCTACATATAAAAACAATAAGAAGTACGTTACAAAGTTTGATCTTCTGATTATTGGCGGTGGAGGCATATTGATGGACTTTTATAAAAGGGAAGCCCATTTATTTTTAACATATGCTTTAATGGCTAAGCAGAGTAATGTGCCGTATATAGTTTACGGGTGCGGTGCGGGTCCGGTAAATACAATTACAGGAAGAATCAGCATCAATATCATGACACGCTATGCACAAAACGTTTCCGTAAGAGATCCGGAATCTAAAAAGCTGCTACAAAAAATCGGTGTGAAAAAAGATATTGAAGTTATTGGTGATCCTGCATTTACACTGAAAACACAACGGCAAACCTATCCAGACCGACCAACAAATATTGGGGTGTCTGCCGTACCTTACTACAATGCGAATTACTGGCCAGAAGGTGATATTGAAAAATATGAAGTGTATACAGCGAGTATGGCTCGGAATCTTGACAAGGTGATAACTGACCAGGGTGCTAATATTACATTTTTTGCCACGAAGTTCCCCCAGGATGTAACCGTTACGAAAGATATAAGGAAACAAATGGTGCATAAGGAACGTGTGACAATTATAGAAGAGAATCTTGTGCCTGAACGCATCATGGAAGTTACAGGAGGACTTGATTTAATCATAGGCACCCGGCTGCATTCTTTAATTTTAGCCACTAATTCAGAAACGCCTATTATTGCTGTTTCCTATCACACGAAAGTTAAAGATTTCATGTCATTTGTAGGTGCTTCAGACCGGTGTGTAAATATTAATGATTTGGCAAACGATGAACATTCTTTATCACGTGTAGTGGAAAAAGTGAAATGTAATTGGCAGGAAACTATAGCGGAAACGAAACAAATAGCTAAATATATCCATCGAGAAGCTATTGTAGGACAAAAGTTGATTAAAAAGGCTGTGAAACGCCAATGAAAGATCAATGCATTATATTTACTCAGTCTAGAAGCGTTCTTCTGCTTAAGAAAGATCTGCATAAACTAGCACTATTTTCTATTGGAAATGCCTGTAAGATTGGAAAACGGCCATTAAAGGTGGGATCGGCCTATGAATAAATTCATCAAAATTGTCGGGGCTGTAGCGATTATTAAC
Source organism: Sporosarcina sp. (assembly GCF_029257255.1). GTDB lineage: Bacteria > Bacillota > Bacilli > Bacillales_A > Planococcaceae > Sporosarcina. The sequence goes on along the minus strand of NZ_JARICI010000050.1, from coordinate 61,262 downwards.
GTAGTCGCCCGGTTGTTCGGTTTCTTTCGTGAAATGATTATTGGATTTCAGTACGGGAGCAGCTATATAGCTGACAGTATTTTTACTGCGTATATGATTCCAAACTTTTTGTATCTAGTTATGGGAGGTGCTTTTACTACCGCAGTAATCTCCATTTATAACAGAGAAACAACCAACCAGGCGCTTTTTGTAAAGCAGTCTTTTACAATAGTACTGACAACAGTATTTCTAATGACTATTGTTATGCTGTTGCTTACAAATCCTATTATGGAGCTCTTTAATAAGGAGAAAATCACATCAGGAATGAGTGATGGTGATATAAATCTTACAAAACACCTTTATTATTGGATGATGCCGTCTTCCATTTTCCTTGTGTTGTCTTCCTGGTACAGTGGATTGCTAAATGTACATGAGAAGTTTCATCTCTCAAGCTTTGCCATATTGATTTATAATGTTATCTTTCTGGTAATTGCAGTTGCGATGTCTTACATAGTAGGACCGATCGCATATGGAATCAGTGCATTGGCGAGTGCGGTCCTGATGGTGTATTTCTTAATCATCGGTTACCGCAGATTAAAAGCATTCCCTGTCGGAATTACATTTGAGAGAAGTCTTTCTTCTAAACAGCTATGGATTATGGTTATGCCCATTATGCTTGGCGGTGCAACTATTCAGTTGTATGCACTGCTGCAAAGATTCTTTGCGGGCATGTTGTCGGAAGGAGCTATTGCTTCAGTTAACTACGCGTCAAAATTAATGCAGTTCCCTCAGGCGATTCTGATTACTGCAGTTACGACAGTTATTTATCCGATATTGAGTATGAAAGAAGCATCACATGATCAAGCTTCAATTAAAAGTCTATATTCTAAGGGACTGCATTATCTCTTACTATTGCTGGTACCTGTGACGATTTTTTCGTATTTTTATTCAACGAATCTCGTCCAAGTCATATTCCAATATGGAAACTTTGATGATAAATCAACTGCTATTACATCGCCGGTTTTAGCGATTTTCGTTCTCTCTATGTATTTCTTGGCAGCTAATACTTACATTACGCGTTTTTACTATGCCAAAGGGGATTCGATAGCACCGGTTGTTTTCAGTTTGTTTAATGTGTTTGGTGTCAATATTGCTGTTATCATGCTTTTGGTAGATAATTTAGGTGCAGAAGCGATAGCCTGGGGGACACTAATAAGTGCAGTTCTGAATTTTGTCATGCTGGTTATTTATGCAAATTACAAGTACAATTTAAAGATGGGAATATTTACAAAGGAAATTCAGTTTTTTAGGGCTATTCCTCCGATGATCATTATCACGATAGTCCTATTCTTTTCAAGCAAGTACTTAGTGTTTGATTACAAGTGGCTGACATTTCTCACTGGAGTGGCAATTTTTTCAGTTACATTAAGCGCAACGTATTTTGTATTTGGAATTCGTGAAGTGCAAGATTATCTTCTGAAACTTCAAAAGAAGGCATGGAAGAAAATGAACTGACTTAGATAATGAGTATCTACTATATAAAGAAAAACAGGAAGGGAAATGAAACATTTCCCTTCCTGTTTTATATTCGCTTATTACTATTTGTCTTGCAGCTGAATTTTAATTCTATTTCATTAAAATCCAAGCATGGATCGCACTTCATTTATATAGGTCTGGCTGACGGGGAGTTCTGTGCCGTCTACTAATGTAATCACAAGGTTGGACGAAAAATCACGAGAAATTTTTTCAATGCAGTTCATATTGATGATATAAGAACGGTGAATCCGTAAAAAAAATCTCGGCAGACGAAGCTGCAGATCTTTTAAAGTGAAACTTATATTATAATGATCAGCGTTCGTATAGAACCACGTCTTTTTATGTAGGCTCTCTACGTAGGTTACCTGGTCAATCGCAATCGGGTACCATTCATCTTCGCGTTTGCCGGTCAAAAATTGGAGCTGGTCTCTTTTCAGCACATGGAAGTTCGGCGGCAGAATGATAATCAGTGCGCCCGGTTCTCCTTTGACGTCAATAGGGTAGCCCATTCCAAAGTAGGACATGCCATAAAGTGTATTATCCATTACTACCTCCACTTTACGCCTTTCTTTTATCGTGACCTCCGCGATGCTGCCTGCCTGGATATCCTGTCCTTCTTTTAAATGAATATCATGCATGCCCGGATCGTAATAGATGTAGCGATCTTTTATAGCGATAGCGATAGAGGCATCTTTAGGCACCCAATCATCTAATATCGTCGCGTATTGATTCAGAATCTTCTTTGGAATATCGGCATTTTCCATAGATTAACACAATCCCCTTTGTTTGTAGTTTTAACCCAATCTCTTGCCTTTTCATCCATTCTACCATTCTTTCATCCGCTTAAAAAGCCTTTTTGTCGAAATGAACTGACAATTCTGATGGACTGTTATATAGTAATACATAACGAAGGTAGCTGTTATGAAACAGATGTAACAGGTACACGTTTAAAAAAGGGGAAGGTGTGAAGAATATGTCAACAAGACAAGAACAAATTGCACAACTGGAGAAAAGCTGGGCCGAGGATAGCCGTTGGAAAGGGATCAAACGTAACTATACTGCTGAGGATGTAGTAAAGCTTCGCGGATCACTTCTAATTCAAAATACACTAGCTGAAAAGGGTGCTGCTCGCCTTTGGAAATCACTTCATGAAGAAGATTTCATTAATGCACTGGGGGCATTAACAGGTAACCAAGCAGTACAACAAGTTAAGGCTGGTCTACAGGCAATCTATCTAAGCGGATGGCAAGTTGCTGCTGATGCAAACCTTGCAGGACAAATGTATCCTGACCAAAGTTTATATCCGGCAAACTCTGTACCTGCAGTTGTTAAACGCATCAACCAGGCACTTCAGCGTGCTGACCAAATCGACCATGCAGAAGGCCGTGAAGACGGATTCGACTGGTTCGCACCAATCGTTGCGGATATGGAAGCTGGTTTTGGGGGACCACTTAACGTATTCGAATTAATGAAAGGCATGATCGAATCTGGAGCTGCTGGTGTTCACTTGGAAGACCAATTAGCTTCTGAAAAGAAATGTGGACACTTGGGCGGTAAAGTACTTCTTCCGACTCAAAACGCAGTTCGCAACCTGTCTGCTGCACGTTTAGCTGCTGACGTATTGGGTGTTGATACAGTAATCATCGCTCGTACAGATGCAGATGCTGCTGATATGGTAACAAGCGACATTGATCCAGTAGATGCAGATTTCTTAACAGGAGAGCGTACGCCTGAAGGATTCTACAAGTCTAAGCCAGGTATCAAGCAGGCAATTGCACGCGGTCTTGCTTATGCAGAATACGCTGACCTAGTATGGTGTGAAACTTCTCATCCATCACTTGAAGAAGCACAGGAATTCGCAGATGCAATTCACGCGAAATTCCCTGAAAAAATGTTGGCATATAACTGTTCACCTTCATTCAACTGGAAAGCGAACTTGGATGATGCAACAATTGAAAAATATCAAGTTGAACTTGGTAAAATGGGCTACAAATTCCAATTCGTTACACTTGCAGGTTTCCACACATTGAACCACAGCATGTTCGAATTGGCTCACGGATACAAAACACGCGGAATGGGCGCTTACTCAGAGCTTCAGCAAGCTGAGTTCGATAACGAAGTTAAAGGCTATACAGCGACTCGTCACCAGCGTGAAGTTGGTACAGGTTACTTTGACGAAGTTGCACAAGTAATCTCTGAAGGTCAATCTTCAACAACTGCAATGACAGGTTCAACTGAAACAGCGCAGTTCTAATTGACTGAATGAACAGCTGAATGTGACTTTTGGGGAAAAGTCTCGTTCGTTTACACATTAGGGGTATTAATATGATAACGGGGTCACTTCATCTTCCGATAGATGACGTGAAGAGGGGAGGGAATTGGATGTAAGTCCAATTCCCTTCTTTTCATTTGGTTTCTCATAAATTTGCAGGTGATGTATTAAGTCAGACATTGTAAGTGGTGGAAGGTTGCAGTCTGGGATTTTCGCTTAAGACGGGGACGTGTTCGGGAAGGCACGCGACAATACAGGGTTCTTCTGCCACCTTCTCTCCCTCTGCTCCCCTAAGTTGTCATCTCCTGTGGGCCTGATCCTTCCGGAGTGACCGTTTTAAGCTTCAATCCCTATTTTTATTGTGAAATAACTTGTGTAACCATTAAAGACAATAAGTTGGCAGTATCTCTGTCTCTAAGCAGAATATTTAATATATGTAGGAGACTGTTTCTGAATACTGCACTCGCATAAAAAAATATTAAAAAACCAGTCAGTGTACCGGAGTGTAAGGCAACCTAAGAGCGCCGCGTCCTGCGGCAACGGTTGCATGACTCACTTCGTGTGAGCCGCGGATTGAAACACTCGGGGAGGATCAGCCCGATAGGATGAGACAACTAAAGGGAGCGAAGCGACCATAGTTTGTAGAAAGAACGCTGTATTGCCTTAATTTCTGTAAAGTGCACAGAAATTAAGGCAAAGCGAACCCTTCGCTGTCCGCCTGGAACGCAGGGAAACGGTATCGTACCACTTACCATTCTAAGTCATATTTAAATTCATTTGAAAAATTCTGTCAGTTTAGCTATTATTGAAAATATGTACGTAACTATGAGGAGGAACTAGATGATGAGAAATGAAGAAATGTTGTTAATCCCAGGACCTACGCCTGTAGTAGATTCTATATACGATGCAATGGCAAGTGAAACACGATCGCATACGGACCCGCGCTTCGTCCAAATCTATAAACATACAATTGATCAGACGCGAGAAATATTCAATACAAACGGGGAAGTATTTGTTGTGGCGGGCTCAGGTACGGTTGCTATGGAAATGGCTATCGTCAATACGATCGCAGCAGGAGAAAAACTACTTGTAGTAAGCCAGGGCTACTTTGGCGACCGTTTTATTAAATTAGGACAGGCTTTCGGTATTGAAGTCGAGGTACTGCAGTCGGAATGGGGACAGCAAGTTTCTTCTGAGGATATCGACCGTAAACTAGCAGAAGGAAACTACAAGGCAGTTACGGTCACGCATGCAGATACATCTACTGGTGTTGCAGCTGACTTGGAAGCCATTGTGCCGGTCATTAAGAAGCACGGCGCATTGGTAATCGTTGATGGTGTATGCGCGACAACAGCGATGGATGAAGATATGAGCAAGGAATATGGGGGAGCCGGTAATACGCTCGATATCGTCTTAACCGGTTCACAAAAAGCAATTGGAGTGCCTCCGGGTCTGGCGCTCGTTGCTTTTAACCAGTCTGCTTTGGACGCTCGTGCGGCAATGGAAAGAGTCCAGGCGTATTACTGTGATATCTATAACTGGATTCCAGTCATGCATGACCCATCTAAATACTTCGCAACACCTGCAGTGAACTTGGTTTACGGACTCGAAGAAGGGCTGCGCATCGTATTAGATGAAGGGATAGACGAGCGAATCAAGCGTCATAAAGCGTTTGGCCGTGCGGTTCGTCAAAGCTTGGCTGTGTACGGCATGAAAGCTTTAGCTTCTGAAGAAGTGGCGGCACCGACACTGAGCTGCATTCAGTATCCTGAAGGAATAGATGATGCGAAGTTCCGTGCGTCAATGGCGGATAAAGGTACGATTCTTTCAGGTTCATTAGCACATCTGGCAGGCAAAGCGTTCCGTATTGGACATATGGGCAACACCACTGCGGATATGCTAGAAAAAGCGGTCATGCAGATAGGTGAAACACTGAATGAGATGGGACACAAAGTGGATATCTCAAAAGCGCAACAAGTGTTCACGAATGAAATCAATCAAGTAACGGTATAATAAAAATCCGGCAAGGAGAAAATTTCTCTTTGCCGGATTTTATTAGATCATCGTTTTGCATATGGTAAGGAAAAATAGGAGGTAGTTTAGATGAATAGGGGGTATAGAGTAGATAGACAAACAGGATAGACATTCGACGTTCAACGTATAAAAAACCTCCCAAGACGGCTGTCTGGGAGGAGAGGTGAATTATTGTTTGCTGTAATACTGATAAACACCCTGATAAATTGCATCAGCATAAATATTCGCATACTTTTCGCTTGTTAATTTAGCATAATCAGATGAATTTGTCAGGAAACCAAGTTCTACAAGCACTGCAGCCACGTTATTATTACGTATTACGTAAAAACGGTTATTCTTCACTCCGCGATCGACCATATTGGCTTTCTGCACAATATTGCGCTGAATGAAAGTTGCTAAGTCGCGGCTTTCAGTACCATTTGGATTAGAAGAAGAATCATAATATGTTTCTGTACCTTTTGCAGATGAGCCAGCAGAGTTTACGTGAATAGAAATAAATGTTTCTGCATAATTTTTCTTCGCAAACTCAGTTCGCTCTTCCAACGAATGATACTTATCTGAAGTACGTGCCATTAATACTTTAGCGCCAGCGTTTTTCAGCTTTGCTTCAAGTTTCTTTGCCACGTTTAAAGTAATGGCTTTCTCTGTCTTTCCGCTGTTGCCTGTACCTGGATCATGTCCGCCATGTCCTGCATCAACAACAATTACGCGGTCACGTAATGGATTGCCTGTTTGGTTCAGCAGTTTTAAATAAGATTTGTGTACATAACCTGTTTTACCGCTGTAACTGATTTTAGCCCAGTAGCCTGACACTGAAACTACTTCCACTTTCTTGCCTGCATTCAACTTATCAATTACAGCTGCGCTTGAACTTCCAGTTGAACGCACGTTTAAATTATTAACAGTAACTTTACCCATCAATTTCGCTGAAGGGGCAGGGTCTGGCTTGGCCACAGGTGGTGCCGGTACACTTGGCTTTGGGTCATCCAGGTTACTGGTAGTGAATGCTTCATGAATATATCCTGTTTTGCCTGATACATTAATTTTAAGCCAGACACCTGTATTGCCGGTAACTTCAACAACTGTTCCATTAGGCAGGGAAGTGATGATAGCAGCACTGTTGGATGGTGATGAACGAACATTTAAAGGATCTTTGTCATTGCCAGTCGCTACTTTTACATAACTGACACTTGATTGCTGATCAGGTGGCTTGACTTCCAGTTTAAATTGGTCATCAATAGCACGCGCAACAAATCTCGCAAATTGAGCTCTAGTTAATTTGTTGTAAGGTAGAAACTTCTTATTATCTCCCTGCGTGATTCCTCCATAATATAATCCGTTGATGCGCTCTGCATACTTATGGTTTGCCACATCTGTCAGAACAAGAGGTTTTTGATTTGTGATTTTTTCAGACATATTAAATGCCTCAGATAAAGCGTAAGCCATGTCTTCACGAGTAATATCTTCATTATCATTAAAACGATTACCGCTAGAAAGTTGGAAATAACCTTTTTGGATAGCGATATTTGCAAACTTGTAACGCTCAGTTCCCGATTTCATATCAGAAATAGTCATATTCTTTTCGGGAGTATTTTGCTCGCCTTTTGCGATCACGATCATTTTGGCAACATGTGCACGCTTTAAATTATCACCAGGGTTGAACTTATCAGCCTTATTTATGATTCCCTTATTGGCTATATAGTGAAGCTCTTTATGATAATCACTGGTAGTGGGCACGTCGGAAAATTGAAAGTTTGCCATTGACTGAAGAGGTGAGAGAACTAAGATGGTGAGTAGCAGCAGACTGGCTGCCGCCCATTTGAACTGATTCATGAAATCCTCCTTTAATGTACTAGCTTGTTAGACTCAGTGTAACAGCGTTGAAATTTGATTACTACATATTTTTGACATTGTTCGCTAAATAGTAGCTTTATACCAAAAGATCTATCCTTATTAGAGAAAACCGAATGTTCTTATTAAGAACATTCGGCAAGTTAATCAGTTATCGATACGAGTAATAAATTTTTGCAATTGAGGTGCGGTTACTTTATCACCCAGACCGTACGTCCCATCACCATAACCTGTAGTGATGTTGTGGTAATAAAGTGTGTCAATATATTCAGTTGCCCAATGGTCAGCAGGGACATCTTTAAAGTTTGCTTGTACAGTCCCATCAAGATCAAATGCTTGTACTAATACCTTTGCCATTTGTTCACGAGTGATTTCGCTGTCGGGTTTGAAATTACCATTGTCGCCTGAGAAGATATTAGCTTTAGCGACAGCTGCAATTGCAGCAAAGTTAGGATCAGATTTATCTACATCTTTAAATGTTGCAGTAGCTGCACTGGTATCGAGCTTAAGTGTGCCAGCAATTTCTTTTGCTACCTCACCGCGGCTTGCATAGATTACTTTTTTAACTGGTGCTGCAGCAACTTTCTTTTCTTCAAAACTGGCTACACGACGAGCCCCTATATAACGGCTGCCCCAGTAGTACGGGTCGCTAAGTGAAGAAACCATGACACCTTTACTTACAGATGCGTGAATAAAATTGTTTGAACCTGTATACACACCAACGTGTGATACTCCTCGACCTGATGTGTTGAAGAAAACTAAATCCCCAACCTGCAAATTATTTTTTGAAACTGAAGTACCTGTCGAGAATTGTTGTCCCGTTGTACGCGGCACAGAATGCCCTTCTTTTTTATATACATATTGTATGTATCCTGAACAGTCAAAACCCGATGGTGTCGTTCCTCCATATACATAAGGAGTTCCCATATGTGTGCGCAAAGAGTTGATTAATGACGTTGATGAGTTTGCGGAAGCAAATTCTGGTGCGAGTAAAAAGAATAATAGACTCGCAAAAACCAGTGATAATAGACGTTTCATGCTGTTTTCGTATTCCCCTTTCGCACAATCAACTGTTGTGCTTTGTAATCTACGAATATATTAGCACGAATAAACTTGCTTTTTGTTACAATTACATTACAACAGGATTACACGTGATATATTGATTGAAATATGAAGAGGTATTTGAATTTTTTACTTTTTAGATAACCCTGAATGAAATAGGGAAATTTCGATTATATTAGTGGCTTTCTTACTGCTTTACTTATGTTATAATCATTCAATGTTATAAATAAACCAGAATCCGATAATACGGAAAAAGATAAAGGATGAGTATCCATTGACGAAAGCAGTAATTTTTAGCAATATGTACCCTTCAGCAGAACATCCTACATATGGGATCTTCGTGAAAAATCAAGTTGAACTATTAAAAAATAACGGTGTTGATGTCAAAGTCATTGCCATACATGGACCAGGCAAAAGTCCGTTTGAAAAAATAACAAAATATATGTCCTGGACTTTACAATCTTTTTTTTACTTACTAGTTAATAAAAAATCCATAGGTATTACACATGCCCATTATGCTTTTCCGACGGGAGTCCTTTCCTATTTGGGTAAAAAACTGTTTGGCATTCCGTATATAGTGACTGTTCATGGCGGAGACTTGGACAAAATGGCGAAAAAAAGTAGCCGGATTGCAGGTTTTACACAAAAGATCTTAGAAGATGCGTCCCGAGTGATCACAGTAGGTGAAAAACTGCGGCAGGATGTTGTTGAGGATTACGGCATTGCCTCGTCAAATGTAGAGGTCATGAGCATGGGTGTGGATACAAGTATATTTAAGCCGATGGGCAGGGAGGAAGCCCGTTTGCTTCTGAACGTACCTTTAAATGAACATGTGTTGATTTTTGTGGGAAACTTAATTGAAGCAAAAGGAGTCATGGAACTGCTGGATGCCTACGCCATGGTAAAAGCATCCCATCCTGATCTTCTTCTTTATTTAATAGGATCTCAAAAAGACCAGCGCTTTACTGAATCAGTCATGCAGAAAATTCAAGAGTCTGGCATGACAGGCGTCGAATTCAAAGAACCTGTCAGCCAGACTGAACTTGCGAAATGGATGTCTGCAGCCGATGTACTTACTTTGCCTTCTTATCATGAAGGATTCGGATTAGTCGTTCTTGAAGCAATGGCCTCAGGCGCTAGAGTAGTGGCGACCAATGTAGGTGGACTTCCTTACCTGCTGCAAGAGGGCGCTGGCATTCTAGTTGAATCACACAGTGGAGAATCACTGGCAGAGGGTCTTGATCAAGCGCTTTCCAATGAATTGTCTCGCGAGCAGCAGGCTATCATACAACAGAAAGTACAACAGAACTCTTTTGAAGTAATTATTGAAAGATTATACGAGATCTATGCGAAGAATGGTAAGGGAATAACGCGTAATCTATAAGTTTGTGAATCAAAAAGAGGTGAAGAGCGTCTTCTCAATAATGAGAGGACGCTCTTTTTTATAGCATAAAGAAATTCTCTTCGCCAATTTTCTCGAACAGCCCGCTGCGTTTGAATAGGTTTATTTTATTCGGAGGTACTTTTTTGAAGATGAGTCGTTTATTTAACCGCTTTGCTTCATCTAGCAAAGCTGAAAGGGCCGCTTCGCCTGTTGCGTCTAAGGCAGTCAGGTTTTTCATGTCGAGAATAATGATGGATTGTTCGATTTCTAACAGCTTTGGATAGCGATCTTCGAACTTTTTTGCGGTTCCAAAAAATAATGGACCCGAAATTTTATACTTAATCAGCTCACTGCCGGAATCAGCACCTAGTTTGAATATCTCTACATCTGTCAGCTTGCTTTCTTTAATAACCAGCGCACCGCTCATTTTACGCAGGAATGATAGCGCGGCGAGCAGAATACCAACTTCGACCGCAATGGTTAAGTTCAGGAAGATTGTCAGGAAAAATGTTGTCAGTAAAACGAGCGAATCTCCTGAACGTAGCGATACGATTTGTACGAATGCTTTTCGCGCACTCATATTCCAGGCGACATACATTAAGATTGGCGCCATGGCGGCTAACGGAATATAGGATGCGTAAGGTGCGAATACGAGTAAGAACGCCAGGACGAATAAACTTTGGATGACACCGGACATGGGGCTGACGGCGCCTGAACCAATATTTGTGGCGGTACGGGCGATTGCACCAGTAGCGGGTATCCCACCAAACAGTGGTGTTACAATATTTGCGATTCCCTGACCGAACAGCTCTCTTTTCGAATCATGTTTCGGCACATCGCTTTTGATTCCATCTGCTACGACTGCCGATAGCAACGACTCAATAGCACCAAGCGCAGCGATAATGAGAGCAGGCTGCCACAATGTCACGAGTTTAGATAAAGTGATTTCAGGGAAATGGAAAGTAGGCAGATGTTGCGGGATTCCGCCGAATGAAGTTCCGATGGTTTCGACTTTTCCGGGAAAGAAAAGAATAGAACAAATTGTTGGGATTAATAAAGCCACTAACAATAACGGAATTTTTGGAGCAATCTTGGGTAATATAAAAATGACCAGCAAACCGATCACTGCAGTCAAGATACTAAATGTATTAACAGTATGAAAATTTCGCGCGATTTCAATCATGCTTTCATGGAAAAACTCTTTCTTTTCTACACCTGTCAGACCGAAAAAGTTCTGGAACTGGCCAGTAAAGATAATAACTGCAATTCCCGTGGTAAAACCAATTGTTACTGATCGGGGTACGAAATGAATTAAGTTACTTACACCGAGGAAGCCCATAATGACAAGGAAGATCCCGGCTAAAAATCCTGCAATCAATAAATCCTCATAACCGTACTGCAACACGATTGCCAATAAAATTGGAATGAATGCCCCCGTAGGTCCCGCAATCTGAAAACGCGAGCCTCCAAACAAAGCGACGAGGAGACCGGCAATGATAGTTGTATACAGTCCATATTCCGGTTTTACGCCTGAGGCAATTGCAAAAGCCATCCCGAGTGGAATGGCTACAATTCCAACAGTAATCCCTGCAATCAAATCCTGCCGGAACCCTGCTGCATTATATTGGAGATAGCGCTGGTCTTTGAACATATTTGTTCACTTCTTCCACTTGTAGTGTATATCTTACAAGCCTAATTATATCGCACACCCTATGATTATACAAGGCGTGTATAATCATAAAGGAAGCTATAGTATCGAAGAAATGCTATGTCGTTTCATGCGATATACTAAAATTGATTAAAAACTATTTTAGTGTTAAAATATATGCGTACAACACAAAAGGAGAGATGACTGATGAAACGATTACAAGATAAAGTAGCATTCATTACAGGCGGTGCGTCCGGTATGGGCGAAAAGATGGTAAAACAATTCGTAGCTCAAGGTGCAAAAGTTATCGCAGCGGACATTAACGAAGCGGCTCTAGAAGAAAAATGGGGCGGGCAAGACAACATCTTCACAATCAAGCTGAACGTTACGGAAGATGACCAGTGGAAAGAAGCAATGAAAAAAGCAGTGGATCATTTCGGTAAATTGGACATCCTTATTAACAATGCAGGAATCTCTACTGAAAAAACAATAGAACAAATTACAATTGAAGACTGGCGCAAACTTTCTGATATCAACGGCTTCGGCGCATTCCTTGGTATGAAGCACGCGGCAGGTTATATGGCTGAGGCGAAATCAGGATCAATCGTGAATATCTCATCTTACACAGCTTTAATTGGAATGGGCTTGAATCCATATACAGCTTCAAAAGGTTCGGTACGTGCGATTTCGAAAGCTGCTGCAGCTGAATACGGTAAAAATGGCATTCGCGTCAATGCGATTTTCCCGGGTGTCATCGAAACACCTATGACACAAGCTCTGGAAGAATCCAAAGACATACTGGGTATGATAATCAAGATGACTCCACTTGAGCGTTTGGGACAACCGGAAGACGTAAGTAATGCAGTATTATTTTTAGCATCAGACGAAGCTGCGTACATTACAGGTGCTGAACTTGTTATTGACGGCGGCTACTCTGCAAGATAATAAATTTTAGATAAAAAGCGGACATCCCTGTAGAACTCAGGATGTCCGCTTTTTTATTATTTGATATCTTTAAAACGTTTATAGCCTAGGAAGCGCTGGTTCCAATAAGGAGATTCAACAGATGAAATTTCAATTCCACTGTTTCCGGCGTGGATAAACTTACCGTTACCTAAATTAATTCCAATATGTGAGATTCCCGGTCGGTATGTATTTTCAAAAAATAACAGATCGCCTACGACAGGATCTTTAATAAATACAGAACGATCATGCATCCCGATTGTATCTAGTCTCGGAACTTTGACGCCTGCTTGATTGTAGACATAGTAGATGAATCCACTGCAGTCAAATCCAGAGGGCGTTACACCCGCCCAAACATACGGAATGCCTTGAAGCGGCATCGCAACATCTACAACTTTATTCATCAATGAGGTAGAGGGCGCCGTAGTGTTTGTGCTTGCAGATGGCTTCGTGGATGAAATGGGCTTGTCCACTGTAGGAGCTTTTACGTCATTAAACGAATTAATAGATGAAACAGTCTTCACATTTGTTGCTTTATTTTCGATGATCAGTTTCTGGTTTACTTTAATGGAATCTGAAGCAAGTGCATTCAAACTTTTTAACTCGTTTACTGTCAGCTTATGCTGAGTTGCAACTTTCCAAAGAGTGTCTCCAGTCTGAACTGTATACGTCTTTGTCGAAGCGTCTGCACTGCCTGCTGAGATACTTGCTGCAAGCGCGATAGAGGCAATAGTTGCTAGAACTGTTTTTTTCATTCTGATTATCTCCTTTGAAAAATATATTTAGCTATTTCTATTGAGTTAGCAAACTATTAAATTCAATCAATAAACCTAGTATACCGAAGAAAAATTCGAAAATATACATAACTAAAGACTGATATATAACAAATATTTATAGGTACAATTTCTATAAAGAAAGAAATTTATTATTCTTTATAGAAATTGTGGTAAGATTACTATAATTATACTGTTCAATAATATTGTCGATATAAAATGAATTTTGAGAAGAAGGGTGGTGCTTTTTTGCAAAAACATGATGAAATGGCCCAAACTCTGCAAAAGATTAATGCAATTCGTCAACAGCAGGAACAAGTATTTAAGATGGCTAAATACTATGCGGTAAGTGAAGAAACGATTAATACGTTATTGGAACAAATTTGCTTTGAAGTTTCGCAGATCATGAAATGCCAGCGAGTCAGTATTTGGCTCTTCAATGAAGATCGCACGCGTCTCCATTCACAAAACGCTTATAATGAAGAAACAAAAGAGCATACCATCGAAAGTGATTTTTGCATAGAAGACTTTCCTTTCTACTTTGAAGAGATTCAAAGTCAGCGAACGCTGGCTGCCGATGATATTGACGGCTGTCCTGCGACTAGAGAAATAGCAGAGAAATATTTTGCTACACCCAATCAGTTTGCTTCTTTATTGGATGCCTGCATAATCCTTAGTTCAGGGATCGGCGGATTACTCTGCTGTGAATCAAGGGAACGTCGTGAATGGAACTCATTTGACCGCATGGTAGTGTCGAGTATTGCGGATATGCTGTCCTTTCTATTCGATCGTTTAAGCCGAATTGATTTTGAGAAGAATTTGCATCGTCTGGCCTTCGTTGATCCTTTGACAGAGATGGGGAACTATAATGCGTTTCTGGCTCAAGCAGACGCTCGTATCTCAGAAGTGGACCAGAACCAAGAAGGTATTTTTGTCTATATGAACATAGATCAATTTATCGAAATACACAGCGTGCTCGGTCCGGAGCTGGCTGATGACATTATTCGTGTAGTAGCTGAACGTTTTTTGCTGCATTTTGAAAAGCCCTATCATGTCGCGAGAATTGCATTCGATCACTTTGTTATATTTGCACCATATGACAAAGGTGGTACTAAATTTAAGAGGAAGATGGAAAATCTGATCGACAAACTGCGTGAGCCGATTCTCGTCGCCAGCCAGGAAGTGTATCTAACCTTCAGTTACGGCATGGCTTATTACCCTAAAGACGTGCTGACGCCGATTGAGGGGGTTCAGGCTGCCCGTTTTGCACTCGAAACGAGCAAGCGCCAAACTTCGAGAAAAAGTGTGGGTGTCTATAATGCAGACACGCACCAGCATATGAAGCGGACAATGATGTCCGAGATGAACTTGCGCAAAGGTCTGGATATGAATGAATTTAGACTCTTCTATCAGCCGCAAGTATTATGTGATACAGGTGAAATTATAGGGTTTGAAGCATTGATCCGCTGGCAGCATCCTGAACTGGGATTGATCTATCCAGCTGACTTTATCGAACTGGCAGAATCAACCGGCTTCATTATATCCATTGGTGAATGGGTCATCCGTCAAGCGCTCGAGCAGCTGAAGCAATTTAAACAATTAGGGCTGCATGACCTAACTGTTTCAGTTAATTTATCGCCAAGGCACTTCCTGCAGCATAATCTGCCTGTCTATTTGGATAAATGCATTCAAGAGACGCAAATCGATCCGCGAAATTTGCTGCTGGAAATTACGGAAAGTGTAGCGATGGAACGGCATGAAATTGTGCAACAGCGAATTCATCAACTTGCTGAAAAAGGCTTCTCCATTGCAATAGACGATTTTGGTACAGGGTACTCTGCTTTTATTTATCTGCAGTCGTTCCCAATTAAACAACTGAAAATTGACCGTTCATTTATTATGAATATCGTGCATAATGACAAAAGCCGTGCGATTGTCAACGCGATTATCCAGCTCGGTAAGACATTGGAGATCCGTACAGTTGCTGAAGGTGTCGAAACACAGGAACAATGGGACATCCTGAAAGGGAAAAACTGTGATGAACTGCAAGGGTTCTACTTCGCGAAACCGCTGAATGAAGAAGATATGCAGTCGCTTCTGACTCGTATGAAAGCTGAGAATCAGCTGAGCTTGCCTGTAGTCCAAGTTTGAAAAAAAACCTTAAAAATCCACTATCGGATTTTTAAGGCTTTTTTATTGTTTAAGAACGTCCTATTGGCCAATCAAATGGAATCGATCCAGGAGGCGAGTGCTTAATGATATCAATCATTGGAATTGTATAAGCGAATAGAATCAACGCGATTGTAATACCAATCCACAGATACCAGTTCTCCAAGATTTTTGGTGTTTTTTCAGCATCCATATCTTCTTCAGCAATCGGATATTCTTCATAACCGCGAGGGGCAAAGAAGGCCAACTGTATAAAGATATAAACCATTAGTACAATACCAATGAATAGAATAGTTCCGCCGACAGCTTGTGAAACTTGATAGCTGATCCATGTAGCAACCTGATCTCCGCCTGCATATTCAGAGAAGTTCGAACGACGTGGACCGCCGAGTAAACCTTGAATGTGCATAGAAGTGGACATGATCATCATACCGACTGTCCAGATGATTGTTTGAATGATCCCTAATTTATTCAATTTAGGAGTCAGGCGACGGCCAGTTAAATGTGGAACCAGCCAGTATGCAATACCGAAATACGTTAAGATAACAGTCGTTGCAATGGTTAAATGGAAGTGCCCTGTAATCCAGATTGTGTTGTGCACAAGAGAGTTCATTTGGTGAGAAGCGTTAATAATACCGCCGGCTCCACCTGGAATGAACGCCACCATACCGACAAACGGTGCGAAGAAACGAACATCGCCCCAAGGAAGTTTCTTGAACCATCCGAATAAAGAAGTGTAGCCTTTATTTCTTCCGGTAGTTTCAAATGTTGCAAATAAAGAGAATGCAGTCATTAATGAAGGAATGACTACCATGAAAGTTAAGACAACTTGAATGAACTTCCAAGTAGGATCAATCCCTGGCTCTGTTAATTGGTGGTGGAAACCTACAGGAATCGAGAACAGTAACAGCAAAATGAAAGCCAGTCTTGCCAATGAATCACTGAATAATTTCCCACCGATAATCTTCGGGAGAACTGCATACCAAGCCATATAAGCCGGAAGCAACCAGAAATAAACAAGCGGGTGACCGAAATACCAGAATAGTGTACGAGTCAACAATACGTTAACTGTTGCAACGTATCCGAGTGACCAAGGTAAGATTAAAACCACTACAGAGTAAGCTACACCCAGTGAAGCTACAACCCACATGATCATGTTGATGACAACCATGAACGCAAGGAGCGGAGACTTTTCACCTTTATGTGCTTTCTTCCATACATATAATTGGCGGAAGTTTACGAAAGCAGCGATCCAGCTACCTATAATAACAAGTGCTAAACCGATATAGAAAATTGGATGAGCACGAAGAGGCGTATAGAATGTATATAATACAGAAGCTTCTCCTGTTAAGATCATCCAGGCAGCCAAAACTGTACCTACCAGCATGACCCAGAATGAAATCCATCCCCACATCATTTGCTTATCAGAAATTCCTACGGTTTTCCCCATTAGAGAGAACTGGAATCCGATAATAAAGAAGGTAGTCAGTACAAGTCCAAGTACTACACCGTGCGTTGTTAAAATCGTATAGTAATCAATGTTAAACGGTAATTTAAACTTACCTGAACGAACGAGTGTCTGCAAGAGTCCCATTAAGCCGCCCACTAAAAGCGAAACGAATGTGACATACATGAAGGACATATACAGTCTTGATTCTTTTTTTGAGAATTTAAATAGTTCCATTGGTTAGTACACCTCCACTGTGCCGAACATTAAGTGGTGACCGATGCCGCAATATTCATTACAGACAACCGTAAATTCACCATTGTTTTTCATAACCGTTTCAAGCCGGCTGATATGCCCGGGCTCTACCATCATGTTGACGTTCGTTCCGGCAACTTGGAAGCCGTGAACTACATCCTTACTTGTAATCTGGAAAAGAACAGTGGAACCTTTTGGTACTCGAATCGTCTTAGTAGGGCTGCCGTCCTCTTCTTTACCGAAGTCATAATTGAAAGCGGAAGCGACCATATTAACAACATATTTACCATCGGCTACTTCCGTTAGACCGAGATTATCGGGCTGGAATGCTTCATTCGCTTCCACGTTTTGCGGATCAATTGTTTCAATGTGACTTTGTGGGTGAGTTCCTTTCCAGAACGCTGCAAAGCCGATGATAATTAAGAATAAGACCAATGACCCTAAACCAAATGCGAGCCATACTTTTTCGTATTTATGCAGATGCATATTATTTCCTCCTCAAATGCTTTTGATTATCTAGATAAGAATAGACCGTAACTTGCGAACCACATGACCAGA
The DNA here is from genome assembly GCF_029257255.1 of Sporosarcina sp. Taxonomy (GTDB): domain Bacteria; phylum Bacillota; class Bacilli; order Bacillales_A; family Planococcaceae; genus Sporosarcina. The sequence continues at coordinate 43,331 of NZ_JARICI010000050.1, read as the reverse complement.
ATAGCGACGCCGACAATCATTACCATGATCAGCGTGCCTTTTAAATTCACATCTTCTTTCGTTTGTTTGTTTGAAGATAAATCTTTTTTGCTCAATGCAGCCACCTCCTTGCTGAAGAATTAATCTTACGTTTATCTTAATCTCAATCGGAGAATAAAGAATTAGGGAAAACCCTATGATTTCCAAACCTCATCAAAAGTTCACAATATGTTCAACCACTTAACATCTATTTGACATACACAAAGACCTGCTTTTATGCTTTGGAAGAAATAGATGAATCGATGCATGACATAATTACATCAGTATCTATTTTTTAAGGAGAGGTTTTTAAAAAGAGAAGCAGGGGAATGATAACGTAGACGAGTATTGTGTGATGTAAATCTTGACCAGATATCTATTTAAAACTAAAATAAATAAGTACAACTTAGGAAAGCCGGTGCATGTAAAATGGAAAACTTAAAATGGATCACAGTAAACAGCCCTAAAGAAGGAGTGAAAGAAGTTTACAATATAATAGAAGAAGAGCTTCGCAATAACAGATTGCACGTCCTTGGACTTGCAACAGGCAGCACCATGATCCCGGTCTATGAGGAATGGACCAATTCAAACCTGGACTTTTCCCAAGTAACAGCATTTAACCTGGACGAATACGTGGGTATAGATGCAGACAATCCCAACAGCTACGCCTATTTTATGAAAGAGCATCTTTTCAATAAGAAGTCATTCAAAGAAACATATATACCAAACGGGATGGCGACCGATCTTGATAAAGAGTGCCAGCACTATGAAGACGAGCTGAACGCACATCCTCTTGATATTCAGTTACTCGGCGTAGGGGAGAACGGCCACATTGCCTTCAATGAACCCGGCACATCGCCAGAATCCGTGACGCATGTCGCGACACTTACGGATTCTACTCTAGGCGTCAACAGCCAGTACTTCGAAAACGACGATAAAATCCCGAACATTGCATTGACGATGGGAATCTCTTCTATCATGAAGTCGAAAAAACTCATCATGATCGCGTTCGGCGAGAAAAAGCGCGCGGCGATGGAAAAACTAAAATCAGGCGAGGTTACAACCGACTGGCCAATTACTAAATTATTAATCCACGAAGACGTGGTAGTCATAACAGATCTGCAAATCGACTGATCACAATAAAAAACTGCTTCTTCACATTTTGTTTTGTGAGAGAAGCAGTTTTTGTTTCTGTAGAGGAGATTTTGTAATTGGTAAGTATGCCGTTGCCCTGCGTTTCAGGCGGATGCTTTCGGAAAGGCAATACAGTGGCTTGCTGTTTTTAAGAATATATGTATTACCATCGCTAAGTAAGTTGGCAGTATCCAACATACTATTGGGCTTGAAATACGCCACTGCACTTATTAAGTTTTTACTACATAAAGAGTGAGGTTAGCAAAACAATAACAGTATCCTCGACTTGAATACAGAATACCTTTTCAAAGCTCAATATACATAAAATGTATTGCAAACATAACTAGTGGACCGAAGTGCAGGGCGGCGACTCCCGGAGGATTAGCGTGAGTCTTGAGACCCCGCAGGAAGCGAAGCGAACGAGTGGCTCAAGCCACGCCCTCGGGAAAGCGTCCGCCCGGAACGTAGGGGAACGATCTCCGTTCCGCTTACTTTCTATATACTATAACTCGATATTTTATCCTTTTCAAACAGTCTCCCCTCACATAATAAAACATGAAAAAATGAATGTAATATTGCAAAGTGTTTCAAAAGTAACAGATATTACGGATTCGACATAATTCTGTTACATAACTGTAATATAACCAGCGTTTGATAAATGATAAAGTTAATTCAACATAAAAGGTTAGCAAGTTACCAAAAATACATATAATTATATCGGAGGAACACATGAACTTATTGAAGAAAACGTTTTTAGTCTTGGCAATGTCTATTTTATTACTCGTCGCTCCTTTCGCTGGACAAGCAGATGCATCAACACATGCTACTAACATCACAAAAACAGCAACAAGCCTTACAGGTATTAAATACCGTTACGGCGGTACAACAAAAGCAGGCTTTGACTGCTCAGGCTATGTCGGTTATGTATTTGCACAAAACGGACTTAAAGTAGCACGCACATCAGGCGGTATGTACGCGTCTGGACAAGCAGTGAAAAAATCCAACCTCACATCAGGCGATCTAGTATTCTTTAATACTAGCGGCCGCGGTGTATCTCACGTAGGTATTTATGTAGGGGACGGAAAATTCGCACATGCTTCAACATCTAAAGGTGTACGTGTTGATAAATTAAACGATCCATATTACTGGGGCAAGCGCTATGTAGGTGCAAAGCGTATTGCAGGTGTTAATCCGGTAGCAGCTAAATAAGACAAACTTCAATCGGTCTTCCAATAGGGGGATCGATTTTTTGTTTTGTAAAAAAGGAGAAACGAGCCAAACTAAAGCGGGAACGAACCAAAACTTGCTTCCGACGAACCAAACCACTCTGCAGCCGGCCATTCAATATAGCTATACAAAAAAGAAGCTGTCCGGTAGTCATATTAAATGACTGTTCGGGCAGCTTCTAACGTTTTATTAGTTTGTAGAATCTTGCGGTACTCGGATCGTCCAGCGTGAGAAATCTGGCTCGTCCTTTTTAATCAGTTCTGTTGGATAAATGAATGTCCACGGGGTAGTGCTGTTCGCTTTTACTGAAAGAGGAGGATTCAATTCAAATGTTCCTCTTGCAACCAGATCGCCGGTTGCATCAATCAGCTCAAGTGGAAGCTTTTCGATATTGATCTGCTTCGAGTGACCGTTACGGACAAATACAGAAGCTGCAATATTAGCATCTTCCTGCTTCTGTATTTGGAAACCTGCGATATTTACTTCGCGCGGCTTCAATTTAGGAAGACCTGCCACTACTTCAGCAAGTGCTTCTTTTTGTTCGGCCGGAAGCTGTTCTTCCCATGAAGGAGCCAGTTCCAATTGGTGCGGCATCATGGAGTGTACGTTGAACGCGAGCTTCCAGTTTGTAGCAGGAACTTCCTCTGCAAGCTGATCTTTCGGTTCAAATACGAATACCCATGGGCGAGCACTGCGGGCAGGAATTTCGCCCAGTTCGTTTAAATCAAACTCCGCTGAAGCTGCTGTGTTGCCATCTTCGTCAATCAATAGTAATTCAATAGATCCTACCGTAATTGCCTGATCTAGTGAAGAACGGAAGAACGATTTGACGAGCCAGCTGTCATTGGCAGGTTCATAGTCTATATCGATCCCTGACAATGAAATTTGATTTGGTTTTAATGGTTCCAGTTCATTGGCAAGGAAACGGAACACATACTCTTGCTCCTGTGTCAGAGTCCATTCTGGATGAAGAGAAAGAGCTGTTTCAATATCTTTATTGCCAGAGGTGTTGCCACCGTTTTCTAGAATTTCATTGGATTCCACTGTACTGTCTAACCCAGTTTTATCTGTCTTTTTAAATAGGTTGAAGAGTTTCATTGGGAAACCTCCTGTTCTTGTGTGTGTAATTGCTTCATGAATGCGATGATTTCGGACGCAATGTCACGGCGCAGACGCTGATAGTGCTTGCCAAATAATTGCAGGCCTTCACGCTGGTAAATACGCATTGGATCTTCTTGTCCGTAAGAACGCAAACCGATTCCTTCTTTGAGGCGAGTCATGACTTCCAAATGCTTGACCCACATGGTATCCAGATAACTCAGCATAACTTGCGGAAGTAGCTGGCTTACCTGTTCATTATCAGTGAATGTGTCGATAAATGCAAACAACTCTTCCATTCTTTCATCGTATTGCTTGAGAATATCAGCTGTTTTATCCAATGAATCTGGCAATTCGACAGGGGTCAGCAACAGTGAGTTCATCGTACGTTGTATGCGGTCGAAATCCCAGTGATCAGCAATTTCATTGTCAGGGCAGCTATCGAGTACAACGAATTCTACCGTTTCTGAAAGCATCGTCTTCAGCATTTCGAAGATATCATTTCCTTCTAGCACACGGTTACGCAATGAATAGATAACTTCACGCTGGTCGTTGATGACATCATCCAGCTTCAAATTGTACTCACGCATGGAGAAGTGAGCGCCTTCGACGATTCGCTGTGTACGTTCCGTCAATTCATGCACTTCAGGATTCTGTACTTTTCCAGTTTCATCAGTGCGTACTTTCGTCAGGAACTTTTCTAGCTCTTCTGGAGAGAATCGGATGTACATTTCATCCTCCAATGAAAGATAGAATTGGCTTTCGCCGTGGTCGCCCTGACGTCCAGAACGCCCGCGTAACTGGTTGTCTACACGACGGCTTTCATGCTTTTCTGTACCAAGTACAAACAATCCGCCGTTCTCTTCAACACCTTCACCAAGCACGATATCAGTACCGCGCCCTGCCATATTCGTAGCTACCGTAATATGTCCGTGCTGTCCGGCCTGTGAAATTAACTCCACTTCTTGCTCGACGCTTTTCGCATTCAACAGGTGGAATGACAAACCTTTTTCTCTTAAATGCTTGGCAACCGCTTCTGACTGCAAAATCGAAGTGGTACCAACGAGAATCGGCTGGCCTGTTGCGTGGCGTGCTGCGACCTCTTTTGCCACAGCTTTATATTTTTCTTCAATCGTCCTATATACGAAATCAGGAGAATCAATTCGCGCACGCGGACGGTTAGTTGGAATCTGAATAACTTCCATATTATATACTTCGCGGAATTCTTTATCCTGCGTTTTTGCTGTACCCGTCATACCGCACAGTCTTGGATACATACGGAAGTAGTTTTGAATGGTAATCTGCGCCTGCGCTTTATTTTCATCTGTAATTTCGACGCCTTCTTTTGCTTCGATCGCTTGGTGCAGTCCGTCAGAAAGCGTACGGCCTTCCATGATACGTCCGGTGAACATATCGACCAGTTCGATTTTTCCGTCACGTACAATGTAATCCACATCGCGCTTGAAGATGACGTATGCGCGAACGGCCTGAATGACATAATGGTAAAGCGTCTGGTGATCCAAATCGTATAAGTTATCGATGCCGAATGCTTTCTCGACTTTTTCGATTCCTTGTTCCGTCAATGAAGTAGCTTTTGTTGCATCATCAAACTCGAAATCTTCATCCTTTTTGAAGCGTTTCGCCAAGCGTGCAGCAATAAGGTGCAGATCTGTGTCCGCCTGCATTTTACCTGCGACAATCAGCGGTGTTTTCGCTTCATCGATCAGTACACTGTCGACTTCATCGATAATGGCAAAATGATACGGTCGCTGTACTTTCTGCGAAGGATGCTGCACCATATTGTCACGCAGATAGTCGAAACCGAATTCTGTTCCCACACCGTATGTGATATCAGATTGATAGGCCGCTTGTTTTTCAGGACCCTGCATCATCGGCACATTCAATCCGACAGTCAGTCCAAGGAAACGATGGATCTGCCCAATCTGCTCGTAGTCACGTTTCGCCAAATAATCGTTGACCGTGATGACGTGGACACCTTTTCCTTCTAACGCTCTTACGTAAGAGGGGAGGGAAGCAACGAGTGTTTTACCTTCACCCGTCGGCATCTCAGAAATATTACCTTCTGTCAAAACAGCTCCGCCAATTAATTGGACATCGAAATGACGCATACCGAGAACGCGCTTGGAAGCTTCGCGTACAACGGCGAATGCATCAGGCAAGATCGTTTTGATCGTTGCTCCGCCTTCCAGCTGCTCTTTAAATTGATCCGTCATACCTGATAAATCATCGTCCGACATAGCAATGTATTTAGGCTCAAGTGAATTGATCTGCTCCACGATTTTACGGTACCTGCGCAGCTGTCGCTCACTCGTCCCAGTTTTTCGCTTAAAGATACTCAACATAATTTAGACGCTCCTTTAATAAACCTCTTTCTAAATGAGAGATTCCTTTCTATTTTATCAAAAAGCCATGCAAAAGACTATCTTTGATAAAAACCTTCAGCAAATGCGGTGATGGCTGGTGAATTTTAACGACACGGAACTTCTTTCATCTAATAAGCGTCTAGATTAGACATACAAAAAAAGGACATGTGTCCGTCGCTTACCTAGCCGTATTTATAGTTTACAAGCGAGCGTCCATGGGAAAGAGAAGGGTACGTGCACTTAGTAGTGAAATCTAGCAGCAACCGTGCTATAATGAAATGCAATATGAACTTTATTGCTAATCGGGGAGGAAAGACATGATATTCATCGCAATGGCTGCAGCTTTCATCGCTGCCGTCATACTTACACCACTTGTCATCAAACTCGCTTTTCGTATAGGTGCGGTTGACCGTCCCAATTACAGAAAAGTCCATGCGAGAATTATGCCTCGAATTGGTGGATTGGCTATTTTCGGTGCGTTTATTATTGGATATGCAATTTTATTGCCGCAAGACGAACATGTGAATGAAATCGGTTTTTTAGTCGGTGCATTATTGATCGTCCTGATTGGCTTTTTAGATGATATGCTGGAAATTACAGCGAGAGCAAAAGCTTCAGGTCAGCTGGTAGCTGCGTTAGTTGTCGTCCTTTGGGGCGGCTTGCAAATCGAATTCATTAACCTACCATTACTAGGACAGCTAGACTTCGGCTACATGAGTATTCCAATTACAGTCATTTGGATTATTGGTATCACAAATGCCATTAACCTGATTGATGGTCTTGACGGTTTAGCAGCAGGTGTTTCAACCATCGCACTTATTGCCATTACGGTGATGGCAGCGATGATGGGGAACTTCTTCGTTGCAGCCACAGCGTCTATATTAGCAGCCAGTTCGCTTGGATTCTTGATTTACAACTTTCATCCGGCGAAAATATTTATGGGTGATACGGGGTCATTATTCCTTGGCTTCATGATATCAGTACTGGCGCTTCTCGGATTTAAGAATGTAACGGTAGTATCTTTAGTATTCCCTATCATCATGCTAGGTGTTCCGATTTCTGATACGTTTTTTGCAATCGTCAGACGTGTTCGAATGAAACAGTCGATTACAGCTGCAGATAAATCGCATTTGCATCACTGTCTGTTGCGAGCAGGTTTTTCACATAGACAAGCTGTACTGACGATTTACGGGATTGCCATATTGTTTGGATCAGCAGCTGTATTGTTCTCGCAGGCAACCGTATGGGGTGCATTATTACTCCTGTTCGTCATGCTGATTGTCATTGAATTATTCGTTGAATTAATTGGACTGGCAGGCGCGAACTACCGCCCGCTGTTAAATCTAGTCCGTATGATTGGTAAATAAAAATAACAACAAGGCTCTCATCCGCACATGTGGCGGCTGGGAGTTTTTTGTGTGTATTTTAAAAATGGCTTGCTCATAAAACTTCAACAACTGCTCATACTAGTTTTGCAAGTGTGGGATAGGCTCGGCGCCTGCGCTCATACGGCGAATAAGGCGTCAAATAATATAAAAAACGAGTAACGAGAACCAATTGGTTCGTCACTCGTTTCTATTACTATAACTTATTGATGGGCGACCTCAGAAGGCGGGGATGCTTGGTTTGTATCCAGCTCCGTCAGGGAAGAGGAGTCTGGAATGAGGCCAAGGTGAGATTTTAAGATTTGTTTCGTATCTTCTAAATCCTGTTCATCCAGCTTGTAATAATAAACACCCGTAGACCAGTCATCATAACCATTCAGACTGAGTGTATCGACTTCTGGCATTCCGCTTTTCACATATTCAATGAAAGATAGCATTTGCTTCGACGTCATGTCTGTTTTCATATTATCGCCAAGCGCGCTGATGACATCACCGTATTTGGTGATTGATTTGACCGAAGTTGCTTCCTTGATCATCGCTTGAAGGATCATCTGCTGACGTTTGCCTCGTTCGATATCGCTGTCCAGTTTGCGTGTCCGTGCTAAAGCGAGTGCATGGCGTCCGTCTAACCGCTGCATACCCGGCATTAAGTGGATCGCGTTTTTATCATTTTCATCTTTTTCGATTCGTTCATACGGTACTTCAACTTCTACTCCACCCAGTGCATCCACTACATCGATAAACGCATTAAAGTTCATCTTGACGTAATAGTTAATGGGAATATCGAAAAGCTCTTCCACTGCATCGATGGAAGCAGCGGTGCCTCCGTAAGCGTGCGCGTGTGTAATTTTGTCTTTGTGATCGACTTTTGGAATATATACATACGAGTCACGGGGAATGCTCACGAGTTTTACACTCTTATGTTTAGGATTAAGTGTCGCCAAAATCAGAGCGTCGGAACGTCCGTTTTCTTCATTTTCCTTGCGGGCTTCACTTTCATCAACTCCTACAAGAAGAATAGATACTTTATCCTTCGCAGGTTCTACTCGCATTTCTTGTTGTGAATTTTTTTTTGCGAGTGGTTCATAGGAACGGTCCAGGACATCTACTGTTTGGTTATGCAGTTTCGCAGCGTACACGGCACCCACTCCCACTACAGCAAGAAATAGCGATAGGAATATTTTTAAGAAGAGTCTGGTTTTTGATGAGGACTTCTTCTTTTTTTTATAATCTTTTCTTTTCATTATATACCTCCAAAATGTACGGCGTAAAAAGCCGTCAATGGCAAATTAAGCAAAAAAACAGCCGAAAAGAAACACCTTCCGCTATTATACCTGTTTTTTCAACATACGTATAGTATTCAAACAGTGAATTCCAAAAACTTGTGACGAATCACAGTCATTTCCGCCTGGCCGTTTGTCATCTCCATCATCCAGTCCCGGAAAAGCTTTTCTTCTTCGACAGGAACATATAAAAACAAACCGACGTCCTCTTCATAGACGATCTCTTCTAAAGGATAGTCTGACTGCCGGACTTCATTCTCGACTTTGCCGAGCCATGTATAGTCTATGGAAGTTTTAATGAGTACATGCAATTTTCTTTCGACAGCGCCTGTTGCGGCAATACCTTCGGATGCAGCCTTGCCGTAAGCGCGGATTAAACCTCCTCCGCCGAGCTTGATGCCTCCGAAATAGCGTGTTACGACGATGACGGTATCTTTAAGATGCTGCTTTTTTAGAACCTCCAAGATTGGAACGCCGGCGGTCCCGGAAGGTTCCCCGTCATCATTCGCTTTTTGAATTTGGTCATGTTCACCTATTATATATGCTGAGCAATTATGCGTGGCGGAATGATGCTGTTTCTTGATTTCCTGAATAAATTCCAAAGCTTCTTCTTCTGTCTCTGCCCGTTTGACAAATGAAAGGAAACGCGATTTTTGAATCACGAATTCACTTTCTCCAAAATGATTGACGGTTTTATAATTTGCTCGCATTTGTCGTACCCCCTGCATTTGTAATATACTTATAATACTTTTACATCATCTAGGTGCTATACTGTATATGAGTGTATAAGTATTTAGGCTAAACTGCAATGCTGCTCACTTTGCTTATTTTTACATAGACAGGTGCGGGAGGGAGTAATTTTGAACGAGAAGGCGATTGACATCCAACAGATGGAGAAGATCTTTGGAAATATGGTAGATGTAATGGATCAATCAAAAAATGACATATTTCTAATCAGCGAACAAAGCCGAAAAAGTTTTGAAGAAATGCAAAAGGAATTAACGGAAGTGAAAGACAGCATTTCACATGTCATCACAGAAGGCGATTATTTGGAAGATATGTCACGCCACTCTAGAAAACGCTTAGCGAACGTGTCGAAGAACTTTATCAATTACAGCGAAGACGAAGTGAAACAGGCCTATAGTGTAGCAAATGATTTGCTTGTACGCGTCTCCATCAATAAAATGGAGGAAAAGCAAATGCGCGAACGGCGTGATGAACTTGAACGCCGACTTGCACTGCTGCTCTCTACAATTGAAAGGGCTGATCAACTTGTTAATCAAGTAACCACTGTGATTACTTACTTAACATCCGATTTAAAAAATGTAAGTGCGGCACTTGAAACTGCCCGTCATAAACAGGACTTTGCCATCCAGATTATTCAAGCACAGGAAGAAGAACGTAAACGGCTTTCACGTGACATTCATGACGGCCCGGCACAGATGCTTGCGAATGTTCTGATGCGTTCAGGATTGATCGAGAAAACATTCGTTCAACAAGGTCCGGACAATGCACTGCAGGAACTATCCCAATTAAAAGAATCAGTCAGAGGGGCTTTATCTGAAGTACGACGCATCATTTATGATCTGCGTCCCATGGCGTTGGATGACTTAGGACTTGTCCCAACATTGAAAAAGTATCTATCCACAATTAGTGAATATGAGGATCCGCTCATCATTCATTTTCAGAGCAATGGTTCTGAAAGAAGATTTGATTCCAATTTTGAAATAGGAATTTTCCGGATGATTCAAGAATCTGTGAATAACTGCATTAAGCATGCGAAAACAGATGAAATCTGGGTGAAAATCGAATGGATGCATGAAACCGTAAATATACTCGTGAAAGATAAGGGCTGCGGCTTTGATACGAATGAAGTAAAAGAAAAATCATTTGGTTTGATTGGAATGCAAGAACGTGTGGATTTGCTAAAGGGAGAAATGACAGTGAATTCGAGTATTGGAGAAGGCACATCAATTCTTTTCCGAATCCCATTAGATGAGAAATGATAAGTAAGGTATAGACTTGGAGGAACTGGAAATGGAAATAACAAAAATTTTAATTGTAGATGATCACCAATTATTCCGCGAAGGTGTGAAACGGATCTTAGACTTTGAAGAGTCGTTCGACGTAATAGCGGAAGGTGACGACGGAAATGAAGTGCTTGGACTGTACGAGCAGAATCAGCCGGATGTTGTATTGATGGATATTAATATGCCGCGCATGAACGGTGTGGATGCAACAGAGCTTTTGGTGAAAGAATATCCTGATGCGAAGGTTATTATGCTGTCAATCCACGACGATGAGTCGTACGTGACACACGCGCTGAAAACAGGCGCACTTGGCTATATGTTGAAAGAAATGGATGCAGACGCAATTGTGCAGGCGATTAAAGTGGTCGCTGCCGGCGGATCTTATCTACATCCGAAAGTAACACATAATTTAGTATCTGAGTTCCGCCGTTTGAGCGAGAGAGAACACAAAGGTTCTTTCCAGCAAAACGATATCCGCCGTCCGCTTCATTTGCTGACAAAGCGTGAATGTGAAGTATTGCAATTGCTGACAGACGGACAAAGCAACAGGACAATTGGTGAGACACTCTTCATTTCAGAGAAAACAGTCAAAAACCACGTCTCCAGCATCCTGCAGAAGATGAGCGTAAACGACCGTACACAAGCAGTAGTCACAGCTATCAAAAACGGCTGGGTAGAAGTTAAATAAATAAAAAAACGAGAAAGGTCTTTTGTGAAAAAGGCCTTTCAGTTTGTAGATAAACAGGTTTAGTGGTTATGGCTTTGCGAGAGTTCTGTGGTTATAGGATGGCAGTCTGGGATTGCGCTTCAGCCGGTACGCTTTCCGGAGGGCCCGCGGTGAGCTGACTTGGTCGCAAGCTCCCCAAAGTCGTCTCACCTGTCGGGCTGATCCTCCCGGAGTCGACCGGCTTACGCTCCAATACTTATATAGTAAGTATTGTTACTTGGTCTGCTCATTGAATTTATTGCGTGAACTTATTGTTGACCATAATAATTTTGTGAGTACTCTATACAAAATTCTTTGCTTGCAGAATCCGCAATGCGCTATGGAAAAGGACTTTTCATACAAAGTATAAAAGTAATGCCAGTTGACCGAAGTGCAGGGCGGCGACTCCCGGAGGATCAGCGTGCGCCTTGAGACCCCGCAGGTAGCGCAGCGGACGAGGAGGCTCAAGTCACGCCCTCGGGAAAGCGTCCGCCTGGAACGCAGGTCAACGGTCTCCTAACTACTTGCTTTCTCACTAATTCTTGTCCACAAACTGAAAGGTCTTTTGCGAAAAAAAGGCCTTATTCTCCGTTCAGGAGGTAACAATGAAAAAACAATTAGCAGCGGCATCTGTCGCACTTGCGCTAGTATTGGGTGCGTGTAATAAAGCAGAAGAAACGAATCCGAATGATGTAGAAAACGGAGAGGCAGCTCCGGGCAGCGGGGCAATTGACCACGGTATCGACGATAAAAAGGTCGGCTTCAGCATGTCAGGCGACCAAGTCGAAGAAGCCGCAGGTGTGCCAGATGAAGAAAGAGACAACATCCTTGCAGCATTCAATCAATATATCGAAACACTGAATAACAAAGACATAGACGGCTATCTCGCTACACTTTCCACAAAAGGCTATGACGCAAAAGAAGAGCGGAAAGCAATGGAAGAGATGCTAGCAACAACTGAAATTCAGCGCGAAGCTGACAATGAAACCATTGTTAAGTATTCAAAAGAAGAAGCGCAATTGTTTTCTACTTTGAAAACCACGCTTACTGAAACATCCAGCGGCGTGCAGAACATTGCAGACGGACGTCAAGTAACCGTCTTCCATAAAGAAGACGGCAAATGGAAAGTATTTTCAATCCACTTCATTGGAGACGAACCGGCGAAGTAAAGAAGAAGGCTGTTGCGGATAGTCATGTAGATGACTATCCGCAACAGCCTCTTTTTTTGGTAATTCCAATAGAAATTCCCACATGTAACTTGCTTGCTTTTCAAGTAAGTAAAGATTATAATCATAATACGAACACTAGTTCTAATAGGAGGCGAAGCGCATGCCTTTGATCCCTTCAGAAGCACTGCCCTATTTAGAAAACTATATTTACCTGCCTATGCTGTTGACGATTCTTGAAAGGGACCGGCAGCTTGTAGAGCAAATGCCTTTCAAATTAAAAAGCCCATACCTCAACTTAGTGGACGACACGATGAATGCAGTGACGGCAGAACTCCAGAAAACCGCGATTTACTTGCGTCAGCACAAAATGAAAGTTATTCGTAAATCAACAGATGAATTATTTACGGAATATCTATTTCTGCATGACGGCTATGAAGATTCCCGCCGCTACTTGAATGTCCGCCTTCGAAACCGTACCGAAGAGCTGCTGAATCAGTATCTTAGGAAATTGGGGAGTCGGAATGTTTCGGCTCCATAACCATCGAATAGGAACTGCGCAATTCTTCTTGTGCGTTATCAAACCGCTGAGACAGAACGTGAGACAATGTGACTTGGCGATACACTGTATTCATTGACGTTTTCAATGGCAAGTTTGCATTATTCTTCAGCACGAGGGACACTCCGTCTTTATGCGGATGAGCATCTTTGACCGCGTGAAAGGCAACCCATGTATTCTGGTGCAGTGATGGTGATAATAATGGGAAAAACAGTAACGGTTTATTATGCGAGTGAGTTAACATGATGGGTGGTTTATGTCGTTTCTTCAAATCTTTTTTGGAGCTTTCAATAATTGCTTCGAGGTTGGTGCGGTAATGAGCGCAGGAGTCACGCATGATTTCCAGCGGAGTTTTTTCGACGAAGAATGTTCGATTACTCTCAATGACTTGCGTGAAAAAGGGATTAGGGTGTTTCCCGTTCAGTAATGCGAAAGTATGAAACGTCACGACGTAAGAAGATAAAATTTGTTCATGAGCCATAGCATTCCCTCCAATTTTTATAGGCCGATATACGTATGATCTCATTATAAGACAGAAAAATCAAAAATCAACAAGATAATTATCTAAAAGGGAAATATTCTCTATATTTCGCTAAAAAAGCTGCCGACCTTTTGAAAAGGCTGACAGCATTCATTTACTTCTGGTAGTCAATTGCCGCCGCACCAAGTGTTTTTGCGGCAGCGATCATCGCTGATTCATCAAAATCAAAACGTGGGTGGTGGTGAGGGTAAGCATCTTCAGGTTTAGCTCCAGTAAAGAAGAAGGTTCCGGGAACTTTCTCTAGATAGTACGAAAAGTCTTCTCCGCCCATCTGTGGTTGCACTTCTTCCACGCCGCGCAAGCCGGGAATTGTGTCCGCCACTGATTTGAGGAACTTTGTCTCTTTTTCGTGATTGACGACTGCTGGGTAGCCGCGGGAATAATCCACTGTAATTTCGCAGTCATTCATGACGGCAGTGCCTTGTACAACCCGACGAATTTCCTCTTCCATCAGATTCCGAAGTTCCGGTGTGAATGTTCGGACAGTCCCAATAATTACCGCTTGGTCCGCTATGACGTTATAGGCATTATCCGAAACGAAGGAACCGACAGACAGCACGGCGGATTCAATTGGATCTACACGTCTTGAAACAATCTGCTGCAGGTTCATGACCAATTGCGCACCGATGACGATGGCGTCTTTTGTTTGATGTGGGGCCGCGCCGTGACCGCCGGCTCCCTGAATCGTAATTTGGAATCGGTCAGGGGCAGCCATAATCGGACCTGGAGCATAATAAATGATGCCTGAATCAAGTAACGACCATAAATGTGTACCAAAAATCACATCGACACCGTCAAGACAGCCGTCTTCTATCATGGCGATGGCACCGCCCGGAGCGAGTTCCTCTGCATGCTGGTGAATATATACATATTCGCCTGAAAGATCTTCGCGCATTTCATGCATAGCCTTCGCCAGTTGCAAAAGTGTCGCAGTGTGTCCGTCATGTCCGCAGGCGTGCATCACACCAGGGACTTGAGAAGCGTATGGTGTCTCTTTTTGATCCTGGATTGGCAGTGCGTCAAAATCTGCACGAAGCGCGACAGTCTTCCCGGGCTTGCCACCTTTCACTCTCGCGACAAGTCCATTGCCGCCCACATCTGTACGCACTTCAACGCCCAGTTTATTATAAAAATCCGCTATATACGCAGCGGTCTTTTCTTCTTCGAATGAAACCTCTGGATTCATATGCAGATAGCGGCGAATTTCCACCATGTCATCGTAGGACTGTTCTAGTTTCTTGAATAGCATCTCTTTCATGACCATTCCCCTTTCTCTTGCCGGTATGTCCACTCAGTATAGTTTTCATTATAGCAATGGGGCAGAAGGCAAGCAAACTAAGGAATCCAAAGATTCAGATAGTGCAAAAAGAGATCTGACGTCTACGCATCAGATCTCTTCGCTATAATCAATTAAATTTCTTCGGTCGGCGTAGTATAAGTGGCGGTATAGGGAGCACTTGTGAAGATGTGCAGTGTGGCGCCGCCTTGATCTTTGAATTCACCCGGATTGGAAAGCTGATAGCCCGGTGAGTTATGCCACAATTCGTAATGGCGTCTGTCTGACCACTCCGTTAGAACAATATAAGTATCAGAACCGATCGGGCGTAAAAGACGGAAAGCCAGGAAGCCCGGCATGTTTACTAACTTATCACCGGTCATTTTGTACTGATGCTCAAAAATTGGTTTTCCTTCATCTGTGACTGCCACATTGTCCATCGCAAAGTAGCCGTCGTGTGTAAGATCTCCTGCAGTTCCGACGACTTCATATTTTCTTGGCGTCTGGAAAACAGACTTGCCATTTGTTTCATGCAATAGAAGCGTGTGGCCGCCTCCGTTCATTAGAATGATTGATTCATCTACGTACTTATCTCTTATTTTTTCCATAAAATCCATCGTTCCCGTTGTCATATAAATATTCATAACTAATTTCCTCCTTTGACTAGTAACAGTGGTGTGAAACGCGCGTACGATGATCTATCCTGTTATGTATTCTAATAGTAATTAATTCCCCTAAATACATCAAATCAAACATAAAGTGAGTTAGTTACTAAAGAATGATTGTCGAAAAAATGGCGAAGTACCGCTCACGGTAAGCACAAAATTATGACAAAGGGGCAATTCGCTATACATTGACTTGTCAAGAGTTTATGATGATAAACGGATAATAATTTACTAATTGAAAAATGAAAAATAACAGAAAGAGGGTTCGGTGAATATGACAGCGTTTAATGATACATTGCTTCGTGCTGCCAGAGGAGAAAAGATTGAGCACACTCCTGTATGGTTCATGCGTCAGGCGGGCCGTTCGCAGCCGGAATATCGTAAAATTAAAGAGAAATACTCCCTGGAGGAAATCACACATCAGCCTGAATTATGTGCGTACGTAACGAAGTTGCCGGTTGATCAATATGATGTCGATGCAGCCATTCTATATAAAGATATTGTTACACCGTTAGTAGGAATCGGTGTGGATGTGAAGATTAAATCAGGTGTGGGACCTGTCATCTCGAACCCGATCCGCTCTGCTCAGGATATCGAAAATCTTGGAGAGTTTTCTGCCGAAGAGCAAGTACCGTATGTGTTGGACACGATCAAACTTCTTACACAGGAGCAATTGAACGTGCCGTTGATCGGTTTTGCAGGCGCTCCGTTTACGCTTGCGAGCTATATGATTGAAGGCGGGCCTTCGAAGGGCTATAACCTGACGAAATCGTTTATGGTATCTGAACCACAAGCTTGGTTCGCATTGATGGATAAGCTTGCGGATATGACGATTACGTATATTCAGGCACAAGTAGCAGCAGGAGCAAAAGCAGTACAGATCTTTGATTCGTGGGTGGGAGCGCTCAACGTCTCTGATTACCGGATTTTTATTAAGCCGACAATGACACGGATTTTCTCTGAGCTTCGCAAATTAAATGTTCCGTTGATTACATTTGGTGTAGGGGCAAGTCACCTGGCAAATGAATGGCATGATCTGCCAGTTGATGTGGTAGGGCTGGACTGGCGTTTATCTGTTAAAGAGGCTGGCGAGCGTGGGCTGACGAAGCCACTTCAAGGAAACTTGGATCCGTC
The DNA here is from genome assembly GCF_029257255.1 of Sporosarcina sp. Classification (GTDB taxonomy): domain Bacteria; phylum Bacillota; class Bacilli; order Bacillales_A; family Planococcaceae; genus Sporosarcina. The sequence continues at coordinate 26,725 of NZ_JARICI010000050.1, read as the reverse complement.
TATGCTGCTTGCAGACTGGTCAGTAATTGAAGAACGTGCGAAAATCATCGTGGAACAAGGCGTTGAACACGGGAGTCACATCTTTAACTTAGGACACGGGGTATTCCCTGAAGTGAATCCGGCAACACTGAAGCGATTGACGGCTTTCGTACATGAATATAGTGCACAATTGCGTTCAAAATAAAATCAAACTTTTGAGGTGATACAGATGACAAAGAAGAAAATGGGCTTACTTGTAATGGCTTACGGCACACCGAATTCGTATGACGACATAGAATCTTACTACACGCACATCCGCAGAGGCCGTCCGCCAGCACCTGAACAATTGGAAGATCTTCGCAATCGCTATGAAGCAATCGGCGGGATTTCTCCACTGGCAAAAATTACGGAGGATCAGGCTAATGCGCTTGGCAACCATTTGAATGAAGTGCAGAGCGATATCGAATTCCATGTCTATATCGGCTTAAAGCATATTGCACCGTTTATTGAAGATGCAGTTCAGAAAATGCATAATGACGGAATTGAAGAAGCTGTGTCCATCGTTCTGGCACCTCATTTCTCGACGTTCTCTGTGAAATCTTACAATGGCCGCGCGAAAGAAGAAGCGGATAAGCATGATATTCGTCTGACATCAGTGGAAAGCTGGTACAAGCAGCCGAAATTCATCGAGTACTGGGCGAATCAATTGCGCCAGACATACGGTGCGATGGATGAAGCGGAGCGTGAAACTACATGCCTGATTGTATCCGCACACTCTTTGCCAGAAAAGATTTTGGCGAACGGCGATCCATATGCCGATCAGCTGAAGGAAACAGCAGAATTGATCACAGAAGCAGCAGGCGTGAAGACGTATGCGCTCGGTTGGCAAAGTGAAGGACAGACGGGCGAACCTTGGCTCGGGCCTGATGTGCAGGATCTGACGCGTGAATTGTTTGAAACCAAAGGCTATAAATCATTCGTCTACACACCGGTTGGTTTCGTATCAGATCACCTTGAGGTGCTGTATGACAATGATTATGAATGTAAAGTAGTATGTGACGAAATCGGTGCAGCGTATCACAGACCGGCGATGCCGAATACGGATGCGTTATTCGTAGACGCGATGGCGGATGCGGTACTGGATAAATTGAACGAATCGAATTAATTGCAACATGATCGGAGTGATGAGGGACATGAGCGAACGAAAAAAAGCAGTCATTATCGGCGGTGGCATCACAGGTCTCTCAGCGGCTTTTTATATGCAGAAAGCGGCGAGAGAACAGGGGCACCCTCTTGATATTACGTTGATTGAAGCGTCAACTGAACTGGGCGGTAAAATTCAGACAGTCCGTCGAGACGGCTATGTAATCGAGCGCGGTCCTGACTCCTTTTTGATCCGTAAGAAAAGTGTTGATCAGCTGGCGGCCGATCTTGGTATTGCAGATCAGCTCGTACGAAATGCGACAGGGCAAGCTTATATTTTACTGCAAGATGAAATGCATCCGATTCCTGCAGGTGCAGTGATGGGGATTCCGACAGAAATCAAACCGTTTATTACGTCGGGGTTGTTCAGTCTAACCGGCAAATTACGTGCAGCAGGAGACTTCGTGCTGCCGCGTTCTGAAGTGACGGGCGATCAGTCGCTGGGACACTTCTTCCGTCGGCGTTTTGGAACGGAAGTAGTAGAAAACCTTATTGAGCCGCTGTTATCAGGCGTTTATGCGGGGGACATTGACCAAATGAGCCTTGAATCTACATTTCCGCAGTTCTATGAAGTGGAGAAACAGCATCGCAGTCTGATTTTGGGCATGAAAAAAACAACGCCTAAACAGCTACCACAAAAAAACAGTCACAGTTCTAAGAAGATGGGTGCATTCCACACATTCCGAAACGGTCTGGAATCGGTTGTTGAGGCACTTGAAGATCAGCTTGGTAATGTGGAAGTTTTGAAAAATACACGTGTGACAAAGATAGACAAGCGTGACGGCCGTGCAATTTTGACGCTGAGCGATCAGCAACAAATAGAAACGGACGCAGTCATTCTGGCATCCAGTCATTCAGTGGCAAGCCAGCTATTTGAACCGTACGGATTATTGAAGGAACTCGGAACGATTCCGACGACTTCTGTCGCGACAGTTGCACTCGGTTTTCCGAAACAGGCAATGAAACGTGAAATTGACGGAACCGGATTCCTCGTGCCGCGCAGCAGTAATTATTCGATTACCGCGTGCACGCTCGTTGACCGGAAATGGCCGACTACGACACCGGACGATAAAGTATTGATCCGCGCGTTTGTCGGACGTCTCGGTGAAGAGGCGATCGTTGATTTGCCGGACAGTGAGATCGAGAAAATTGTCTTGCAGGATTTGCGCGAGATACTTGAATTAGAAGGACAGCCTGAGTTCTGTATGATCACACGCTGGAAAGATGACCGGCCGCAGTATCGGGTTGGACATAAAGAGAAAATTATTCGTGCGCGTGAAGAACTTCAAACGCAATTCCCGATGGTACAGCTAGCGGGTGCGTCATATGACGGCGTTGGCCTTCCTGATTGTATTGATCAGGGAGTAGAAGCGATGGGAAATGTACTGTCGCAGCTTTTTAATCAGTAGGGATATAGTGGTTGCCTCTGTAAGTCATTGAAAAAAATGGCTTGCGGGGGCAACTTTTTTGTTGAGAAATTTTTCAGAGGGGAAGAATGATCATAGCATGCTGCTCGGCGCTAATACGGCAGTTTTCAATGTGCGTTGAACACGCAGATTGGCTCGCTCTGTGGCAGTATGGGTGCGGTTACGCCTGTTTTTAGGCGTAAAAAAAGCGAATATCGAGATATCCGCCGAATGAAAGTTATATTTATTTTATGTTGCAGTGATCACATTGATTAGAGTAGCACTCATGCTGCTCTTCGATGTCGTTTCCACATGTTACACAAACCTTCGCCGGCAAGTTTCTGAAAAACTCTACAATGCTTTCTACCATAATATATACATCCCCTTTGTTTGTTGTTGTATAACTCCTTGCTATATTCATAGTGTATTATAACAGTTGGCAAAAGTCAACAATCCCTATAAAGTTCTGTTAAAATGGATTCAGGCCTTTCGTGGCGCGTTTCACAAAGGTTTTACGGGTTCAGAATTGCAAGAATACACTAAAAATAAATGTGACAAAATTGTGAGGAGAGAAGAAATATGAAGTTTATCGATAATAAAGGCATCACAGATCCGCAAATTAACTTGGCAATTGAGGAATATGTGCTGCAAACGATGGATGTAGACAAAGATTCGTACTTGCTGTTCTATATCAATGAACCTTCCATCATTATCGGCAAGAATCAGAACACGATTGAAGAGATTAATACCGAGTTTGTAGACAGCGAAGGCATTCATGTTGTGCGCAGACTGTCCGGCGGCGGAGCGGTGTATCATGACCACGGCAATCTAAATTTCAGTTTCATTACGAAAGACGACGGAGAGTCATTCCGCAACTTCAAGAAATTTACAGAGCCTGTAACCGATGCGTTAGCGAAGATGGGAATTAAAGCCGAACTGCAGGGGCGCAATGATATTTTAATTGACGGACGGAAAATCTCCGGCAATGCACAGTTTGCAACAGGCGGCCGGATGTTCAGTCATGGGACCTTGCTGTTTGATACAGATATGGAAGGTGTCGTCAACTCGCTGAAAGTGAAGAAAGATAAAATTGAATCGAAGGGCATCAAGTCGATCCGCAGTCGTGTAGCCAATATTTCAGAGTTCTTGGAGGAGCCGATTTCCATTGAGCAGTTCAGAAAGGAAATCTTGAATTCAATTTTCGACGGTGAAGAAAATATTGAATATCGTGAACTGACGGATGAAGACTGGAATAAAATTAATGAGCTATCTGCTGAGCGCTACGGTAACTGGGACTGGAATTACGGACGTTCTCCGAAATTTAACGTCCAGCAGTCCAAGCGTTTCCCTGTCGGTGGCATCGATGTGCGCTTGCATGTGGAAAAAGGCATAATTGAAAACATTCATATTTACGGCGACTTCTTTGGTGTAGGGGAGGTAAAAGAAATCGAAGAACGGCTGATTGGCGTGAAGTACGAGCGGCAAGCCATCACAGAAGCTCTTGAATCCATGAATGTCGAGAGGATTTTAGGCGGCATTCAACTGGATGAGTTTGTTGGATTGCTTTATTAAGGAATACAGAAGCGTGTGTCTTTCGAGGCATACGCTTTTTTCAATGAGGGTCTGAATTTATTCAGCTAACTAAATGCGTTATACTAATAACAACAGGAAGGTGGGGGTTTGCAGTGAAACACCGAATTTTCATTGTGGAAGATGATCAGAAAATTGCACAGCTGCTGGCGGGTACGCTCGAGAAGTATCAGTATGAAGTGGCTATTATAGAGGATTTCGACAGAGTGGTGGAAGAAGTTGCGGCGTACAACCCGCATTTAGTGTTGCTCGATATTAACTTGCCGATTTACGACGGCTATTATTGGTGCCGCCAACTGCGCCAGCATACGATGTGTCCTATTATTTTCATTTCCGCACGTTCAGGTGATATGGATCAGGTATTTGCGCTTGAAAACGGCGGCGATGATTTCATTACGAAGCCGTTTCATTATGAGATTGTGCTGGCGAAAATTAAAAGTCATCTGCGCCGTTCAGTGGGAGAATATTCGCCGAATCAATCAGAACGAATTATCGTGTCTGGCGATTTGACATTGTACATAGAACGGATGGCGCTGCAAAAAGGCGATGAGGAGATTCCGCTGCAGAAAAAGGAATGTGTCATCTTGGAACTGCTGATGGGCGAGTCGCCGAAAGTGGTTTCGCGGGAACGCTTGCTTGAGGAATTGTGGGATGATCAGTCATTCGTTGATGAAAACACACTCAATGTCAATATGGCGCGGGTACGTAAAAAACTGACCGATTACGATGTAAACTCCTGGATTGAAACCGTGCGTGGCGCAGGCTACCGATTTGTACCGGAGTCTGAAACATAATGAAAGCAGTTATGCTGTTCATTAAAGAACACGTCTCGTTCGTACTGTTTCAGTTAGGACTAGTGCTGTTCATTTTGCTGTTGTATTGGCTGGATGGTTTCAGAAATCCGAACACAGCGATTTATTCGGTGGCGATGAGTATCCTGCTGACTGTTTTTTATTTGACGGGAAAATTCATTAGGCGGCGGTCGTTCTACGCGGCGATTGTAGACAAGCCGGAGAAGATGGAAGATGCGCTCATCCGGCATGTTTTGACGCCGGAAAACCGCAAGACGACGGAATTTACGAGGGAACTGTATCGTCTGTACCAGCACGAAGTTCAGAACCTATATAACGTCCAACACCGCCACCTGCATTTCATGAATCAGTGGGTGCATCAAATGAAAACACCAATTTCGGTCATTAATTTGCTGCTGCAGGAAGAAGAAGTGGACAAGAAAAGTGTCGGGCAAGAAGTCGAAAGGATCCGATCGGGTCTGGAAATCGTCCTTGTGAATGCACGGCTTGAAACGTTTGAAGACGATATGCAAATTGAGCGCCTGCCGTTGCAATCGTTATTGCAGGAAGTACTGAATGAAAATAAGCGGCTGTTCATCACGAACGGCTTGTTTCCTGTATTGAACGTCGACGATCATTTGACGGTTGCGACCGATCATAAGTGGATCAAATTCATGCTGAATCAATTCATTACGAATGCAGTGAAATATACCTTTGAAAAAGGTAAGAAAATTTATGTAACGGCCAGTCAGCAAACAGATGGACTGCTGCTTGAAATTATGGATGAGGGCATTGGGATCCCGGCGTCCGATTTGCACCGGGTGACAAAGGCGTTCTTCACGGGAGAGAACGGGCGGCTGTCCGGTGAGTCGACCGGGATGGGGCTCTATATCGCGTCAGAAGTCTGTCAGCGTTTAGGACATGAACTGACGATTTCATCGAAACAGGGAGAAGGCACAACCGTGGCCATACTATTTACAGACGGAGAGGCGGGTGAACAGGCGAATGAACAGCCAAATGAACAACCAAACGAGGAAACCGGTCGTTAAGATGGAGGAAGTTACGAAAATCTACGAAGGGAAAGTGATGCACCGAGCGCTCAATCAATTGGATTTTGAAGTGGAGGAAGGCGAGTTTGTCGCAATCATGGGGCCTTCAGGTAGCGGCAAGACGACACTCTTGAATTTATTGATGGCAACCGACACTCCAACTTATGGCAGAATTCGCATCGGCGGTGTGGAACCCGAAATGCTCAGTCAAAATGAAATCGCACTGTTCAGAAGACGTCAGATCGGCTTCGTCTTTCAGGAAATTAACCTGCTGCAAATGCTGACAGTGGAAGAAAACTTAATATTGCCACTGACGCTCGATGGTCTGCCAGTCAATGAAATGAAAACAAAAGTGCAGGATATGGCGCATAAATTGCGTCTTGAAGAGATATTAGAGCGGCGTCCGGATGAATTATCGGGCGGCCAGGCACAGCGTACCGCGATAGGACGCGCGCTGATTCACCAGCCAAGCATTGTTCTGGCGGACGAGCCGACAGGGAATTTGGATTCTAAATCAGCGAAAGACGTACTGGAGCTGCTCGAACATATTAATCAGCATGAGAAAACAACAATCATTATGGTAACGCACGATCCGATCGCTGCGAGTTATTGTGACCGTGTGCTGTTCATCAAAGACGGCGAGTTTTTCAATGAAATCTATAAAGATGAGCGCCGTCATACTTTTTTCCAGCGCATTTTGAATGTGCTGTCATTACTTGGAGGCAATGTGCATGACTTTTCGTCAGTTCGCTTACCGTAATGTCGTTCGGAATCGGCGCGTCTATGCAGCATTTTTTATGGCCAGTGTATTTTCGGTCATGGTGTTTTTCCTGTACTCGATGCTGTTGTTTCATCCGTCGATTGAGAATACATTTTTGAAAGAGATTTCTTCGCTCGGCATGGGAATTGCGGAATTAATTTTATTTATCTTCACACTGTTTTTCCTTTTCTATTCGATGCGGGCATTTTTACAGGCACGTTCGAAGGAATTCGGTGTGCTGTTATTGCTAGGCATGGCGAAACGGCAGCTGCACCGACTGATTTTCATTGAGACGATGTTGCTTGGTTTTGCTTCGATTTTAACGGGGATTTTCATTGGCTTCATGTTCTCGAAATTCTTTTTCATGATAGTGAAGGCAATTGTGCAGATTCCCGTGCTGCCGCTGTATTTATCGTGGAAACCGTTCGGGCTGACGATGGGCGCATTCCTTAGTTTGTTCGCCATCATTTCTTATATCGCACCAGTATTTATTCAGCAAGGGAAGATTTCCGATCTGCTGCACGGCGATACGGCGGTTCAGTCGGTTTATACGTATTCAAAAAGCCGCGGCTTTTTCGGGGTGATTTTACTTGTGCTGGCTTATGCAATGGCGGCTTTGGTATCGCGTTCGAGCATACTGAGCCTGTTTTTCCTGTTGCCGCCGCTTATTACGTTCGGTACGTATTTCTTCTTTACGGATACACTGCCGCTCATTTTACATGGGCTGCGCAGCCAAAAGAATATTTTCTGGCGTGATTTCTGGATGATTTCAATTTCGGAAAGCATCGTACGCCTGAAAGAAAATGCTCGGATGTTTTTTATCGTAACGATTGTCTCTACGATTGCTTTTATGTCGGTTGGAATTCTTGCGTCTCTCACTTCATTCGCGTCTCAATATCGAGAAGTGAACCCACTCGGACTCGTTTACAAAAGTCTGCCGCATAACGAATTTGAATATCGTCATATCGCGCAGCTGACGAGTGAACTGGAGCAGGAAGATCTGGATTACTTTGCGGTTAGGCTGCGTGTGCTTGAGCAACAGTCTTCCTATACGCAAAACCGCGTCAATATTGTCAGACTGGCGGATCTCAATGAACTTGCTGCTTCATTCGGCAAGAAACCACTTCAGCTTGAGCAAGGACATGCGATGTTTTTGCCTGCGAGTGCTTCTGCTGCAGAACAGCTGGCGGGCACGAAAGTAAGTACAGAGCTTGCAGAAAGTGATTTGTTGCTGGAAGTTGAAGGGGTTTATCCGTATAAATTGTTCCCGCCTAATGCGATGGGACTCAACACAATTGTGCTCAATCATCTGGATTTTGATCGGGTGGAAGAGCAGACAGCGGGCTCCGCTTTGGCGTTTACGTATTATGCGTTCAATGTAAATGAGTGGCAGGAGACGAGAGATATCGGGCTGTCGGTTAATGCACAGTTGCTGTCGGGACTGATGCTTGATAACAGAGATCCGGTGCGGTTTGAGTTTGAGAACCCGGGATTAAATTATTCACATATTCGGATGACGTTTTCGCTGTTGCTGTTTATTGGGTTGTTGCTGGCGGGTGTATTCTTCCTGGCTTCCGGCAGCTTTATTTATTTCCGGCTGTACACGTCACTCAGCTACGACCGCAGGCAGTATGCGGTGCTGCAGCGAATTGGGATGACGGACCGCGAGTTTAAGAAGATCGTCAATCGCCAGTTGATTCCGCAGTTTTTCTTTCCATGGGGTGTGTCATTTATCCACAGCGTTTTCGCGTTCCTGTCACTGCAGGTGATCTGGGATGCGCTGGCGGAGATTTCGATCGTTAAAGAATTAACGCTGGTACTTGCCGGCTTTGCGCTGATGCAGATGCTCTACTTCTACCTCATCCGCTGGCGCTATATTTCACATATCAAGGCACCTACTTCTTAAGTGGGTGCTTTTTCTGCGGGAATAGCATGAGCCTTGAGACCCCGCAAGAGCGCTAGCGACGAGGAGGCTCAAGCCATGCCCGCGGAAAGCGTCCGCCTGCAGCGAAGGGAAACGGTATCCTTCGACAAAGCAATCTATTGACTGCGTACTTAATTCACCGTATTCCGTAAAATCTGACACAGAAACTACTAAACCTTCAGTATTCGGTTGCAGAATTAAAACTTTATCAGTATAATGAGTGGAATACTGAATGGTTACTCATTCATTAAAATAGGAGATGAAACGATGAATTTAGTTACTAGCGTACACCAAACAGCTCAGACAAAACCCGCCAAAGTTGCCTATCACTTCATGGGAAAAGACACGACCTATGCAGAATTTGACATGCAAGTTTCGATGTTTGCCTCCGCACTGAAAAACCTAGGAGTCAACCAAGGAGACAAAGTCGCCTTTTTATTAGGAAACACGCCTCACTACCTGATCTCGCTTTACGCAACGATGCGTATCGGGGCGACTGCTGTGCCGATTAATCCGCTGTATACACCGGATGAAATCTCCTTCATTCTGGAAAACAGTGATGCAAAAGCAGTCATTGCGATCGATCAGCTCTTGCCGTTGGTAGAAGTGGCGAGCCAGGCGTTCCCGACAATTGAAAACTATGTAGTTTGTGAAATGAGTCCGGATGCAGGTGAAAAGATTCAAGCACTGCCGGATTCTGCTAAAGCTAAAGTGAAACCGTTTACATTATTGATGAAAAACGCAACTCCTATGACGGAACTGTTTGAAGCTCATGAGGATGAAACCGCTATCATTCTTTATACTTCTGGAACGACGGGACATCCAAAAGGCGCAATGCTGACACACAAGAATATTTATTCGAACGCGCGTGACGTCGGGGATTATCTTGGATTCGACGAAAGCGACAAAATTGTTGCAACGCTTCCGTTATTCCACGTATTCGCATTGACAGTCGTAGCGAATGCACCGTTATTAAAAGGTGCGACGATATTACTCGAGCCGCGTTTCAGTCCGGGAGAAATCTTCCAATTAATCCGTGAGCAGAAAGCGACCGTATTTGCCGGTGTGCCGACCATGTACAATTTCTTGTACCAGTTCCCAGAAGGCAAGACAGAAGACTTTGAAACGATTCGTTTGTCAATTTCCGGCGGATCTTCACTGCCTGTTTCATTGCTTCATGATTTTGAAGAGAAATTCCAAGTCCGCGTTTCCGAAGGGTACGGTTTATCGGAAGCGTCTCCGGTTACCTGCTTCAACCCGCTAGATCGCGAACGCGTGCCGGGGTCAATCGGAACGGATATTATGAATGTGGAAAACAGAGTGGTGGATGAAAACGGAGAACAAGTTGCTGATAATGAAGTGGGCGAATTGATTGTCCGCGGACCGAATGTCATGAAGGGCTATTATAAGCTGCCGGAAGAAACTGCAGTGGCAATCCGTGATGGCTGGTTGTATACAGGGGACCTTGCACGACGTGATGAAAACGGTTACTTCTACATCGTGGATCGCAAGAAAGATATGGTCATCGTAGGGGGCTTCAATGTCTATCCACGTGAAGTGGAAGAAGTATTGTTTAGCCACCGTGATGTGATTGAAGCAGCAGTGATCGGCGTGCCGGATATCAATTTCGGAGAAGAAGTGCAGGCTTTTGTGGTGCTGAAGGAAGGTTCTGAAGTGACGGAAGAATCGCTTCAAGCATTCTGTGCAAAGCGCCTTGTGAAATACAAGGTTCCGAAAACGATCGAATTTCTTGACGAACTGCCGAAGAATACGACAGGCAAAATCCTTCGCCGTTCGTTGAAAGACCAAGTGAAAAGTTAAGGATTACCTAGTTTAAAAAGAGTGAGTACCCGTTTATGGATGAGCGGGCACTCACTCTTTTTGTTGCCTTCAACGTCGAATTAAAAGTAAGCGCAACACGTGTGATGTATTGCCAAACTCCGCGTATTCTTGTTATGGTTTAGTTAAAGGATTGTGTATATAAAAGACATGTAAATTAGGAGTGATTGGATGGAAAAACGGTCCGTAAAAATAGAAGATTTATTCGAAACGAAACCGGTGACGAATCCTGTTCTCGCACCAAATAATAAAGAAGCTGTGTTCATCGTGACGGAAGTGAAGAAAGAGGATAATGACTATCGTTCCGCGTTACATCATGTCGATTTGCAGACGAATAATGTGACGCAATGGACATTTGGCAAGCAGAAGGTGAGTGCACCGAAGTGGTCAGCGGACGGTAAGATGCTTGCGTTTCTATCCAATCGAACGGAGAAAAATCAGCTGTATATTATGCAGACGGCTGGCGGTGAAGCGAGACAGCTGACTCACTGCACAAATGGAATTGATTCATTTGAATGGTCGCCGTGCGGGCGGAAAATCTGGTTCAGCGGCCGTTTGAAGAAGGGCGGGACATTTGCATCAACGGAGGAAGCAAATGAAGAACTGCCGCAGCCTGTCCGTGTAACGAAAATGAACTATAAAACGGATGGCACGGGGCTATTGCCGCAAGATGAGTTTACACAAATCGGCTACATCGATATTGCAACTTGCAGTGTGTCGAATTTTACTGTGGAACCGTTTGACCATTCATTAGAGGCGGTATCACATGACGGTGGGCAGCTGATCATAGGTGTTAATAGGAATGAAGATGCTGATTATGATTTCAGCTTGCCGCTGTGGATTGTGGATATAGAAAGTAAAGATGAAACGTTGCTGATCGATGAGCAAGGATTTTTCGCAGACGTTCATTTTTCTAAAGATGACCGCTATATCGCATACGTCGGCAGCGATCTGACGTTTAAAAACTTTACCCAGCCGGACGTTTTTATTTATGACCAATCAAACGGTCTGACGATGAACTTGACGGCGGGAATCGATGCGCCAATCGGGGATCACAGTATATCCGACCACCTGCAGCAAGCATCTGCGCCGGGTGTTGTCTGGACTGAGGATGAACAGATCTATTTCCAGTTATCGGTCATGGGGGACGTGCGATTATACGCGGCTACACTTGACGGTGCTATATATCCCGCAACTGGTGAAGAGGAGCATGTGTATGGCTATGACGTCGCGGCGAATGGGGAATTCGCATTGCTGACAGTGAGCACACCGACGAATCCAGGTGAACTTTACAAGCATACAATCGCAACAGGCGAGAGGGAAGTACTTACATCATTCAATGAAAACTGGCTGAAAAAAGTACTGCCAGTCGAGCCGCAAGCTATTTTTACAAATAACGGCGAAGATGTGCATGGATGGCTGCTTAAACCGGCACACTATGAAGAAGGCAAGCAGTATCCGCTACTCGTCCAAATTCATGGCGGACCGCATGTAATGTTCGGCAATACGTATTACCATGAACTGCAGATGCTGGCTGGCAACGATTACGGCGTGCTGTATATGAATCCCCGCGGCAGTCACGGCTACAGTCAGGCGTTTGTCGACGGCGTGCGCGGTGACTATGGCGGTGGTGATTATGAAGATATAATGGCTAGCGTCGACGAAGTGCTTGCGAATGAAGAGTGGATTGACAAAAATAGGCTAGGTGTTACCGGAGGCAGTTACGGTGGCTTCATGACGAACTGGATTGTCGGTCATACGAATCGCTTCAAAGCAGCGGTTACGCAACGTTCTATCAGCAACTGGGTAAGTTTTTTCGGCGTATCAGATATCGGCTATTTTTTCACAGACTGGCAGTTAGATGCAGATATGAAGGATCCTGATAAGTTATGGAAACATTCACCGTTGAAATATGCTGAAAATGTCGAGACGCCTTTATTGATTCTTCATTCGGAAAAGGATTTTCGCTGTCCAATCGAACAGGCGGAGCAGCTGTATATTACGCTGAAATCGTTAGGGAAAGAGACAGAATTCGTCCGTTTTCCTGATTCTGATCACAATTTATCAAGAACAGGAAAACCGAATTTACGCATTGCACGTCTGGAAGAAATTATTGGCTGGTTCGAACGATATCTTTGATGTAATATAAAAGAGTAAAACCCTGTCGCAATTCAATATGTATTGCGAAGTTACCATGTGTATAATTGGGATAATTGTGTAATTACAGGAAAAAATATTTGAGAAGAGGTTCTGCATGATGGAAGAGGAATTGTTGTACCGTGTTGAAAAGGATTTTATTGGAGAAAAGAAAGTGCCGCAAAACGCTTATTACGGAATTCAGACATTGCGTGCCGCAGAAAACTTTCCGATTACCGGCTACCGAATCAACAGCGATTTAATTCGCGCGATTTCTATCGTAAAAAAATCAGCTGCACAAGCAAACCGTGATATTGGTCAGTTGGATGAAAATCTTGCTGAAGCGATTATCCAGGCATCCGAAGAAGTGATGAACGGTGCGTTGCGTGATCAATTCTTAGTCGATCCGATTCAAGGCGGTGCAGGTACATCCGTCAATATGAATGCAAATGAAGTCATCGCGAACCGGGCGCTTGAAATCCTCGGTCACGAAAAAGGTTCTTATGATATCATCAGTCCAAACTCGCACGTCAATATGGCGCAGTCAACAAACGATGCGTTCCCGACAGCTATTCACATCGCGACACTCGTCAAAGTGGATAAACTGCTTGAAGTCATGGAATCATTGCATAAGACATTCTTGAAAAAATCAATCGAATTCCAATCCGTATTGAAAATGGGCCGTACACACTTGCAGGACGCGGTTCCGATTCGTCTAGGTCAGGAATTCGAAGCGTATGCGATGGTGTTGCGCCGCGATATCGAACGTATCCGGGTATCACGCGTGTACTTATATGAAATCAATATGGGTGCAACAGCAGTCGGTACAGGCTTGAACGCGGATCCATTATATATCGAAAAAGTGGCGAAATATTTATCCGAAAACAGCGGATTCCAATTAAAATCCTCCACTCATTTAGTTGATGCGACACAAAATACCGATTCCTATGTACAAGTATCAGCTGCACTGCGCGGTACGATGCTGAATCAGTCGAAAATTTGTAATGACCTGCGCTTAATGGCATCAGGCCCACGCACCGGTTTATCAGAGATTTCATTGCCGGCAAGACAGCCTGGATCATCCATTATGCCGGGTAAAGTCAATCCGGTTATGGCAGAAGTCATGAACCAAGTCGCGTTCCAAGTGGTAGGAAACGATACAACGATCGCACTTGCGTCTGAAGCAGGCCAATTCGAATTAAACGTTATGGAGCCGGTGTTAGTGTTCAACTTGCTTCAGTCATTGAAGATTATGACGAACGTATTTGGAGTGTTCCGCGACTATTGCTTAGATGGAATTACGGCAAATGTGGAGCACTTGGAAGAGTATGTGGAGAAGAGTATCGGCGTTATTACAGCGATCAATCCACACGTTGGCTATGAGGTTGCGTCACAGATTGCGAAAGAAGCATTGCTGTCGAACAAGTCGATCCGCGAGCTGTGCATTGAGAAGAAGGTGCTGACGGAAGAGGAGCTGGATCTGATCCTGCACCCGTTCGAAATGACCAAGCCTGGAATTTCAGGGAAAGATTTACTTAAGAAAAAGATTATTTTGTCGAAATAATTAGTAGGGCAAAGATAAGTTAGAGAGTATGCAGTTTGGGGATTTGCGCTCCTGCGGGGTCTCACCTGTCGAGCTAATCCCGCAGGAGTCGACCCCCGACGCTCCAATCCCTACAAGTAAGCTGAAGTTATCATTCATTCTTAGTTAAATTCAGCGCGTGTACTTTGTTTTAATTTTTACACTTTAATTAGAACTGCAGTACATATTGACAGTGCTTTTTTTGCACTGCCAACTTTTAAAGTTGTGTTCAGGAAAGTTTTTAGCTTTGAGGATTTGAGATGGTTTATTACTATGTAATTGGATTCTCTTAACCTTTACTAGTTTTAAAAACCATACTAGTTGATTGTAGTGCAAGGCGGCGGAAAGTAAATAAGTGCTCCCAACGCTGCGCTTATGCTCGCAAAAGCCGTTCTTTGTTACGGCTCTTCCTGCGGGAAAAGCAATTACTTTTGCGAGTAAAAGCGAAGCGTTATGAGCATGAGCCTTGAGACCCCGCAGGTAGCGAAGCGGACGAGGAGGCTCAAGCCATGCCCGCGGAAAGCGTCCGCCTGGAACGGAAATCAACGGCATAGCTTGCAATACCTTGTCTAAAATTCTATGTCCGCATAAGTGAAATTCCAGCGTCACATTAACTTCCCTAGCAGGTGACGGGGGAAGTCTGCTAAGGGGTTTGAGAACATGAAAGTTCAAAACGTGATGGAGATTGTGGTTCAGGAAGTGCTGAAAGAGTACAAAGAGCATCTCAATATGCCGTGCACATGCGATCACTGTATGAGCGACGTGCTGGCGATGACACTCAACAAATTGCCTGCCCAATACATCGTCGACGAAGCAAACAGCGCCTACATACGAGCCGTGCACCAAGCCGACCGGCAAGGCGCTACGGCTATTATGACAAAAGTCGCCTGGGCTGCCGGGATCGTGGGAGCGAACCCGCGTTGCGATAACATGAAAAAACCTTCAGAAGACTAATCTTCTGAAGGTTTTTTCATGCTTACTTTAATAAAGAGATAACTTCCTGCAAGTTACTGTTCACTGTCTTAATCAACAGCTGATCACCTTTTTGTCGGATATCTTGCTGGACGAAATTCATCATTTCCTCCGCCATATCAGTATCTGCGAGCAATGAAAGAGACTTCGTCAAGTTACCTTCAAACACTAACGCATTCGTCAGATGATGTTCAATACCTTCCATCTCCGAACCGACTTTCGTCAAATGACCGGTAATCGTGCCGATCGCTTTGTCGATTGTCGAAATCAGATTTTCTGCATCCTGTTGTGTCGCAATTGAAGCGCCGTCAAGACCGAGCTTTGTTGTGCTGACGTTGATATTGCCGATTGTCATCTGCTGTCCTGGATTCGCACCAACCTGTAAAATTAAGGCCTTGTCTTCGCCGAGGATTTTCTTCGTATTAAACTCGAGTTTGCCCGCTGTGTCGTTAATGGCTTCCTTGATCTGCTCAAGTTCCAGACTGCTGGCTTTCCGGTCATCATCAGTCAATGTGCCGTTCGCCGCAGCAACTGCCATTTCACGCGCGCGCTGCAATAAATGATTGACGTTATTCAATCCTTCATTGGAAGACTCAAGTACGGAAAGTCCGTCCTGCATATTGCGCTGAGCCTGAGAAAGTCCCCGGATTTGCGCGCGCATCGTTTCGGAAATCGCGAGACCGGAAGCATTTTGACTTCCTTTCGCCACTTTCGAACCACTGCCGAGCTTCAACAATGTCTTTTCAATGTCCGTCGCATTCCTTTGCGCACGATTCGTTGAAAACGCGATATTTTCTGAGCTGTGTATTCGCATCCCTTCACCCACTTTAGCTTTTTCTATTATTACATCACGCTTTATATCGGTCTGATTTCTTCAAAATCAACTGAAACGTCCGATAATAAAAGAAAAACATTTGGAGTGAGCCGCATGTACGTAAAACGTGCGATAGAAGTGTATCAGAATACCGCAAGCACCACGATGCCAACCATCGACGCCATCGTCCAGCTGCTGAATGAAATGGGCAATTTGCTTGCAGATACGCAGGCAGAAACCGAGCGTGTGGCGAATCCCGCTGTGTCGGAGCCGTTGAAAAAGCTGCAGTATGTGCTGTTCGAACTGATGGGTGTCGTTGATCATCGGAGTGAAGAGGGGAAACGATTGCTGCTTAATTATGTAGTCATCAATCAAAGTCTAGTAACCGTGCAATTACATAAACAATACGAACTGCTGCCGGAAATTCGTAGGCAGGTGGATCAGCTCGCGAATGCCTGGAGCGAAGCCAGGCATAACCAGCGGAATCGTCGATATTCGGATTCGTTTTGATGAAGGAGAAGCCGTCCGGCAGTAGTGCCGGGCGGCTTTTTTGCGTTGAATTTCATGCTGAATGATCATAGAATGCCGATTCGCGCTCATAGACTCTGGCCGCGTGATCATACGATCATCCCCACCGCTCATACC
Source organism: Sporosarcina sp. (assembly GCF_029257255.1). Lineage (GTDB taxonomy): Bacteria > Bacillota > Bacilli > Bacillales_A > Planococcaceae > Sporosarcina. Next base: position 10,035 of record NZ_JARICI010000050.1, on the reverse strand, counting down.
ATCTTCGCACGCGCTCATAACGCTTCCGAACTCGATCATACCGACGCTGCCCGCGCTCATACAGCAAATCTGCAACCTCCTACCGCCCCTTAAACTTCGGCTTGCGCTTCTCCGCAAACGCATTCAGCGCTTCAATCCGATCCTCAGTAGGCAACGTCATTTCATACGCCTTCCGCTCAATCGCCAGCCCTGTCTGCAAGTCAGCGTTCATTCCCTGTTTAATCGCGAATTTCGCCTGCTGCAGCGCGATGGGACCGTTGACAAGCAATGAATCGACAAAAGCATCTGCTACTTCATCCAATAAATCAGCAGGCGCACGCTGTGTCAGCAATCCATAATCCAATGCTTCTTCTGCAGTTAATCGTCTTGCAGTCAGAATTAACTCCAACGCTTTTGCTTCGCCAATCAACCGAGGCAGCCGCTGCGTCCCGCCGGCTCCCGGTATAATCGCAAGCCCCGTCTCTGTAAGGCCCATCACGGCTTCATTGGCAGCAATTCTAAAATCACACGCCAATGCCAGTTCCATGCCTCCACCAAACGCAAATCCGTTAATGACCGCAATCGTTGGCTGAGGTAGCTGATCGATCATCGTAAAGACATCGCCAATTTTATTCAGATTCCGGCGTACTTGCGCTTCCGTCAATAGCTTGCGTTCTTTCAAATCAGCTCCCACGCTGAATGCCCGGTTGCCGCTTCCTGTAAAAACTACCGCGCGAATTTCGGGATCGATGCGGATTCCTTCCACCACTAGCCCGAGTTCCATCAGCAAATTATAGTTAAATGCGTTCATTGCTTCCGGCCGGTTAAGCGTTACATAAGCGACTGAATTTCTTTGCTTGTACTGAATCTCCTGCATAATTAAAACTCCTTTCAAAATAATTCGTCTATTTACAAGATAGCATGAGAGGGAGGGGTTGTATAATTATTATTCACAGATGCCAAAAGTGCCGAATTCAGGTAGAATAGGTGACAGGAGTTGATCATGTTGAAAACAGCGATTGTGACAGACAGCACGGCCTATGTGCCGGATGATATAAAGGCAGAATTGAATATTCACACCATCCCCTTATTGGTGACAATTGAAGGAAAAGAGTTTAAAGAAGACATCGATTTAACGACCGATGCATTCTATGAAATGGTTCGCGGGAAAGGTCCGCTGCCGAAGACTTCGCAGCCGGCAATCGGCGATTTTGAAGCGTTATATGAGAAGCTTTCAAAAGACTATGATGCGGTTATCTCAATTCATCTATCAAGCGGCATCAGTGGAACTTATATGGGTGCGTTACAGGCCGGTGAGATGATAAATAATATAGAAGTATTACCGTTTGATTCAGAAGTTTCCGCATACCCGCAAGGTTTCTACGCGGTTCGTGCAGCACAACTGGCGAATGAAGGCGCAGATCCTCATGCGATTATCGAAGAGCTTCATGAAATGAAAAAGACGCTCAGAGCTTACTTCATGGTGGACGACCTGTCTCATCTGCAGCGTGGCGGAAGGCTTTCCGGAGTACAGGCGATTGTGGGCGGACTATTACAAGTAAAACCGATTCTGCATTTTGAAGACAAAGTCATCGTGCCGTTTGAAAAAATCCGCACGACCAAGAAAGCAATGAAACGTATTGCAGATTTGCTCGCGGAAGACGCGAAAGATCAGCTGTTAGACGCGGCAGTCATCCACGCAAATCGTTATGAAGAAGCAGTCGAATGGAAAGAACTGTTAGAGAAAAAACATCCGAACGTCGATTTCACGGTCAGCCACTTTGGTCCGGTCATCGGCACACATCTCGGTGAAGGCGCGATGGGACTCGGCTGGGTGAAACGGCGCGGAACCTAAGGAGGAACCGCATGGCCGACAATGAGGAAATCCGGCAATTTCTAGCGGGCCGTATATGGCTGCACCAACTATTGCCGTTTCCGCAAGAGGCAATTGATGAAGCGATAGAGCAAGGTTCAATACAGCTAATTACAGGTGTTACAACGAAAACGACTTGGCACGGCAAACACTATACATGCAATCGTTGTCATAATGAAAATCAAGCGAAATTCACAGTGTTTCAATGTGCGCAATGTGGAGCGGCGTGCGCGTACTGCCGACATTGTTTAAATATGGGACGGGTCTCTTGCTGCTCGGAATTAGTGATCTGGACTGGCGAAGAGCAAGTGTTTCCAAGGGAGCATCGAATGAACTGGCAAGGGAATCTGACGCCTGCTCAGCAGAAAGCGACCGATGAATTGTTGGAAAGTACAAAGCAGGGTGTTTCGCATTTATTGTATGCAGTGTGCGGTTCAGGAAAAACAGAAATGCTCTTTCAGCCGATTCATTATTTATTGAAGGAAGGCAAGCGTGTTTGTTTAGCTGCGCCTAGAGTCGATGTGATTTTGGAACTGTTACCGCGGCTACAGGTTGCTTTTCCAGATACGGTTACGGAAGCATTATATGGCGGGGCAGAAGTCGAGCGTTTTGATGCACAGCTCATTCTCGCAACGACTCATCAGCTGTACCGATTTCACGAAGCGTTTGATGCGGTATTCGTCGATGAAGCAGATGCATTTCCTTTTACAGCAGAAGCGACATTGCAGCAGGCAGTGAAGAAAGCAGTGAAGCCAGGAGCGCCAATTCATTTTGTTACGGCAACCCCGTCTGCACAACTGCTGGCGGCGAATAAAAAGCTAGGCAATATCTCACTTCTAGCCAGGCGCTATCATGGACAGCCTCTGCCTGAACCGAGAAATGAAGCGTTATGGAATTACGAGAAACAGCTGAAAAAGAAGCGTATTCCAAAGAAACTGTTGGACTGGACGAAAGCCTGTCTGGATAAACAGCAGCCGTTTCTCATCTTCTTTCATCAGATTGAATTGATGGAATTGGCGGAGCCGCTGTTTCAACAGTTGGACGAGCGGATTTGCGCGGTTCATGCTGAGCATGATGACCGTAAAGAGCGGGTGCAGTTATTAAGGAAGAAAGAAATTCCTGGGCTGTTGACAACAACTATCTTGGAGCGCGGGATTACGATTCCGAATGTACAGGTAGCGGTTGTAGGAGCTGAGCAGACAATCTACAATAAAGGTGCGCTCATTCAGATAGGCGGCAGAGTCGGGCGATCTGTACCGCATACGTCAGGTGATTTTGTTTTGTTCCATCAAGGGATTACGTCGGCAATGGACGAAGCGAAGCGTGAAATACGCAAGCTAAATCATACGAAGGTGCCGTTATGAACAGCTGTCTGCTGTGCGACAAACCGCTCGAAGATCAGCCAACCTGGCAACAGTTGCTCGGTATTGCCAAAACTACGGTGGTCTGCTTACCCTGTTTTAATAAATTTGAAAGAATCGACAACAAAATAGAAACGCAATGGCTGGATTCTGTTTATTCGCTGTATGCATATAATGAACAGGCGAGAGAGTATCTGCACAAGTTTAAATTTCTACAGGATGTGGCGCTTGCTGAAGTGTTTACGGATGACTTGCGCAAGGTACTGAATGATTCGAAAAAGAGGATCGTGCCAATTCCAATGCATGCGTCAAACAAACGAAAGCGTACCTTCGCGCAAGTGGATGCATTATTGGATGCAGCAGGTATTACATATGAAAATCTGCTGCAGAAAACAACCGAATCGGTCATGGGTGAAAAATCCCGTGCAGAACGTCTGGCAATGACTGAATTATTCACAGTGACAGCCGATATACCTAGTAATGAAGCAATTTATGTGCTCGTCGATGATATCTTCACGACCGGCACGACGTTACAGCACGCGGCAAGAACTCTGAAACTCGCAGGAGCGAAACATGTGGAAGCTGTGACGTTATTCAGACCTACAGGAAAGAAGTGATCAGAAATGGCGGAACTAAGACATTGTCCGACTTGCGGAGAGTTTTTTAATTATACAGGGATTAGAGAAGTGTGCGGAAAATGTTCGATGAATGAAGAGAAGATGTATGAAGAGGTTTATCGTTTTCTGCGTAAACGGGAAAACCGTGCAGCGAACATAGAACGTATTGTGGAAGCTACGGGTGTAACGGAAGACTTGCTACACCGCTGGGTACGAAAAGGCAGACTGCAGCCGGCTTTATTCCCAAATCTCGGTTATCCATGTGATAAATGTGGTGCGCTGACAGCCAGCGGCAAGCTTTGTGTGAAATGTACGGATGAAATTAAAAAGGATTTGAACACGATTGAAGCAGCGCAGGAATTACGCGATGCGATGAATGAACAAGACCAAAGAACTTACCACGCACAAAGAGATCGAAAACAATAAAAATAGGCGAGCAGTTCGTACTGCTCGTTTTTTCGTCCAAAAGCCTCTAAATATAATCGGAAATCTGCCGAAATAAAGTATAGTACCTAAAAAGAGTATCAAAACGAAAGGAGCGAGACCTATGAAACTAGATGGGATTCAAAACACACAGTCGGTTAATCCATACCGCAATCAGCAAATGAAAGTCAATCAAGCGAAACAAACGAACGAAATAAAAACGGATAAGCTGGAGATTTCATCTGAAGCGAAAAAACTGTCCGCTGCTTCACCGATTGAAACAGCACGCCAGCAGCGTGTTCAGGAACTGAAATCACAAGTACAGTCAGGCGACTACCAAGTCGATGCGAATAAACTCGCTTCCAGCATGCTGTCTTATTTCAATAAGTTGTAACAGAAAGTAGGAATAAACATGTCCATTGAACCAATCTTGACAATGCTCAATAATCTCGAACAACTGCATATAAGCCTGCTTCGTCTGTCCAACGACAAGACCGCGCTGCTGAAAAGCGGGGACATCGACGGAATTGATCAGCTGTTGAAAGATGAGCAGGCGCATCTTGCTGCCATTGTGCAAATGGACCAGAACCGCGTAAACGCCGTCAAGCAGTACCTGACTGAACAAGGAAGTCCAGTCCCTGCTGAACCGACGATGACGCAACTGATCGAACTAGCGGACGAACCGGACAAACAACCGTTGGCAGAGGCGAAGGACCGTCTCCTGCATGCGATTCATGCGTTGAAACAACAGAACGAACTCAACCAACAAATGACCTACCAATCGCTTCAATTCGTGAATCTATCGCTGGACATGATCCGTCCGCGTCCGGAATCCGTCAACTATTCGAAAAACGAAGTACAAGGGCAGTCACAGGAAGCCAAACAAAAGCTTTCCTCATTCGACTCCCAAGCTTAAGGAGGACACAACATGCGCTCAACATTTATGGGACTAGAAACAAGCAAACGCGGATTGTACACACAACAATCCGCTCTTTATACGACAGGACATAATATTAGTAATGCCAATACGCTGGGGTATTCTAGGCAGCGGGTTAATATGCAGGCTACTTCTGGGTTTCCAGGGGTAGGGATTAATGCTGGGACGATGCCGGGGTTTTTAGGGACTGGTGTGGAGGCTGGGTCTATTCAGCGGATACGGGATGGGTTTGTGGATAAGCAGTATCGCAACGAATCCAATCAGCTTGGTTATTGGGAAAACCGGACGAAAAATATTTCACAGATGGAAGATGTGCTGGCGGAGCCTTCTAAGTATGGACTGCAGGGTTCTCTTAGTGAATTTTGGCAGGCATTGCAGGTACTTGCGGGAAACCCGGATAACGGCGGTGCACGTGCAGTGGTTGTAGAGCGCGGAGTGGCGGTTGCCGACTCATTCAAGTATATCGATAAGTCATTAAAAGAAATTCAAGATAATATTGGGCAGGAAATCGGTGTCTCTGTAAAAGACATCAACTCCATAATGGACCAGATTGCAGGGCTGAATAAACAAATTGCCGAAGTTGAACCCAATGGCTATTTGCCGAACGATCTATACGATGCCAGAGACGCGTTAGTAGATGAATTGTCAACTTACCTGCCAATTGAAGTTAAGCATGTTCCCACTGGTGGTAAAGCACTTGCTATAGCAGAAGGTACCCTAACAGTGAAGATTAAAACAAAGAATGGTGAAATCACTGTCATTGAAGGTAAGGATTATGCCAAAATGTCGGTAGTAGGTGGAGATGGTGAAGGAAAACCCGCAAGTCCTGATAAAATGGAATCCTTTACTTTTGCAGGAAATGGAAACGCTGCTGGCGGACCTTTGAAGGTTGAAAATATGCAAGAATCCGGGAAATTAAGATCCCTCGTAGAATCATTTGGTTATCCAGACGGCAATGGTGGCGTGAAGGGGCTCTATCCTGATATGTTGAAGAAACTGGATGATATGGCCAAGGCGTTTGTAACGGAGTTCAACAAAATTCATGCAAAAGGCGAACCACTTTCTGGTACCAAAGTTAATGATTTTTTCCAAGGTAACAGTGCCTCAACTATCGAGGTGGCAGGTGAGATTCAAAAAGATCCAAATAAATTTAATGCATCTGATGCAGCTGGAGAAGCAGGGAACGGAATAATTGCATTAGAACTTTCGAAGTTTCAATTTAATAAGATCAAAATTGGTGATATAGATGATACAACTATCCAATCATATTATTCGGGCGTAATTGGAGAGCTTGGTGTAGAAGGACAGCAAGCAGTAAAAATGACTAAAAATTCTTTGACGCTACTCGGTGCTGTGTCCAACCGACGTGACTCCATCAGTTCAGTTTCACTGGATGAAGAAATGACAGATATGATTCGTTTCCAGCAGGCATACAACGCATCAGCACGAATGGTAACGGTTATGGACGAAACACTCGATAAAATCATCAACGGCATGGGCATCGTCGGCAGATAATAAGGAGGACTCACTAATATGCGTGTAACACAATCAATGTTATCTAATAATATGCTACGGAATTTATCGAGCAGTTATAACAAAATGGGTGTACTGCAAGAACAGTTGAACACAGGGAAAAAAGTCAACCGTCCCTCTGATGACCCAGTTGTGGTCATGAAAAGCCTTGGCTACGGTATGACAGTTGACAAGGTAGGGCAATATCAAAAGAACTTAGGAGAGGTCAATAACTGGTTGGATAGTTCTGATGATGCGTTAGATGGCGTCGGACAAGTGCTACATCGTGCGAAAGAGCTTGCGACTAATGCTGCAAACAGTGGTGCAATGACGCCGGGAGACCGAGATAAAATCAAAATTGAATTAGAGCAGATGCAAAAACAGCTTCAAGACTTGGCCAATACGAAAGTTGGAGACAAATACATTTTCAGTGGTACGATGACAGATAAACCATTATTTAATGGCACTAGTTATGAAACTGATGCTGCATTTGGAAAAAATGTCGAGATAGAAGTATTTGACGGAGTTAATTTAAGAGTCAATACAGATGCCAGAAAAATGTTTGAAGAAATAGATGTTTTGTTTGAAAGAATCAAAACAGAAGGTGAAGGTTTTGATTTTAGCGGTGCAATTTCTATAATTGATCGGAATATGGATATTGTCCTAACAAATCGTGCAGACATTGGTGCTCGTTCAAATCGATCTGAACTCATGCATAATCGTCTAGAAATGCAGGAAGGGGCTGCAAAGAAGCAACGCTCTGAAAATGAAGATATTGATTATGAAGTTGTCATTACGGAACTAATCACATCCGAATCAATTCACCGTGCCGCTCTTTCAGTCGGAGCACGTATTATCCAACCGTCACTCGTTGACTTCTTACGATAAACAATACACTCAGGGTGCCTGATATGAAATGCAATTCGTAAATTAAACGAATTGCGCACGTACCTGGGACCCGTTTTAGAAGGTGAGAAGAATGAATATACCGCAACTACAAATACAAACAACACCAGCAAAATTAGGCCTGCAAATCGATAAAACAATTCAAGAACTCGAACAACCAAAAGCATCACTGAACATAGAGCAACCGGCGGCCATCTTGGAAATGTCAACGACACGTTCACAACTATCACTTGACACAACAGAAAACCGTGCCGATATCGATTTGAAAAGCCCTTTAAGACGCGGAGCTGAAAATGCGCAATACGGCCTGCAAAAAGTCCAAGAAGGTGTTGGCCGTCGTGCCTCGGAAGGCCAGCAACTCATGAAAATTGAAAACGGTGCCAGTATTGCAGATGTGGTTAAACAAAACACTGATCGGCCGCAAGTTGATATGAATGTTCGATTTGTAGGCGATCGTACAAAACTACAAATGAGTTTCAGTGAGGGATCACTTAACATTAACGTAACACCGCAAAAAGCCAATATAGATGTCCAAATCAACAAACCCATTCACAATTACACACAAGGAAAAGTGACGGGTGTCATGGAGCAGTATAATTCAATCGATATAGATTGGAAAATCTAAAACCAGCCTGCTTGCTCTTTCTCAAATTTAGACTTCCACCTTCATTCAATGCTATTCTACTAGTAAGACGTAGAATAGCATTTTTATATCAAAGGAGCGATCAACCATGCAAATTGAAACAAAATTCCACGGAACGATAGAAATTGAACCAGCAGAAACATGGTCCTTCCCAAAAGGCCTCCCGGGATTCGAAGAAGAAACCGAATTCGCCTTACTGCCAATCGAAGGCAATAATGCATTTCAAGTACTCCAATCAACAAAACAAGCCAACACAGCCTTTATTGTCGCGAATCCATACACACTAACCGAAAACTATTCATTCGAAATAGACGAATCAACAATCGGCTTACTTGAAATCACCAAGCCCAAAGACGTCATGGTACTCGGCATCCTGTCCATGAAACAACCATTCGAACAGTCAACAATAAATTTGCAGGCGCCGTTAATTTTTCAGTTGCACAATAAAAAAGTAAAGCAAATGATCATCAACGATAATCGTTTCGAAGTTAGACACCCGATTGGCAAAGGAGGTAATTAACATGCTTGTCCTATCCCGTAAATCAAACGACACAATCCATATCGCAGACAACATCGAAATCCGCATACTTGAAATTAAAGGCGACACCGTGCGGATCGGTATTGAAGCGCCAAAATCAGTAGATATCTTAAGAGGCGAGCTTGTTCAGTCCATAACAGATACCAATACCGAATCCATCACCCTGGACGCAAACATCTTCACTCAGCTCCTTAAAAAAGACCAATCCTAAGCACCTCCTATCGCCAGGGTGCCTAGCGGGATCAGACATCGCGGTATTTCAACCCACCAGCCAAGCGCCACACTGCGTACACATTTTAATACAATTTAAAATAAATTCTATTAAACACTAAACACTCCATCCCCCCATCCGATATTAGTAGTGTAAGCGGGAGATAGAGACCGGCCGGATCCATCAACCGCCCAAAAAATCGGGGCACATGGAAGTGAACCCAACAAACACTCAAGGAGGAAATTATAATGATTATCAATCACAATATCGCAGCACTTAACACGCACCGTCAATTAGGTTCAAACAACACAGCAGCTTCTAAAAACTTGGAGAAATTATCTTCTGGTCTTAAAATTAACCGTGCAGGAGATGACGCAGCAGGTCTTGCAATCTCTGAAAAAATGCGTGGCCAGATTCGTGGTTTGGATATGGCTTCAAAAAACTCGCAAGATGCTATTTCAATGATTCAGACTGCTGAAGGCGCTTTGAACGAAACACATGATATTCTTCAACGTATGCGTGAACTCGCAGTACAAGCAGGTAACGATACAAATACTGCTGAAGACCGTGGGCAGTTGCAATTAGAGATGGATGATTTAATCTTAGAAATTGACCGTATTGCGACTCAGACTGAATTCAACACTCAAAAGTTATTAGATACTACTGGTGGTACTGCTGGAGTATTTACATTCCAAATTGGTGCAAACACTGACCAAACTCTTGATGTCACTTTTGCTGATATGCAAGCTGCAGCAATAGGGGTTGCTACAGTAGATATTTCAACTGCTGCCACTTCAACAGCAGCTATCGATCAAATCCAAGGTGCTATTGATAATGTTTCATCTGAAAGAGCTCAAATGGGAGCTAAGCAAAACCGTCTAGAGCACACAATCAACAACCTCGGAACTTCTTCCGAAAACCTAACAGCTGCGGAATCACGTATCCGTGACGTAGATTATGTTTTATCAGCTGCGTAAGCAACTGAGACAAACACAGTCGTCCTGACTGGTAACGGTCAGAGAGTACGATCGGGTG